>CAMVLT010000021.1 GCA_947168395.1 uncultured Prevotellaceae bacterium | reverse complement strand
CGAGAAGGAATTGCAGGGGTACAAAAGCCTCCCGCAATGGTGCGAGAAGGAATTGTTGGTAGTCACGGGGACTGGCACCTGAGTTATAACCACACCTGTCACCGGACTGTTAATCATAAAGAATAGAGGTGCAAGGATCAGCAACGGTCTTTGCACCTTTCTTTCTCTCACACTTCTTGCATTCCTGTGTTGGCAAACAAGCATAGTTCGAGCGCGGAATACCGAGCGAATAGTAGGTTTACTTATGCCAAAGATAAAAAGAATGGCACCCTACGATACATATTGAAACATACTCTATGATACGTCTGAATCCTATGATATTATAGGAGTTGATACTTAAAAAAACGTAAATAGATAACCAAAATTTGTTCAGATGGAAAAGAAAAAGGAGTTGCGATTTCTCGTAACTCCTTGATTTTTAAGGCGCTTCAGGATGGGCTTGAACCAACGACCCCCTGATTAACAGTCAGGTGCTCTAACCAACTGAGCTACTGAAGCAGGTTGCTTTCTTTCGATTGCGGGTGCAAAGGTACGGCGAATTTTTGGAACTACCAAATTTTTTCGGAACTTTTTTTGCTTTACACATGTTTTTTATGAAAATCCCGCAGATTCTCAGGGAATCTACGGGATTTTTTGTTTGTTTTCTGCGCTATTCGTTTTCAGAAGTCCATGTGATCAAGGGCATCACTGAAATCTTTCGGCTCATGTTTTTCCTCAGGGGCACGATACTCATCGCCTAATTTCTCAGCCAGTTTATTGGCTAAGTCACCACCTTGTTCAGGACGGGGACGACGGTCTCCTCTTTCGGGGCGGCGGTCGCGGCGGTCACCACGTTCGCCACGCTCAGGACGTGGGCGGCGCTCACCACGTTCTGGGCGCTCGCCACGCTCACGGCGGGCAGGACGCTCCTGATAGCCTTCTGGCTTCTCGACAAGCACACGATGGCTGAGCTTGTACTTGCCAGTCTTTGGGTCGATTTCAAGCAGCTTCACCTGAATATGGTCGCCCTCCTTGATACCAGCTTCCTCGACGGTCTCGAGGCGCTTCCAGTCAATCTCGGAAATATGGAGCAAGCCGTCCTTGCCAGGCATAATCTCGACGAAGCAGCCATAAGGCATGATGCTGCGCACGACTCCGTCGTAGACTTCGCCCACTTCGGGGATAGCCACGATGGAACGGATTTTCTGGATGGCAGCATCGATAGCCTCCTTGTTGGGGCCGCTGACCTGAATCTTGCCCACGCCGTCGATTTCGTCGATGACGATGGTGGCACCAGTGTCTTCCTGCATCTGCTGGATAATCTTTCCACCCGGACCAATAACGGCACCAATGAACTCCTTTGGAATCTCGAAAGCCTCGATGCGGGGAACATGCGGCTTCAGCTCTGGACGCGGCTCAGCGATGGTGTCGGTGATACATCCGAGTATGTGCTCACGGCCGGCCTTGGCCTGCATGAGAGCCTTCTCGAGAATGTCGAACGACAAACCGTCGCACTTGATATCCATCTGGGTGGCAGTCAAGCCATCCTTCGTACCAGTGGTCTTGAAGTCCATGTCGCCCAAGTGATCCTCGTCGCCGAGGATGTCGCTCAATACTGCATACTTATCTTCCCCAGGATTCTTGATGAGGCCCATAGCAATACCAGAGACAGGCTTCTTCATGGGAACACCAGCATCCATCAATGCCAGCGTGCCAGCGCAGACAGTAGCCATTGACGAAGAGCCGTTCGACTCTAAAATCTGCGACACCACGCGGACGGTGTAGGGGAAGTCCTCTGGAATCTGACCTTTCAGACCGCGCCACGCTAAGTGTCCATGACCAATCTCCCGACGGCCTACGCCGCGCTGAGCCTTGGCCTCACCTGTGCAGAACGGGGGGAAATTATAGTGCAGGAGGAACTTCATGTAGCTCTTGTCAAGTACATCGTCCACCAGTTTCTCGTCAAGTTTGGTACCCAGAGTGACGGTAGTCAGCGACTGTGTCTCACCACGGGTAAAGATGCTGCTTCCGTGAGGCATGGGCAGCGGACTAACCTCGCACCAGATGGGACGAATATCGGTGGTCTTGCGCCCGTCGAGACGGATGCCCTCGTCGAGGATGCAACGGCGCATAGCGTCGCGCTCCACATCGTGGTAGTAACGTTCCATCATGGCAGCGTATTCATCGTCAGAGATTTCGGGGGCTTCCTCAGCGGGTGAGCCGCTAAGCGCGAGCTTGCGCTCGGCAAAAAACTTCTCTTTGAAGTCCTCGAGCAGCTTCTCGAAGGCCTCAGCACGCTGCTGCTTCTCGAGAGCCTGCTTGGTAATATCATAGGCGGGCTGATACAACTCTTTGTTCATACGCTCACGCAAAACCTCGTCGTTCACCTCATGGTTGTACTCACGCTTCACATCCTTGCCAAGCTCCTTCGAGAGTTCAGTCTGCAGTTCACACATGGGTTTGATGGCCTCCATAGCTGCCTTCAAGGCACCGAGCAGGTCCTGCTCAGATACCTCGTTCATCTCGCCTTCCACCATCATGATATTCTCAGCCGAGGCACCAACCATGATGTCCATGTCGGCCTCCTTCATCTGAGCGAAGGTGGGGTTAATGACGTACTCACCATTGATGCGAGCCACGCGGACCTCCGAAATAGGGCACTCGAAGGGAATATCCGAGCAGGCCAAGGCAGCCGAGGCGGCAAAGCCGGCCAATGCATCGGGCTGGTCAACGCCGTCAGCCGAGAACAGCATGACGTTGACATAAACTTCAGCGTGATAGTTACTGGGGAAGAGTGGACGGAGAACGCGGTCCACGAGTCGCGATGTCAGGATTTCGTTGTCCGAGGCTTTGCCTTCGCGCTTGGTGAATCCGCCGGGGAAACGTCCAGCGGCGGCGTACTGTTCACGATAGTCTACCTGCAAAGGCATGAAATCTGTTCCGGGAACTGCATCTTTTGCGGCACAAACGGTGGCGAGCAACACGGTGTTATTCATGCGGAGCATGACGCTGCCGTCGGCCTGTTTTGCCACTTTCCCGGTCTCAATGGTAATGGTCCTTCCATCAGCCAATTGAAGGGTTTTTGTAATTACATTCATCTTGTTTATAACATCTAAAAATAAAAAAATAATGCGCTTATGGCGCAAAAACAGCGCAAAGGTACACATTATTATGTGAATAAACGAATAAAAGCTGGAAATTTTTCGTTTTTTATGATTTCCACGCCCGAACGACCACAAAAAAAGTCCGCTGCAACTTTCGCAAGCTACAGCGGAACAAGCCTATGTTTAACTAAAAATCCTTTTCTCTAAAAGAAATTTTCAGCCCACAAGGGCTAAAAATTTGAAAGTTTAAATGGATGTCTCACGACGGCCACCTGTTATCCTACAGTTGAAAACTTTCTTTTACCAATAACTAAAAACCTAAAACTATAAATATTACTACTAACCTAAAACAATCTATTAACCTTTTGTCTTTTGACGATGCAAAGGTACGGCGATTTTTCGAATCCCACAAGCTTTTTAGTATAGAATATGCAAAAATTGCCATCGTTCTTGACGTAAATCAAACAAATGTGTCCGCAAACAGCCATATTTCTTGTTTCTTCCGATGCAATTTCTTACTGCGTATTACTCGTTTCTCATTTATTCTTCGTACCTTTGCCGCCCGTAAACAAATCCTTAACAAAAAATGAAGAAGATACTCGCTTTAGTTATTGTGCTGTTGGTGGCTGTACTCATGGTTCTGACCAAGCCCTCCCGCAAAGCCCACAAAGAGGCTATGATGGCAGCAGTAAAAGAATATGTAGCTGAAGAAGTGGAAGGCAAGTTCGGCAAGAACGTCCTGACCAGCATCGGCAAAGGCTTTGTGACAAAGACGGTAGAGGTCGCACTGAGCACAAAGCTGAAGGAGCACGACTACCTGTTGCTCAACACTACCTACATCAACCTGGACGGCAAGGAAAAACTGCTCTCCGTTGGTATGTTCGGCCATGTATTCACGTTCGACAAAGACATGCTGCGTGAGAATCTGGAGGAAGCAATGAAGGACAAGGAGGAATGAGGGTACTCATCGTTAACACAAGCGAACGTACGGGTGGAGCAGCGGTTGCCGCCAACCGGCTGATGGAGGCCTTGAACAATCACGGCGTAAAAGCCCGCATGCTGGTTCGCGACAAAGAGAGCGACAGCCTTACCGTCATCGGACTGTCGGGAAAGTGGTGGCAGCAGTGGTGCTTCCTTTGGGAACGGCTGGTCATCTACCTGCACCTGCACTTCTCACGCCGGCACCTGTTTGAGCTTGACATTGCCAATGTCGGCACCGACATCACCAAGCTACATGAGTTCCGCGAGGCCGACATCATTCACCTGCACTGGGTCAATCAAGGCATGCTTTCGCTCAACATCATCCGCAAGATTCTGCGCAGTGGCAAGCCCGTGGTGTGGACCATGCACGATATATGGCCCGCCACGTCCATTTGCCACCTGACGCTTGGCTGCAACCAGTTTAAGAGCGGTTGCCACCATTGCAAGTATCTGCCTGGCGGCGGCTCCAATAGCGACCTTTCAGCCCGTGTATGGCGAAAGAAACAGGCCCTGCTACGAAATCAGAGCGTTGTGTTTGTGGCCTGTAGCCGCTGGTTAGAAGGCGAGGCACGGCAGAGTGCCTTACTGAAAAACCAGAAAATCACAAGTATCCCCAACCCCATTGACACCCATCTATATAAAATAGGTGACAAGACTGCAGCCCGCCAGCGCTTGGGTCTACCTTCCGACAAACAGATTATGCTCTTCGTATCACAGCGTGTCACCAACCGTAACAAAGGCATGGACTACCTCATTGAAGCCTGCCGCCTTTTGGCTGAGCAGCATCCCGACATGAAGAGCAGCACTGGGGTGGCCATTCTGGGCGGCCATGCCGAGGACGTGGCAGGTCAACTGCCCTTCGAAACATACCCATTGGGCTATGTCAGCGACGAGCACCGCATCGTTGACGTCTACAATGCCGCCAATGTCTTTGTACTACCATCACTTTCAGAGAACTTGCCCAACACCATTATGGAGTCGATGGCCTGCGGCGTCCCTTGCATCGGTTTCAGGGTTGGAGGTATTCCCGAAGAGATTGACCACCTGAAAAACGGCTACGTGGCCAACTACCGCGACGCTGCCGACCTGGCCGCCGGCATCCGCTGGGTGCTCTGCGAAGCCGACCATGAAGCACTTTCCAAAGCCGCAGTCAGCAAGGTCAACCGCTGCTACTCCGGACAGAGCGTAGCCTTGAAATATACAGAAGTCTACAACGAAGCCATTGCCCAGAAGCACTACAAGCTATGATTACCATCACCTACGTCACCATCACTTATAACGCCGCTGCCACGCTCCGGCGGACGCTTGACAGCATACTCCGACAGGACTATCCCCACATACAGCATCTCATCATCGACGGAGCCTCGACCGATGACACACTGCGCATGGTGGACGACTACATAGCCCGATCCAACGCTGCCGACAACGGACACGACGTACAAGTGACCTCCGAACCCGATCACGGCATCTACGACGCCATGAACAAGGGACTACGTTCAGCCACAGGCGACTATGTCTGCTTTATGAACGCAGGTGACTTCCTGCCCGCTGACGATACCGTCTCGCGCATCGTCTCGTCCGTCACCCTTACCCCACTGCCCGCCGTGCTCTATGGCGACACCGACATCGTCGACAACGAAGGAAACTTCCTTCGCCACCGTCGGCTATGCCCGCCCGAGAAACTCACATGGCGGTCGTTCCGTCAGGGCATGCTCGTCTGCCACCAGGCTTTCTACGCCCGTGTAGACTTTGCCATGCAGAACCCATACGACACAACGTTCCGCTACTCGGCCGACGTAGACTGGTGCATACGCATCATGAAGCAGGCCGAGGACGAGGGCATACCCCTACAGAACCTCCACAGGGTGGTGGCCAATTACACGGAGGAAGGCCAGACTACGCAGAACCACCATGCCTCGCTCCGTGAGCGTTACCGCGTCATGCAGCGCCACTACGGCATCATCCAAACCTTTCTCCTGCACTGCTGGTTCATGGTGCGAGCAGTGGTTCAACGATAGTTCGAAAAGTTACCGTTTCACGACCTTCTGGTTGTCGCTGACAATGATACCGCGGGTGGAGTCGTTAGCTTGCATACCGCCCAGCGTATAGGAGCGGCCCTGACTGATAGGTATAATGCGGGCGGGTGAAGGAACATCGGTTGCAGCATCCTCAATGGCATCGTATTCAGCCATTGCCTCCGCAAAGCGGGCATCAACGTCAGCCAAACGGTAGAGTCATTCCACTTCTCAAACACAAGTTTTGAACCGATAGGCGTATGCAGTTCCAAGGCATTCTCCGTCTCAGGAAGATTCATTCGCAGGGCAGCACATATACTGGCCAGGTTACAGTCGTGGCCGCAAAGGAACATGAACTTGCGGTCGCTACGGTTCAGCTCCTCACGGATGCGGCTCACCAACGGATGAGCCAGATTGACAGCAGCGGCATGGGTGGTGAAGAGCAAGCCGTCGTAGACCTCCTTCACTCCGCAGATGGCACGCCACTGTTCTGTGGTCAGTTCGTGGCCGAAAGCCGTCATGCTCTCCGTCTCGTAGCATTGCAACAGCAGCGCGTCGGCCAAGCTGTTGGCCAGTGTATAGCCGCCCGTCATCCGAGGCTCGTCACCCTTCTCAATCTTGAACTGTGTATCAGCAAAGCTGATGTGCAGCGTGTCACCCTGCTGGGCGGCAGGCGAATGAGCCATGTCTACCACCTCCTCCATCAGCGTCAGTGTGGGCTGCACGCTCTGCATCCACGCCTGCGGACCGCCGTGCAGGGCCTCCATTTCACTAATCACCTGCTGGCGGTACTTGTCGTTCATCTTCGTGAATTTAGCCACAAAGACGGGGTCCATCTTGTCCTCGGCCAGCTTATGGGTAATCTCCACGTTGGCAAAGGGCAGGAAACCAGCCGAGAAGCACTTCGCCGTAGCAAACGTGCGCTGACGCGAGTTGGCATAGAACAGCACCTCCTCACCCTCGGGGCGGTAGTTGTCGGGCAGCAGGCCCTCGGCCACCACCCACTTGCGGAAGAACTGCCCCATAGCTGTTTCCAGCACGCCGCCTCGCAGCGACAACTGGCTGCTGGGCGACGTCCACTTAAACCACTCGTGGGGCGTTACCCGCATATAGGCAGCACCGCCCGAAGTCAGCGGCGAGCGGATGTTGTGGCGGCTCATCACCACCACTTCCTTCAGTCCATATCTGGCCCGGAAGTCGTCCGAGCGTTTCGTCTGTGCCGTAGCAGTTAGGGTAGCCGTCATAACGGCTGCAATCACAAGTTGCTTTGTTGTACTTATCATACAGAGTCTATAATCAATTAAAATGAACGGGCGGGCTTGTCGGCATTCTCATCGCCGACTTCAACGTAAAGGGAGCTTTCTTGTTTATATTCATAAATATTTAGTACATCAGTTTTTGTGTTTGCAAAGATACAACTTTGTTTTGAAATCTACAAAAAAAACGCCCAAAAAATCACCCTTAATGTGAGAAATTAGGTTTGCGAAAGCCTTTTGTAATAAAATTTCATGTTTTCTCATTCTCGGTAAGTGGACAAAGTGACAAAGTGACAATGTGACAAAGGGACAATAAGGGTGTTTTTAACTACCAAAAATAGATTTTGTTGGGGCAAATCAGGTCGTCCGTGTTTTTAAGCTTTTATTTTCTCATATTCCCAATTTCTCACTTTTGTTAATAATTTTCTTAATTTCAAGATTTCACATTAGGGTCAAAGGGGCATCGGGGCAATAAGGGCGTTTTTGTGCCCCAAAAAATCAGAGATTTAATTTTATAATTATATATATATTATTAATATATATATAATTATAAAGTATAAGTCAAAACACGCTTAATGTCTCTTTGTCACTTTGTCACTTTGTCACACTAAAAGGTTTGGTCGGTTGTTTCCAGCTATTTGCTTGCTGGTCTTTCAGGCCGAAGCCCCCCCACCCGACAGGCCAAGACCCCCCACCCGATCGAGCAAGACCCCCCACCCGACGAAAAGGCTCTTTGGGGGACACAGTTTTTCTTATACTGTCCACGAAAAGTAGCTGCTGGACGAAAAAAAAGGGGAAATGTTTCCGTTTCTCCTTTTTTTTGTTTACTTTTGCAGCAAAATCAGTGATAGCTATGCAGAACAACAGCCATCTGGCCGTGCTGATACATGAGCAGGCCAAGACCTACGGAGACCGCGAAGTGCTCATCTACAAGGACTTTGGCGGCGCGGAGTGGAAATCGTATTCGTGGAATCAGTTCTCGGCGACGGTGAAGCAGGTGTCGAACGCCATGCTGAACCTCGGCGTAAAGGTGCAGGAGAACGTGGGCATCTTCTCGCAGAACTCCGTGCAGTACCTGTTCTGCGACTTCGGGGCATGGGGCATCCGTGCGGTGACCATCCCGTTCTATGCCACCTCGTCGGAACAGCAGATACAGTTTATGCTGACCGATGCGAGAATCCGCATACTGTTTGTTGGTGAACAGGAGCAGTACGACAAGGCCCACCGCGTGCAGGCTACGTGCCACACGTTGGAGCGCATCGTGGTGTTCGACCGCGGTGTGCGGCTGAGCGACGAGGACACGATGGCCATGTACTTCGACGACTTCCTGAAGTTGGGTGAGGGGCTGCCGCGGCAGACCGAGGTGGAGAACCGCCAGCAGCAGGCCTCGATGGACGACATAGCCAACGTACTCTATACCAGCGGCACGACGGGCGACTCGAAGGGTGTAGTGCTGACCTGCGGCCAGTATCATGCCGCTATGGAGGCTAACAACAAGTGTGTACCCGTAGGCGAGGAGGACCGCGTGCTGAACTTCCTGCCCTTCACCCATATCTTTGAGAAGGGCTGGAAGATACTGTGCCTGACGAAGGGAGCACGGCTCATTGTGAACACCTATCCGCAGCAGGTGCAGCAGTCGATGAAGGAGCAGCACCCTACGTGCATGTCGTCGGTGCCCCGCTTCTGGGAGAAGGTCTACATGGGTGTGCAGGAGAAGATAGAGTCGAGCGGCACCATGCAGCGCAAGCTCTTTGAGCACGCCATTGCCGTGGGCAAGCGTCACAACATCGACTACCTGTCGAAAGGCGACAAGCCGCCCGTAGCCCTCCACTTAGAGTACGAGGTGCTGAACAAGACCATCTTCTCGCTGGTGCGCAAGGAGCTGGGCTTGGAGAACGCCCATTTCTTCCCGACAGCTGGTGCCACCGTGAACCCGAAGGTGGAAGAATTCGTCCATTCCATCGGCATTAACATGGTGGTGGGCTACGGACTGACGGAGTCGCTGGCCACCGTGTCGTGCAACCACTTAGGCAAGCCCTGGACGGTGGGGTCGGTGGGTATTCCCATCGAGGGTATCAGCATCCGCATCAGCGACGAGGGCGAGGTGCAGCTGAAAGGCCCGACCATCACACGGGGGTACTACAACCGTGAGGATCTGACGCGCCAGGCGTTTACCGACGACGGCTACTTCCGCACGGGCGACTCGGGCTACTTAGAGGGCGGTGAGCTGTTCCTGAAGGAGCGCATCAAAGACCTGTTCAAGACCTCGAACGGCAAGTACATTGCCCCCCAGATGATTGAGTCGAAGATACTGGTCGACAAGTATGTGGACCAGATAGCCATCATAGCCGACCAGCGCAAGTTTGTATCGGCCCTCATCATTCCCGTTTATCCCCTTCTGGAAGAGTACGCCCGTGAGCATGGCATCCGGTTCGAGAACCGCGAGGACCTGTGCAGCAACGAGCGCATCAACAAGATGATGATGGACCGTATAGACACCCTGCAACAGCAGCTGGCACACTACGAGCAAATCAAGCGATTCACGCTGCTGCCTCACGGATTCTCGATGGAGCGCGGCGAACTGACCAACACCCTGAAAATAAAGCGCCGCGTGCTGAACGAGAACTATAAGCGGGAAATCGACAAGATGTACGAGGAATAATGATTATTGGCTTTGACGCAAAGCGGATAGTACGCAATGCTACGGGACTGGGCAACTACGGACGGACGCTGGTGAACGACTTGGCGGCGGTGGTGCCCGACGACTGGACGCTGCGGCTTTATGCGCCAGACGCGGGCCGCGACACGCTGCGAAGCCAGGTGAAAGAGACGCAGCGTCTGCGGTTCGTATATCCGCAGCATTGGCCAGGGGGCATCGGACGTTCGCTGTGGCGCATTGGCCCTATTGTCAGGGACTTGAAGCGCGACGGTGTAGGGCTGTATCACGGACTGACTGGTGAGTTGCCTGTTGGCATCAGCAAGTCGGGCATCAGCTCCGTAGTGACCATCCACGACTTGATTTTCCTGCGCCACCCTGAGTACTATCATCAGACAGACGTCACGATTTACAAATGGAAGTTCCACCAGACGGTGCGCGAAGCCGACCGCATCATAGCCATCAGCGAGCGCACGAAGCACGACATCATGGAGCTGGGCGGTGTGGCCGCCGACCGTATCGACGTCATCTACCAAAGCTGTTCACCGCGCTACGCAACGGCCGTGTCGCCGCAGCAGGCCGACGAGGTGCGCTGCCGCTACCAGTTGCCTGGGCGGTTCATTCTCAGCGTAGGGTCTATCGAGGCTCGCAAGAATATAGCCGAGGCAGTGAAGGCCCTGAACTATCTGCCGGAAGACATCCACTTAGTGGCTGTGGGAAAGCCGACGGAATACGCAGAGCAGGTGCTGAGGAGCATCAGTCGGCCGGCATTGGCGAGCCGTGTACGTTTCCTGCACAATGTGCCCGATGCCGACCTGCATGCACTCTATCAGATGGCCGAGGTGTTTGTCTATCCCTCCCGTTACGAGGGGTTCGGCATTCCCGTCATCGAGGCCATCCACAGCGGGCTGCCCGTCGTGGCAGCTACCGGATCGTGCTTGGAAGAGGCGGGAGGCCCCGACTGCCTGTATGTGTCACCCGACGACGAAAAGGCGATGGCAGTTGCCATCGCCCGTGTATTGAAAGGTGCCGAAGGTCGCGAAGAGCGCATTCGCCGCAGCCGCGACTATGTGCGCCGCTTCGAGGGCACCGACGTAGCCTCACAGGTGCTGGAGGTCTACCGCCGTGTGCTCAAGCAAACTTAATCGTTCCCTGCTGAGGTTCCTGCTGTGCAGGAGTGGTGCTGTCGATGATGACGTCGCCCGTTGCCTGTGAGTGGATGCTGTCCAGAATCTCACGGGTACGCTTGTAGGTGGGAGTAGACTCCACGGCGGAGATGATATCGTCATTGTCGAGGTCCTCTGTACGGAAGAGATAGATGTGCGGACGGCGCTTATAACGGCGCACACCGTTACCATCCTTATAGTACATGTTGCGGCGCTCCTCGCGGGCAGCGGCTTTCTCCTGTTCCTCGGCTATGCGGTTGGCCTCCTCCTGAGAGTGCT
Organism: uncultured Prevotellaceae bacterium; assembly: GCA_947168395.1. Taxonomy (GTDB): domain Bacteria; phylum Bacteroidota; class Bacteroidia; order Bacteroidales; family Bacteroidaceae; genus Prevotella. The sequence goes on along the minus strand of CAMVLT010000021.1, from coordinate 43,098 downwards.
TCTTCAGGCGCGTCTCCATGCCGTCGACGTTGGAAATGCCGAAGCCTGTGGCGAGGATGGTGACCTTTACCTGCTTGCCCAGTTCGGGGTCGATGGCGACACCCCACTTGATTTCGAAGTCGCCGAACTTGTCCATGAAGTCGTTGACGTAGTTCATTTCCTCCATCATGAAGTTGTCGTTGCCACCCTTCTCCTCATTGAAGGCAATGGAAAGCAGAATCTTCTTGGAGTTGAACACATCGTTGTCGTTGAGCAACGGCGAGTTGAGGGCATCGTCAATAGCTTTCTTGACACGGTCTTCGCCTTCGCCATAACCCGTCGACATGATGGCTACACCACCGTCCTTGAGCACGGTCTTCACGTCGTTGAAGTCGAGGTTGATGAGTCCGTGGACGGTGATAATCTCAGCAATGGACTTAGCAGCCACCGACAGCGTATCGTCAGCCTTGCCGAAAGCAGCGGTGAGCGACAGGTCGGGATAAATCTCGCGTAGGCGTTCGTTGTTGATGACGAGCAATGCGTCGACATGCTTCGACATCTCCTCGACACCATCAAGTGCCTGGTCAATCTTCTTGGCTCCCTCGAAGCGGAAGGGGATGGTGACGATACCGACGGTGAGGATGCCCATCTCCTTGGAAACGCGGGCGATGACGGGTGCCGCACCGGTGCCCGTACCTCCACCCATGCCAGCGGTGATAAAGGCCATGCGGGTGCCGTCGTCGAGCATGTGCTTGATGTCGTCGATACTTTCCTCTGCTGCCTGGCGTGCACGCTCAGGCTTGTTGCCGGCACCAAGTCCTTCGCTGCCCAGTTGCAGGTGGACGGGCACGGGTGAATCATTGAGTGCCTGCGCGTCAGTATTACAGAGTACGAACGTGACGTCGTGGATGCCTTCACGGTACATGTGGTTGACGGCATTGCCGCCACCGCCGCCGACGCCAATCACTTTGATAATGCTGTGCTCCTTCTCCGGCTCGCCGAAGTCAAGGATTTCGAATGTATTGCTATCTGCCATAATCTTTTTTGTTGTTTTTACTTGATGGGACTAATGGGGCCTATGGGTTATTCGTCGTCGCCCGACATAATCTGCTTGCCGAAGTTGACGATACCTTTCTTGAGTTTGTTGGTCCAGCTGTTCTCACGACGGATGCGGGCTTGCTCGGCGGCTTCCTTCTCGGCTTTCTCGCGGGCCTCGCGCTCCTCTTTCTCACGCTTCAGGCGAGCTTCCTCCTCGGCCTTCTGTTTCTCGGCCTCGGTCAGCACCACACCGGCAGGCACTTCGCCGGGCTTGCGAGCCGGGCGCGGGTCGTTCTGGTCTGATGTGCCATTGGCTGGCTTCTGGGAGCCGAACAGGTCGCCGTTGGGGTCGATGGGTACGCCGGCGCAGTTGATGTCGCCCTTGGCCAGCAGTCCCAGTACGGTGTTCATCATGCCGTTCTTCGACTTGATGTCGTCGTTTCCACCCGAAATAGTGTGGACGGGAGCCTTGGCAATGCGTATCTTCTCGATGTGTGTGTGGTTCTGGAAGGCGCGTTCTATGTTCTTCAGGTTAGCACCGCCACCCGTCAGGATGATACCTCCAAGCAGCTTGTCGTAGTACTCGGAAGGAATCTGGTACCAGGCATTCTCGACAATCTCTTCTAAGCGGCCTTCGACAATCTCGATGAAACGGCGGCTCTCGACCTGGCGGTCCTGGTCGATGGAGTACTTCAGGTTGTTGTCAATCTCGTTGTTCTCAGTATAGGCGGAAGCATACTTCAGCTTCATCTTCTCGGCATCGCTCTCCTCCATCTGGAGGGTAGCAATGTCCTTGGTGATGTTGGCCCCGCCAAGGGGAATGACGGAGAGGTGGCGCAGGATGTTCTTAGAATAGACGCTGACGGTGGTCGTCTCGGCACCGATATCAATCAGTGCGCAGCCCGAACGGCGCTCGGCCTCCAAGAGGACGGCGTCGGCCAAGGCCAGGGGTGCATTGAGCATCTCGGCAATGGCAATGCCTGCCACCTCGAAGCACTTGTTGAAATTCTTGTAGAAAGCCTTGCGCTGCAAGATATTCAGATAGTTACCCTCCAAACGGGTACACTGGATGCCTACGGGATCCTGCTGGTACTGGGAATCGACTTTGTACTCCTGCACAGCAGTATCGAGGATTTCCTGATCAGGATAATTCATGTTGCGGTTGGAGTCTACCAGCTGGTCAATCATGGCATCGGTCACGATAGTTCCTGCGGGCAGGTCCTTCGCAACGATGTTACGCACTCCGCGGATAGATTGTCCTCCTACGCCAACGTACACCTGCTTGATTTGTGTCTTCAGCTGCGCTTCCAGCTTCTTGACGATGCCCTGCAGGCACTGGGCAGTCTTGTCGATGTTATAAACCACTCCCTTGCGGATGAACGACGAAGAGTTTTCCTTGGCTACGGCAAGCACGCTGATGCTGCCGTCCAGGTTCTTCTGTCCCGCAATACCTGTCATCTTTGATGACCCAAGCTCAATTGCTACAATAAATTCCTTTGCCATGTTCTCTACTCCTTAACTCCTTAACTTTTACTTCTCTTTTTACATATAATTTGGTTGTCGAATTCCACGTTGATGCGCTCGTACCGGTCCCAGCCTGCATGGCTAAGCCCGTATTTGTAGAACTTGCGCAGCCGCTCCAGCTTCTTGTCGATACCAGTGGGGGTGCCGAGGTAAACGATGTGGTTGCCAACACGGGGTACCAGCTCCAGCGTACCGTCGTTGAGCACGTTCAACTGTACGGTCTGCTCCTGCCAGAAGTGGTCGTCCAGAATCTTCAAGGCCACAGGTGCCAACCGTTTGGAGGCGTACTTACGGCTGATGTTGCCCGTTGCTACGAGCAGGCTGTTGGCCAGCCGTGCGTGGGGCAGGATGTTGCCTTGGTCGTCCACGTAATACTGCTCGCCCGCCGACGTCATAACATGAAGCACAGGCTTTCGTGGCTGCAGCTGGATGGCCACATGGCCGTTCTGCGTCTTATAGCATTCGGCCTCGGCGATGAAGGGATTCCGGCATAGTACTTCCTCCATCTGGCGGGTGCTGACAAACTGCATGGGTTGCGCCAGAGGGTAGGCCCGCTCCTTTTCCAGCAGCCGCTTAACCTCTGCGGGTGTCAGTATGCCATTTGCCTGGCCGTCGGCAATGTGGATGTTCACCTCAGTACATACCGTTGCTTTCTCATCGGGTTGGTTAAACACGGTGATGGCCAGCACCAGATAGACGGCGATGATGACATCCAGCAGGATGATGATGGTCTGTTTCCAGTTTACTTGCATTTACTTCTGTTGTAATAATTTGGTTATCTGTGGCACCATGTTGTCGAGGTCGCCGGCACCGAGGACGATGAGCACATCGAAGTCATGGCTGCGGACGTAGTCAAGCACATCAGCCTTGTGGATGATATGCTTGTCGACCCCAGGTTTCAAGTTGTCATAGATAAGCTGCGACGTGACACCCTCGATAGGCTGTTCACGGGCAGGATAGATTTCAGTGAGCACCACTTCGTCCAGTTGGCTCAATGCCTCTGCAAACTCGCGGTAGAAGTCGCGGGTACGGGTATAGAGATGCGGCTGGAAGATGGCAGTGATGCGACGGTCCTTGTACAATTCACGGATACTCCTTGCACTCTGATAGATTTCCTTCGGATGGTGAGCATAATCGCTAAGGAACACCAGCTGGCTGGTCTTGATCTTGAAGTCGAAGCGACGGTCTACCCCACCATAGGTACGCATGCCGTAGCGCAGTTCCTCGGCTGTGCAGCCGCAGAGCTGTGCCATCGCCATAGCGGCAATGCCGTTTTCTATATTGATAGGTATGGGCTGTCCGAGCACGATGTCTTTGACCGGCTCAATGGGTGACACGAAGTCAAACGTGATGCCCCCGTTCTCAATACGGATGTTCTCGGCATGGAAGTCGCCTTCAGTCAGCGCATAGTCGTAACGGCGCACACCTTCTTGCAGATTCTCTTTCATCTCCAAATCGCGGTGGATGATGAGTGCCCCTCCTGGCTGGATGAGCGTGGTATAATGGCGGAAACTTTCAAGATAGGCTTCCTTCGTACCGTAGATGTCGAGGTGGTCGGGGTCGGTAGAAGTGATGACCGACATCCAAGGGCGGAGCCAGTGGAAGGAGCGGTCGAACTCGTCGGCCTCGATGACTACGTAATCAGAGTCGCTGAGGATGTAGTTGGTGCCGTAGTTCTTCGAAATCCCCCCCAAGAAGGCATTGCAGTCGAGCGACGACTGGTGCATGATGTGTGCACACATGGTGGAAGTGGTGGTCTTGCCATGCGTACCAGCCACACAGAGGCCCTTCATCTGGCGAGTCAGCGTGCCAAGCACCTGGGCTCGCTTCTGTATTTCAAAGCCATTAGCGCGGAACCATTGCAACTCCTGGTGCTCCTCAGGTATGGCGGGGGTGTAAATGACAAGACACGAGTTGGACTGGCGGCAGGCATGAGGAATGCTGTCGATGTTTTCTTCATAGTGTATGAGCATGCCTTCTTTCTCCAACTGGCGTGTCAGCTCAGTGGGTGTCTTGTCGTAGCCAGCCACAACAAGGCCACGCTTGATGAAGTAACGCGCAATGGCACTCATGCCGATGCCTCCGGCACCTACGAAATAGACTGCTCTGATATTTTTTGCTTCCATTTATCTTTCTGCTAATTTGATGACTTCTTTTGCAATGATTTCTGCCGAATCGGGTAAGGCAAGCTTCAGGACGTTCTCGCTCAGCGAACGAAGCCGGGCATCGTTGCCTACCGTCTCGATGGCCAACGACAGCAGGGTGGCAGGAGCCTCGGAGTCCTTAACGTAGATAGCGGCATCGCGGTTAGCCAGGGCAAGGGCATTTTTGGTCTGATGGTCTTCTGCCACGTTGGGGCTGGGTACCAGGATAACCGGCTTGCCAATAAGGCAAAACTCGCTGATGCTACTGGCTCCGGCACGGCTGATGACAAGGTCGGCAGCACGATAGGCGGCTCCCATATCGGTAATAAAGTCCGTCACCTTCAGGTTCGGGATTGGAGACTTGAGGCTTGAGAGTTGAGATTGTATGTCGGCGTAGTAGTACTTGCCTGTCTGCCAGAGGAACTGTACGCCACTTTGCTGAACCAGGTCAAGATGCTGGAGCACGCTTTCGTTGATGGTGCGGGCACCAAGGCTTCCTCCCACTATCAGGATAGTCTTCTTATCAGGGTCGAGACCGAGACTACGGACGGCATCTTCACGTGATAGCGTAGTGTCGAGCAGAGCCTGGCGAACGGGGTTGCCCGTCAGCAGAATCTTGTCGGCAGGGAAGAAGCGCTCCATACCCTCATAAGCCACACAGATTTTCCGTGCTTTCGAGGCCAGCCGCTTGTTGGCCAGTCCGGCATAGCTGTTCTGCTCCTGAATCAAGGTAGGAATGCCCAAGCTGTTGGCAGCGCCGAGAGCTGCGCTGCTGGCATAGCCACCCACTCCTACTGCTACGTCGGGCTTAAAGTCGCGTATCAGTTTCTTGGCTTGCCACTTGCTCTTCAGGTAGTCGATGGCCACACCGATATTGGCGGGTTTCCACAGCGGACGGAAGAACCCCCGAATAGGAAGTCCCTTGATTTCATAGCCAGCGGCCGGCACTCGCTGCATCTCCATACGCCCCAAAGCTCCAATGAACAAAATCCTGGCATCGGGACGCAGCTTGCGTACAGCGTTAGCAATCGACACGGCCGGGAAGATGTGGCCTCCCGTACCGCCACCACTTACAATGACTCTTAACTCCTTGCTCATATTCTCTATTTATTAGTCTTCATTTTTGCGGAGCGGCTGACACTCAGGATTGCTCCGATGTAGGCACAGTTAATAATTGTGCTGGTGCCGCCTTTCGAGATAAGCGGTAACGGCTGGCCCGTGACAGGAGCCAACCCGACGGCCACCATCATGTTGAACGTAGCCTGGATGACCAGCAGCAACGAAAGTCCCATAATCAGGAAAGCCGGGAAGTTGTTCTCGCAAAGTGTGGCAATACGGGCTGCCCTGTAAAGCAACACAATATAGAGGAACACGACGGCGATGGCACCAAAGATGCCCATTTCCTCGATGATGATGGCATAGATGAAGTCGGAGAAAGCCTGCGGCAGATAGTCGCGCTCAATGGAGTTACCTGGCCCTTTGCCAATGATGCCCGACGAAGCGATGGCCATGTTAGCATGGCCCACCTGGAAGTTTCCTTCGATATCATACTCCTCGGGCGGCACATCACGCCGGTCGAGGAATTTCAATATTCGGTTACGCTGTGTGGTGAAACGGTGGAAGATGCCACCACCCTTGATGGAAGTCTTGTCTACCCCGTCTGCGTTGTTGCTGACCGTCTCGGTCATCGTTGCGTCCGTAGGCTGGTCTTCCATGCTTCCAAGCGTCATAATCAATACCAGCCCTACGATTCCCAGCACAGCGATGCTTCCTACCAGCTTACCCATCTGTGACATGGGCACGCGGCCAATGAACATCATCAGCACGACAACGGCAAAGAGCAATGCCGCCGTCGAAAGGTTCTCAATACCAATCAAGAAGGTCGTAGGCAGCAGTATGAACATAATATACTTAAAGGCCTTGCGGTCGGCACCCGACTCACGCTGCATGGCACTCAGAATCTGTGCCGTGATAAGCACCATCGTGCCCTTGGCAATCTCTGACGGCTGGAAAGTAAAGCCAAATATCGAAATGACACGGTTGGCACCGTTGATGCTCTCGCCTCCTACCAGCACCCACAGCAGCGTTACCGCTGAGACGGCCAGCAGGAACGGCGTCATCAGCTTGAAGTAGCGGCACGGGACGTTGAGTGTCAACACCGCCACTATGGCACCAATCACAATCATTGCCGTATGATAGGCGATAGGTCCCATGTAGTTCTGGCTCTTGTAAGTCAGATTGCTCGAAGCCGAGAAGACCTCAACAATACTGATCATGCAGAGGAAAAAGAACACCATCCAGATGACCTTGTCACCTTTGAAGATATTGCCAATTTTCTTGTTCATTTACAGACTCCTTGCTATTTCCTTGAATTGTTCACCACGGTCCTCCATATTCTTAAAGAGGTCAAACGACGCGCAACAGGGCGAAAGCAGCACCGTCTCACCAGGCTGGGCCAGCTCGTAGCAGGCCTCCATACACTCCTTCATGGAGTGGGTGTCGCGAACTGGAATACCCATTTGGTCGAAGTTGTCGTGCAATTTCTGATTGTCGGCACCAAGATAGACCAGTGCCGAGCACTTCTCGCGAACCAACGGCTTGATGGGTTCATAATCGTTGCCTTTGTCCTTGCCGCCAATAATGAGCACCACCTTGGTCTTCATCGATTCCAGTGCATACCAGCAGGCATCAACGTTGGTGGCCTTTGAGTCGTTGACATAGTGGACACCACGTACATCGCACACTTTCTCCAAACGGTGTTCCACGCCAGGGAAGTCGCTCAACGAGCGGCGTATCTCCTCCTTCTTGATACCAGCAATGTTGGCCGCCAGTCCTGCAGCCAGTGAATTGTAGATGTTGTGACGTCCCGTTAGGCTCAGGCTCTCCTGCTCCATGTTGAAGGGAGTAGGGTATTCCAGTTTATACTGGCCTTCCTCAATGTAGCCAATGACACCGTTTTTCTTGATGTCGGAGAACGGGCACTGCACGGCCTTGATGTCGTACTTCTTCAGCTCCTTTGAGATGATGGGGTCATCGGCCCAGTAGATGAAGGCATCCTGCGGCGTCTGGTTCTGGATGATGCGCATCTTGGCATCCGTATAGTTCTGCATGCAGTTGTCGTAGCGGTCCAGATGGTCAGGCGTGATATTCAGCAGAATGGCTATGTTGGCGCGGAACTGGTACATATTATCCAACTGGAACGACGACAACTCGATGATGTAATACTTATGAGGCTCCTCGGCCACCTGTAATGCCAACGAATGACCAATGTTGCCAGCCAGTCCGGCATCGTAGCCAGCCTGACGGAAGATATGGTAGATGAGCGAAGTGGTGGTCGTCTTGCCATTAGAGCCTGTGATGCAAATCATCTTGGAATCGGTGTAACGTCCAGCAAACTCAATCTCGCTGATAATCTTGATGCCTTTCGCAATGGCCTTACTGACCATCGGCGCCGTATCGGGGATGCCAGGACTCTTGATGATTTCGTCGGCTGACAGTATCTTTTCCTCCGTATGCTGGCCTTCTTCCCACTCAATGTGGCGGTCGTCCAACATCTGCTTGTAGCGATCGGCAATCTTCGACATGTCCGAAACGAACACATCGAATCCTTCCTTCTTGGCCAGAACGGCAGCTCCTGCGCCGCTCTCACCTGCTCCTAAAACAACAATCCTTTTCATATTTTCTTGTTTATCTAATCTTTAATGTTATAATGGTCATCGCTGCCAGGATAATAGTAATAATCCAGAAGCGAAACGTTATCTTCGACTCGTGGAACTGGCGCTGCGGCCAGCCACGAAGGATATAGGTCGACGTCGGGTCAAGCTGAGAGTCCAGACGGCGGAAATTGTCGTGAATGGGGGTGGCACGAAACACGCGTACGCGCTTTCCCTTGCGTTTCATCAGCTTGAACCACTGTGTCTGGATGATTACACTGAGACTCTCGATGAAGAAAATGCCGCAGAGGATGGGCAGCAACAGTTCCTTATGGATGATGACAGCACAGACACCGATGATGCCTCCAATGGTGAGCGACCCCGTGTCGCCCATAAACACCTGAGCGGGAAAGGCGTTATACCACAAGAAGCCTATCATGGCCCCGATAAAAGCCGACAGGAACACCACCAGTTCCTCGGCATGAGGGATATACATCAGGTCGAAGTAGGCAGCATAGACAATGTGCCCTGACACGTATGCCAGCACCAGCATGGCCACGCCGATAATAGCGGAATTGCCTGCACACATACCATCCATGCCATCATTCAGGTTGGCACCGTTGGACACAGCTGTCACGACCAGAATGGTGATAATGACAAAGAGTACCCACCCGGCAGCCACCTTATACTTACCAAAGAAGCCCATCATCTCGGAATAGTTCAGATTATGGTTCTTCACAAAGGGGATGGTGGTCTTCAGCGACTTTACGGCTGCCGTCTTGTGCTTCACCACAATCTCCTGGTTCTGTTGCTGCACGCTGACGTTCTCGCGCACTACTACATCAGGGCTTAGCCACAGCGTCAGGCCTACGATAAAGCCGATGGACACCTGGCCCACAATCTTGTACTTGCCTTTCAGTCCTTCCTTGTTCTGGCGGAATATCTTGATGTAGTCGTCCATAAAGCCTAAGAAGCCCAGCCAGACAGTGGTAGCCAGCATCAGGATGATATAGATATTGCGAATACGGGCAAAGAGCAAGACGGGAATCAGTATGGAAACTATGATGATGATGCCACCCATAGTGGGCACACCCTTCTTCTGCACTCCAAACGGGTCGATGAGCGGGTCGCGTTCAGTCTCGTAAATCTTCTTGCGGCGCATATACTTGATGAAGTACTCGCCAAACCACGCTGAGATAATCAGCGCCAGAATCAGCGTCAGCAATGAGCGGAACGATATATAGGACCACATGTGCGACCCTGGGATATTGTATTGCTCTAAGAATCTGAACAGATAGTATAACATCTTTCTATTTACGATTTGACAATTTACAATTTACGACTCAAAGCACTCACGCACCACCTCATGGTCATCAAAGTGATGCTTGACGCCCTTGATTTCCTGATAGTCCTCATGCCCTTTTCCGGCTATGAGGATGACATCACCCTTCTCGGCCATCATACAAGCCGTGCGGATGGCCTCGCGACGGTCGACAATACTGATTACCTTCTTCATCTGCTTCTGGTCAAGGCCTGCCAGCATGTCGTTGATGATATCCTGAGGCTCCTCGAAACGCGGGTTGTCGGAGGTAATGATTACTCGGTCGCTCTGCTTTACAGCCTCCTGGGCCATGAGCGGACGCTTGCCTTTGTCACGGTTGCCGCCAGCCCCACAGACGGTAATGACCTTCCCCTTTCCGTCGAGCACCTCATGGATAGCGTTCAGCACATTCTCCAGCGCATCGGGGGTGTGGGCATAGTCGACGACGGCGGTGTAGCCTTCAGGCGAACGGATAGGGTCGAGACGACCATTGACACTCTTCAGCGTACTCAAGATGACGAGGATGTCCTCGGGCTGCTTGCCTAACATGATGGCGGCCCCATAGACGCAGAGCAGGTTCGATACGTTGAACTTGCCGATGAACTGCACACCCACCTCTCGGCCGTCGATTTCCAAGTACATGCCCTCAAAGTGACACTCGATGATTCTGGCGCGGAAGTCGGCCATTGTGCGGGTGGAGTAGGTCTTCACCTGTGCCTTGGTATTTTGCACCATCACCATACCGTTCTTATCGTCGGCATTAGTAATGGCAAAAGCGTCTTTCGGCAATTCGTCGAAGAAGGCCTTCTTGGCATCGCGGTAGTTCTCGAACGTCTTGTGGTAGTCCAAGTGGTCGCGCGTCAGGTTTGTAAACATGCCGCCCGCAAACCGCAGCCCACCGATGCGCTTCTGCGCGATGGCGTGGCTGGAGCACTCCATGAACACGTATTCGCAGCCTGCCTTCATCATGCGCTCCAACAGTTCGTTCAGCTCGATGGCATCGGGCGTAGTGTGACTGGCAGGCACAGCCTCATCCTCGATGTAGTTGCAGACTGTAGAAAGCAGGCCGCACTTATGGCCAAACTTGCGGAACATATTATATAATAAGGTGGCGATGGTCGTCTTGCCGTTGGTACCTGTCACGCCGACCAGCTTCAGGTGTGACGTAGGGTCGCCGTGGAACAGCGTTGCCACAGGGCCTACGGCATCCTCCGTCGATGCCACCTGCACGTATGTGACGCCCTCAGCAGGAATTGCAGGCATATCCTCGCACAACACAGCCGTGGCACCCAACTCGACGGCTTTCTGGATGAACTGATGGCCATCCACCTGCGTTCCCTTCATGGCCACAAACAGGTAGCCAGGCCGGATTTGGCGTGAGTCAATCTTCACACCGCCAATCTCAGTCTCCACATCGCCTACAACGGACAGAGGCTTAACATTCTTCAGTAATTCGCTCAGTTTCATATCTTGTCATGTTCTAAGTTCAGATTTCCAGATTCAGTTCACAGCGTTCCCCTGGGATGGCGGTCTTGCCAGCGGCAATGCTCTGCGATTTCACCTTTCCACGTCCGTGGATAACCACCTTCAGCCCACGGTTCTCCAGCTCATACACAGCATCGCGGGCACCCATTCCTGTGACATCGGGCACAATATTGCGTGCCACCTTCTTGGCTTTGACGGGTGTTCCCTTTGTGCCGATGCGGTTCAGCACGTAGGTAGCAGCTCCCTCGTCGCCCACTTTTACTTCAGGCGTGAAGTTCGAGGTAGAGTCGCGGATGTCATCGACCAGGCGCTTCACATTCTGTGCCATCACGCCCTCGGCAATGTGGCGGAACACCACGCCGCTCATGCCGCCACCCGATGCCGGCAGTCCCGACTTCCGCAGGCAGACGATGCACGAATAGCGGGGGTTGTCGGCAGGGAAGAAGCCGGCAAACGACAGCCAGTAGCGTGTGATACCCGAATGATAGCCGCCGCGTTCGTCGGCAATCTGGGCAGTACCCGTCTTGCCCGCTACCTTGAAGGCGCGTGACAGTGGGCCAGCTTTTTTGCCCAGTCCCTGGCTGACTACGTGCGTCAGCAGGGTCTGCATCATCTTGATGGTCTCGGGCTTGGCTATGCGTTCCTTCAGCACAACGGGCGGATACTCCTGGACGGTCTCGCCGTCCTTCATCACCTTGGTGACGAATCGCGGCTGCATCATCTTGCCGTCGTTGGCTATGGCATTGTAGAAGGCCAGCGTATTGATGGGCGCTATCTGTGTCTCGTAGCCTATCGACATCCAGGGCAGCGTCGTCTTGCTCCAGTATTTCGAGCGGTCGGTAGTCTTCGTGTCTACCTTACGAATGTTAGGTGCTCTGTAGCCCACAAGTGGCAGCTTCAGGTCTTCGCCGATGCCTACGCGGTAGAGTCCTTCGACATATTTCTCAGGATGGCCGCCATAGAACTTGTCGATGACGTAGCTGGTGCCGATGTTGGAACTCACCTCCAAGGTACGGGCCACGCTGATGGTGCCATAGCCGCCACGTCGCCAGTTATGGTCTTTCATCGGCCGGCCATGCATCTCCATGATGCCACAGCCGGTAGGAATTTGGAAACTCGTGTCGTGAGGAATGACGCCGTCATCCAAAGCCACGAGGAAGGATGCCACCTTGAACACAGAACCAGGCTCACAACGGTAGCTGATGGCCGAGTTGATGGCTTCGGCATACTGTCCGTCACCCACGCGAGCCATATTGACAATGGCCTTCACGTCGCCCGTCTGAACCTCCATCAGGATGGCCACGCCCAAGTCGGCATTCACTTCGGGCAGCTTCATCTCCTCAATCAGGGCACGCTCGGCCAAGTCCTGCATGTTCACGTCTATGGTTGTCACGATGTCAGTACCGTCAACAGGTGGAATCTCCGTGATGTTCATCACCTTGTTGAGCACCTTCTGGCGGTGCTGCATACCATTGTGACCACGCAGCAGCGAGTCGAACGACAGTTCTATGCCGCAACGTGCAGAGTCAATCTCGCCGAACATGATGCCCACCGTGCGCTGTGCCAATGAGCCGAAGGGGCGGTTGCGGGCGTTGAACTCGTCCCAGTGGAATCCGCTCTTGAACTTACCCATGTTGAACACGGGCAGCTTGCGCACCTCCGTAAAGGTGTTGTAGTTGATGCGGCGCTTCCAGATAGGCCAGTGGCGTGCTCCCACGGTACCGTTCTTGTTGACTTTCAGGCGTCCCTCCTCCAAGTGGCGGCGGAACTCCTCGGCCGACTTCTCAGGGAATATCTCGTGCAGTCCGTCGCAAATGCTGTCGAGCTTCAGTTGCCACAGCGAGTCACGTTCTGCACCACCCGTCTGGAAGTCCATATATATCTTGTACTCGGGAATGCTGCTTGCCATCAACTGACCATCGCAGCTCAGTATGTTGCCACGGTTGGGCTTCACGGGGATGGAGTCATGCTTCAAGTGCTCTTGGACGGTAGTCCAATAGTGTTTCTTGGCAGTCATGATATAAAGGGCCTTGCCGATGATGGCAAATCCTATCAGTGTCAGCACTACTGCAATGGCAAAGTAGCGCGGCATTACCTTGTTGCTATTGAACTTGCTCATTCTTCACCTCCACTTAAAAAGCCCTGCTCGGGTATGTTTATTATATAAGGTGGCTGGTCGCTGATGCGCAACAGCGAATCGTGGCTCTCCCTGAGCACCTTCAGCACCTGGCTCTCACGGCAACGCTCGGTCAGCGTGCTCGAACTCGACAGGGCCTTGTACTTGGCATCCTTCAACTGCCCTTCCATCTTGTCTATCAATATCATGTCCTGCTGGCACTGGTAGCGGACAGCCACGTACACCACCGTGAAGAACACCACCAACACCAGCGGCCAGATGTTGTGGCGCACCAGTTCGGCCGAGAGGAAGTCGCCGCCCAGTATCTTGCGGAGCGTCAGCGCACCCACGGGTACCGTGTCGTCTTCGCTCACGTTCTGCCTGATTTCCTTCAGCTTGCTCAAGGCCTTCTGCTCCTTGGCTTTCAGCTCTTCCTGTATGTTTTTCTCTTCTTCTGCCATGTCTCTATATCTTCTCTGCTATTCTCAATTTTGCGCTTCTGCTGCGAGGGTTACGCTGCTGCTCCTCGTCGGTAGGCACTATCACCTTGTTGTTCACAAGCCGGAACGGGGTTTCCGTCCGTCCGAAGAAGTCCTGCCGCACGCGCCCTTCGGCATTGCCGGCCTTCATCACATTTTTCACCAGACGGTCCTCCAACGAGTGATAGGTGATGACAACCAGCCGTCCACCTGGCCTCAGCATTTGCGTGACGCCGCCCAGCATCTCCTTCAGCGCCTCCATCTCGTGGTTGACCTCCATACGCAGAGCCTGGAACAGCCTGGCCATCTCCTTCTTCCACTGGCTGCCCTCCGTGTCGGCTCCCAGCAGTCGCAGAAGGTCGCCCGTGGTTTCGATGCGGTGCTGGCTTCTGGCCTTGACGATTTGCGAAGCGGTCTTTCGCGCGTTCTTCAGCTCTCCGTAGAAGTAGAGCACGTCGGCCAGCTGTTGTTCGTCGTAGTTGTTCACAACGTCGGCTGCCGTCAGTCCTGCGCGACGGTTCATCCGCATGTCGAGCGGAGCGTCGAAACGGAAGGAGAACCCGCGGGTCTCGTCGTCGAAGTGGTGGCTCGATACGCCTAAGTCGGCCAGCACACCGTCCATCTGCTCCACGCCGTAGTAGCGCATCCACTGCTTGACGTACCTGAAGTTGCTTCTGACAAAGGTAAAACGCCCGTCTTCAACGATGTTTTTCTCGGCATCAGCATCCTGGTCGAAGCCGTACAGGTGGCCGTCCTTCCCTAAGTGCCTCAGTATCTCCCTGCTGTGGCCGCCGCCGCCGAAGGTCATGTCAGCATAGATACCGCCGGGTTGGATAGCCAACCCGTCAATGCTTTCATCCAGAAGCACTGGTACGTGGTATGTCTCTGCCGTGACAATCATTTCTCAATATGTTTCGACAGGAGCGCTGTCCTGTGTCATAATGCTTTCAAGTGCCTGACCGAATTCTTCGCCGTCCATCTTCGATTCCTCCACTTTTTCGTTTGCCCATATCTCGATGGTGTCGCCCATGCCGATAAACTTGATGTTCTGCTGTATGCCAGCCATCTGGAGGTAGCGCTTAGGTATCAGGAAACGTCCGTTTCCATCGAGTGCCGTCATCTCGACCTCCGACACGAATTGGCGGAATATTTTCTGGTGCTGGGCGTTGTATCTGTTCAACTTTCCCCGCAGCGTGTCCATCTGCTCATTCCATACGCTTTCCGGATACAGCACCAGACAGTCCTGGAAAATGTCCTTGCGCAGCACCAGCGATTCACTGCCCGATGCCTGCAGCATCTTGCGGAAAACGGCTGGCAGAAAGGCTCTTCCCTTCGCATCAGTCTTGGCTTCTATATTACCTAAAAAACGCATAGTCATATACTACTTGAAGAATTCAGCCACAAAGTTACACATTTTCCCCCACAATCCACCACTTTAAGCCACAAAAATAAAAATTTAACATCTTTTATTGATTTAAGTGGGGTTTGGGGGCACCCTGACCAACAA
Organism: uncultured Prevotellaceae bacterium; assembly: GCA_947168395.1. Classification (GTDB taxonomy): domain Bacteria; phylum Bacteroidota; class Bacteroidia; order Bacteroidales; family Bacteroidaceae; genus Prevotella. The sequence goes on along the minus strand of CAMVLT010000021.1, from coordinate 27,852 downwards.
AAATCATTCTCTTTTGCACTTTTTCGTTTAAAATGTGTCGATTTTCAAAGAATTATGTTACTTTTGCAACATAATTCAAGCAAAGAACTAAGAAATGGTTGCAATTAAAGAGAAAACAATCGACATTGACAACATTCTGAAAAGCAAGATGGGGGCGAAGGCCAAGTTTGTGCCACGTCCCTTAGTGGCATGGCTCAAGCACATTGTTCATCAGGACCAGGTGAACGATTACCTTTGGGAAAGCCGCCATCTGGTAGGAACAGAATGGCTGGAGGAGTGCGTACGTTATCTTGATGCTACGCTCAACATCGTGGGCAGCGAGAACCTGCCCGACAAGAATGACGGGCGACTCTACACTTTCGTATCGAACCACCCATTGGGAGGCGAGGACGGCGTGGCACTCGGAGCCATCATCGGCCGCCATTACGACGGGCGTTTCCGCTATCTGGTAAACGACCTGCTGATGAACCTCCCAGGACTGGCACCACTCTGCATCCCCATCAACAAGACAGGAAAGCAGGGACGCGACTTCCCCAAAATAGTGGAAGCAGGATTCCAGAGCGACTACCACATGCTGATGTTCCCAGCAGGACTGTGCTCACGACGCAAGAACGGGGTCATACGCGATATACCCTGGAAGAAAACCTTCATCTCGAAAAGCGTCGAGTACCAGCGCGACGTAGTGCCCATACACTTCAGTGGACAGAACTCCGACTTCTTCTATCGCTTAGCCAACTTCTCCGACCGCTTCCTGCCCTTCAACCTTGCCATGCTGTTCCTGGTTGACGAAATGTACAAAAACGTACACAAAACCTTCCGTATCGCCATCGGCAAGCCTATTCCCTGGCAGACTTTCGACAAAACCCGCAAGCCAGCAGAATGGGCAGAATGGGTAAAAGACAAAGTCTACGAACTGTAAATTCTTATACCTTAATATAAATGGAACAAACAATCATCGCCCCCATCCCCAAGGAAGTGCTACTCAGCGAACTGACGCCTGAACACCAGCTCCGCATGACCAACAAGAGCAACAACGAAATCTACATCATAACGGCACACAATGCGCCAAACGTCATGCGCGAGATAGGCCGTCTGCGTGAGATTACTTTCCGCGAAGCGGGAGGTGGCACGGGCAAGGACTGCGACATCGACGAGTTCGACATCTGCGACAACTGCTACAAGCAGCTCATCGTCTGGAACCCTGAGCAGCAGGAAATCATAGGCGGCTACCGTTACATAGCCGGTACCGACTGGGATATGGACGACAAGGGGCAGCCCATTCTGGCCACCAGCCACATGTTCCATTTCTCGGAGAAGTTCCTGCGCGACTACAAAGACCAGACCATAGAGTTAGGACGCTCGTTTGTGACACTGCCCTACCAAAGCTCGCGCATGGGGGCCAAGAGCCTCTTCGCCCTCGACAACCTGTGGGACGGCCTCGGAGCCCTCACCGTCATCAAGCCCAACGTCCGATACTTCTTCGGCAAGATGACCATGTACCCCTCCTACATCCGTAAAGGGCGCGACATGATTCTTTACTTCCTGAAGAAGCACTTCGATGACAAAGAGAAGCTCATAATACCGATGAAACCGCTGAAAATTGAATCTGACGAAGAGGAACTCAAAGCCCTGTTCTGCGAAGACGACTTCAACGCCGACTACCGCATTCTGAACCGCGAGATACGCAAATTAGGCTACAACATTCCTCCGTTGGTCAACGCCTACATGAGTCTGTCGCCCACGATGAAACTATTCGGAACCGCCATCAACGACGGCTTCGGCAACGTTGAGGAGACGGGCATCCTAATTGCCGTTGACGAGATTCTGGAGCAGAAGCGTGTCCGCCACATCGACTCCTTCATCCGTCAGCACCCTGAAGCCCTCAAGATTACCAGCGGTGCCAACTGCGTCATCTACAAGGAAAAGTAAAACTGAAGAGCCTCCCCAAGCCCCTCCCAAGGAGGGGATGTTTTATAGACGACATCTATATAAACACCCCTCCCGTTCGGGAGGGGCTGGGGGTGGGTTTCAGGGGGTGGGTTTTGTGGGTTAGTGGTCCCCCTGAGTGTCAGGATTTGCAATCCGTTCAGTGCATGGGGGATTGCAAATCCCCAACTCCTTGCGGGCAAAAAGACCTACCATAGTAGTGGAAATGCAAATGGTACAATGGTACAATGGTACATTGAAGTTACTTTGTGTCTATATGTCTCTCCCCTCCCTTGTAGGGGAGGGGAGAAAGGGTCGTGAAGCCCTCTTGGAGAAGAGTAAATAAACACCCCTCCCGTTCGGGAGGGGCTGGGGGTGGGTTATTGGTCCTGCTCCTGCAGCGCGAGGCTGGCAATGGGCACGCGCGTCTGGTAACGCTTCACCTTGCCGTCGACCGTCACCTTGTGGACGGTAATCAGGTCGCGCATCTCGAAGATGCAGTCCTTCTTCAGGTTGCGGCTGGTCAGCTCCTCACCCTTCGCGCCCTCGGGCAGGAAGCGCAGGTGTACGCCCTCAATCTGCACGGTGGGGTCGTAGGCCAACGGCGACTCTACGCCACCCTTCTTGTTCTCAATGGTGGGGTAGAACGTGCCCAGCCCCTCCAACTTCACGGGCTGTCCCTGACATATCAGCTCCTTCATACACGAGACGATGTTCTGGAGCACCAGCACCATCATTTCGTAGGTTGTCAACTTGCCGTGCTCCGTGAGGTGCTTTGCGAAGCCCTTCAGGTTCAGCGGCTCTTTGGATTCTGCCTCTCCGAAGTACATGCCGTAGGTACGCGAGGCCGAGTTGGTGTCCTTCTTCAGGTTCACCTGGAAAGTAATCTCATTTCTTGCCATTTTGTTGTGTTTTTTATGGTATCAGAAACTTCTTGCGACGAACTACGCCGGGTCGCCGCTTCCCGCTTTTTAAGGCCTTGATTTATGATGCAAAGGTACAAAAAATATTTGAATCCACCAAACATTTTCTAAACTTTTTTCGCAAAAAGTACACAAAAGGGACGGTTCCTTTTGTGTACTTTTGTGTAGGGTAAACTCGGGGATTGGTTAGTCTAAACGCCAGGTTTACTTAGGGCAATCCGAAAGACACATTGCAATGTACCATTGTACCATTGTACCATTGGGAAAATCGATTTTGTACCATGAAAAGACAGAAATTACTATATATTATATATTATTATATATAATAATATATAATATAAATATAATACTTAGATTTTCCCTTCTGTTACACTGAAAACGGAAATCGCAAATGGTACAATGGTACATTGGTACAATATGGTGAATTATCGAAAAATTGCAAATAAATTTGCATTTTTGCCCACTTATTCGTACCTTTGCAGACCAGATAAGTATCATTACTATAACAAAACAAATAACGATATATGATACAGACACATCTATTGAAATTAGACCCGCCCTATCAGATTATCACATGTAGGGGAGAAGTGGGCATGCAGATTGCCACACTTGTTGTTACGGAGGAGACGCGCGACGAGGACGGCAATTATGGAATCACGACGCATAGCCATCCCGTGGTGACGTATGTGGACAAGCAACTGAAGAAACAGCCTGACTCTGATAGTTTCGAGAACGATCCTGCGCTGATTGCTTGTGGCGAAGGCGTAGTATGGGACAAGGTGGAGGTCAACGGCACTTCGCTGGTATGCATGTCAGACCAGACGGAACGCAAGTTGACGAGTTATGGCTTCTGCCGTTTAGCTACAGAGATGCTTGAGAACATTGCTCTCAGTGGGAAGTGGCAAGGCCATCGACTCATGGAGCTCGGTGCCAATCTGATGGATTTTGGCGTGACCATCCTTAAAGAAGAGAAAAGTCAACAAGAGGTGATACTGGCCCTCTCAAAAGGAGAATTCATTGATTATGGCGACAAGGAAGTCGTAGACAGCGAGAGCATGTTGTTCCCCATGCCTGTGCCCGTGATGGAGCCGGAGGAGATGCTCAGCTGGTTTCGCATGATTGTCAGACAGTATAATATAATTTTTGGAAGCAGCATTCGCTTCAGTTTCAGAAGCCGCTACGAACCGCCATACGATGAAGATTATCTCGATTCCGATTTCGACCCCAATCACCTGACTCCTGGTCAGAAGGCTTGCAACGAAGTGGTTGAGCTGTTGCGTAATACTGACCTTTATAAAGGATTGTCCGTGGAATGAGTGCTGTAAAGGACTACTCCAAGGAATACATAGAGATTGGGCAGGATGAGATGCCCGTATCCGTAGCCTTGCTCGTGCTGAAGTACCGCTATGATGTTGACATCGTAGTTGCACTTTACAACTATGCCTGTGTCCATCAGGATGATTACGTATCAGAGCAGGCCAATGCGGTCTTCAGTCGTAATCGTAAGCGCAATACGGGTGGTCCTGTGGCTTCGCCAGGCAATCTGCCGCGCACGTCTGGCTATGCCACAAGAAAGTCGACATCCTTCTCGTCCATCGTTATCGATGTGCGGAAGCTTGATGCCGTTGTGGCCCTGCTACACCAGCTGATGGAGGGCAAGACCAAGCCAAAAGACGTGTTGATGCCAGTGAGGGCGGCGATGGAAGCAGGAGTGATTCGCAGGCCGACATGGGAGGAGTTCTGCCAGGAGTTTGGGTCGTGGAGGGTGAAAAACAAGTCTTCATTCAGTGACTATACCAACCCTGGCAACAAGCCCTACGCAGGAGCTGATTTCGAAATGATGAAGGACAAGTTTAGAGGATTGGTTATAAAGACATGAATTACTATATTAAACCCAAATCGGTCGTTAGGCTCAAAAGGACCTTTCTGGGATAAATGATTTCCACGGTGAGGAAATCGTAAAGGTTTTCTGGTCATTTCTGGTCATTTCTGGTCGTTCAGAAATGACCATTTTTATTTCATTGTTGTTCAAAAATATCGTTCTACCTTTGCCAGCGAAATCAGAAGTCGGAGGGCGCAATAAACCCCAAAGACGATTTCGCTGGTAACATTAGTATTTAACCCCGAGTTGTTGTGGGATGGTTTCTCATGAGATAAAGCGCTTTACATCCTCACACATCTCCACAATCACTTGGAGCAATGAAAGAGCAAAACAAGGAGCTGCTATACCTTGACGGTATGTGGCTGAGACAGGAGCACCTGTTGAATTTGGCAATGGGCGTGGGCAATTATGCCCAGGCGGAGCATTATCTCTTTGCCTTGTTGGCTGACGCTGTGGTAAAAGGCAGGCGTGAGGCCATACTGGAGGTAAACAAGGTAAGAGAGCACTATGGCGTAAAGGCGATACCTTTATCTGATGATGACTTGGAGGATGATGATGACCTTCAAGGGAAAACACGGCTAACGGCTGCTGACGAACAGGCTAAGAAGCTGTTCCTCAAAATGACGAGGGAGGAAAGGCTGGATGTGCTGCGACGGAGCATGAGACGCCTGATAGCCGACTACCACCTATTTAATTACGCACGACACTGGCTGGCCATCTTCTTGGTGGTGAGAGACCGTCTTGTGGGCGAAAGTCTGAACCAGACAAGCTTTACCACGCTTGCCAGTGAGATTACGCCAGAGGGACTGCCTGAGAATCTGCGTATGTGTAAGAATACGATGAAGAACTTCAGCCGTGAGATTAAGGGGTCAGACCGTGGCGAGGTGTACTACAGGATGAAGCATAATCCTCAGGAACTGCTGTGTGATACGTTCTGGAACATTGTTCAAGAGACGATTTTGACGGAAATTTGACGAAAAAACAATATGATTTGACGGAAATTTGACGATAAAGCGGATAATTGACGATTCCACAATTTTGCATTGTTTTTTTGCCGAACTTTGCAGACGAAAAGTTAAATCGACAAAATAAAAAGTTATGAAACGAAGAATCATTTATGTTGGAACGCTGATAGATCTGGCCGCAATATTCGAGCCGGATGAGGAGGCAGAGAGTATCGAAGTTACAAACGTTATACAATATTTTAGCTATGAAAAATGAGAGAATTCCGAGCGTAAGGAACGCTCACGGCTGCAAGATCAAGAAATGTTGCGCCAGTTGCCAGCACAAGTGTATTGAGTGCGACGGTACAAGGGTCTGCACACTGACGATGCAGAATGTTCAGCAGAACTTCAAGTGCAAGAAGTGGAAGATGGCCGACAGCCTGAAAAACGCAGGCAATAATGGTGGCAAGGTGAAATGCAAGGAGTACCTGATATACGTTCAGGAGATTCGCAACAGTATCACTAAGCAGGAGCGTAAGACCTTGGAAGAGATACGTCAGATGTTTACGGAGAAATTTGGAAGTATCTATGTGATGGAATAAGAAAGTATAACCGAGTCGGAGGATGAGCGAGGAAATGTGTACGTACTAATTGAGCTCAAACTAAAACCCCGCTTTCCGATGCTCATTAATTCGATAAGATTATGCGAAAAAATGTATTTGTTTTGAATGCCATCGAGCTGCTGAGTCGGCTGACGAAAGGCAAGAGAGTGGAAGGTGTTCTGTACTTGGATGAGAACACAGGTAAGTTAACCTTCAAGGCGTACAACCGCCTGCCACGAGTGCGGATGAAAGACCGCTTAGTGAAGAAACTGCCCTGGGGGTGGGTGAAGGAGTCTATGGAACGCATCAAGGTGTTCGGCAGTTTCCCAAAGGACTATGGCACGGCCACGGTGATGGGGCTGCTCGACGAACATGCGAAGGATGCTAAGAATGCGCTCATCGAGCGTGAGATCATCGAGTTTTGTTAAACCTGACGTATGATATACAGAATCTATTACGAGGGCAAGCGCAAGTTTGCCCTCCCCGTAAAGAACCGCGAGGAACTGATGGCGCTGCGCAACTCGCAGGCCAATCTTGAGACGCTGCGAAAGGTGCGGCAGGGTGACCAGTCGGCCAAGCCGCACCTGCTGCAGCTGGCCTATAACATTGGGCATGCCGATGGGGCATTGGCTGGTTGCAAGAGCATCGGCAGCTATTTCTTCCACGACGTGGACTGCTACGACAAGGAGCACTCCCGACAGACGAAGGAGCTGATACTCTCGAAGAAGGACGAGATAGGGCTGAGGATGCTGGAGAGGTCGGCGAGTGGCGGCTGGCACCTGGTCTGCCAGCGCACGCCTGGCACTACCATCCTGGAGAATCAGGTGCGTGTGGCGACGGCTCTGAGGCTGGAGATGGATACGGGCGCGAAGGACTTGCAGCGCGTGGTTTTCTCGACCAGTGGTTCGGAGGATGACCTGCCCTACCTGGATGACTGCCTGTTCGAGGAGCCTATGTCGCCAGAGGAGTGCATAGCCGAGTATAATCGCCTGAAGGGTCGCGTGATGCGCAAGGAGGAGAACGTGCCCGCTGGTGCCAGGAAGGCGAACAAGCACTATAGGCCTTGGGAAGAAACTGCTGCAACGGACAGCAGCGGACAGACACGTACTGACAACACTCACCTGCCAAAGGAGGAGGGACTTTTCAAGGGTATCCCCTACACCACCATCATCGACCGCTGGTGGCAGCTGACGGGCGGCGTGCCGCAGGAAGGCGAGCGCAACGTGAGGCTCTACCAGCTGGCGGTGAATCTGAGGGCAATCTGTGACAACAAGCCTGAGCGGCTGATGGCCGTCATGCCGCGACTGGGCCTGGACGAGCAGGAGCTGCGCAGCATCGTGGAGTCGGCGTGCAAGGAGCAGCCGAAGGGTATATCGAAGCTGATGAGGGAGGCGATGGGAGACCCCTCCCAACCTCCCCTGTTTAGGGGAGGAGTGAGCCCTCTCCCTACACAGGGAGAGATGGAGAGGGTCTTATGGGACTGGGGTGAGCAGATTGAGGGTCTGAGCAAGGACTTCCCGCTGATACGCGACATCTGCAAAGGGCTGAAGAAGAACCAATATCCTGCTGCCATGTTCGTAGGTGGTGGGCTGCTGATGACGCTGATGACGCGCTGCACCTATCGCTTCTACCATCGGCCAGAGGAACTGCGGAGGCTGAATAACTCGACGCTGATAATTGGCGACCCTGCAAGTGGTAAAAGCTTTGCGACGCGTCTGTTCAAGTTGCTGGCGGCACCCATCGTGGCGGCTGACAAGGTGGGCAAGGACGCCATCAATGCCTACCGTGAGCAGATGCGCACCAAGGGGGCCAACAAGGAGAAGCCCAAGAAGCCGAAGGTCATTGTCCGCGTCCATCCGGCTCGTACCTCGAACGCGCAGTTCATTCAGGACATGGTGAACTCGGTGGAGAATGTAGATGGCGTGGATATGCAGCTGCACATGCTGACGTTCGACACAGAGCTGGATAATACCGTTACCGTGCAGAAGGGCGGCTCGTGGATTGACAAGCAGTCGTTGGAGCTGAAAGCGTTCCATAATGAGGAGGACGGTCAGGCGTACTCGAACAACGACTCGATACTGCAGGACTTCTACGTCACCTGGAACTTCATCTACACAGGCACGCCCATCGCGCTGAAGAAGAAGGTGAACGAGCAGAACTTCGGCTCAGGACTGGCCACCCGCCTGACCTGCATCCCGCTGCCTGCCACCAACTTTGAGATGATGGAGCGTGAGTCGAAAGTGGACTTCGAGAGTGATGAGCGTTTGAAGGCGTGGGCCTTCAAGCTCGACAGGGTGAAGGGCGAACTGACGGTTCAGAAGATAGTCGACGAACTCTACGACTGGACGGCTCGCCGTATGGAGGACGCCAAGGAGAACGACTCGCGGGCCGACGAGATGCTGCTGAAGCGCTGTGCCTACCACGGGCTGAACTTCGCTGCCCCCTTCATCGTGATGCGCCACTGGGACTGCATGAAGCAGGACGGTCAGTACTGGTGCGGTGAGTTCGAGACGGACGAGGTGGACTGGCGGCTGGCCGAGCTGATTGTAAACATCCAGTACGCCTGCCAGCGTCACTACTTTGGCGCAATGGCCGAGAACTACTTCGACAACAAGGAGAAGGAAGCCTCAGTCAACGTGCAGCGTCGCCAGAAAACTCTTGAGGGCTTCAATCGTCTGTCCGATGAGTTTACCATCGAGGACGTAGTGCGCTGCTTCAACCTTTCAAGCGAGGGTGCCGCCCGTATGAAGATCAAGCGGTTGCAGAGTGACCACCTCATCGAAAAGCTTGGTGACGGCAGGAAGGCAGGAACCTCGAAGTCAAGCTATCGAAAGACGGGAAACCTGATGCTGTAATGTACCATTGTACCATTGTACCATTGTACCATTTTGAACGTTGAACATTTGCTACCGCCATACCTGCTAACGGGGACAGCGGTAGCAAATTTTCAATGGTCATCAAGGTCTCTCTCGGCTATGCACTCCATTTCGACAAGCCATGCCGGACGGCAGACTTTGGCGTGGGTGATGATGTGGGGCACGGTGGGGAAGGCTTGCTGCATGTAGGCTTCGATGGCATCGGCATCGGCAAGGTCGCGCAGATAGATGATGAAGTACTTGACGTCGCTCATGGTAGCACCGCCGTCGGCGAGCAGGGCACCGATGTTCTGGAGCAGCCTTTCGGCCTGACGGGTGACATCGCCGACGTTGATGACCTCTCCGTGACAGTTGATGCTGGCCGTACCTGAGATAAAGTACTCGTACTTCTGGGGCAGGGTGATGCGTGCTCCGCGTTCGAAGGCCACCCCGTATTCGTGAGTGGGGTTCAGGTGGTCGAGGGCTTTCAGGTAGAGTATGTCTTGGGGACGGACGCCAGGTGCGGTCAGGAAGTCGATAGCTACGCATACGTTCTTGCCCATAGCCCGTCCGCCGATGCCTGTGCTGGCGATGAAGTGCGTAGCGGTAGTGAGGCCGTGCTGGCGGAACACGTCGTTGCGGGCTTTTACTACGCCGTCGTAGTTGGTATCGATGTCGCGGACGTAAATCCACGTTCTGACGCAGTGCTCCTTCAGGCTGAGGCCCTGGGCTTCGAGGAGTGCCAGGTACTTGTCGAACAGCATGATGGTCTGCATGTAGGAGCCAAAGTTCATGACTTCTTCGTCGGTTAGCCTCAGGCTGTGCATGGTGAAGGCCTCGGGCTCGTCGGTAGTCTTGAGCAGAAGTCCGATTTTGGCACCTCCGATGGGCGACTGCTGTATGACGGTGCAGGCTGCCTGACTGAGGTGGCGGGTCATAAGCGGCGACTGTCGCAGCTCTTCTTCCTGGTTGGAAATGTCGCTGAGGAAGACTTTGGTATAGCTGAGGGTGCGTTGCTGCTGGCGCTCAGCCTCCAAATAGTCGTCCACTCGCTTTTCGATTTCTTCAAGGCGCTGGGCAAAGAGTCCTCGGCCTGCATCGGTTAGTATTTCGTAGTGATTCATTCCTTTTTTTGACGGTTAATCTATCTTTATTTCCTCAGTTTACCCACATACTTCACTGCGTCGCCGTTACTGTTTTTCAGCAGGCGGGCAAAGTCCTGTGGCTTCACATCGACGGGGCCTTTCATGAACTCCGGTATGTTGTAGCTCTTCATGAACTGGCGGTGGTAGTCGGGGTCGGCCTGCGGCAGCTCGAACGGCTTCGAGCCTCGCCCGTCGGCATCGATGTGGGCTATGAAGGGGCGTGTGTATCCTCCGTCGTCGCGCCTGCTGCTGAAGATGACCCATCGGCCGTTGGACGACCAGGAGTGGTAGCTTTCGGTATCGGCAGAGTTGATTTCGTCCATCGGGCGGATGCTGCCGTCGGCCAGGTTCATGAGGCAGAGGTCGGCCTCATGGTGCCAGATGTGGAACACGCCGTAGTTGCCGATAGTGAACATGAGGTAGCGTCCGTCGGGCGACACTCGTGGCAATGTGACACTACGGCCGAGGCTGTCGGCACGGTACACCAACTGGCGCGGGCCGAACGTATAGGTGTCGGTATCGAACGACTTCTTGTAGAGGTTGTACTTTATTTCCTTGGCCCGCATGATGACTTCCCTGTCGTGGCTGGCGGTGTCGCGGAACTCGAAGTGGGCGCTGCAGTAGTAGAGGGTCTTGCCGTCGGGTGCCCAGCAGGGGAAGACCTCAAACTCGGTAGTGTCGTTCTCGATGTTGGTGACCTCGTTCTTCTGCACGTCGTAGGCTATGAGGTCGCTGGCCGAGTCGAACACCTCGATTTTGTTCAGGTTACGGGTGTGGAAACTCTGACCCGTATTGTTGGTGGAGTAGACGATGAGCGGCAGCCAGGGGTGCCATGCGGGGTAGACACCTGCCGAGAGGATGGAGTCGTTGCGCATGTTGATTTTGCGCAACTGGCCATTGTAGTTGATGACGGTGCCGCCGTCCTTCTGTCGGGCATGGAACTGCATGCGGTTGGGGTCGTACTGCTGATAGTTGTGGCAGTTGACGCATTGTCCGCTAAGTTCGGTGCTGCAGAGCATGTTGTCGACCATCACCCGCTCATCGTAGTTCTCCAAGCAACGCTGGTTGAGCGTCAGTTCCTCGTAGGTGACGTAGGAGGGCGAGATGAGACGGTAGCTGATGTAGGGGTCGATGCTGTCACCAGACACGTAGATGCTGAAGGGCTTGTAGCGGCTCCATTGCTCGCCTGAGCGGACAAACACTTCGACGCTCATCGCTTTCCCTGTGGCATTGGCAGTCAGCGTATGCCACTGGTCCATATCGGGCTGCACCTTGTCGCCGCCGCACACCACCTCGGCATCGCCGGCACGGAATCGTGCCACCACTTCGTCGGCCTTACCGTCCCACTCGAACGTCAGGGGCGCAATGTTCAGGGGCACCGTCACGTCGCAATAGTCGGGGTATATCTTTGGAGCCTTGTTCACCTCGGCGAAGGTATCGGGCACGGTTGCATTGTGGCAGCCTGATAAAAGTAAAAAGGTAAAAAGGTAAAAAGGTAAAACACTTTTCACCATCCTTCTTACTCTCCTTATCGTTACGCTTATCATAGTTCTGCTCTTTTTTACCTTTTTACTCTTTTACTCTTTTACTTTTTTACTTTTTCCCTTAATACAGCTTCTGGTTCCTGATGAGGAAATATTCGTAATAGAAGGTGTTGCCGAAGCGCGGATAGAACACCTTCTGCATCTGGGTCTCGCTCATTCCCTGGCACTTCTGGGCCAAATCCATGAAGTCCTTGTAGGTATTGACGACCGACTCGTCGAACGGCATGTGGCTGATGTCGACCTGATGCTCCAACTGTCCGTACAGATAGGCGGCTTCCTGGAAGTGGGTGGGCATGTGCTGGCCCTGATGGCTGTTGGCATACTGGAAGAAACGCGGCCAGAAGGTCTGGATGTCCTTCGACCACAATGCCGAATACACGGCCTGCTCCTGATACAGAGGGTCGTTGCTGCCCGTATATAGGAACTGGTTCATCAGGAAGAACTCCACCAGCGCATTATCGCTGGCCAGCATGTCGTCGCTCTGCATCAGGTGCAGTATAGGCCTGAACTCCTCGTCATCCGCGAGGGCCTTCCTGTCGCCCAAGAAACGCTCGTAACGCTCGGCCCACTCCCGATGGTAGCGCGTGTGCTTCAGCATGTCAATGTACTTGCGTGCCACACGGTCCTCGCCGTTGACTAACGAGCAGCGCACGAGGTATTTCACGTACTCGGCCCGCCAGCCCATCTCCACGCCGTCCTCTAAGCACCAGCGGTAGCAGAAGTTCAGCTGGCCGTAATGGTAGTAGACCGAGCGGCCCACCACCTGCGTCATACGCACCATGATAGGCGTGTCGCTGGCTTTGGCACCCGTCTTGTAGTGGTACATCTGGTCGCCCTGACGGCCCAGCCGGAACAGAGCCAGGTTCTTCATCATGACAATGGAGCGCGTAGGCTCGTCGTCACAAATGGCAGCCTCGGCCAGCACGCCTTCCCAGTTGAGGTCCTCCATCAGCCGCTGCATGCGCAGTTCCTTGTGGAAGTTATAGTCCTTGTACCAAGCTTGGTAAACGCCAAAGACCAGCACAGCCAGGACAACAACCTGACAGCCTGCCCATATCCAGAGACGCGACACGGCACGCTGGCGGCCACGCTTGTACATCGCAGCCATTGCTACCAGCGAGGCTACCAATATATAATAAGGTATATAGTAGTCGGCCGTCTCCTTGTCGAGCACGAAGAGGGGCAGTCCTGTCACGTAGATGTTCTCCAGACTTGTCTGGCAGAACACGTAGTTGTAGTAAAACAGCGGCAAGAAGCCTATGGCCAGCAGCGCCACGACAGTAGCCACGATGCGCCCCACAAGCCGCATGTCCTCCAGCCGCCACGCGAGCACCGCCATGAGTCCCGCCGAGACCAGTCCGTAGAAACCTATCAGGGGATAGAGCGCCGCCGTTGAGACGGCAATGAAAAGCTGGCGCAGAAAAAACTTGTCAGGCAGCAGCCGGAACAGCCAGACGCAGGCCACAGCGACGGTCGTGCCGATGGTGGCGGCAAAGAAATGGCCGCGCAGCTTCAGGTAGTACAGCCAGTAGCCCAGGTCGACATCGGTGACAAGCAGCGCTGCCACAGGAATCAGCAGCACCACCGCCCACTTCATAGGCACACGGAAGGTGCGCCCCGTCACCCACATCAGCAACGCCCACCACAGGCAAAGCAGGGTGACGCCTAACCACTGGTGGTAGAAAAATTCCGTGAAATAGGTGCCTACCCACGTCAGCAACCATCCCGACGTCACCATCTGCTGCTTCAGAAACAGCGGCGTGTCGAGAAACAGGTTCAGCTCCTGTACTTTCCACAGGTACTCACTCTCGTATGTCAGCAGGCACCATGCCGTCGCCACAAGTGCAGCCAACAGGATGACTGGCCCCACCAGTCTCAGTTTTTCCTTCATAATTCACCTTTAGAGCTTACAGAGCGCAAAATTACTAAAAATTCTCCACCCTGCAAAGTGTTAGGTATAAAATCGGGGAAATATTAACATTCGCTCGCTTTTCGTAAGTTTATCGGGGAAAATGAAACGTAATTCTAAATTATTTCGTATCTTTGCAACGTCAATGTGCGAAAAGTATGGAACAATATGTGAATGACGCAGTGGAACTGCTGAAACGGCTGATAGCCACCCCCTCGGTAAGCCGAGACGAGGGAAGGGCAGCCGACGTGATGGCTGAACATTTGAGAATGTGGGGACTGCCTTTCGGACGCGAAGGCAACAACTTGTGGCTGGGCTGCCCTGACTGGGACAACAACCGCCCCACGCTGATGCTGAATGCCCACATCGACACGGTGAAGCCCGTGGCAACGTGGACACGCGACCCTTACACGCCAAGCATTGAGGACGGCGACACGCTCTACGGACTGGGCGCGAACGACTGCGGCGGCGGCTTGGTGGCCACGCTGCAGACTTACCGCATCATGCTGGGAGGTGCCCGCAACTACAACCTGCTGTGGGTATGCTCGGCCGAGGAGGAGGTGTCGGGCAAGGACGGCTTCAGCCGCGTGCTGCCCCTGTTGCCGAAAATAGATGTGGCCATCGTCGGCGAGCCTACCGCCATGCAGCCTGCTACGGCCGAGAAGGGACTGATGGTCATCGACGGCTACGTACACGGAGTGAGCGGTCATGCCGCTCGCGAGGAGGGAGTGAACGCCATCTACGAGGCGTTGGACGACCTGCTATGGCTGCGCGACTACAAGTTCCGCAAGTCGAGCCCGCTGCTCGGCCCGACGAAGATGACGGTGACCGTTGTCGAGAGCGGCACCCAGCACAACGTGGTGCCCGACCTGCTGCATTTCGTCCTCGATGTGCGCACCAACGAATTCTACCAGAACGAGTTCGTATTTGAGTTCCTGCGCAAGCACCTGAAGAAATGCGAGCTGAAGGCCCGTTCCTTCCGGCTCCACTCGTCGAGCATCTCACACGACCACCCGCTGGTGCAGCGCTGCCTGCAGATGGGCAAGACGCCCTTCGGCTCGCCCACACTCAGCGACCAGGCGCTGATGCCGTTCCCGTCGCTGAAGTTAGGTCCTGGCCAGTCGTCGCGCAGCCATAGTGCCGACGAGTTCATCCGCATTTCCGAAATCCGCGACGCCATCAGTATGTACGTGCGGCTGCTCACGGGCCTGCATCTGTAACTTTTTGGGTGGAATTGTTGGCTGTCTCGGATTTTATGATTACTTTTGCAGCCGAAATAAGAAAAGCAAGGAAATGTTAGAGGTAAGAAATCTGCGCGCCAGGATTGGCGACAAAGAGATATTGAAAGGTATCGACCTGGTCATCAACGACGGCGAGACCCACGCTATCATGGGGCCTAACGGCTCGGGCAAGTCGACGCTCTCGGCAGTACTCGTGGGCAATCCGCTCTACGAGGTGACCGACGGCGAGGCGTGGTTCAACGGCAAGAACCTGCTGGAGATGAAACCCGAGGACCGTGCCCACGAGGGGCTGTTCCTCTCGTTCCAGTATCCTGTGGAGATACCTGGCGTCTCGATGACCAACTTCATGAAGGCGGCTATCAACGAGAAACGGAAGTACCAGGGTTTAGCCCCCATGAATGCGGCGGAGTTCCTGAAGCTGATGCGCGAAAAGCGCAAGATAGTGGAACTGGACTCGAAGCTGGCCAACCGCTCGGTAAACGAAGGATTCAGCGGCGGCGAGAAGAAGCGCAACGAGATATTCCAGATGGCCATGCTGGAACCGAAACTCTCGATACTCGACGAGACGGACTCAGGACTCGACGTCGACGCGATGCGTATCGTGGCAGAGGGTGTGAACAAGTTGCAGACACCAGAGACCTCGTGCATAGTCATCACCCACTATGACCGGTTGTTAGAGATGATTCGCCCGCAATTCGTCCACGTGCTCTATAGGGGACGCATCGTGAAGACGGGTGGTCCAGAACTGGCCAAGGAGATACAGGAACATGGTTACGATTGGATCAAGGAGGAAATAGGCGAGGAATGAACTCAGAGCAGCAATATATAGACCTCTATGAGCAGGCACAAGGTGCAATTTTCGCCCATTCCATCGGCGAAATGAACGCCGTGCGCAATCAGGCTTTCGAAGATTTCCGACGGCTGGGATTTCCGTCGCGGAAGGTGGAGCGATACAAGTACACCGATATGCAAAAGCTCTTTGAGCCTGACTACGGACTGAACCTGAACCGCCTGCATATTCCCGTCGACCCTTACAAGGCCTTCCGTTGCGATGTGCCCAACCTGTCGACGTCGCTCTACTTCATGGTGAACGACATGTTCTATCAGGGGTATGGTGACACGGAGGTGCTTCCGAAACACAAGCTGCCCGAGGGGGTTATCGTCGGTTCGATGTGCAATCACCCAGAGGTGGTGGCCAAGTATTACGCCCAGCTGGCGAAGACCGCCGAGGATGGGGTGACGGCGCTGAACACCATGCTGGCGCAGGACGGTCTGCTGGTCTACGTGCCAAAGAACGTAAAGGTGGAACGTGCCATACAGGTCATTAACATCCTACGCTCTGATGTGGCTCTCATGGTGAACCGCCGAGTACTGATAGTCGTTGAGGAGGGTGCCGAGATAAAGATGCTGTTCTGCGACCATGCTGCCGACGACCGCCACTTTCTTGCTACGCAGGTGATTGAAGCCTACGTCGGCCAGAATGCCTCGCTCGACCTCTACTGCCTGGAGGAGACCCATCATAAGAATGTACGCGTGAGCAACGTCTACATAGACCAGCAGCGCAGCAGCCGCGTGAACCACAACGTCATTACCCTGCACAACGGCACGACACGCAACAAGCTCGACCTGACGCTCTCGGGCGAAGGAGCCGAGTGCGCCTGCTACGGCTGCGTCATCGGCGACAAGCATCAGCACGTCGACAACAACACGCTGATTACCCACCGTGCTACCCATTGCACGTCGAACGAGCTTTACAAGTACGTGCTCGACGAACATGCAACGGGAGCCTTTGCGGGACGGGTGCTGGTGGAGCAGGGTGCCCAGAAGACCACGTCGCAGATGACCAATCAGAACCTGACGGCCTCGAAGGAGGCTCGCATGTACACCCAGCCCATGCTGGAAATCTATGCCGACGACGTGAAGTGTGCCCACGGCTCTACGGTAGGCCAGCTGAACGATGCAGCCCTGTTCTACATGCGTCAGCGCGGCATCTCCCTGAAGGAGGCAAAGGTGCTGCTGCAGAATGCCTTTATCAACGAGGTGATTGACAAGATGCAGCTGGTACCGCTGCGCGACCGTCTGCACCACTTGGTAGAGAAGCGATTCCGTGGCGAGCTGAACAAGTGCGAGGGATGCAAGCTCTGCAAATAGGAATGACACATTATTAAAATATAGAAACCGAAAGATGAGAAAGAATTTTGTTGAAGAACTCCGCTGGCGCGGAATGTTGGCACAGATGATGCCTGGTACGGAAGAATTGTTGCAGAAGGAGATGGTGACGGCCTACTTAGGCACCGACCCCACGGCTGACTCTCTGCACATTGGCCACCTCTGTGGCATCATGATGCTACGCCACCTGCAGCGCTGCGGCCACAGGCCCATCATTCTGGTCGGCGGTGCCACAGGCATGATTGGCGACCCCAGCGGCAAGTCGCAGGAGCGCAACCTGCTGAACGACGAGACGCTGCGCCACAACCAGGAGTGCATCAAGGCACAGGTGGCCAAGTTCCTGGACTTCGAGAGCAAGGATGAGAATGCGGCCCTGATGGTGAACAACTACGACTGGATGAAGGACTTTACGTTCCTCGACTTTGCCCGCGAGGTGGGCAAGCATATCACCGTGAACTACATGATGGCGAAGGAGAGCGTTCAGCAGCGCCTCAATGGTACGGCCCGCGACGGTCTGTCGTTCACGGAATTTACCTACCAGCTGCTGCAGGGCTACGACTTCCTGTACCTGTACCAGCACTACGGCGTGAAGCTGCAGTTGGGCGGCAACGACCAGTGGGGCAACATGACTACTGGTACCGAGCTGATACGCCGCACCTTGGGCAACGAGGTGGAGACGTTCGCCCTGACTTGCCCGCTCATCACGAAGAGCGACGGCAAGAAGTTCGGCAAGACGGAGTCGGGTAACATCTGGCTCGACCCAAAGCGCACCACACCTTATAAGTTCTACCAGTTCTGGCTCAACGTCAGCGATGAGGATGCCGAGCGTTACATCAAGATCTTCACATCATTGGACAAGGAAACCATCGACGCGCTGATTGAGGAGCACAAGCAGGATCCTGGCCGCCGTGTATTGCAGCGTCGCCTGGCCGAGGAGGTCACCATTATGGTGCACTCGCAGGCTGACCTCGACATGGCCATCGAAGCCTCCAACATCTTGTTCGGCAAAGCTACGAAGGAAGCACTGGTGAAGCTCGACGAGCAGACGTTCCTCGATGTGTTCGACGGAGTAGAGCACCACGAGATAAGCAAGGAGCAGTTGGGACAACCTGCCATTGAACTGTTCACGACCGTAGCACCTGTGTTCCCCTCGAAGGGCGAGATGCGCAAGATGGTGCAGGGAGGCGGCGTCAGCCTGAACAAGGAGAAACTGACCGATCCGCAGCGTCCCGTCACGGCCGATGACCTCATCGACGGCAAGTATCTGCTGGCACAAAAAGGCAAGAAGAACTATTACTTGCTGATTGTAAAATAAGAAAAGGTGGTAAAAATTTGGCGGTTCGCTAAATTTTTACTACCTTTGCAGCCGCATTGGACGATGGTGTAATGGTAACACTACAGGTTTTGGTTCTGTCATTCCCGGTTCGAATCCGAGTCGTCCAACCAAAAAGACGCTATGAAAAAACTATTCTGTTTACTTTTTCTACTGCCTGTCATCTGTCAGGCACAAACCAGTCGGATAGCCACCTTGCAGAATGCCCGCAACGTGACCATTAGCGACGGCAAACGTACATCGTACCAGTTGATTAAGAGTGGCGAAAGCCACAAGATTTATCGCAAGGACGGCAAACTCATTGCCGGCCGCGACACCTTTGAGACACGCCAGACGAAGCTCCGCATCAAGAGCCTCACACGCTTCGCCATCGACGAGGACAGCACGACCTTCGGCGCGAAGCACACCGTCGACCACGGTCTGCTGGCCTTCCGCCGCTCCATGAACGTGGGCCAGTGGAACAGCATCGTGGTGCCCTTCTCGCTGACCGGCAGCCAGCTGCGCGATGCCTTCGGCGAGGATGCCCAACTGGCAGGACTGCAAGGAGTGACCGACGCTCCTACGCCCACCGTGGAGTTCCTGACCATCAATCTCGATACCGACGACGTGGTGCTGGAAGCCAACACCCACTACCTGCTCAAGCCCACCCGCGAGCCTGACATCATCGAGGGCGGCCTGACCTCGGTAGTCTACGGCAGCGGCAAGGTGGCAGGTCCTGTCTATGCCATTCCCAACGTGACGCTGCTGAGCAACCAGTCTCCCCGACTGCAGACCTTGCGCTCGAATGGCAAAGAGGTGCGGATACGTGTTCGCGGCACCTATACCAGCCACAACGTCAGCGTCACCAGCTCACCACGCTACCTGCTGGACGATGAGGGAGTATTCTGCCAGATAGCCGATGCCACCGACCAGAAAGGCTTCCGCAGCCTGTATGAAGACGCCAGCCCCAACGAGAAGCTGCCGCTACGCTTCTACATCAACGGCATCGGCGAAGACCTGACCAGCAGCATCGACGACGTTCAACGTTCAATGTTCGACGTTCGACGTCCGACGTCCGACGTCCACGACCTGCAGGGCCGCCGCGTCACGACACCCAAGAAGGGGCTCTACATCATCAACGGCAAGAAAGTGTTTATCAAGTAAAGGAGGAGGAACATAATGATGAAAAGACATACCATACTGCTTTACTTCGCGCTGCTCATGCCCTGCTGCGGCATACAGGCTCAGGACACGCTCTGGGTACGCTATGACAACCGCTTTCAGCGTAACGTCGAACAGGACATTACCAACGTCGACTCCATCGAGGTGAAGAGTTCCCAGCTCAGGCTCTTCTCGCCTACAGGGGCCAAGACGCTGACCGTGACACCCGACAAGGCCACCGTCATGTTCACCAACCCTGGCCGCTACCTGCTGAAGCCCTATACCTACAACGACACCAACTACGAGAACCAGAAGGCCACGCAGGGTTACAACTTCGCCCACTCTGTGGAGAGCGAGCACTTCGCCGTGTTCTGGGACGTGCGCTTCGGCAGCGACCCCACCCGCATCAAGCATCCCGGCGGCAGCGACGTGGCCAATGCCTACAACGTGCTCGACATAGCCGAGCGCTGCTGGGACGTCTACGTCAACGACCTCGGCTTCGTCGTGCCTGGCAAGTCGACTACCGACCGCTACAAGGTTCAACTCTATATACCCTACCAGTCGGAATGGCGTGCCGACGCATCGGGTACCGACGGACAGGAGGCCAACGGCACATGGAGCCAGACGGGCATCGGCCACTTCAACCCCTGGGCGGCCAACGCCCGTGGCGGCCATACCGTAGCCCACGAGGTGGGCCACACGTTCCAGTACCTGGTATCGGCCGACTTGGGTACCACCCACGGCTGGCGCTGGGGATGGGGCGGCGGCAACGACTGCAGCTGGTGGGAGAGCTGCGCCGACTGGCAGGCCTACCAGATATTCCCCGAACGGCAGTTCACCGACGGCGAATACTTCGAGCAGCACCTTGACAAGCACCACCTGAACCTGCTGCACGACGACTGGCGCTACGCCTGCTGCTACATACACGACTGGTGGGCCATGAAGTACGGACGCGACTTCATAGGCCGCATGTGGCGTGAAACCCGGCAGTACGAGGACCCCGTCCAGACCTACATCCGCATGAACAAGCTGACGCAGGCTCAGTTCTGCGACGAACTGATGGAGGGCTACATGCGCATGGCCACCTGGGACATCGACGGCGTGCGCGAACGTGCCAAGCACCGCATAGGCCAGCACAAGAACCGGCTCCGCGTGGCCGACGCCCAGCAGAACATCTACACCACCAGCCCCGCTACCTGCATCCAGAACTACGGCTACCACATTACCAATATGCGCCGACCGGCGGCGGGCACCACCGTCAGGGCTCACTTCACGGGACTGACCGATGCCGAGGGCTACCACTACGTCTACCCCGCAAGGGCAGGCTGGCGCTATGCCTTCGTAGCCATGACGAGCGACGGCACCCGGCTCTACGGCGACGTCAAGGCCGACCGCGAGGGTACTGCCGAACTGACCGTCCCCGAGGGCTGCACCCGACTGTTCTTCGTCGTCATGGGAGCCCCCACCCAGCACTGGCCCCACCCCTGGACCAGCGGCAAGGCCAGCAGCGACTGGGCACAGAACGAGGAGCAATGGCCCTATCAGGTGAGGTTCGAGGAGACCAAGCCGTTGTAAATTCTATCTAAAACAGTAAGAAAATCGTCCAAACCCCCGATGGTTTGGACGTTTTTATTTGCACCGTACGCTTTTTATTGCTATCTTTGCCCACAAATTCCTGCGCAAAGCAAACATCTTTTATTTATAACTAAAAAACTTACAACGTATGATGAAAAACAATTACTTCAAAAGCCTGCTCTTCGCAGCAGTATGGTTGCTGACCAGCCTGACGGCCAGCGCACAGTTCACCGCCAAGGTGGAACAGACGCCAAGAAGCGACTGGGGATTTGTTCCCGCAACGTTTGACATCAATGAGGTGGCCGAGGCTCTCGGCACCGACGGTGCCACCCTGCTGGCGGCGCTCGACTCATGGATGGCTGAAGGCAGCACCGACCCCAACATGTTCTTCTATGCTGCCCCCTCGGCTCCCGACACATGGTCGGACGGCTACACCACCGGTGGTGAGAAGGGCTTCTGGATTGGCGAGGATGCCGAAATCATAGGCTATCCCGACGGTGCCTACTACTGCAACCCGGTATGGGACAGCGAGGCCGGCACGTTCAGCATCAACATCGGCATGATGCCCGATGCCCTGAAGTACGGCGTGTACCAGAAGGAGCTGAAATTCGCGCTGCAGTATGGCGGCAAGACGGCTACCTTCACCATCGATTTCACCGTCACTGGCGCTGAGCAGGTGGACATTCCCGAGCCTGCTGCCCTGAAGGAGGCTGACCTGAACGTCGTGGGCGAGGCCGAGGTGACCGTCGAGCAGTATCCGCGTGGCGACTATACCGCCGATGCCGTGGAGATTGCCGTGCCCGACATCCTCGAGAAACTTGGCATCAGCAGCAGCGTGCTGGCCAACTACCTCGGCGAACTGCTCTACTGCACAGAGTTCGACACCGAGAACGTCAACAAGCGCGACTCCGTCACCAACAAGTCAACGGCTGGCGCACCCGGCTTCTGGGTCACCGACATCCGCGTCGACGGCGAGGCTACGGGCGAGTGCTCGGCTGCCAACTACGGCGGCGGCTGCTTCTTCTACATGGAGGCATTTGCCTACGATGCCGAGAACGGCGTGATTACCTGCAACCTGGGCCAGTACCCCGGCAACCTGAAGGGCTTGGAGAAGTTCTTCGTCAACCTATATATTATATATGGTGACAAGGCTTACCGCCTCCGTGTCAACTTCAACTGCCTGTACGACGAAGATGCCGTCACGCTGGAGGACTGCACCAAGGTGGGCGAGGAGAGCATCACCGTCGAGACCATTCCCGGCGGATATAACGATACCAAGGCGCTGCGTCCCGACATGGAGGCCATCGCTGCCGCACTGGGTTGCGAGGTGGCCGACATCAAGATGGCTGCCCTGCAGTCGGACATCGACTTCGGCAACAGCACGGCCAACGTCGGCGGCTTCTGGTTCAACATCGACGGCTACGTCTGCTCATGGGGCGAGAGTGCCATGTACTTCGTCGAGCCTTACACCGAGGGCGACTACTCGGAGATGAAACTGGGCCAGTATCCTGACCACATGCACGTGGGCGACGAGTCAACCTTCAGCCTCTACTTCATGGCCGGACTCAAATACTACCAGTACACCGTCAACCTCCGCATCGTGGAGCCGGCTGTCATCGACGGAGCCTTCGAGAGCATCGCCCAGCGCTCCATCATCTTCAACCAGCAGCCTTCGGGCTACGAATGGACCGAGGGCATCGAGATTCCCGTTGACTTCATTACCGAGACCCTCGGCACCGACGACTACGTGGTCTATGGCATGTCGCAACTCGACGAGGAAGGCAAGGAACTGGAGGGCAACGACAAATATACCAAGAGCTACACCATCACCGAGGCTCCGGGCTTCTGGCTTGACCCGGACGGCAGAAGTACTGCTTGGGCCAATAGTAACTCTCGCTTCGGCATCTCGGCCGGCGGCGCCACCAAGGGCATGTTCACCATGATGCAGTATCCCGAACGCTGCCAGGCCGGCGAGACCTACAAGACCAAGCTCTTCTTCGTCAACGAGGCTACGGCTAAGATGGTGACCTTCAACTTCACCTACAACATCGTCGACGAGGTCATTGCCTTCGAGAAAGTCGGCTCTGAGGACATCACGCTGCCCGTCAGCATGAACGAAGTCAAGGCCGTCATCAGCCTGAAGGCCGCCGCCGACTCACTCGGCGTCAGCGTTGACCAGCTGCTGGAGGGCGAATACCTCTGCGGCATGATGGAGTCGGGCCTCTACACCGAGGGGATGCTCAGCGAGGACGGTCTGGCCTTCAACAAGGACGGATTCTTCGACCAGGTGACACCCGTCGTGTCGTTCAACATCACCAAGGAGGGCGACGACGTGGTAGTGACTGCCTGGAGCGAGGAGCAGATAGCCGAGGACTTCCGTCTGAGCACCCAGTTCTGCTACCAGATTGACAACCGCCAGTACGTCTTCAACGTGAAGTTCGTCAGCGCCGAAGCCTACGATACCGGCATCGGCAACGTCGCCAGCACCGCCGACAAGGCCGACGGCAAAATCTACGACCTGAGCGGACGCGAGGTTCGGAAGCCCGCACGCGGACTCTACATCGTGAACGGACAGAAGAGAATAGTGAAGTAAACTGAAGACTTCGACATAGAGGAAAGCGCTGAGCCTGCTGGCCCAGCGCTTTTCTTTATCCCAGAAAGGTCATTGGACCCTAAATCTACACAAAATCTTACAGAAATCTTTTCGGATTCTCCTATTTGTGTAAGATTTAAGGCAGATTTAGGGTCCTTTTGAGCCTAACGACCGATTTGGGTTAAAACAAGCTCACGGAATGTTCTGTACGAGATAGGTGATGTGGACGCGGCGGTTTTCGAGCCAGCGGTGCATCTTCTCCAGCTCCGTCTCGAAGCTCTTGCCACGAATGGGCCAGCGGGCAGCCTCGCGGTCGATGGCGCCGTCGCTGCGCAGACGCTCGACGTACTTCATGCACTCGGCCCAGGCGTGACCGACGATGTCGTCCTTCACCGCAGCCCACTGCGCCTTGTACTGCTCGACGAACTCGCGGCAGCCGAAGAGGTCGGTGAAGAACTGGGGAACGTAGCCGTACTGGCCGTTGCGCCTCAGGGGGTTAGTACCCATCACCGTCTCGCGGAAGTCGCTGAAGTAGGTGTGGCCGGTGGTCATCGTGGCCCAGTCGAAGTCGTAGCCCGCGTCGAAGTCCCAGAGCGGCCCCATCACCCACGGGCCGTCGCCGTCCTTGTGCATATAGATGGAGCGGGGGGCGGACAGCTCGACGTTGTAGACGAACTCCTGGATGAGCAGATACTTGATGAACGACGGCACGTCGAGCAGCTGTTCTACGCGGGCATAATCCTTACTCTTGATGGCCTGCTCCAGCTTTGCCAGCTCCGTGCGCACAGAGTCAACGGTGTGATGGGTGAAGCGCTCGTCGTCGGGATACTTCACGCAGACGGGCATACGATAGACCTTCGACGTGAAGTTGTCGCCGGCGTAGGGACGCTCCGTGGGGCCGTCGTCCACGTCGAGTGCGATGAGTATGCCGCGCTCCTCGCTGACGGCCACCCGGTTCTTGTTCTGCTGCACCTGCTCCGTCAGCTGGTAGAGGCCCTTGTAGTCGCCATTCAGGAACAGCTCAACGTAGCGGGTGTGGTTGGTGTAGGGCAGTCCCATGTAGCGGCCCATCTCGAACGCAAAGGTGTTCATCAGGTCGGTCACGTCGCGGTAGTTGGCTAACAGCACCCAACTCCGGGCCTTGTTTAAGCCCAGCATCTTGTGCTTGTCGGCCAGCTTGATGCGGTAGGGCTTCTTGTCGTACCACAGGAACGAGCTGTTGCCGCGCCCCCTAATCTGGGCATTGGCCGAGAAACTGGTGAACGAGCCGCGCGCATTGAGCGACAGGTGGCAGTCGGTGTAGTAGTCGCGTGAGGTGACGTCCGAGCCGTCGTTGGTGGTGATGTAGAGCTGGAACACCTGGTAGGGGTCCTTGGTCTCGACCGCCGGCTCCTCGCCGAAGGTGAGGCTGTCGAGGTGCTCGACGCTGAAGGGCACGGTCACGCCGTTGTGGAGGTGGAACAACAAGTCGTCTGGCCCGTCACTCAAGGATATCTCGTCGATGCTGTCGGTCACCACCGGAAACTCCCAGTGGGCTGACAGGTTATTCATGTGAACAAGTGCCCGCCGCTGGGCATTACCCAGCAAGACAACGCCCGACAAGGCCGAGAGCAACAGTAGGCGAAAGTGGAGTCTGAACATAGCTATAACGGTTTTTGGGTGCAAAGTAAGCCATATTTTCGCTAACGCTGTATAAGGATTATCCAAAGGAATAAAGAAATAATCCAAATGGTTTTGTAATTTTTAAGTTTTCAGATTTTGTCATCCGTATTATAATTGCTACCTTTGCACAAAACTAATCAAAACGTTTATGAAAACGAACTACGAAATACGCTACGCGACCAACCCTGAGGACGCCCGTCACTACGACACGGCTCGGTTGCGCCGTGACTTCCTCGTCGAGCGCATCTTTGCTGCCGACGAGGTGAACATGGTCTATTCTATGTACGACCGCATGGTGGTGGGCGGTGCCATGCCTGTGGGCGAGGAACTGCTGCTTGAGGCTATCGACCCGCTGAAGGCCCCGTTCTTCACCACCCGCCGCGAAGTGGGCATCTACAACGTAGGAGGCCCAGGCCGTGTTACCGTAGGCGATGAGGTCTTCGAGCTTGGTTACAAAGAGGCGCTATATATCGGACGCGGCGACCGTAACGTCGTGTTTGCCAGCCAGCAGGCCGCACAGCCCGCCAAGTTCTACTTCAACTCGGCTACGGCTCACGCCAGCTATCCCTGCCGCAAGGTGACAAAGGCCGATGCCGTGGTGGCCCGCATGGGTAGCCTGGAAACGTCGAACGAGCGGAATATCAACAAGATGCTGGTCAACCAGGTGCTGCCTACATGCCAGCTGCAGATGGGCATGACGGAGCTGGCCACCGGCTCGGTGTGGAACACCATGCCCGCCCACACGCACAGTCGCCGCATGGAGGCTTACTTCTACTTTGAACTGCCAGAGGACCACGCCGTCTGCCACTTCATGGGCGAGCCGCAGGAGACGCGCCACCTCTGGATGCACAACGAGCAGGCCGTGCTCTCGCCGGAATGGAGCATCCACAGCGCCGCCGCCACCCACAACTACACCTTCATCTGGGGCATGGCTGGCGAGAACCTTGATTATGGCGACCAGGACTTCACTCAAATCGTCGATTTGCGTTGAGCTGACCAAGTGTTCAGTACAATATAGTTTTTTAATTTCTTATAACTTATAACTTAAAATTTGAATTAAATGAATAACTTGTTTTCATTAGAGGGTAAGAATGCCTGGATTACCGGCGCATCTTACGGTATCGGTTTCAACATCGCCAAGGCTTTTGTGGCCGCAGGTGCCAAGACCATCATCTTCAACGACATCAACGACGCTGCCCTGCAGCGCGGATTGACCAACTACAAGGAAGCTGGCATCACCAACGTGAAGGGCTATGTCTGCGACGTTACTAACGAGGGAGCAGTCAAGGAACTGGTGAACAAAATCCACGAAGAGGTGGGCCAGATTGACATCCTGGTGAACAACGCCGGCATCATCAAGCGCATACCCATGCACGAGATGAAGCGCGAGGAGTTCCAGCAAGTCATCGACATCGACCTCGTCGGACCGTTCATCTGCTCCAGCGCCGTCATCCCCGAAATGATGGAGCGCCGCGAGGGCAAAATCATCAACATCTGCTCGATGATGAGCGAACTGGGCCGCGAGACCGTTAGCGCATACGCTGCCGCCAAGGGTGGTCTGAAGATGCTCACCCGCAACATCTGCTCGGAGTACGGCGAGTACAACATCCAGTGCAACGGCATCGGCCCGGGCTACATCGCTACCCCGCAGACTGCTCCGCTGCGTGAGCGTCAGCCGGACGGCAGCCGCCATCCGTTCGATTCGTTCATCTGCGCCAAGACCCCGGCTGGCCGCTGGCTCGACCCGTCAGAGCTGGGTGGTCCCGCCGTCTTCCTCGCATCGCATGCCTCCGATGCTGTCAACGGCCATGTGCTCTACGTCGACGGTGGCATCCTGGCCTACATCGGCAAGCAGCCGAAGTAACTGCACGAAACAAGTAACCTCCTAACCTGATGCTCTGAAACCCCTTTGTAGAAAGGCATTCTGAGAGGTTAGGAGGTTAGGTGTTCTTACGAAAAAAGAAAAAAAAGTGCCCCTAACGTGCCTCTAAGGTGCCCCTTTTGGCATCATAGAGAAAATAGGAAATTGTATTTGCGCCTACGCGAACGGTTGTTTGAGCATACGAGAACGGTTGTTTGAGCCTACGCGAACGGTCGTTTGAGCGTACGCAAACGGTGCTAACCCCTACCCTCGCTCCCTCCAAACCATACCCTGCAACCCGGAAACACTAAGGGTAACACTCAAACAGGATACTAAACCCTAAAAAAGCCTCTCCAAGCCCCTCCAAAGGAGGGGATGTTTATATACATGTGCTGCCGGAACCTCTATTTAAACATCCCTCCCTTTGGGAGGGCTTGGGTGGGCTTTCGCTTGTTATTCCTCTTCGTGCATCCAGGCGGTGACGCTCTTGTGCATGCGCTGCTTGAAGGCGGTGCTGAAGGTGCTGTAGCTGTGGTAGCCGCTCTCCC
>CAMVLT010000020.1 GCA_947168395.1 uncultured Prevotellaceae bacterium | reverse complement strand
ACGGGTCAGGAGTACAACGCCGTCATCCTGCACGGTGCCCAGCTGCTCTACGCCTACGGCGAGGCTACGGTGCCCAAGATTACGGTCACGCTGCGTAAGTCGTACGGTGGTTCGCACATCGTGATGGGCTCGAAGCAGCTGCATACCGACCTGAACTACGCATGGCCGTCGGCCGAGATTGCCGTGATGGGTGCCAGCGGTGCCGCCGCCGTGCTCTATGCCAAGGAGGCCAAGGCCAAGAAGGAGGCCGGTGAGGACGTGAAGGCATTCATCGCCGAGAAGGAGGACGAGTACAACGAGCTGTTTGCCAATCCCTATCAGGCTGCCAAGTATGGCTATATCGACGACGTGATTGAGCCGCGCAACACGCGCTTCCGCATCTGCCGTGGTCTGGCCCAGCTGGCTACCAAGCGCGACGCGCTGCCTGCTAAGAAGCACGGTAACATACCTATGTAAGCTTATGAACAACAACGAAGTTTATGCTGCCATAGCCCTTGCCCTGCACGAGCATCTGGGCAACAATGTTCACGACATTGAGACCGGCAAGATTACCATTGCCGAGCACATGACGATGTGGAACCTGGCGTCACTGTCGATGACAGCACACCCATAAATTAACTATAGTAATTATTATGAATCAGTATAAATATACTATCAACGGTAATAAGTATGAGGTGGTTGTTGGCGACATTACCGACAACATCGCTACCCTCACCGTCAATGGCGAAGAGTTCAAAGTAGAAATGGAGAAGCAGGCTGAGCCTGAGAAGAAGAAGCCCGTGGTACGCCCCGCTGCCGCTGTCGCCGACGATGCTCCCGCTGCCGACAAGGGTGCCGTCAACAAGGCCAATGCCGTGAAGGCTCCGCTGCCCGGCGTCATCACCGACATATTGGTGGAGGTAGGCCAGGAAGTTCAGGCTGGCGACAACGTCATTGTGCTGGAAGCCATGAAGATGGCCAACAACCTGCAGGCTGAGAAGTCGGGCAAGGTCACAGCTATCTGCGTCAAGATTGGCGAAAGCGTGATGGAAGACGATGCATTGGTCGTCATTGAGTAAACGCTCACACTTATATCACAAAAGAAAGCACTCCCGCGCCGATAAAAAGACGCGGGAGTGCTTCCTTTTCTTATATTACTTGGACTTCTTCTGGAGCTTCTGGAACTCCTTTTTGGCAGCTGCCAGGTCGTCGAGGAAAACCTGGCAGGCATGAAGCCGGGCGTAGCAAGCAGCCGCCAACATGCGCGAGGCATCAACGTCGCTCTGCCAATGGAACCCCGCTATCACGCGGCTTTGCCCCCACTCGTAACCCAGTTTGAACAACTCGTTCTGGGCATCGGGGTTGATTTCGCTGAGCAGCAGAGCCATGCCCCACCCTCGCACGGTGTGACCAGATGGATACGACCCCTCATTACGCAGCACGTCCTCTTCCTCAGGCACCAGCGTGGATTCATTGAAATACACGTAGGGCCGCTTGCGCTTGTAGGTTGCCTTGGGTTTGGAGGCACTCAGCCGAATGGTCAGCGTGGTGCGGCTCAACACTTTGTAGACGGCAGGCATCGTCTGCTCAGAAATCTCCATGCCAAAGGGTACGCTGAACTGCTCAGCCATATCAGAAACCTCGTAGGCCGCCTCGCGTATAGCCTTACGGGCACGCAGGGAGTCGAGCCGCTGCTGCTTGCCCCAGTAATACTGCGAAATGTCATACATGAACTGCGAAGACCCTGGTTCTGCCGGTGCCGGCAGCCAGTAAACACCATCGGGCACATCGTCAACAGTCAGATACAGCTGGTCAACAGCCTTTTGGGCTTTCATCACGGTAGTCGACAGCATCAGCGCAGCCATCAACAGCATCATTTGTCTCATCATTTGTGCTTGTCTTTTCATTCTTTATGTAGTTATATGTTCATTTCGGGTACAAAGGTACAAACTTTTTGTGAAATACCAAGAATTTTCGGGCACTTAGTTGCAAGATAAGAAATAGCTTAGGCGAAAATTTGGCCGTATCAAAATAAATAATTACCTTTGCAACGCTTTTTGAAGTGAAAAGATAGTTAGACATGGCAAAAGAGAATATCAGGATTAAAGACATAGCTGAACGTGCGGGCGTATCGGTAGGAACGGTAGACCGCGTTCTGCACAATAGGCCCAATGTGTCGAAGAAGGCACTGGAGAAGGTGAACAAGGCACTGGAAGAGATGGACTACCGGCCCAATATGTATGCCTCGGCGCTGGCATATAACCGTACTTACACCTTCTACTGCCTGCTGCCCAAGCACGAGTCGGAGGCTTACTGGGAGGAAATAGAGGAGGGCTGTCTGGCCTCGTGTGACCATCGGCGCGACTTCGGCATCTCGGTGGAATTCATCTACTACAAGCGGTTCGACCTGAAGACCTTTGAGAAAGCTACGGCAGATTGCCTGAAGCAGCAGCCCGACGGAGTGATAGTAGTGCCGGCCACACTGGAACTGACACGCAATTTCACCGACCAGCTGCACGCCAAGCAGATACCCTTCATACTGCTCGACTCCTACATGCCCGACCTGCGGCCGCTGTCGTTCTACGGACAGGACTCGTTTCAGAGCGGATACTTCGCAGCCCGCATGCTGATGCTCATAGCATCGAAGGAAAAGGAGATTATGCTGATGAAGCAGATGAGGGAAGGCAACGTAGCCTCCAAGCAGCAAGAGAACCGCGAAACGGGATTCCGTCACTACATGCGTGACCACTTCCCCGATGTGACGATAACGGAAGTGAACCTGCCCCTCGACGAAGAGCCAGAGAACTACAATCAGATACTGGAGCAGTTCTTCAAGGAACACCCGCAAGTACACCACTGCATCACGTTCAACTCGAAGGCTCACCTCGTGGGAGAATTCCTGCTGCACTCCAACCGTCGCGACATACAGATTATGGGCTACGACATGGTACCCAAGAACGAGACCTGTGTGCGCGAAGGCAGCATCTCGTTCCTGATAGCACAGCATGCCTACCGTCAGGGCTATTCATGTATAGAGTCGCTCTTCGAGGCCATCGTGCTGAAGAAGAAGGTGAACCCCGTGAACTACATGCCCATCGAGCTACTGACGCGTGAGAACGTGGATTTCTACCGCAGAACGTTCAAAGGGTGAAAGATGAAAAAGTGAAGAATCAATAACATATTCAACAAACTATGGAATTAAGAACTTATCTCAAAATCAACCCGGCTGATTCCGTCGTAGTATGCCTGCAACCGAAGAAGAAGGGAGAAATCATTGAAGTGGACGGCACCAGTGTGACACTCAACCAGGACACACCGGCTGGCCACAAAGTGCTCATCAAAGATGTCCGTCAGGGCGAAGACATCATCAAGTACGGCTACCCTATTGGCCATGCCCGCGAAGACTTGAAGGCTGGCGACTGGGTGAACGAGAATAACCTGAAGACAAACCTCAGCGGTACGCTGGAGTACACGTACCAACCTGTGGGCGAGGAGCTTAGCATTCCCGTCGAGAACCGAACCTTCAGGGGCTATATCCGCAAGAACGGTGATGTAGGCGTGCGTAACGAAATATGGATTATACCGACGGTAGGCTGCGTCAACGGCATTGCCGAACGACTGGCCGACCAACTGCGAAAGGAAATTGCTGACGACGGCTCCATCGATGCCGTCTATGCCTGGCACCACAACTACGGATGCTCGCAGTTGTCGGACGACCACGAGAACACGCGCAAGGTGCTGCGCGACATCTGCCTGCACCCCAATGCTGGTGCCGTGCTGGTGCTGAGCCTCGGCTGCGAGAACAACCAGCCGGAAGACTTCATGCAGATGCTGGGCGACTATGACAAGGAGCGCATCAAGCTGCTGGTCACGCAAAGAGTAGAGGGCGACGAAGTGGAGGCCGGCATGAACCTGCTGCGTGAACTCTATGCCGTTGCCAGCCAGGATCACCGCGAGGAAGTGCCCGTATCGAAGCTGCGTGTCGGTCTGAAGTGCGGCGGCAGCGACGGCTTCAGCGGCATTACCGCCAACCCGTTGGTCGGCGAGTTCAGCGACTGGCTCGTGGCTCAGGGCGGCACCTCGGTGCTGACCGAAGTGCCCGAGATGTTTGGCGCAGAAACAATTCTGATGAACCGCTGCCGCACGGAAGAACTGTTCCAGCAGACGGTCTCGATGATTAACAACTTCAAGAACTACTTCCTCAGCCACGGCGAACCCGTAGGCGAGAATCCATCCCCGGGCAACAAGGCCGGTGGCATTTCCACCCTCGAGGACAAGGCTTTAGGATGCACCCAGAAATGCGGCAAAGCTCCCGTCAGCGGCGTCATGGAATATGGCGACCGTCTCACAGCCACAGGGCTCAACCTGCTTTCGGCTCCCGGCAACGACCTCGTAGCCTCAACGGCGTTAGCTTCATGCGGTTGCCATCTGGTGCTCTTCACCACAGGGCGTGGTACGCCCTTCGGAACCTTCGTTCCCACGATGAAGATTGCCACCAATCCTACACTTGCCAAGAACAAGCCCAGCTGGGTAGACTTCTCGGCTGGCCAGCTCATTGAGGGCCGCACCATGCAGGAGCTGGTGCCTGAGTTCATCGACAAAGTGCTGAGTGTTGCCAGCGGTGAACTTGCCCGCAACGAGGAGAACGGCTACCGCGAAATATCCATCTTCAAGAACGGAGTGACGTTGTAAGCGCATAGAACACCTCTCGTTCCTGATGACTGAACCGATTCCTGACGATGGCTTCACCGTCAGGAATTTGTTTTAGGAACAGGCGACAAAGGAGTGCCAGGAAGCTGCTCGAGAAAAACAGCGGCAGCCCGTCGTGGCCATCATCGGTGAGCGACTGGCTCTGATACTGCATCAGCCCCTGATAGACGGGGTGGCTGTGCATACTCAAGTGACGGTAAAATAGGTTCATCTCCTCGTTCTTGAACAGGTATTTCCATGCCTGGCTGTACGACACGCGGCGGACGTCGTACTTTCCTTTCTTCTGCGAGAAACGTATGCTGCCGCCCGAAGCCGCATTGTCCGCCTTGGTCCATTCGTCCAACTTGCGGTGGCACTGGACACCTATGGCCGACGACAGTATCTCCGTCCGCAGTTTCTCAATCTCCCAGAGTGCCTCCTTCTGTTCCTCGACAATGTGGGTGTCGCCGCCAGCATCATAGTCCAGCAGATTCTTCTTACTGTTGATCTGCCAGTATTTCCAGATGATGTCACGTTCGTCCGCATTGCGGGGCTGTTCGTATAGATAGTAGAACATGGCCAGGTGCTCATATACCGAGCGGGTGAGCGTCATGGTCTTGTACTCCTCGTGCAAAGCGAACGATTGTCCCTGATACTCCATGACGATGCCTTCTGCCGTCAGCTTGTGGTTACACAGATGGGTGCTGGTGGCCCTCTGCAGGAAAGCATGAGCCACCGAGAGGCGTTCATCCTTCAGCTGCTCCTGATAGTCCACAATAACATGGCAGATGACGTGGGTCACAATCTGCATCACCAGTTCCGACAGCTGGATGGCAGCATCCGTCCGTTGCCGGGGCGGCAACTCCTCATTGAGGGGTGCCATGATAATATGGTTATCGAAAGATTTCATACTTGTTATCCTTAAAAACGGCTGCAAAGATAAGGATTTATCCGCAAACCACCAAACGACAACCGCGAAAAGTGGCAGAAACATTTGGTTTTTTGCCCAGTTTACACTACCTTTGCAGACAGATTATGAAAAAAGGACTAATGGCATTGTCACCGCTCGCGGTGTTCATCACGCTTTATCTGGTCACCAGCATTGCGGCGGGCGACTTCTACAAGGTACCCATCACCGTGGCATTTATGACGGCCAGCATCTACGCCGTCGTCATCAGTGGCGGCATACCGCTCACCAAGCGCATCGACACCTTTTCGCGGGGAGCCTCGACGGGGCAGATGATGCTCATGATTTGGATCTTTATCCTTGCCGGAGCCTTTGCCAACTCGGCCAAGGCTATGGGAAGCATCGATGCTACCGTGAACCTGACACTCGCCCTGATGCCGCCACAGATGCTGCTGGCGGGACTCTTTCTGGCTGCCTGCTTCATCTCGCTGAGCATCGGCACCTCGGTAGGCACCATCGTGGCTCTGACACCCATTGCCGCCGGAGTGGCTACGCAGACGGGCTCGTCGGTGGCCATGATGACAGCCATCGTGGTGGGCGGCTCGTTCTTCGGCGATAACCTGTCGTTCATCAGCGACACCACCATTGCCGCCACCCAGACGCAGGGGTGCAAGCTTAGCGACAAGTTCCGCGTCAACTCGTTCATCGTGGTACCCACGGCAGTAGTCATCTTCATCGTCTACATCCTGATGGGGGCTGAAGTCCAGCAGCCTAACGACATACCCGTCTTGGAGCCCATGAAGATCATTCCCTACTTGGCGGTGCTCATTACGGCTATTTTCGGCATGAACGTCATGGCGGTGCTCACGTTGGGCATCGTGCTGACGGGTATCATAGGACTACTGAACGGCAGCTACGACCTGTACGGATGGTTCGGCTCGATGGGCAACGGCATCGTGAGTATGGGCGAGCTTATCATCATCACCATGATGGCAGCCGGACTGCTGGCCCTCATCAAGCAGCAGGGCGGCATCGACTATATCATCAATCTGCTAACCCGCCACGTATCAAGCAAACGAGGTGCCGAACTGTCAATTGCAGCCTTGGTGTCGCTGGTCAACGTCTGCACGGCCAATAACACCGTAGCCATCATCACGGTAGGAGGTATTGCCAAGCATATCGGCGACCGCTTCGGACTCGACAACCGCAAGTGTGCCTCCATCCTCGACACGTTCTCATGCTTTACCCAAGGGCTGATACCCTACGGTGCCCAGATGCTCATGGCGGCAGGGCTGGCAGAACTCAATCCGATAGCCATCCTACCCTACCTCTATTACCCCTTTGCCATCGGTATCGCGACTATCCTGGCCATAGTGCTGCGCTACCCGAGGCGGTACTCATAACAACAGTTCTAAGGGCTGACTGACGAAGGTTTCAGCACCG
The DNA here is from genome assembly GCA_947168395.1 of uncultured Prevotellaceae bacterium. Classification (GTDB taxonomy): domain Bacteria; phylum Bacteroidota; class Bacteroidia; order Bacteroidales; family Bacteroidaceae; genus Prevotella. The sequence goes on along the minus strand of CAMVLT010000020.1, from coordinate 47,866 downwards.
TGGGCCAAAAGGAACTCACGGTCGCGGAAGCCCCACAGCACGCTGATACACGGCAGCCCAGAATTGCGGGCCGTCTGTATATCCACATCACTATCGCCCACATAGACAGCCCCCTCCTGCCCTACTTCCAACTGGCTCAGCGCCTGCAGCACGGTGTCGGGAGCAGGCTTCTTGCGGATGCCCTCGGCTTCGTGCTCGCCTACGGCAACTTCAATGGTGTCTGGAAAGAAATGGCGGCACAGCTCCTTGGTGGCAGCATCAAACTTGTTGCTGACCACGGCCGTGTGCCTGCCCCTGCGCTTCAGTTCCTGAAGCATTTCGGGAATACCCTCGTAAGGGCGCGTCGTGTCGAGTGAATGTTCCATATAGTGACGGCGGAAGGTGGCAAAGGCCGCTTCAAACGCAGGATGGTCGGCACCCCCCGGGACGGCACGCTCCATCAGCCGGCGCACGCCGTTGCCCACGAAACGACACACCTCGTCCACCGAGTGCTCAGGCATGCCGTGCGTGCGCATAGCATAATTCACGCTTGCCGCCAAGTCGCCAAGCGTGTCGAGCAGCGTCCCGTCAAGGTCAAAAATGTAGGTCTGGTAGCTCATCGCTTGCTGCGTGTAATCATCGTGCGTACCTTATTATTATAACGCTCGGCCTTCAGCAGTTCCTCAATGGTGAGGTGCATGCGGTACTGCCAACGGTTATAGCAGTCGCTGGGCACGTTGATGCGCTCTTCACGCGGATTCTTGCGGCGCAGCCCAGCGTCCATAGCTAACCAGTCGCTGAGCGACAGCACACAAAGCATGGAGGGGCAATACAGGTGGCGGGCAATAATCTCCTCGGCAATGTGGGCAGGCAGGTGCTCGGGCGCACGCCCCTCCTTCTGAAGCATCGTCACGTAGTAGCGCTGCGTGCGCTCACTACTCTCTTCCCACCACAGTCGCAACGGCGGCATATCGTGTGTGGAGATAGTACATACCGAGCGGTAGGGGTTGCCGTCGAGATGGCTGAACTCGAAGCCCTTCTGCTTGGGCATAGACTGAACCTCAAGGGTCAGGATGCGGAGAGCGTCAAGGACGGGTGCCACACAATCGGGCAACATGCCGAGATCCTCGGCACACACCAGCATGCGCGTATCGCTGAGCGTGTCGCCCAGCCTATGCATGGCTACCCCACCCCAGAACATGGAGTGACGCTGATAGAAGTAGTTGTTATACAGCCGCATGTAGGCATCCTTTTCTTCGCTGTTCAGGGCCTCGAACACCGGTTCCTGATAGGCAGCAATACGGGGATGATACATTTCCGGCTGGCGCGGGTCTTCCACAAAGAGCACGTTGGCAATGAGCCGGTACAGGCCGTCACGAATCCAGAGACTGTTCTCGTCGCCATGCCCCTCAAAGTGTTGGCATACCTTCTGCTGCGTATCCACCTCGGCTTTCAGCTCGTACAGCCCGTATGCCTTGGCTATCATGAAGGTATCGCGTACGTACTGGGCATGCATGCCGAAGATACGATCCAGGATGCGGTCGTTGATGAAAGGCCGTGTAAAGACTCCCCTGAAGGGCAGTCCGAAGTACTCTATCTCGCCAACGGTCAGTGGCAGAGCCGGCGAGAAGTGCCCTAACACCCCGTAGACAGCGTCGCTTGGTATCTCCCAGATGCGGAAGAAGCCCAGCACGTGGTCAATACGGATGGCATCGAAGTACTGCTCCATCCACCTGTAGCGCTGGCGCATCCAGTCCTCCAGCCGCTTACCTCTTACCTTTAGCCTCTTACCTTTCACCTCCCAGTTATACGTGGGAAATCCCCAGTTCTGGCCTAACGGCGAGAACGCATCGGGGGGAGCACCCGTCTGACTGTCCCTATTGAAAAGCTCCGGATGCTGGGCAGTCTCCACGCTGTCGCTGTTCACGCCAATAGGCACGTCGCCCTTCAGCACCACACCACGCGAACGGGCATAGTCGGCTGCCGCCTTCAGCTGCAGGTGCAGGTGGTACTGGACGTACATCTTACGTTGAACATTGAACGTTGAACTTTGAACGTTATCCTTTGTACATTGTGCATTGTACATAGCATAGGGTTCCAGCCACCATTTATTGTCCTCAAACCACGCCTTGAACTCGTTGGAAGCCAAGGTCTGCTCACCACGCTCGGCAAAGATGCTGTTCACGTACTCCGACTTCACCCGCTCAACGGCTTCATAGTCGCTGTAGGGCAACGCATTGAGTTCGCGCTGCTGACGGCGATAGGCGGTCATGGCCTTCTTGCTCGTCAGCTCGCCTAATTGCTCCAAGTCCAGATAGTGGGGATGCAGGGCGAAGCACGAGGTGATGTTATAAGGATAGGAGTCGTGCCAGCGGCCGTCGGTCGTCGTATCGTTCACAGGCAGCAGCTGTATCAGCTTCATGCCGGTATCAACAGCCCAGTCCACCATGCGCTTCAAGTCGCCGAAGTCGCCCACACCGCAGGAGTGTTCGCTACGTAGGGCAAAGACGGGTATCACCACACCGGCAGCCCGCCAAGTTTTCTCCTTCATGCGCAGGATGCCGCCATAGCACACACGCACCTCGCCGTCGCTCAGTTCCTCCTGCACCATGCGGTTGTCGCCTTCCTCCCACGCCGTCAGCTCGTGCGTCTGGTCATCCACCACCACATATTTATATTCTATAGACATCGGCACCACATCAACGTTTACCGACAGTATCCAGTCTTGCTGGCCGATATACTCCATCCGCAGATAGCGGGCCGTGCTCCAGCTGCCCATTGCCGGATGGCTGCCCAGCAAAGCCAGCGAGTGGCCCTTGGTCAGCTGGGGTGCCGACACTCGGAATATAATAGTTTTCCGATAGAGCGGCAGCCGCCTGGCCTCCACATGCTCTCCCACAGCCTTGCCGACGGTGGTAAGATAAGCGTTGCTGTACAGATGGGCACAGAGGGGCATATCGCGCCACTGGTCGTTGAAGACGTAGTTCTTGGACGAGTCCGACCAGTAGGTACGCGGCACCTGCGACCACTCCTTCCTCAGCACCGTGCCCTCGGCGTCCTCCACCTGATAATGGTAGGTGATGGTGCTGACGGGGTGCTGGCGGCTCTCCAGAACGGCTGTCTCCAGCTTCCACCACAAGCCGTCCTGCGTAGTCATCAGCAGGTTCGACGTTCTCAGCGTACCATCCTGACTACCGCAGCATAGCACCACGTGCATGCTCTCGCCCCATTGGGTTCCGTATTGAATGGTGAATTTCAGTTTCATAGTTTCTTCTTCGTTCTTAGTTGCAGCAGCAGCCTGCGCGCCTCGTCCTTGCGTCCGAGCCTGGTCAGCAGGTCGGCCTTCGTCGCCACGTATTCCAAGTTACGGGGCTGCAGCCGTATGGCCTCGTCCCAGTCGTAGAGGGCCGCGTCATACTGTTCCAGCGTGGTCTCGTAGGAAGCACGGGCAGCATAGCAGACGGCAGAGTCGGGAAACATCTGCACCAGCTGGTTATACTGGTCCAGGGCATCCGTCTTGCGCCCCATCTTCTCGTCGACCAGTGCCAGCCCAAGACGGGCTTCCATGTTCATCGGAGCCAGTTTCAGAAACGACTCGTAGTCGCTCTTAGCCATCGCATACTGCCTCAGATGACTGTTGCAATAGGCCCTGTAGTAGAGTGCCGCCAAGTTCTCGGGGTCAATCCCGAGCACGTTGCCATACTCCTCGACGGCATACTCCCACTGGTCCAGCTGTATGTTTACCGCCGCCTTTCTCAGCCGCAGGTCGGTCGACTTTGGGTAGTGTTCTATCCCCTTGTTCAGTACCGCCAACGAGTCGCGCCACTGCTGGGGTGTCTGCCCCATAGCAGATACCGCCGTCAGCCAGCAGGCAAAGGCCAGCCCGATACTTCTCATAGTCATATCCACCCTATGCGTTAGTTTTGTTACGGTAGATAAAAATGCCAATCATCACCAGGATGACGACGGCAGCGATTTCAAGCCATTGCATATTTCACTCTTGTTTTGTTTCGAGACCAAAGGTACAAAAATATTCTGATACCAGCACTACATATTCAGTAACTTTAACATAAAGACCTATTGCCAACTCAGAATGAATCCGTAGTGGTAGGGTTTGTTGCCGTCTATGGTGTACTGTGGGAGGGTACGTTGCCCCCAGGTATCGATACCTCCGACGCCGTGGACATTCAGGTCGACGTTCAGGTTGACGAACCGTCCGCGCTGTATTTCGCTGGGATGCTTCGCGGGCTCCAGGTCTTCCTCGCCGTAGTCCCAGGCACGGATGCAGAGAGGCTGCAGACCGTCGATACGGAGCGTCGTTTCCTCGCTACCTATCTTGAACCAGCGTACGTCCGTACGGCAGCCGTTGTCCTGCGGATGGATGTAATCGGTCTCATACTCGCTCAGCGGCATTGTGTAGCGGCCGACGAGGGCGCTGCGCTTGCGGTCGGGATAGTTCTCCCAGGGGCCTCGGCCGTAGTATTCGATGGCGGTCATGGCTGCCGGCAGCCGCATGCGCATGCCAAGTTTGGGGATGAGCGGAATGTTGTTGCCCGTGGTGGGGCGGTAGTCCATGTCAACCTTGATGCGACCGTCCTTGACGATGGTGTAGGTGAGCTCGAGTTCGGCTCCCACGGGGAGGGTGGTGACGCTGATTATCCTGAGGCCGTCGGCACCGTTCTCGGTGCGGAACGATTTGCTGGTGCGCTTGTCCATAGCGTTGCGCCAGACGGCGAGTCGCTCAGCGAAGTGGGCGGCGTGCTGGTTGTCGTTCTCGGGCTTCCAGAAGTAGGGCTCAAGTTTGGCAGCGGCGGCTCCGCTGCTCAGATAACCAAAGGTTAGGGTGCCGTCGTTGCTGACGGTAACGGTGCCGCGATCGGTATAGACAACGAGGCCGGCGGCAGTCTTCTGCACTTTGGCGGGCACGCCGTCCAGCGTCTGCCTGAAGGCGTAGGGCTGCAGCACGAACTGGTCGCGGGCGACGGCGAATCCTTTTGGCGCCCAGGGCTGGTCGGCCTTGAGGCGGGCAGCGACGTTCAGCAGGCGTTCGCCGTCAACGGTGACGGTGTCTCGCGTGATGTCGTACTCGTCGGGGGCGGTAAACTGGTCGCGGTTGATGATGCGGATTTGGCCGTCAGCATCGCGGACGAACGTCAGCGGCTGGTAGACGTGCTGCACCTCGTAGTAGTGGGGATGGGGCACACGGTCGGGGCCTACGAGGCCGTTGATGCAGAACGGGCCGTCGTTGGGCTGGTCGCCGAAGTCGCCGCCGTATAGGAACGAGCCATTACCTTTCTCTATTAACTTATCACTTAACCCCTGGTCCACCCAGTCCCAAATGGCGACACCACAAATGCTGCTGTCGGCGTAGATGACGTCCCAGTACTCCTGCAGGTTGCCCACCGAGTTACCCATAGCGTGGGCATACTCGCGCATCATGAAGGGACGGTCGCTGACCTTGCGGGCTTCTTCGCGCAGACGGTTGGGCGGGAGGTAGCCGTCGTCGTAGATGGCCGACTGGCTGCGGTCGGTGTCGCAGAACGGGACGCGTGTGCTGTCGAGGGCTACGACTGCATCGTGCATGGCCTTCAGGTTGGGGCCTACGCCGCCCTCGTTGCCCAGGCTCCAGAGGATGACGCTCGGATGGTTCTTGTCGCGCTCCACCAGACTGACAGCGCGGTCGACGTGGGGTACGCGCCATGCCGGGTCTTCGCCCATCTCGCGGTTGGCGTAGCCGTAGCCGTGGCTCTCCTGGTTGGCCTCGTCCATGACGTAGATACCCCAGCGGTCGCACAACTCATAGAGGTACTCGCGGTCGGGATAGTGCGACGTGCGCAGGAAGTTGACGTTCGCCTGCTTCATCAGTCGGATGTCCTGCTCGTAGGTGGCATCGTCAACATACCGGCCAGTCACGGGATGGTGGTCGTGGCGGTTCACGCCGCGCAGCTTGACGTTCCTGCCGTTGACCTTGAACACCTCGCCGACGCACTCGACGCGGCGCACGCCCAAGTGGTAATCGAAGTGCTCGATGAGGCGACCCCGGCCGTCGAGCAGCTCGACGCTGAAGGGATAGAGGTGGGGCTTCTCGGCCGACCACAGCCGGGGTTTGTCGATGACGCAGGCCAGACTCACGCGCACCGTGTCGCCACCGTTAATCGCCCTCACCCGCTCTCTGACGGTTTTCCCGTCAATAGTCAGCACGGCTTCCACGGCGTCCCGCTGCCGTCCCGCGTTGCTGACGGCAATGACGGCCCTGACGTCAGCCCGCGAGTAGTCGGCTGTTGGCTCGGCATGGACGCGATAGTCGGCAATGTGAACCAGCGGGCGCACCCACAGCTGTACCTCACGGAAGATACCGCTGAGCCGCCACATGTCCTGACACTCCAAATACGAGCCGTCGCTCCAGCGGTACACCTCGACGGCCACACGGTTGCGGCCCTCGCGGACGTAGGGGGTAACGTCGAACTCAGCCGGCGACATCGAGTTCTGGCTGTAGCCCACCTTCTGGCCGTTCACATAGACGTAGAAGGCCGAGCTTACGCCGCCGAAGTGCAGCACGAGGTGACGGGCCACCTGCTCCTTGGTCAGGTCGACGAACGTTACATACGAGCCTACCGGGTTGCGGTGGTCGTAGGCATACCAACGCTTGTCGGGCTCGCCCGTGACACTCGGACGGTCGCGGTGGAAGGGGTACTGCATGTTGACATAAATAGGCCGCCCGAAGCCTTGGGTCTGCCAGTTGCCGGGCACCGTGATGTCGTCCCAACGGCTCACGTCGTAGTCCTCGGCCTCGAAGCCGACAGGACGCGATGCAGGGTCCTTGGACCAGCGGAACTTCCACCGACCGTCAAGGCTCACTATCTCGCGGCAGTCCTTCCACCGTGAGGGCAGTTGAAGCGTGGCGTGATACGGTAGTTTGTTGATACCCAGCACGGCGGGGTTCTCCCAGTCCTTCACCATATCGGTAGCGGCAGGCTGTGCTGGCGCGGCGAACGGCAATAGTGCCGACAAAAGTGATAGTAATAATTTCATAGGTTGATGGTTTTTAATGATGCAAAGATACAACATTTTTCTCAATTACCTATCATATTTCCCCAATATTCTTTTCATTACCAAGAAGGCCTTGGGCATCTTTGTAAGATATTTTCGCAAACCTCCAAAACCAGTAAAAGTGGCCTGAAACACCCCAAAACGGGGGCTTTGAGTTTACCGTAAGTAAACCCGGAGTTTACCCTACTGAAACCCCAGGTTTACCCTACTGAAACTCCTGGTTTGCCCGGAGCAAAGTTCCAGAGCCTTTTACCGAAAATCCCAGTGTAAACATATTTCAAATTAGCCTATGGATTTCCACCAAGAATCTTTTGTACGGCATAGTGCCTGAACAACGCAGTTCATGGTTTTACATTCTATAACGGAAATGGTGTCGGCTGCTCGTCGGTAAACGTATTTCCACGGACTGACAATCAGCAGTTTATTTTTACTACACAGGTCTATACGCTGCTCTGAAGGATGATAGAGCGATGGGAAACCATTGTCCTCGACAGTCACGACAGAACATCCCTGACGGATAGCAGCATTGATGATGTCCTGTTCGCCCTTGGCAATCCGGGCAGAGACGAGGACGGCACCAGCAGCAGCGGCAAGACAGCGGGTTTTTTGCACCTCAAACAGGCCCGCATCTTTTCTGTGGCAGACGACAGGCAACAGGCGGCCATTCAGCAATTCACGGTTGCCGTAGCTATCGCAAACGACGGCGTTATCCTCAGCGAGTAAGCGTTGCCTGACCGTCTCCCATTTATCGGCATCAAAATGCTTTCCACATTCCCGCTGTAGATAGCCCTTCAAGGCAGGAAGGGTGAGCGCGGTCGCAACGGAGGCACGTTGCGGCAGGAGCCATTTGGGGTTGCTCAGGCGCATCAGGCGATAGCGTGGGTTATTGCGAATATATTCGCGCTGCCGTTCCAGTTGCCCCTCCTTCAGGGGCATCACGTCTACATAGCCATAGCTGAAAAGCGGCGGCCGACCCGTACTGGCGGTCGAGGGAGGCCTGGAACCCTGCGGGCGAACCGCAGGAAGCGGGCCGGCATCACGTCCCGCTTCGGCAGGTTCACCCTGCCACCTCTGCCCCGTCAATTCCCAGTACCGCCGGTTACAGCCTTTCTTGAAGCCAGCAATCACCTGCCCTAAATGCGTCTCACGCCCGTTGCTACTGATGATGGGCCGCCTTACCACAACTATGAAATGCAGGTGGTCAGGCATGACGACATAATCATGTATCTCTATCATGGGATAATGACTATGGATGCTGTTCAGCAGTTCCTGCTCCACCATTTTGCCCACTTCCGAAAGGAAGACTCTCGGAGCGAGCGGGTCACCGTCAGGCTTGCTTACATCTCCCACAATATATCCAAATGGTTGTTGACTGCGTTCCGCGACACTAATAGTGATGTGATAAGTACCTGGCCAGCAGTAGTTTTTCCTACTGCCGCGCCATCCCATGTGTTTCTCGGGCTTCGAGGTGGTGTTATTGTCCGGATTCATTGTCACTTATAGTTTTGCTTTTGCCTGCAAAAGTAAATAAAAAAACAATACGCTCCAAATCTTTTTGATGGGTTGTAAGTGAATAATAAAGAATTCGTTATTTCGTGTAATCCGTGCCAAAAACAGAAAAAGCGGGAAATAGTTTGGCGGTTTCAGGATTTTGCTGTACCTTTGCACCGTTAATAAAGAAACATAGGAAAAATGATTGAGAAAACAAACATCGAGAATGAGGAGAAGCGGTCGGTGAGCTTCGTGGAACAGAAAGTGATTGACGACCTGGCAGCAGGCAAGAACTGCGGAAGGCTGCAGACGCGGTTCCCACCAGAGCCCAATGGTTACCTGCACATAGGCCACGCCAAAGCCATCGCCATCGACTTCGGACTGGCCAAGAAATACAACGGCGAGTGCAACCTGCGCTTCGACGACACGAACCCCGTGAAGGAGGACACGGAATACATCGAGAGTATCGAAAACGACATCAAGTGGCTCGGCTTCCAGTGGGCCAACGTCTACTACGCATCAGATTACTTCCAGCAGCTGTGGGACTTTGCCGTGTGGCTCATCAAGCAGGGCCGCGCCTACGTGGACGAGCAGAGCGCCGAGGTGATAGCCCAGCAGAAGGGCACGACCACCAGTCCGGGCACGAACAGCCCCTACCGCGACCGTCCCGTGGAGGAGAACCTCAAGCTGTTTGAGCACATGAACAGCGGCCAGTGCGAGCCGGGTACGCTGGTGCTGCGTGCCAAGATTGACATGACCCACCCGAACATGCTGTTCCGTGACCCGCTGATTTACCGCGTGCTGAACAAGCCTCACGTGAAGACAGGCACGAAGTGGAACGCCTATCCGATGTACGACTTCGCCCACGGCCAGAGCGACTACTTGGAGGGTGTGACCCACTCGTGGTGTACGCTGGAGTTTGTGGAGCACCGCCCCCTGTACGACCTGTTCGTCACCTGGATGAAGGAGTGGAAGGGCGAGACAGACAACATTGAGGACAACCGTCCGCGCCAGACGGAGTTCAACAAACTGAACCTGAACTACACGCTGCTCTCGAAGCGCAACCTGCTGGCAATGGTCAACGAGGGACTGGTCAGCGGATGGGACGACCCCCGCATGCCGACCATCTGCGGGCTGCGCCGTCGCGGCTACTCGCCCGAGGGACTGGTGAAGTTCATCGACAAGATTGGCTACACGAAGATGGACGCGCTGAACGATATGGCGCTGCTGGAGAGTGCCATACGCGACGACCTGAACAGCCGTGCCCAGCGCGTAGCGGCCGTACTGGACCCGGTGAAGGTGGTCATCACCAACTACCCGGAGGGACAAACGGAACAGCTGACCGCCGTGAACAACCCCGAGAACGAGGCCGACGGCACGCACGAGGTGGAGTTCAGCCGCGAACTGTGGATAGAGCGCGATGACTTTATGAAGGTGGCCGAGAAGAAGTTCATGCGTCTGGCTCCAGGTAAGGAAGTAAGATTAAAGAACGCGTACATTATTAAATGTAACGAGGAGCACCCCTGCGACGAAGACGAAAACGGCAACGTGACCTGCATCTACTGCACCTACGACCCCGAAACGCGCAGCGGACTGCCTGGTGCCGACCGCAAAATCAAGGGCAAGACGCTGCACTGGGTGAGCTGCCACAATGCCATTAGTGCCGAGGTGAGGCTGTACGACCGGCTGTGGAAGGTGGAGAATCCGCGCGACGAGCTGGCCCGCATACGCGAGGAACAGCAGTGCGACGCCGTGACTGCCATGAAGCAGATGATTAACCCCAACTCGCTGACCATCCTGAAAAACTGCTACATAGAGCCATTTGCCGCCAGCATGCCGGCACTGAGCTACCTGCAGTTCCAGCGCATCGGCTACTTCAACGTTGACCCCGATTCGACGCAGGAGCACCCTGTATTCAACAAAACCGTAGGACTGAGGAGTTGAGCAACGACGAATATTTTGAGGACGAGGAGTTCCGCGAACTGCTGAACGAATATGAGCAGGCGGCGAGGTCGGGGCAATCCATATTCATGGATGCCGACGACCTGGCCGACATTGCCGACTACTACCAGCAGGAGGGGCAATTCGACAAAGCCCAACAAGTGCTGGACCGCATCCTTGAACTGCAGCCCGACTCTGTGGTAGCGCTGAACTACCAGGTACACAACGCCATCAACCAAGAGAACTACGAGGAGGCCGAGTACTATCTGGGGCAAATCATCGACAAGGAGCTACCTGAGTACATCTACTGCCGCGCCGAGATATGGATTGCACAGGAAGAGATAGAAAAGGCCGACAACTACCTGCGCGAGTGCTTCAAGGACGTACCGCCCGAGGAATACCAGGACTACGTGCTCGATGTGGCCAACCTATACACCGACTACGGCTACAACGAGAAGGCACTGGAGTGGATGATGCGCGCCAAGCAGGACAATACCGACGACTTCAAGGAGATGATGGGCCGAACGCTGTTCGGCTTGGGAAAGTACGACGACTCGGAGCGCATATTCAACGAGCTGCTCGACAAAAACCCTTTCCAGAAACGCTACTGGAACGCATTGGCCAACACGCAGTTCATGAAGGAAGACTACGGCGCATCGGTGACCAGCAGCGAATACGCCATTGCCATCGACCCTAACGACGCCGAGGGAATACTGGTGAAAGCCAACGCACTATACAAGCTCGATAACTTCGAGGATGCGCTGAAGTACTTTGAGCGCTACAGCGAAAAGGAACCTGACGACGAGTTCGGACTGCTCCACCAAGGCACATGCCTCATCAACCTGGGCCGTTATGAGGAAGCCGTCGAGCGCCTGCTACAAGCGGAGAAAGTGGCACCTGACGACTCCTACTACTTAGTGGAAATCTATCAGGAGCTGGGCTTTGCCTACAGCGAACTGAAAATGCCCGAAACGGCTGTCTACTACATTGACAAGACCAGCGAGCTGGACTGCGACCATACGGACATGCTGGTCATCAAAGGCCATATCCTGCTGGCCAACAAGCGTATGAAAGAAGCCGAGTACTGCTTCAAGAAGGCACTGAGCGACACGGGCCACCTCTACCGCACGCTGATGCGCATCATCGTGTCGCTCTACGACAACCGCTTCGTCGAGGCCAGCTACTCGATGTTCCACAACTTCTTCAACATTGTAGGCAGCGACTGGAACGAAGGCTATTCCTACATGGCACTGTGCTGCTACGACTTGAAGCGTTACGACGAATTCCTGGAATACCTGCAGAAAGCCCTGAAGCACAACCCACAGGAAGCCCGCCAGGTGCTTTCACAACTGTTCCCCGAGGGCATGAAGCCCGAGGAGTATTACGAACACATGAAAAAGATAATCAAATGAACTTTATCAGCACCCTGCTCAATAACCTCAACTACCCCACCATCCTGCTGCTCATGCTGCTGGAGAGTACCGTCATACCTGTACCGTCAGAACTGGTGGTCGCCCCTGCAGCCTACCATGCTGCCGGTGGCAACCTGAACGCAATCTTGGTAGTGCTCTTTGCCACTATCGGTGCCGACATCGGTGCCAGCATCAACTACTTCGTGGCACTCTACGTGGGACGTCCCGTCATCTACCGGTTTGCCAACAGCAAATGGGGAAAGATGTGCCTGCTCAATCAGGAGAAGGTGGAAAAGAGCGAGCGTTACTTCGATGATCACGGCATCGTGGCAACACTCACGGGCCGACTCATACCCGGTATACGTCACCTCATATCGCTGCCTGCCGGGCTGGCACGCATGAACTACTGGAAATTCCTGCTCTATACCACCATCGGCGCAGGCTGCTGGCACACCATCCTGGCAGCTATGGGATGGTACTTGCACGCCATCGTTCCAGAGAACGAGCTGAACGCAACCATCGAGCAGTACAACCACTACATCGTAGGTGCCATTCTCGCTCTGGTATTGCTCGCCATAGCCTATTTTGCAGCCAAGCATTATCTGGGCAAGCGCAAATAAGGTAGTTATGTCAGCATTTCGGATGGAATGAAAAGATTTTCCCTATAACGTTTGGTAGTTTCAATTTATTTGTATATCTTTGCAGATTATTATCAACACATACGATTATGGGGCGAATTAACAATCATCTTGTCATCATGGCTGGCGGCGTAGGAAGCCGCTTCTGGCCTATGAGTACTGCTGAGCATCCGAAGCAGTTTATTGACGTACTCGGAACAGGAAAGACCCTGCTGCAACTGACCGTCGAGCGTTTCGGCAATTTAGTGGAACCCGAGAACATCTGGGTAGTGACCAACCAGAAGTATGCCGATATCGTGGCTGCCCAGCTGCCCGACATGCCCCGGAGCAACATCCTCTGCGAGCCATGCCGTCGCAATACGGCACCCTGCATCGCCTACGTTTCCTGGCGCATCAAGTCGAAAGATTCGAAAGCAAACATCGTGGTCACCCCCAGCGACCATATCGTGATGAACGTCCAGGAGTTCCAGCGCGTCATCAGCGAGTGCATGAAGTTCACCTGCGACACCGACGCCATCGTGACACTTGGAATGAAGCCTAACCGTCCGGAAACGGGCTACGGCTACATACAAGCCAACTTAGGCGCCAACTCGCTACGTAACAAGGAGATATTCCGTGTAGACTCCTTCCGCGAGAAGCCCGACTTAGAGACGGCTAAGCAGTATATCAAGCAACCGTACTACTTCTGGAATGCGGGCATCTTCATCTGGAACATTCACACCATCGTCAATGCCTTCCGCATGTACCAGCCAACGATGGCCAAGATATTTGAGTCGATGCTGCCTATCTACGGAACGGAGAACGAGCAGGCCATTGTCAACCAGCGGTTCCCGGAATGTGATAGTATATCGGTTGACTATGCCATTATGGAAAAGGCCGAAGAGATATTCGTCTGTCCCGCCGACTTCGGATGGAGCGACCTTGGCACGTGGGGTTCGCTGCACCAGCAAAGCCACAAGGATCTGTACGGCAACGCGTGTATCGGTACAGACATCAATATGTACGAGAGTCACAACTGCATCGTCCACACTACGCAAGAGAAGCGCGTGGTCGTGCAGGGACTTGACGGCTACATCGTTGCCGAGAACAACGACACGCTACTGATTTGCAAACTCTCAGAGGAGCAACGCATCAAGCAGTTCAGTGGCACTTAAACCACCAAATAAAATGAGTATGGAAAGCAAGAAAATAGCTCTTATCACAGGTATTACAGGCCAGGACGGTTCGTATCTGGCCGAGTTTCTCATTGAAAAAGGATATGAAGTACACGGTCTCATGCGCCGTTCTTCTTCATTCAATACGGCTCGAATCGAGCACCTCTACCTCGACGAGTGGGTGCGCGACATGAAGAAAGCCCGACTGGTAAACCTGCACTGGGCCGACATGACCGACTCCTCGTCACTGGTGCGCGTCATCTCGAAGGTGCGTCCGACGGAAATCTACAACCTGGCAGCACAAAGCCACGTGAAGGTGTCGTTCGACGTGCCAGAATACACGGCCGACACCGATGCCAACGGTGTGCTGCGACTGTTGGAGGCTGTACGTATTTGCGGACTGGCCGACAGCTGCCGCATCTACCAGGCCTCTACTTCCGAACTGTACGGCAAGGTGCAGGAGGTGCCCCAGTCGGAGACGACCCCGTTCTATCCACGTTCTCCCTATGCTGTAGCCAAGCTCTACGGCTTCTGGATTATGAAGAACTACCGCGAGTCGTACAACATGTTCTGCTGCAACGGCATCCTGTTCAACCACGAGAGCGAGCGCCGAGGTGAGACCTTCGTCACCCGCAAGATAACATTAGCCGCAGCACGCATAGCCCAGGGCTATCAGGACAAGCTCTATCTGGGTAACCTCAACTCGCTGCGCGACTGGGGCTATGCCAAAGACTACATCGAGTGCATGTGGCTCATATTGCAGCAGCCCGAGCCTGACGACTTCGTCATTGCCACCGGCGAATACCACACCGTGCGCGAGTTCTGCACCCTGGCCTTCAAGGAAGTGGGCATCGAACTGGAATGGCGCGGCGACGGTATCGACGAGAAAGGCTACGACAAGGCCACAGGCAAGTCGCTGGTCGAAGTCGACCCGAAGTATTTCCGTCCCGCCGAGGTTGACCAGCTGTTAGGCAACCCCGCCAAGGCTAAGGCCAAGTTAGGCTGGAACCCTCAGAAGACGTCGTTCGAAGACCTGGTTAAGATTATGGTCAGGCACGACATGAAGTTCGTCAAGAAGTTGTTCATCAAAGCACACATGGACGATGCTGAATAAAGAAAGTAAGATATACGTAGCGGGACACCACGGACTTGTGGGTTCCGCTATTTGGAATAACCTGATTGGTCGCGGATATACCAACCTCGTGGGGAGAACCCACGAGGAGCTTGACCTCACCGACCAGGTGGCTGTGCGCCGATTCTTCGACGAGGAGCGTCCCGACGGTGTAGTTCTGGCTGCCGCCTTCGTGGGTGGCATCATGGCCAACTCACTTTACCGCGCCGACTTCATCATGCAGAACATGAAGATGCAATGTAACGTCATCTCGGAGTCCTACGCCCACGGTGTCCAGAAACTGCTGTTTCTCGGCTCCACGTGCATCTATCCGAAGAACGCGCCGCAACCCATGAAGGAAGACTGCCTGCTGACGTCGCCGTTAGAGTACACTAACGAGGAGTACGCCATTGCCAAGATTGCCGGCCTGAAGATGTGCGAAAGCTACAACCTGCAATACGGTACGAACTACATAGCCGTGATGCCCACCAACCTCTACGGGCCCAATGACAACTTCCACTTAGAGAACTCACACGTCATGCCTGCCATGATGCGTAAGGTGTATCTGGCCAAGCTCATCCACGATGATAATTGGGAAGCCATTCGCCGCGACCTCGACATCCGTCCGGTGGAAGGCGTTGACGGCAAGGCCTGTCGTGATGACGTAATGACGGTATTACAAAAGTACGGCATCTACGACAACAAGGTGGTGCTTTGGGGAACGGGTACTCCGCTGCGCGAGTTCCTCTGGAGCGAAGACATGGCCGATGCCTCCGTCCACGTGCTGCTGAACGTCAACTTCAGCGACATCATCGGCATCGAGAAGTACAGCAGCGTACACTACGGTGCAAGCGTCGACGGCACAGTAGACCGTAACCACTCGGCTGGACGCGGCGGTGCCATACCCAAACTGGGCGAGATTCGCAACTGCCACATCAACGTCGGAACAGGCAAGGAACTCACCATCCGCCAGCTCTCCGAACTCGTCGTCAAGGCAGTGGGCTTCGAAGGCACCGTTGAATTCGACGCTACCAAGCCCGACGGTACCATGCGCAAGCTCATCGACGTGTCGAAACTCCATTCGCTCGGCTGGACGCACAAGGTGGAGATAGAGGACGGCGTACAGAAACTGTTCGACTGGTACAAGAGCACCCTACAATAGCCATTACCCTAAAAAGCCTATAACATGAAAGATCTGGAACTGAAAATCAACATCAAGGAATGTCAGTTGGAAGAACTGACTGAGGAAGAACAGCACCTCGTCCAACTGGCGATTGAGGCCACCGCCCGCTCGTATGCCCCCTACTCGAAATTCTGCGTTGGGGCTGCACTGCTGCTGAACAACGGTGTGGAGTTTTTAGGGTGCAACCAGGAGAACGCGGCCTATCCCGTCGGCCTTTGTGCCGAGCGTACCGCCATCTTTGCTGCCGGAGTCCAGTATCCAGATGTGCCAGTCAAGGCGCTGGCTATCGCTGCACGTACACCCAGCGGCCAACTGCAGGACGAACCCGTATCGCCCTGCGGTTCCTGCCGTCAGGTCCTCATTGAGACTGAGACCCGTTTCCACCAGCCGGTTCGCATACTGCTCTACGGCACGAAGAAGGTGTACGTCATCGACGGTATCAGCAACCTGATGCCGCTCTCATTCACAGAATTCTGACGGATTACTAATAGCACCCTTTACCTTGCGCCGTTGACAGTGAGTCAAGGTGGAAATCGTAGTCAAGGTTCCCCTCGTCTATTTTCACGAAGTGCTGCTTGCCCTGAATGCTGTCTTTAGGCGTTTCCCAAAGTATACGTTTGAAGCTGACGGTGTCACCGTCAACGGCAGGCGTTCGCATCAGGCAGTCGGTAAACAAGTATTGGAACAGATGCGTCGTGTCACTCCGCTCGGCCATCACCACGTCATCGTCGTAGCCCGTCATAATGCTGTTGGTACACGTCAGGCGGAAGTCCGCACCTTCATCGGCAAAGCGCAAGGCAGCACCACGGTTGGCCGCGAAAGGATAGAACTGTGCCAACGTACAATGGTCGATATCGGCAATCCCCCCATACACCGACAGACAGTCGCCCATCGTATTAGTAAGCTGGCAATAATGAAGTGCTATATGGCTGTGATGGGAAACCACGCCGTGACCTTTGGCATTATGAACGATACAACGTGTCATGCTCAGCCGCTGAACGGTAGAGTCTACAGCGGCAGAATCAATCATGACTGCCGTCGTGGCATTGCGTATCTCCGTGTCGGTCAATACGTTTCCCATCGAACTCTTCTCAAAGGAAAGGCCGCGCCACTGGCCACTCACTCGGTCGTAAGGCAGGTAGTCAAACATGTGGTCAAGCCGGTCGCCCCGCATCAAGACGTGCTCTGTATTCAGCGTACCCCTAACCCTGATGCCGGCCTTGTCGTGGAAATAGAGTACGGTATTGCGCAGCGTGAGCACCGCACCGCTGTCGACCACGATACCGTCGCCATAGACTATGACGGGTCTCATTGACTCGATGACCGTATCGTTGCTGACTGTCAGGTTAGTGACAGAAATAGCATCCCAAGCATAGGCCCTCAGACGGACGCGCTGCTCCACCCCACTCTCAAGCAAGAACACGAGGTCGTCCTGTACCAATTGCGGTTCCTGCTGTTTGTTTTCGGGAGGCGTCAATTCCACGAACACACGTATGCTATCGCCCTTACGCACTTCCAGGTTGTTCACCATCGACCCCATCGTGTTGTCTAAATAAGAGCCGTCCACGTTCACACGGAAGCCTGTCTGATTGCCATTCCTCAGCCTGACAGAGTTCAACCTGATGCCATCGCCCGAGTCGTTGAAGACCCAGAAGGAATAAGTGCTGGAACCAACCGTAGAGAACACGGTGTCCATCTTGACCGTATCTGTCGAGAAAGTCAGCAGATGGCTGCGGCTGGTCGTAAACGAGTCGTTGTCAGAGCATGCAGTCAGTATGCTTAATAATATAATAAGGTATAAAGAAATCCGTTTCATCATATTGATAAAACGGATTTCCTGCTCATTTATTGTTTAGCCTCCCCAGTTTATTGTTTAACGTTTAAGGGCAAGATTGTAGTTGTAGTACTCCTTATTGCCGGTAATTTCTTTCTTCACCCTGATAAAGGGGGGGAAGTTGACGTTCTCAGCATCGGTAATGCCTTTGGTCTCGAGAATCACCAATCCCTCAAGCGGACCACGATAGGTATCAAGCTCGAAGCACTGGCCTTTCCAGATAAAACTCTGACGCAGCTTGCTGATGGACTGGCGGTAAGGGTCGGCCTGCTGCAGCAACGACTCATAGAGGGCGTTCTCCACCTGACGTTCTGTCTCTATCTGCTCACCCGGTCCGGTACGCTTCTTCGTGTTGTGCACATTCACCACCTTGCCGTTCTTCCACGAACGACGACGCAAGCGAACTTCCGTTCCCGGCTCGCTGACGAGGTAGGTCTGCAGGATTTCGCTGTCGACGGTCTCAGGCAACTGCCCGGTAATTTCAACAATGTACTTGCGCTCCTCGGTGACACGCTGCGGCAGTCCGAGTACGTTGGAGATTTCACGGATGACGCGGTTCATCTTATTCTCGAAGTCGTCGTGGTTGTTAATGATGCGCAGATGGGGATGCCCCATCCAAGCCTTAACCACCTTTTTGTCCAGCTCACGGGCTAAGCGCAGCCCTTCCTCATCGGCCTTCTCGTAGCGGGTGGAATTAGTGGCGGTGGTATAGAACTGCTCAGCTCCATCGGCTGCCGACACAAGGTGGAGGATGGCATCATAACGCTCACGCAACTGATTACTATTGGTGCCGGCCTTGGCCGTAATGTCTTCCCACTCCTCAGGCTTCATATAGGCAGAGATATCCATCGTCCCACGGTCGCAGACGATGAGTACTGGCTTGGTGCATACTTCAGCCATGCGCAGGAAGTGGTTCTCCAGAGCCAGCTGGGTTTCGAGGATGGCACGCTCGCCTTCGTAATAGAGCCGCCGGTTGGGCGTCAGGTAGTTCCAGCCGCCTAAGCTGTAGAGTGTAGGCACCTCGGGTACCGTAAAGACCTTAAAGCCAAGGCTGTTGAAATGCTCGATAATGCGCACCAGCGCCGTCGTCTTTCCCGCACAAGGCCCACCCGTGAGCACAATCTTCTTAATATTTGCCATTAAAACTGATATTGCTGTTCTTCAATTCCTCAAATACTCAGTTCATCGAGTACGGTGATGAGGCGTTTGTCGAAGCGTTTGTCTGTGCGGATGCACTCTGAGA
This sequence comes from uncultured Prevotellaceae bacterium, assembly GCA_947168395.1. Taxonomy (GTDB): domain Bacteria; phylum Bacteroidota; class Bacteroidia; order Bacteroidales; family Bacteroidaceae; genus Prevotella. The sequence continues at coordinate 28,830 of CAMVLT010000020.1, read as the reverse complement.
AGGGCACGTAGACCACGTCATTGTTGCGGACACCGACCATGATGTTGCGCTGCCCCTGCATAATGGCCTCAACGGCTCCTACACCCGTGCAGCTGGCCAGGATGCGGTCACGGGCCGACGGGGTGCCGCCACGCTGTAGGTGACCCAGAATAGATACGCGCACGTCGAACTCGGGGAACTCATGCTTCACGCGGTCGGCATAGTAGAGGGCGCCGCACTTGGGACTTTCAGAGACGATGACGATGCACGATTTCTTGGACTTGCGGATGCCGCGGCCCATGAAGGCGGCTAACTGGTCAACGTCGGTTACCTCCTCGGGCACGATGGCAGCCTCGGCACCGCAAGCGATGGCGCAATTCTGTGCTAAGAAGCCGGCGTCACGACCCATCACCTCGATAAAGAAGATGCGCTCATGGGAATTGGCGGTGTCGCGGATGCGGTCCACGCAGTCCATGATGGTGTTCATCGTCGTGTCGTAGCCGATGGTGGAGTCAGTGCCGTAGAGGTCGTTGTCGATAGTGCCGGGCAGTCCAATACAGGGGAAGTCGAACTCCATGCCGAAGTCGCGGGCACCCGTCAACGAGCCGTTACCGCCGATTACCACCAAAGCGTCTATTTCCTCCTTCTGCAGCGTCTCGTAGGCCTTCTGCTTGCCCTCGGGGGTCATGAATTCCTTCGAGCGAGCGGTCTTCAGGATGGTGCCGCCCCTGGTGATAATACCACTGACATTCTCCGTCGTGAACTGCTTCACCTCACCCTTGATGAGGCCGTCATAGCCGCGGTAGATGCCCTTAATGTTGAAACCGTTGTAGATGCCAGCGCGTGTCACGGCACGGATGGCCGCGTTCATGCCGGGGGCGTCGCCTCCCGACGTCAGAATACCGATAGTTTTAATCTTTGCCATAGTCTATTGAATTAAAGGAAAATTGTCTCCACAAAAAGAATCAGCAGCCCAAGCACGAAGCCGAGCAGCACCTTTGGAGTCAGGTTCTTCAGATACCACCCCACCCTGACGTGCTCCATCTTCATCAGGGCCAAGCCACTGGTAGACCCCACGCTGAGCAGGCAACCGCCAACTGCTGTGCAGAAGGCGATGACCTTCCAATAGGAACCATTCAGCGTGAAGTTCTGTAAATAGTCGCCATCGGCCCACACACCCAAAGCGTCGGCCTCGACTACAGGGTAGAGCGAAATGTCGGTGATGGCAATGGTGAAGGTGTCGACCACACCGCTGAGCACGCCACTTAGGATGCCCACAACCCAGACGTTATGGATGTTATAGTCAATCCATGCCGAGATGTCGCCCAATACGCCCGTCTCGGTCATGACGCCCATACCGAGCATAATGCCCATCACGAAGAGCATCTGCTGGATAGTTCCATACTGTATGGCACGGGGGATACGGCGCTGAGCCATCTGGTCGGCATCGTTCAGTTTGCGGTTGAAAGCCTCGTTGACTACCCACAGCACACTCAGCACACAGAGGGCACCGAGGAATGGCGACAGTTTTGTAATATTATGGAACGTGGGAATGAACCACAGACCGCCGATGCCGACAAACAGCATCACCAAACGCTGCCAACGGTTCAGGTTGGTATCATCACCACGATAGGGCGGCGCACTCCACTCCGTATCTAAGCGGTCGGGCAGCTGACGGTTAATCATGATGGTAGGCACCACCCAGGCCACCAGGGCAGGCAGCACCAGATAGGCCGAGAAGTTGGTGGCCGTCACGGCCCCGTCGCCCCACAGCAACAGCCCCGTAGGGTCGCCGATAACGGTAAAACTTCCGCCGCAGTTGGCAGCCAACACGATGGCCGCGCCTATCAGCATACGTTGTCGGCGGCTGCGCACAATGGCGTGCATGATGACCAGCATCATGGTAGCCGTCGTCAGGTTGTCGAGGTTGGCCGACAGGATGAACGTGGCCAGCGTAATGGTCCACAACAGACGCTTGGAGTTACGGGTACGAATCCATTCGGTAATGAAGTCGAAGCATCCGTTGTTGTCGAGTATCTCGATAATGGTCATCGTGGCTATCAGGAACATGACGATACTTGCTGCTCGTCCCACATACTTCAGGAATACGTCGTCATAGATGAAGTACTTGACGGCATCGCTCGACGGAGCCTCACCGTTCAGGAACTCTGCATACTCCGACGGATGCTGCGACATGACGAAGTCGGCACCCCAGCAGATGTAGACCACCCACCCTACCGTACCTATGAACATAGCTATGGCAGCCTTGTTGACACCTGTCAGGTGACCGGTGGCAATCAGCAGGTAGCCTATAATCAACATTATGACAATAATCAGCGTCATCTGTTCTTACCCTCTTTACTATTTTACCTTTTTATTTTTTAACCTTTACCGGAATCCAGTACCACAGAATGGTACCTCCCTCTTGGGGCGACTCTGCTCCGATACGGCCGCCGCACCGTTCAATGATAGTCCTGCTGATGGTGAGTCCCAGCCCTGGCATCTCGTTCTGCACGAAAGTGGCCTCCTCCGACAGCAGCCGGAAGATGTTCTCACGCAGAGCCTCAGGCAGTCCCTCGCCCGTGTCCTGCACCTCCACCCGCAGCCCATTGTCTACGAGCGAGTACCTCAGCACGATACTGCCCTGCTTGGTATGCTTGACGGCATTGTTCAGAAAGTGTTCCGTCACCAAGCGCATATACCGCTCGTCGGCCATTACGACAGCCTTAGGTCCCTCCATGCGCAGCTGCACACCCTCGGCAACCTCGCTCCTGCATTCACCGAGACACGCCTTCATGGTCTCTGCCAAGCGCACTTTCACTATGTCGAGCGGTATGTCGTTGCCTTCTATCTCCGAGAGTTGAAGCAGCTGATTGATGTAGTGCAGCAGTTGCTTGCCGTTGCTGTTGATGAGACCCAGCAACTGGTGACGGTCTTTCTGCGACATCGTGGCATCATCCTCTGTATCGAGCACTTCCGAGAAGCCGATGATGGCATTCAGCGGAGTACGCAGGGCATGACTGACATTGCCCAGGAACACCGACTTCAGTTTCTCGCTGCGCTGGGCACGATGCATCTCGCGCTGCAGCTTCTGCTGGTAGCGTTTCTGGAAGAAGATAAACGCCACCAAGTAGACCAAGACGAGCATTAGCAACAGATACCATACCCATTCCGGCACCTTGAAGTCGGCAAACGCAGAAGACACTTCACCATAAATGTTGGTTATGTAGCCTTCCTCCTCCATCTGGTCGAGTACGGTATTGATGGAGTCAATCAATGCCTTATCATCGCTGACGTAGCAGTATTCACGGGGTGTCAGCGTCAGGTCTTCAGCCACCAAGTTCTTCAACTTATACCTATCCAGCATGTATTTCGCCTGATAACGGAAGCAAATGACGGCATCATACTTGCCCACCGCCAGGTCCTTCGTCGCCCTCGTCAGGTTCTTGATTTCGTGCAACACGGCCCCTGCCTTGGTCAAGGTGTCCTTGATGGGGCGCGATGCCATGTAGGCCACCGACTTGCCTGCCAGGTGGCGCACATCGAAGTCGCCTTTATCATCCTTGCGATAGACTATCTGATAATACAAGCGGAAGACTGCCCTCGAATAATTGGTCGCGTCCTTACGGTAAGGCGAATACACCATCATGGCCAGGTCAACACGCCCGCTTAGCACATCGTCGGCAATGTTCTCCCACGTATTCGGACTATAGGTGAAAGGTATGCCCATACGCTTCATCAGTTCCTTCGTAAACTTGATGTCGTAGCCTTGAGGCTTGCCCGTCTCATCAATGTATTCAAGGGGCGGATAGTCCAGGTCGATGCCAAACAGCAACGGACGCTCCTTGCTGTAAGCAAGAACGTCGGCCTTCCCTTGAACAGCGAAGAATGCCAGAACGATGATGATATATAGTAGCCTTATTTTCACTCCATTTAGTTATCGGTTTATATAGATGTCTGCAAAGGTACTAAAAAAATCCGTTTCTCCAAATAATTATGCTCTTTTTTTTGCAAGAAATGCCGAGTTGCAGGGAATAGCAACTCGGCATTTCATGTGTAAACGGGTGGAAGTTTTTACTTACCAAAGTAGCGCTTCAGCAGTCCGGCAAAACCTGCACCGTGACGGGCTTCGTCCTTGGCCATCTCGTGTACGGTATCGTGAATGGCGTCGAAACCGGCAGCCTTGGCATTCTTAGCAATGCGGAACTTGTCCTCGCAGGCACCGGCCTCAGCGGCGGCACGCTTCTCGAGGTTGGTCTTGGTGTCCCATACACACTCGCCCAGCAACTCGGCAAAACGGCTTGCATGGTCGGCCTCCTCGAAGGCATAACGCTTGAAAGCCTCGGCTATCTCGGGATAGCCCTCACGGTCGGCCTGACGGGCCATAGCCAGGTACATACCTACCTCGCCGCACTCACCGTTAAAGTGGTTGCGCAGGTCCTGAATCATCTCCTCGCTGACGCCCTCGGGCTTGCCGTCACCAATCTTGTGAACGGTAGCATAGGTCATGTCGGCATCGTCCTTCAGTTCAGAGAACTTGGAGGCAGGAGCCTTACAGATGGGGCACTTCTCGGGAGCTGCATCGCCTTCATAGATATATCCACAAACGGCGCAAATAAACTTCTTCTTCATAAATTACGGTTCTTAGTATTTGTTAGTGAATAAAAATGTGTCGGCAAAGATACGTAGAAAAAACAAATCCTGCAAATCTTTTGCAGGATTTGTACGATATTTATACTTTGTCTAAACGTCATACCCTGAGGGCACGCATAGCGTTGAGCACGGCTAACACGGTGACACCGACATCGGCAAAGACGGCGAGCCACATGGTAGCCACGCCGAAAGCAGCCAGCAGCAGCACGGCCACCTTGACACCGATGGCGAAGCACACGTTCTGACGGGCAATAACAAGGGTGCGGCGGGCTATGCGGATGGCTTCGGCTATCTTCGATGGTTTGTCGTCCATCAGCACCACGTCGGCTGCCTCGATAGCAGCATCGCTGCCCAGTCCGCCCATCGCTATGCCGACGTCGGCACGCGCCAGCACAGGCGCATCGTTGATGCCGTCGCCGACGAAGGCGAGCTTTGATTTGGGATCTGAGGTTTTAGATTTGAGGTTTGAGATTTGTTCCACCTTGTCGGCAGGCAGCAACTCGGCGTGGTAATCGGAGAGTCCGAGGGTCTTGGCCACGTGTTCGGCTACTGCACGTCGGTCGCCCGTCAGCATGACGGTCTTGGTGACACCCAATTTCCGCAGCTGGGCGATGGCTTCGGCGCTGTCTTCCTTGATGCGGTCGTTGATGACGATGTGGCCTGCATATACGCCGTCGATGGCTACATGAATGATGGTTCCCACGTGGTGGCAGTCTTGCCAACGGGCACCGACGGCATCCATCAGCCTGATGTTTCCGACGCAAACCAACAGGTCGCCGACGCGGGCACGAACGCCCTGACCGGGAATTTCCTCTACGTCGCTCACCCTACAGCCGTCGGTGGCCTCGTCAGGGAAGGCGTCGCGCAGGGCGGCACCGATGGGATGGGTCGAGAAGTGCTCAACGTGGGCTGCCAAGTGCAGCAGCTGATGCTCGTCACAGGAGTCAGGATGAACCACTTCGACGGCAAATTGTCCGTGCGTCAGCGTGCCTGTCTTGTCGAACACCACCGTGTCAACCTTTGACAGAACATCCATATAGTTGGCACCCTTGACCAGTATGCCTCGGCGCGATGCGCCGCCAATGCCGCCAAAGAACGTCAGCGGGACGCTGATGACCAATGCGCAGGGGCAGCTGACGACAAGGAACATCAGGGCACGGTATATCCATTGAACGTTGAACATTGAACCTTGAACGGCATTCCATAGTGTCGGGATGACGGCCAATGCTAGGGCTGCAAAGACCACGACCGGCGTATAGATGCGGGCAAAGCGGGTGATGAATGTCTCGCTGCGCGACTTGTGCTCACTGGCATGCTCCACCAGGTCGATGATTTTCGAGACGGTACTCTCGCCGAAATTCTTCGTGGTGCGGACGCGGAGCACACCCGAAAGGTTGACACAGCCCGAGATAACCTCATCCTCCACGTCTACCTCACGGGGCACCGACTCACCCGTCAGCGCAACGGTGTTGAGTGCCGAACGGCCTTCGATGACGACACCGTCCAACGGCACCTTCTCGCCAGGACGGACGATGATGACGCTGCCTACGGTCACGTCAGCAGGGGCCACCTCCCCTACCCCTTCAACATAGGCCACATCGGGACGGATGTCCATGAGGTGGGCTATGCTCTCGCGGCTCCTGCCCTCGGCATAGCCCTCGAACAACTCGCCTACCTGGAAAAACAGCATCACGAAGACGGCCTCCGGAAACTGGGTCTCGGCCCCCGGCAGGAAACCTATGCAAAGGGCACCAATGGTAGCCACCGACATGAGGAAGTGCTCATTAAAGGGTTCACCCTCGGCAATGCCCTCGGCAGCTTCCTTGAGCGTGCCGAATCCTATTATTAAGTAAGGTACGAGATAGACGAGCAGCAACTGCCACACAGGCAGGCTGTAGTGGTGCTCCACAAACACGGCAACTACGAGCAACAGGGCGGCGACTACAATCGTCGTAATCTGCTGCTTCATGCCGTCGTGATGATGCTCGTGATGATGGTGATGCTCGTGCGAGCAGCACTCATGGTCGTGGTGATGATGAACGTGTGCCATAACTTTGTCCGGTTTTATTTGTTTCCGGGTGCAAAGTTACGGCACACGTCGTGCAACTCGGTTGCAAAGTGCAACAATCGGCTCAGAAAGTGTAGCCTAAGGTGAAAATCAGCTGGTGTCGCTTGTCGTTCACCTTGACGGAATTGCAGATATTGTCATCGGCAGGATTGTCGTTGTCCATGTAGTTCATGAAGGGATAAAAGTCGCCCTTCCTCATGCTATACTGGTAAGCTGCCGACAGGTTGACGTTGCCCAGCGTGTAGCCCAGGCCGGCAGTTATGCGATGGGTGCAGTCCCAGTTGGTATAGTCGGTGGCCGAGCTGTAGTAGGAACCGTCAGAACTGAGGGTACCGTCCTTGAAGCCGTCCTTGCTGTACATGGGCGATACGTAGTTGTAGCCTAACCTGACTGCCAGTTCGGGAGCCGGCTTCAGCTCTGCACCCAACTTGAGGGTCGACACGCCCTTCAGGGTTTGTTCGGTGTGGCGGTTCATGACGTTGTCGCTCTCGCTGCGGTCGTGGTAGTCGCCATACCAGTCGAGGTAGGAGTCGGTGACGTAGCGGGTGTCCAAGCTGCCATAGTCTGTGTACTCGTAGGTAGCTCCGAGTGCCAGCATCGAGCCTACGGTGTGGCCCAGACTCAGTCCGAAGCGCCACGGGGTGTAGAGCTTGAACTTGTAGGACTCTCCTCCGTACACGGTCATGGAACCGTCGGACACGTAGGTGTCGTTCGAGGTGGTCAGCGTGTACCACGTCGGCGTGTGGACGTAGGCGCCGATACGGAATCCCGACTGCTCGATGGGACGCACGATGACGCCGGCCTTGATGTCGTAACCCGTGCCGCTGATGTCGCGGTCGTCGGCCACCGTCAGGTGGAATCCGTCCAGCTGTTCCGTATATTCTCCGTAGTGGCGGTACCTGACGTCGTGGATGCCGACGGTAAGTCCCCAATACACACGGCCTTTGACGCCGCCGCTCAAGTTGATGTCGTACTCGCCGACATAGCCCTTTTGGGCACGGTTCAGGGTGTAGGCCCATGCCTCGTCGTAGTACCACGTGTTGTCACGGGTGTCGTAGTTCAGGTTGCGGGCGTAGATGTCGTCCAACTGGTTGCAGGAGGCGTAGCTGCGGTTGAAGTCGGGAGTCAGTTCTCCGGCTACCTCATAGAGCAGTCCGTTTTTGGCCTTTGCGTATGTCAGCTTGTTCTGCGAGGCGTTGCCCAGTCCGTCGGCTGCCGAGAGTATGTAGTCGAAGTTGCGGCTTTTGTGGAAGTTGAAGCCGAGGTTCACCCACGAGTCGTTACCGTCGAAACCCGTATAGACGAATCCAGCCTGGTCGAAGCTCATATTGGTCTTGTTGCCGTGCGGGAAGTCTGCAGCATCCTGTTGGCTGACCAATCCGAACGATGCGCTGATGGACGACTTGCGCATCAGACCGACACCGGCGGGATTGCTGCTAATGGTCGAGATGTCGGCACCCAGTGCCTCCATAGCTCCGCCCATACCTACATAACGGGCAGTTCCGTTGAGGTCCTCGGTCATCACCTTCATATTCTCGTATGTCTCTTGCGCCAGCATGGGGCTGACTGCCAACAGACTAATGGCTAATGATAGCTGTATTCTCTTCATAATCGTCAATATTAGTTGGTCAAAGTTCGTTTTTTCAATGATTAGCGCCTGCCGCCGAAGTGGCCACCGCCACCGCCGCCACCGCCGGAAGAACGACTGCCGCCGTAGCTGCCACCGCCGCCGAAGCTACCCGACGAGCCGGAACTGCCGCCGCTGAAGCCGCCACCGCCGCCTGAGCTGCTGCCGCTGGAGTAAGAGGGCGTATAGCTGCGCGTACTGCTGGACGACACCGAGCGGTTGCCACCGAAGTTACCATAGGAATTGGTGACGCGGGTGTTGGAAGAAGTAGGTCGGGAGGCCGGACGCGAACTCGAGCTGCGCGAGGTGCCGAACGAGCCTCGGTTGGCCGACGCGGTACCTATGCTGCGTCCGCCGAAGGTGCCTGACGAGTAGGACGAGCTACGTCCGTTGCTGATGCCACGGGGGGAGCTGTAGCTGACGCGGCCGTGGTTCTGCGTTCCAGTAGTACGTGTGGTGACAATGTAGCTGCCACCGTAGCCGTAGTAAGGATAGTAGCTGCCGTACCAGTAGGAACGGCGCCAGGGGTAATAATACGAGTAGCCGTAGTACCAGGGGTCGTACCAGCCGCCGTACCAGCCGTAGTAACCGTAATACCAGGGATCGTAGTACCAGGGATCGTACCAGGGATAATAAGATGAGTAGTACCAGGGCGAGTGCCAGCTCAAAGAGTTCATCCGGCCGTCGCGGTACCCCTCGCGATAAGCCTCCTCCGGCTCATAGCCGTCCCAGCGGCTCATCTGGCGGGTCAGGGCGTAGTCCTCGGTCAGTACCGAGTCGGGATAGACGCCCACTTCACCGTTGAAGTCGATGATGTCGTTGCCCGTCGAGTCGTTCGACACTACCTGGTAATAGCTGCCGCCACGGCGGTTGTATTCGTCCACGTCGCGGTTGCTGCCCGAATAATACACGGGTGCGGGACGGGGCGCCACACTGGTTCGCGTCCGTACCGCCGTACTCTTCTTCGCAGGAACGAAGTACATGTCATCGTCCTGAGCTACCATCGTCAGAGGCAAAGCCCCCAACATGAGCGATACTAATAATTTGCTGTTCATGATCATATCTCCTATACTTTTATAGTTTCACGCTACAAAATTACTCTTAATTTTACTGCAAAATTAGGGAAAAACCCTAAACTATGATAGGTTTTTCCCTATTTTTTGTAATTTTGCCCCAAAATTTAACAACTTATGAAGTATTACAAAGTAAATTTCACACTTTCTCCCCTCAACAGCGACGCCTGCGACCTCTTGGCAGCACTCACGGGAGAGGCTGGTTTCGAGACTTTTGAAGAGACGGAAGAGGGCCTGACGGGCTACGTCCAGCAACAGCTGTTCGACCCGTCGCAGTTAGACGAGTTGCAGCAGTCGTTCCCCTTCCCCGACGTCACCGTCAGCTATAAGGTAGGCGAGGCCGAAGACCGCGACTGGAACGAGCAATGGGAACAGGAGGGCTTCGACCCCATCGTTGTCGACAACCGCCTCGTCATTCACGACGGACGCCACCTGCCTGAACAATTATCAACTGTCAATTATCAATTATCAATTGAGATTGACGCCCGCTTAGCCTTCGGCACAGGCACCCATGAGACCACGCGCATGGTGTGCTCGACGCTGCTCACGCTGCCGCTCGACGGCAAGCGGGTGCTCGACTGCGGCTGCGGCACAGGCATCCTCGGCATCGTGGCTATGAAGCTGGGGGCCAGCGCGTGTACGGCCTACGACATCGATGAATGGAGCGTCGACAATACCCGCCACAACGCGGTCATCAACCAGGTGGACATCACCCCGCTGCTGGGCGACGCTACTATATTAAATAAGGTGGAGGGAAAATTCGGCCTGGTGATGGCCAACATCAACCGCAACATACTGCTCAACGACCTGCCCACCTTCCGCAGCAAGATGGCCGACGGGGCCCAACTGATACTCAGCGGATTCTACACCGCCGACATTCCCCTGTTAGTGGACAAAGCCGAGGAATGTGGCCTACAGCTGGTCAGCCAGCTTGAGGAAAACGGCTGGGCCTGCCTGCTACTGGCAACAAAACAGTAAAAATAGTTTACACCGAAAATTTCCCCAAATCGGGCTCTGAGATTGCTCCGGGCAAACCCGGAGTTTCCCTAGGGTAAACTGGGGGTTTCAATAGGGTAAACTCCGGTTTTACCCTAGGGAAACTCAAAGCCCCCTTTTTGGGGCATTTCAGGGCGCTTACAGCTGTCTGCGGGTGATATGAAAATAATCAACAAAACCGCTCTCGTGCCCGCTTTTTCTTTGCAAACCTTTACGCTGATTTTAACACTTTACAATACAAGTAAATTTGGTAGTTCAGAAAATGTTTCGTATCTTTGCAATCGAATTTAACGAAACAAGCATCTAAAACAAATACAAAGCAAATGAAACCATTAAACAAACAGTTCGCGCCTAAGAGCGTGATGCCCGAAAAAGTGATTCAGTTTGGCGAAGGAAACTTCCTCCGCGCGTTCGTTGATTGGATTATCTGGAACATGGACCAGAAGACCGACTTCAACGGTTCGGTCGTTGTCGTACAGCCTATCGAGCGCGGTATGGCAGAATGGCTCAACGGCCAGGACTGCCTGTACCACGTCAACCTGCAGGGCCGCGAGAACGGCAAGGCCGTGAATACGCTGGAGCGCATCGACGTGATTAGCCGCGCCCTGAACCCATACAGCCAGAATGCCGCCTTCATGGCTCTGGCCGACCAGCCCGAGATTCGCTTCGTCATCTCGAACACCACCGAGGCCGGCATCGCCTTCGACCCCGCCTGCAAACTGGACGACGCTCCCGCCAGCAGCTATCCCGGCAAGCTGGTGCAGCTGCTCTACCGCCGCTGGCAGACCTTCAACGGCGACCCCTCGAAAGGCCTGATTATCTTCCCCTGCGAGCTGATTTTCCTGAACGGCCACGTGCTGAAGGACTGCATCGAGAAGTACATTGAACTGTGGCAGCTGCCCACCGAGTTCAAGAAGTGGTTCGAAGAGTCGTGCGGCGTTTATGCCACGCTGGTCGACCGCATCGTGCCGGGCTTCCCCCGCAAGGAAATTGCACAGATTCAGGAGAAAATCTCATATCGCGACAACCTCGTCGTACAGGCCGAGAACTTCCACCTGTGGGTCATCGAGGCTCCGAAGGAAGTGGCCGAGGAATTCCCCGCCGACAAAGCTGGACTGCACGTGCTGTTCGTACCCAGCGAGGAGCCTTACCACAAGCGTAAGGTGACGCTGCTCAACGGCCCGCACACGGTGCTCTCGCCCGTGGCCTTCCTGAGTGGTGTGAACATCGTGCGCGATGCCTGCAACCACGAGGTTATCGGCAAATACATCCACAAGGTGCAGTTCGACGAACTGATGCAGACGCTCGACCTGCCGATGGACGAGCTCGAGAAGTTTGCCGGCGACGTGCTGGAACGCTTCGACAACCCGTTCGTTGACCACCAGGTGACGAGCATCATGCTCAACTCGTTCCCGAAGTTCCAGGCCCGCGACCTGCCCGGCGTGAAGACCTTCCTGGAGCGCAAGGGCGAGCTGCCTAAGGGACTCGTCTTCGGACTCGCCGCCATCATTACTTATTACAAGGGTGGCAAGCGTCAGGACGGTGTGGAGATTGTGCCCAACGACGACCAGAAGATCATGGACCTGCTGAAGGAGCTGTGGGCTACCGAGGACACGCAGAAGGTAACCGACGGCGTGCTCGGCGCTGAGTTCATCTGGCAGGAAGACCTGAACAAGATTCAGGGCCTGAACATGATGGTAAAGAACTTCCTCGACCTGATCCAGCAGAAGGGCATGCTCGAGGCCGTGAAGACAATACTGTAAAGATTGGAAGAATATATTGAGATAAAGGGAGCGCGCGTCAACAACCTGAAGAGCGTTGACGTGCGCATTCCGCGAAACAAATTCGTGGTGATTGCCGGAGTCAGTGGCTCCGGCAAATCGTCTTTGGCTTTCGACACGCTCTACGCCGAAGGCCAGCGCCGCTACGTGGAAAGCCTGTCGAGCTATGCACGCCAGTTCCTGGGACGCATGAACAAGCCCGAGTGCGACTTCATACGGGGCATACCGCCTGCCATCGCCATCGAGCAGAAGGTCATCAGCCGCAATCCGCGAAGCACAGTGGGCACGTCGACGGAAATCTACGAGTACCTGCGGCTGCTCTATGCCCGCATCGGGCGCACCTATTCGCCAGTCAGCGGACAGGAGGTGAAGAAGCACTCAACGGAGGACATCGTGCAGCAGATGCTGCAGTACCAGCGGGGCACGAAGTTCGTCGTCTTGGCTCCCGTCCACATTGCCGAGGGCCGAACGTTGGAGCAGCAGCTGAAGGCTTACCAGCTGGAAGGCTATGCGAGGCTCTTCACGGGCAGCGACTTCCAGCGTATCGACGATTATATGAATAGCATCCCCCAGTCGGGGGAGGATGCAGAGGGCTTGTTCCTCGTCATCGACCGACTCTCAGTAGACGACTCCAAGGACGTCATCGCCCGACTGGTAGACTCTGCCGAAACGGCCTTCTACGAAGGACAGGGCGAGTGCCGGCTGATGTTCCTGCCGTCGAACATCTGCTACGACTTCTCCATGCGCTACGAGGCCGACGGCATCACCTTCGAGGAACCTTCCGACCAGTTCTTCTCATTCAACTCGCCCGTCGGCGCATGTCCTGAGTGTCAGGGCTTCGGCAAGATTATCGGCATCGACGAGCGGCTGGTCATCCCCAACACCACCCTATCGGTCTACGACGGCTGCGTCGTCTGCTGGCACGGCGAGAAGATGAAGGAGTGGCAACAATGGTTCATACAGCACGCCGCCAAGGATGACTTCCCCATCTTCGAGCCTTACATGAACCTGACGCAAAGGCAGAAGGACCAGCTGTGGCACGGACTGCCCAGCGACAAAGACGAGAAGGAGAAACCCTGCATCGACCAGTTCTTCCAGATGGTCAGGGAAAACCAGTACAAGATTCAGTACCGCGTCATGCTGAGCCGTTACAGGGGTAAGACAACGTGTCCCAAGTGTCACGGCACCCGACTGAAGCCTGAAACCGAATACGTCAAGATAGGCGGGCGCAGCATCACCGACCTGGTGCAAATGCCTGTGGTGAGACTGAAGGAATGGTTCGACCACCTGGAACTGAACGAGTATGATGCCCAGGTGGGCAAACGGCTGCTGGCGGAAGTACGCTCACGCCTGCAATTCCTTCTGGATGTGGGACTTGGCTATCTGACGCTCAACCGTCTCTCCAACTCACTTTCCGGCGGCGAAAGCCAGCGTATCAACCTCTGTACCAGTCTGGGAAGCAGCCTCGTCGGCTCGCTTTACATCCTGGACGAACCCAGCATCGGACTCCACTCCCGCGACACCGACCGGCTGATTCATGTGCTCAAGGAGCTGCAGGCCTTAGGCAACACGGTGGTGGTGGTCGAGCACGATGAGGACATCATGAGGGCCGCCGACTACCTGATTGACGTTGGCCCCGATGCGGGCCGGCTGGGCGGCGAAATCGTGTTTGAGGGAGACCCCTCCAACCTTCCCCGACTGGGGGAGGCTTCAGGCGCTTCATCTGAGGTAATAACCTCCCCCAGTGGGGGGAGGAAGGAGGGGGCTTTAAGCTACACCGTGCGCTACCTCACAGGTCAGGAAACCATACCTGTGCCCCAGTCTCGCCGTCCCTGGAACCAGTATATTGGCGTGAAAGGTGCCCGTATGAACAACCTCCGGGGTATCGACGTCCGCTTCCCTCTCAACGTCATGACGGTCGTGACGGGTGTTTCGGGCAGCGGAAAGTCAAGCCTTGTGAAAGGCATACTCTACCCATCCCTGAAGCGCAGGATTGGCGACGTGTGCGACGCCCCAGGCGAGTACCTCGGACTGGAAGGCGACATTGACGCCATCAAGCGCATAGAGTTCGTCGACCAGAACCCGATAGGCAAGTCGACACGTTCGAACCCCGCAACCTACGTCAAAGCCTACGATGCCATACGCGACCTGTTTGCCGAACAGCCGCTGAGCCAGCAGATGGGCTTCACGTCACAGTTTTTCTCGTTCAACGCTGACGGCGGCCGCTGCGACGAATGCAAAGGCGCAGGCACCATCACGGTCGAGATGCAGTTCATGGCCGACATCGTGCTGGAGTGCGAAGCCTGCCACGGCCACCGCTTCAAGCGCGACATCTTAGATGTACGCTACAACGGAAAGAACATCGACGACGTGCTGAACATGACTATCTCCGAGGCTATCGAGTTCTTCGCTGGTAACAAGACCATCGTTAGCCGCCTGAAGCCCCTCGACGATGTCGGATTGGGCTACATCAAGCTCGGCCAAAACTCATCGTCACTATCGGGCGGCGAAAACCAGCGCGTGAAGCTGGCCTGTTTCATCGGGCAGGAACGGCAGGAGCCCACCTTATTTATATTTGACGAGCCGACAACAGGACTGCACTTCCACGACATCAGCCGACTGTTGAAGTCGTTCGACGCGCTGATAGAGCGTGGCCACACGATTCTGGTCATCGAGCACAACATGGAAATCATCAAGTGTGCCGACTACGTCATCGACCTCGGCCCTGACGGAGGCGACAGAGGTGGAGCACTCGTTTGCGCAGGAACACCCGAAGAGGTAGCACGCTGCAAAGAGAGCATCACAGGCCGATACCTGAAAGAAAAGCTATAAAGATTGTTAAAATCTGAACAACATAACGATATTTTTCGTAACTTTGCGGCGCTTTAAGGGTATAAGTAATATAGAAGCTTGATATTCAAGCAGTTAAACAAGAAAAGAGATTTAAGGGTAATTAAGATGAGACAGCTTAAAATTCAGAAGAGCATCACCAACCGTTCGAGTGAGGCTTTGGACAAGTATCTGGTAGAAATTGGACGTGCACCGCTGATTAGTATTGACGAGGAAATAGAACTGGCACAGAAAATCCGAAAGGGCGGCCCAGAGGGCGAACGTGCGAAGGACAAACTCGTTACTGCTAACCTGCGTTTCGTAGTTTCTGTGGCCAAGCAATACCAGCATCAGGGCTTGACATTGACCGACCTGATTGACGAAGGAAACATTGGACTGATTAAGGCTGCTCAGAAGTTCGACGAGACGCGCGGCTTTAAGTTCATCAGTTATGCTGTGTGGTGGATTCGTCAGTCCATTCTGCAGGCTATTGCCGAGCAGAGCCGTATTGTGCGCCTGCCGTTGAACCAGGTGGGTTCGCTCAACAAGATAAATCACGAGATTAACAAGTTTGAGCAGGAGCACCAGCGCCATCCCTCCGTACAGGAGCTGGCCGAGGCTACCGCTATTGATGAGGATAAGATTGGCCAGTCCATGCAGGCCGACAGCCATCACGTCAGCATTGACGCTCCGTTCCAGGACGGTGAGGACAACTGTATGCTCGACATCATGGCTTCGGGCGACGACTCGCGTACCGACCGTCATGTTGACCACGAGTCGATGGCGCAGGAGCTGAACTCCGTACTTAACAAAGTACTGAAGGAGCGCGAAATCACCATCATCCGCGAATGTTTCGGCATTGGCTGTCACGAGAAGGGACTGGAGGAGATTGGCGACCAGTTAGGTCTCACCCGCGAACGTGTCCGTCAGATTCGCGAAAAGAGCATCGCCAAGCTCCGCGATTCAGGCAATGCCAAGATTTTGATGAAGTATTTAGGTTAAAAATTTTGCGACTTCAATATTTTTTCGTACTTTTGGCGGCGTGAAATGCCACCAACTGATAACTGCCATCATGCTGGGCATACTCACAGGTATGCCCAGCATTGCGTTTTCGAAGAGTACAACCGACTCGCTCGTGCTAAGCCGACTCTTCGGCTATCGTCGCAATTTCACGCGAAACGACGTTGCCGGCTACATCAGCAATGTCTATATAAAGAGTAACTTCAACGTCTGGCGGCGCAACGCCACGCTATGGCTCATTCCCCACATGTACTCTATTGCCGACGGCGACCGCTACCTCGTCTCGGAGTCCTACAACAAGATACGCTTCAACAGCATCAACGAGTATGAATCGCAAAGGCAGGTATGCTACAGCACCATCAGGCACAACCGACGGACGCTGCCAACCGTTGTGGAGTTCATGACACCCAACATCTACGACGTCTGCCTCTACGATGACCATGTCCTGTCGCCTTTCAACCTGCACAACCAACATTTCTACCAATACCGGGTACTGCCCTTCATCAACGATCAGGTCATCATAGAGTTCAAGCCCCGTCTGCCTGACAACACGCAACTGGTAACGGGACAGGCCTACGTGGACGTTCAGACGGGACGAGTGGACAAAGCCATATTCAAAGGTGAGTTCGACATGATACGGTTCCGCACGGAAACGGTACAGGGCGACTATGGATCCCGTGCCCTGCTTCCCATCGAATGTAAGACCAACGTTGTGTTCCAGTTCATGGGCAACAAGATATACTCCACCTTCGATGCCGTCTTCGATTGCCCCATCAATCTCCCCGACTCAGTCCAAGATGTGTTCGACCTGGCGCTGATGGACTCCATCCGCCCTATCCCGCTGACGGGCCAGGAAGAGCATATCCTGCGAGAATTTGAAGAGCGCAACAAGCCCGACACGACTGTGGTGGAAGACACAATACCGCGAAAGTTCGACTTCGTGAAGGACATCCTGCAAGATGCCATCGGCGACAGACTCATCTCCAGCATACGCTACCAGTCGAAGAAAACATACATGAGGCTGTATCCCATTGTGAACCCGCAGTATGTCAGCTACAGTAGCACCCACGGCTTTTCCTATAAATTGAAGTTTGGTGCCCAGTACAACTTCAACGACCACCGCTATTTCGAGTTCTACCCGTGGTGCGGCTACAACTTCAAATACAAGAAGTTCTACTTCACCCTGCCCCTCTACTTCAACTACAACCCCAAGCGAAACGGACAGGTGCAGGTCATCTACGGTAACGGCAATCGCATCAGCAACAGCAACATCACCGATGAGATACAGCATGAGCACGGCGACACACTCGACTTAGACAACAAACAGATGGACTATTTCGACGACAATTACCTGACCATCAGCAACAACATCGTGGCCTACGACTGGCTGGAAATCACCTCAGGCTTCACTTACCACCGCCGAGTGCCTTACAATCCTGATGCCCTGTGGCATTATGGCAAGCCGAGGACGTACTACAGCTTCGCCCCTATGCTTACGCTGAAATTGAGACCTTGGAGGAAAGGCCCGCTCTTCACCATTGACTACGAAAGGGGAATCAAAGGAATCCTTAAGTCTGACATGGACTACGAACGATGGGAATTTGACGGCTCCCTGAAGTACGACATGAAACCGATGCGAAAGCTCAACTTCAAGGTCGGAGGCGGCTTCTACAGCAGAAAGAAATACAGCTACTTCGTAGACTACATGCACTTCCGCGATAATAAGCTGCCCGAAGGATGGGACGACGACTGGACAGGCGACTTCCAGCTGCTGGATAGCCGGTGGTACAACGAATCGCGATACTACGTCCGTTCCAACTTCAGCTACGAGTCGCCCCTGCTCTTCACGTCGTGGCTTCCCATAGTGGGGCACTACATCGAGAAAGAGCGCGTCTACCTAAGTTTATTGAGCATCGACAAAACCCGTCCCTACTCCGAAATAGGGTACGGAGTGACTACCCGCTTACTCTCTATAGGCCTGTTTGCCAGCTTCCTCAATTCTGATTTCCAGGACGTAGAGTGCAAATTCACCTTTGAACTATTCAGACGATGGTAAAACCCTTAACTGTATATAAAGCCTCAGCCGGCAGCGGCAAGACATTTGCCTTGGCCGTGCAATACATCAAGCTTGTGGTGCAGAATCCGCAGGCCTACCGCAACATCCTCGCCGTTACCTTCACCAACAAGGCTACCGAGGAAATGAAGACACGCATACTCAGCCAGCTCTACGGCATCTGGAAACAACTGCCCGACTCCGATATCTATATGCAGGAGGTGTGCCAGAAACTCGATGCCTCGCCGGAGTTCGTCAGCCAGCGGGCAGGCATTGCCCTGGAACTGCTGCTGCACAATTACAACCACTTCCGGGTGATGACCATCGACACGTTCTTCCAGAGCGTGCTCCGCAATCTTGCACACGAACTTGACCTCACGGCAAACCTGCGCATCGGACTCAACGACTCGCAGGTAGAGGAAATGGCCGTCGACCAGATGCTGGACGACCTGAAGACAACCGACGTTATGCTGCAATGGATTCTAAAATACATCATGGAAAACATATCCGACGACCGCTCGTGGAATGTCATCGGACAAATCAAGCAATTCGGGAAGACCATCTTCCGTGACTACTACAAGGACGTCAGCAAGCAATTGAATGAGCGACTGCAACACGAAGGTTTCTTCGACCAATATGCCCAAACCCTGCAGGACATCCGCCAAACGGCCAAGGAGCGA
The DNA here is from genome assembly GCA_947168395.1 of uncultured Prevotellaceae bacterium. GTDB lineage: Bacteria > Bacteroidota > Bacteroidia > Bacteroidales > Bacteroidaceae > Prevotella. The sequence goes on along the minus strand of CAMVLT010000020.1, from coordinate 10,071 downwards.
ATGCTCAACATTGCCGAGTCGTTCTTCGGCACACTGGAAGAGGAGGGACTAACCGCCGATGACCTTGCCCAAAAGCGGCGCGGCATTGCCGGATTCTTCTATAAGCTACAGAACGGCATCTTCGACGAAAGCATTGAGAACCAGACGGTAGCCAACTGTCTCGGCAACCCGACAAAATGGTACACGAAGACACACCCCCACCGTGAACTCATCCACGAGCTTGCCGACGGCCCATTGGGTGAAATCCTGCGCTATGCCGTCGAAGAACGTCCACGCCAGTGGCGGCTGTACCAGTCGGCAACGCTCACCCTGCGGCACATGAACCAAGTACGCCTGCTGAGCAGCATTGAGAACAAAGTGCGTGAACTCAACGACAGCGCGAACCGCTTCCTGCTGAGTGACACCCAGAAACTACTGAATGCCCTTATCAGCGACAGCGACTCACCGTTTATCTTCGAGAAGATAGGTACCCAGCTGGAGCACATTATGATAGACGAGTTCCAAGACACATCCACCGTCCAGTGGCAGAACTTCCGCATACTCCTGCAGGAAGCCATGAGCCACCAAGGCAGTGAGAATCTCATCGTGGGAGATGTCAAACAGAGTATCTACCGATGGCGAAGCGGCGACTGGCGGCTGCTGAACGATATTGAGCAACAGTTCCCTAAAGAAATGATACAAACAGAGATGCTGAAGGTGAACCGACGCTCGGAACGGTTTATTACCCAGTTCAACAATGCTTTCTTCACAGAGGCTGCCAAACTGGAGTATGACAAACTGCAAGAGACACCAGAGGCTGACCAACTGAAAAGAGCATACTCCGAAGTGAAGCAGGAGATACCCCTCAGCAAACCCCAAACAGGTTTTGTTCGTGTAGAGCTACTGACTGCCGAAGACTATCAGCAACAGACACTCAGCCGCATCACCGAGATACTGCAAGGCCTTATCAGCCAAGGCATACCGCAGGACAAAATGGCAATACTCGTGCGTACCAACAGCTTCATTCCGGTAATTGCCAAATACATGGCCGAGCATGCTCCAGACATAAACATTGTGAGCGACGAAGCTTTCCGATTGGACGCGTCGCAACCCGTCAACATCCTGATGCAGGCCCTGCGTCTCATCGTTCATCCACATGACCAGCTGGCCCGTGCATTCATTGAGAAAGCGGTTCATACGACATTCGACGACGAACGATGCACAAAGTACAAGTCCCTGTCGCTCTACGAACTGGCAGAACGGCTCTTTGCCGATCTCCGACTGAGCGACTATGGCGACCAAAGTGCCTATCTCTGCGCATTCTTCGACCAGCTGCGTCAATACACGGCCGAGAATGCAGGGACTATTGAAGACTTCCTGCGCCTATGGGACAACGAGATTTGCTCGAAGACCATCCAGAGCGACATCACGAATGGCGTGCGCATCATCAGCATTCACAAATCAAAAGGCCTGGAGTTCGACCATGTACTATGCCCCTTCTGCGACTGGCAATTGGAGAAGAGCGGAAACATACTGTGGTGCAAGCCAAACATAGCACCATTCAACGAACTGCCCATTGCGCCCATCGACTACAGCCAGAAAGGCATGACGGGCACCATTTACGAAGAAGATTACCACAACGAACACTTGCAGAACGTTGTCGACAACCTCAATCTGCTTTATGTGGCCTTCACTCGTGCCCGCAGCAGCCTGTTCGTCATCGGCAGACGCGGAGCCAAGAAATCGAGGTCGGAAATCATAGAACTGACCCTTCCTCTTCTAAATGAGGGTACGCTCACAGGACTGGAGGACGCAGACCAGCCTCTCGTCTACAAGTACGGTACCCCCACGGCATCCCGTCAGGAAATGGAAACGAAAAAGACGGCCAACGTGTTCCTGCAACCCTCGGACGCAATACATGTCACCGTCACCACAAACGAAGTCAAAACGAAATTCCGACAGAGCAACCAGAGCCGTGAATTTATAAACGGCGACGACGAGCAGGCAGGCACCTGCTACATTCAGCTGGGCAGCATCCTGCACCGCATCTTCTCTGTCATCCGAACCAAAGACGACATCGGCACTGCCCTACACCAATTGGAGTCGGAGGGCATCATATACGACGACGTTGTCACACTCGAACGAATCAGCACAATGCTTCGCCAACGCTTGGAGCATCCCAAGGTGGCCGAATGGTTTTCCGGCCGCTGGACGCTATTCAACGAATGTACCATCCTCAGCATGGAGGACGGTGAAGTCAAGGAACACCGGCCCGACCGTGTGATGACAGACGGGAAGGAGTGGATAGTCGTCGACTTCAAGTTCGGTCGCCAGAAGAACGATTACCCGAAGCAAGTACGCAACTACATGAATCTGTTGAAGACAATGGGGCATACTGAGGTGAAAGGGTATCTGTGGTATGTCTATAGCAATATTATTGAAGAAGTATGAAAGCATTTCTCGAATTCGTAGCCGAAGATATCATCCGCAAGTATGGCACTGACCTGTCTCGGATTGCCGTCGTATTCCCCAACAAGCGTGCATCGCTCTTTCTCAACGATGCCCTAATGCGCCGTTGTGACCGTCCTCTATGGTCGCCTTCTTACATCACCATCAGCGACCTGTTCCGCCGTCGCTCCTCCCTGAAAGTGGCTGACCCCATCAAGCTCGTATGCGAACTGCATCGCGTCTACACGGAAATTACTGGCTTTGACGAGACCCTTGACCACTTCTATGGTTGGGGGCAACTGCTCATCAGCGATTTCGATGATATTGACAAGAACATGGCTCCTGCCGACAAGATATTTGCCAACCTTCGCGACATCCGCGAACTCGATGACATCAGCTATCTGAACGAAGAACAGAAGGCGGTCATCCGGAAGTTCTTCTCCAACTTCAGCGATGACCAAGACACAATTCTCAAAGAACGGTTCCTGCGTCTGTGGTCGCGAATGGGAGACATTTATCACGCCTTCAACCAGCGGCTGGCGGAACAAGGACTGGCATACGAAGGTGCCTTGTATCGAAAGGTGACGGAAGAAGCAGCGACAGATTTCGAACGCGAGCACTACCTTTTTGTAGGGTTTAACTTGCTACAGCAGGTCGAACGCCGTCTTTTCTCACAAATCAAGGCTCAGGGGAAGGCTCACTTCTACTGGGACTTCGACCGCTACTACATGCGCTCTGAGGCGGGCCACTTCATCAGCCAAAACCTGCACGACTTTCCCAATGAACTCGATAGTGGGGACAACGACATCTACAACAACTTCCAACGGCCGAAAAACATACAGCTCGTCAGTGCTCCCACCGAGGACATACAAGCACGCTATGTCAGCAATTGGATTGGTGAAGGCAGTAGGGCCATCGACGGTCGGAAAACCGCCATCGTACTGTGTAACGAGGGACTTTTGCAGACGGTCGTACATTGCCTGCCTTCTACTGTCAAGAGCGTCAACATCACCACTGGCTATCCATTGCAGCAAACGCCTGTCGCCTCACTCATACAACGCATGCTTCGTGACCACACAATAGATCAGGTCATCGGCAAAGTGAAAGAGATGGCCAAGGAACAAGAGGTTGCTAACGACCCATTGGCTACAGAATCATTCTTCCGTGCCTACACGTTGCTCAACCGGATCAAAAGCTTCATTGACAACGGCGACATACCAGCCCAGTCCACACTTCTGATTGCCGCACTCATCAATCAGCTCATACAACAGACCTCCATACCCTTCCATGGAGAGCCGGCTGTCGGGCTGCAAATCATGGGCGTACTTGAAACCAGAAACCTCGACTTTGACCATGTGCTGTTGCTCTCCACCAACGAGGGCAATATGCCACGTGGAATTACCGACTCTTCATTCATTCCCTACTCGCTGCGCCGTGCCTTTGGACTCACTACCTCCGACCACAAAGCGGCCATCTATGCCTATTATTTTAACCGTCTGCTCAGCCGTGCATCAGATGTCACCGTGGTCTATTCAAACGCTACTGCCGACGGGCAGGCTTGTGAGATGAGCCGGTTCATGCTGCAGCTGCTGGTCGAAGACAGCCACCACACTATTGTCCGCAACACGCTACAAACCGGACAAGTCACACTATCACATCACCCAAGCCCCATACAGAAGTCTGACTTCGTCATGGATATACTCCGGCACCGCTTCGGCATTACCAATTCAGACGGCCCGTTGCTCACGCCAACAGCCATCAACCGCTACATGCGTTGCCCGCTGCAGTTCTACTTCTGTTATGTAGAAGGGTTGCGCGAACCCAACGACACAGAAGACGGGGTCATCGACAATCGCATCTTCGGCAACATCTTTCACAATGCAGCCCAAATACTGTACGAGCGGCTGATGCAGCAAAGTCCCCGAATTCTTGCTGCCGACCTTGAGAGGTTGCTCAAAAGCCGAATCGACATTGAACGGGCTGTTGACGAGGCTTTTGCACAGGAGTTCTCCAATGATGCGCCACAGGGAGGGTTGGCTGTCATCAACCGCGAGGTCATCATCCACTACGTCCGACAGCTTGTAACCATCGACCTCCGTCTTGCTCCTTTCACCATCCTTGGTTTGGAACAGGACGTCACCCGGCAAATGCCTATTCGGTCGCTTGGCATCACAACAACCATAGGTGGCCGAGCCGACCGCATTGACCTCATCTGTAACAACGACAACGAACAGATACGTGTCGTTGACTATAAGACAGGTACCCATCGTCTACAGCCTCTGAAAACCGTCGACGACATCTTCGACGAGACCCAGCTGCGCAATCACAATGACTATTACCTGCAAGCCATTCTCTATGCCCGCATAGTCCGTAGCAGGCAGCAGCAGCCAGTAGCACCTGCACTGCTATTCATCCAACATGCTGCCGCCGAGGACTTCAACCCCATTCTGAAATTCGGCAGCGAATACATCAACGACGTAGCCACCACAGACGGCGACCGATTCGTACAGCTACTGATGCAGAAGGTCAACGAAATCTTCGACCCTGCACTGCCCCTGACGCCAACGGCCGACACAGAACGTTGCTGCAACTGTCCCTATGCACACCTGTGCGGACTGTGAGGATTGGGGCTGGCTGCCACCTATATAATATTAAAAACATATAATTATTGGCAGTGAATGTTCGGTATTCAGAAATTTCTATGTATCTTTGTAAAATAAAAAATGACCGAAATGAAGAAAAGCATATTTTACCTCATCTTGATAGCAGCCATGCTGACAACACCCGCCTCGGCACAAAAGCGGAAAATGCCTGTAAAAAAGAACAAGCCTGCACCAGTAGTGGCGGTCGAGGAAAATACCAAGTTTGACGAAATGCTGGAAGCCACCCAGCAAATTGTCATCATCGACAGCGTGGTGGTTGACAAGCAGCAGTTCCTGCAAGCCTACAAACTGAGCAGTGAGGCAGGGGCTGTCACGGGCTTTAACCAGTTCTTCAAATCTGAGGAGCAACCCTATTCTACGGTCTATGTCAACCAGATGAACAACAAAAGCTGGTTTGCCAACGACGGACGCCTCTACACGTCAGACAGACTGGGTAACGAATGGAGTGAGCCGATTGCACTCGAAGGGTTGGGCCGATTCCAGCGCACCAACTATCCCTTCATGCTTTCCGACGGAACCACGCTCTACTTTGCTGCCATCAGCAGCGAAGGGTTAGGTGGGCTCGACATCTACGTTTCACGCTATGATTCCGAATCAGGGCAGTACCTATTGGCAGAGAACATCGGACTGCCATTCAACTCTGATGCCAACGACTACATGTATGCCATCGATGAATTAACCAATATCGGCTACTTCGCATCCGACCGTCGCCAACCAGAAGGGAAGGTTTGCATCTATACCTTTATCCCCAACCAGAAGAGGCTCACCTACTCTACCGAAGATTATGACGAAGACATCATCCGCAGCCGTGCAAAGATTGAACGTATAGCTGACACTTGGGGCGACGGCAATGCCCGTAACGAGGCCTTGGCGCGTCTCGAATCAATAAACAAGAAAACGGCCTCCAAGAAAAGAGGCACTGAGTTTACGTTTATCATCAACGATGACATTACCTATAACAGTCCTTCCGACTTCCGCGATGCCGACAACCAAGACCGGATTAAAGAACTGAACCTGATGCGTAAGAAATACCAGAGTCTGACAACGGAGCTCGAAAAACTACGCAACTATTATACACAGAAAGCCAGCACCGCTGAAATAAGCAAGCTTCGTGAAGAGATACTTGGCTACGAGAAAGAGTATTATCAAATAGAAAACGGCATCCATGAACTGGAAAAGCAAATACGCAACGCTGAAATCAAAATGCTCAAAAAATAACTCAAAGACCTATGACAACAAAAAAGACCTTCCCAGAATCAGAGCTGATTATTAACAGCGACGGTTCATGCTTCCATCTCCATCTGCGTCCTGAGCAGATGGCTGACCGTATTGTCCTCGTAGGTGACCCCGCCCGCGTTGATATGGTGGCTGCTCATTTTGAATCGAAAGAATGTGAAGTCAGCAACCGTGAGTTCCACACCATTACCGGTATGTACAAAGGCAAGCGTATCACTTGTCAGAGTCACGGCATCGGTTGCGACAACATCGACATTGTGGTCAATGAGCTCGACACATTGGCCAACATCAATTACGACACCCGTGAGGAGTACGACGAGCACCGCACACTGACAATGGTGCGTATCGGCACTTGCGGTGGATTGCAGCCATTCACCCCCACAGGCTGTTTTGTTGCCAGCGTCAAGAGCATTGGCTTCGATGGTCTGTTGAACTATTATGCCGGCCGAAATGTTGTCTGCGATATTCCTATGGAGAAAGCTTTTAAGGAGCACATGCAGTGGGACCCCATCAAGGGAGCACCCTACGTTTCCATAGCCGACGAAGGACTAATCGACCAGATTGCGCAAGACGACATGCTCCGCGGCTATACTGTTTCCTGTGGTGGCTTCTATGGCCCTCAGGGGCGTGCACTTCGTGCTGAAATTGCCGACCCCAAGCAGAATGAGAAAATCGAGTCGTTTGAGTACGAAGGTTTGAGAATATGCAACTTCGAGATGGAGTCCAGCGCACTTGCAGGACTTGCCTCCCTACTGGGCCACCGTGCCATGACTTGCTGTATGGTCATCGCCAACCGTTACGCCAAGGAAATGAACACGGAGTACAAAAACAGTATTGACACGCTGATAGAAAAAGTGCTCGACCGCATTTAACCAAAACCCAAATAAAACCATTATGGAACCAATGACCTTTTACACACTTATTGCGGCAGTAGTGCTGCTGCTCGTGTTATTCATTTTTATCTCTTATGTCAAGGCACCACCCTCGTTTGCCTACATCATCTCGGGTCTTTCTTCACAGCCCCGTGTCCTTATTGGCAAAGGTGGCTTCCGCGTTCCCTTCCTTGAGCGTCTCGACAAGGTGTATCTCGGACAGATTACCGTCGACATCAAAACAGAGGAGAGCGTGCCCACCAACGACTTTATCAACGTCGATGTGGACGCTGTAGCCAAAATCCGTGTGACCCCAAACTCCGAAGGTACACGTCTGGCTGCCAAGAACTTCCTAAACATGGAACCTAACGAGATTGCCAATCAGCTGCAAGACTCGTTGCAGGGTAATATGCGTGAAATCATCGGCACACTTGACCTGCGTTCACTCAATACCGATCGCGACGGTTTCTCAGACCAAGTGATGCAGAAGGCACAGCCCGATATGGCCAAGCTGGGCATCGAAATCATCTCATGCAACATCCAGAACGTCACTGATAAAGAGGGACTTATCCACGACCTCGGTGCCGACAACACGGCAAAAATCAAGAAAGACGCCAGCATCAACCGCGCAAATGCAGAGCGTGACGTGAAGATTCAAGTAGCCCATGCCGACAAAGATGCCAACGATGCCCGAGTCGATGCCGACACAGCCATTGCCATCAAGAACAACGACCTGGCTCTGAAACGGGCTGCCTTGAAACGTGAGGCAGATACGGCTCAGGCTGATGCCGATGCTGCCTACGCCATCCAGCAGCAAGAACAGCAGAAAACTATCAACATTAAGACCGTCGAGGCTGAAATCGAAAAGACCAAACGTCAGCAGATTCTCTCGAAGGAACAAATTGAAATCAAGCAGAACCAGCTGGCTGCCGAGATTGAAAAGCAAGCCGATGCTGACAAATACAAGATTGAGAAAAATGCTGCCGCCGACCTCGAACAGCGCAAGCGTGTGGCCGAGGCCCAAAAGTATGAAGCCGAGCAACGTGCACTGGCTCAGAACGCTGAGTCTGATGCTGCCCGCTATCGTTTGGAGCAGGAGGCTATTGGTATCAAGGCCAAGGGTGAGGCCGAGGCTTACGCTATCCAGAAGAAGGGTGAAGCCGAAGCTCTCGCAATGGACAAGAAAGCCGAAGCCTACAAGAAGTACAACAACGCCGCTGTAGCTCAAATGATGATCGAAATCCTGCCACAGATTGTCGAGAACGTCGCCAAACCAATCTCGGCCATCAAGGATGTCAACATCTACAGCTCCGATGGCGGTGGTGTAAGCTCGCTCAGCGGCAATGTGCCCATAGCCATCAAGCAGGCATTCGATGTGCTCAAGTCTGCAACAGGTGTCGATATGGCCGACATCATGAAGGCCGGCAGCATCGAGGCAGTTACTACGCGTAACGTAAACCTCAACGACAAGGCCGCCGATGCCCTCGGCAACATCGTCAAAGGAAAAGAATAGATGAACACACCATTTAATACTGATACCATCTGCGCTCCCGCCACAGCCGTCGGGGGCGCACTTGCCATCATTCGCGTCAGCGGCTCCAAAGCTCTCCCCATCGTCAGCACCCTCTGTCCCCTATGTTGCGACACCGTCGCAGCCAACACCACCCACTTCACCCATCTTGTCGAGTATGATGCTGTATCACAGCATCCCCAGCATCCCCTACCTATCGACGAAGCTCTCATCACCATCTTCCGCGCCCCTCACAGCTACACCGGCGAAGACTCCGTAGAAATCTCTTGTCACGGCTCCCGCTACATCATCAATAAAGTCCTGGAACTTTTAGTACAAGCAGGATGCCGAATGGCCAACCCCGGTGAGTTCACCCAACGAGCCTACCTCAACGGCAAGCTCGACCTCAGCCAAGCCGAAGCCGTTGCCGACCTCATCGCTTCCACCAACGAGGCCACCCACCGGCTTGCTATGACTCAGCTTCGAGGTGGCATCTCTACAGAACTCTCCAACCTCCGCGAACAACTCCTAAAACTCACATCCCTACTCGAACTCGAACTCGACTTCTCCGACCACGAAGACCTCGAATTTGCCGACCGCACACAACTTTTGGAACTCACCCAACACATCGATGCCCACATCACCCGCTTGGCAGACTCCTTCCATGTTGGTAACGCCCTGAAAAATGGCATTCCCGTCGCCATCGTCGGAGCCCCCAACGTAGGCAAGTCAACACTCCTTAACGCCCTCCTCGGCGAAGAACGTGCCATCGTCAGCGACATACAAGGCACCACACGCGATGCCATCGAAGACACCATTAACCTCGGAGGCATCACCTTCCGCTTCATCGACACCGCTGGCATACGCCACACCAGTGACACCATCGAGAACCTCGGCATCGAGCGCTCCATAGCCGCTGTGCAGCGCGCACAAATCATTCTGATGATGACAGAGCCCGGAGTCCCCTACCCTGACATCCCCATTCGCGACGACCAAACCGTCATTCGCATCATCAACAAGACTGAAGATTTCCAGGCCAAATACGGCGTAGGTCTCGACCGCCTGCGCCAACGTCTCATCGACTCAGTCCCCAAAGCCGCCGACACAGACGCCATCATCACCAACGCACGCCACTACGAAGCCCTCACCCTCGCTCACACCCACCTCCTTCGCATCCTCAGCGGCCTCCAAAACAACCTCAGCGGCGACCTCCTTGCCGAAGATCTCCGACTCACCCTCGACACCCTTGCAGAAATCACTGGTAATCAGATCACTACCAACGAAGTCTTAGATACTATCTTTTCGCATTTCTGCGTGGGAAAATAGAATACGATTAACGGTCATCACTCGATATTACTCGATA
>CAMVLT010000019.1 GCA_947168395.1 uncultured Prevotellaceae bacterium | reverse complement strand
ATTCTCTTACGCTTTGCTCTTGATGCAACGTGATTTACTGATCTTGGCATAGTTTTCTTACTTCTTTAAATGTTCGACAATAGGTGAATTAACGGAGACACAACAGGTCGCGTACCTGCTTCATGTTGCTCTGGTCAACCAGTGCCTGGTGTACCAGATTACGCTTCTGCTTCTTGGTCTTCTTGGTCAGAATGTGGCTGTGGTAAGCGTGATGTCTCTTAACCTTACCTGTACCGGTGAACGTGAATCTCTTCTTCGCGCCGGAATTTGTCTTTACTTTTGGCATTTTTTTTTAAGTTTTAAATTGTTATTTATTATATGGTGGCAACGCATATACCGGGCGTTACGCACCTTCTTCTTTCAGTTTCTTCAGCGCCTCGGCACTGATTTTTGCGTTTGCGAGCAGACCGCCGTTTGCTGGTGTCTCAACGTCCACCTCGGTAGCTGTCTCAACTGCTTTCTTTCCAGTATCTTCAGCCTTTGCGGCCTCTCGGTCGCGGGCCTGCTGGCTCTTCTTTTGGGAACCGGCCTTCTTGGGAGCCAAGTAGAGGAACATCTTCTTGCCTTCGAGCGACGGCATTGACTCTACCTTGCCGCATTCCTCCAAATCGTTGGCGAAACGGAGGAGGAGCACCTCGCCTTGTTCCTTGAACAGGATGCTGCGGCCACGGAAGAACACATACGCACGTACCTTATTACCTTCTTCGAGGAACTCCTTGGCGTGCTTCAGCTTGAACTGGTAGTCGTGCTCATCGGTCTGGGGGCCGAAGCGTATTTCCTTCACCTCCACCTTCACCTGCTTGGCTTTCATTTCCTTCGCACGCTTCTTCTGCTGGTAGAGGAACTTGGAATAGTCGATGAGACGGCATACGGGCGGGTTGGCATTGGGCGAAATCTCAACGAGGTCAACGCCTTGTTCACGGGCCATGTTCAGTGCGTCACGCGTCGGAACGACGGTCGAGCCATTGTCGCCGACGATGCGGACTTCTCGTACACGTATTTGATCGTTTACGCGGTACTGATTTTTTATTTTGTCATTCTTCATCAACTATTTTTTAGAAAATCGGGTGCAAAGGTACAATAAATCAGTGAATTGGCAAAATAATTCTTAAAATATTTTTCACTCTTTACAGTTTTTTCTTCCTCAACGGAGCACTTTTTTGCCATTCGTGATGAGAATACCATGCGAAGATACGTTTCTGGCTGGTCGGCCTTGCAGGTCGTATGCCTGTTGACGGCTGTCGGTTCCCTGCATCGTTGCCTCTATGGCGGCTGGTACTACGGGCACCACTTCGATGTAGTCGATATTGGGCATCCACGCCGTAGGATTCGACAGCCGGATGGTGTTCTGGCCTTTCTGCAGCTTGATGTTCACTATCTTGCGTCCCACCGTGCCCCATCCGCCTGAGTTGACGGTGACGGTCTGTACCTTCGTGCCGTTCACGCTGACGCTGATGTTGCGGTTCTCGGCCGAGAGGTAGGCTATGGTGAGCTTGTACTCCCCGCCTTCCTGACTGTAGATGTCGCGCCACAGGAGGTCGTTTTTCTCGCTGCATCCTAACCAGGAGGCCTTGTAGCCTGCCGAGCAATTGGCGTCAGTCTCGTAGATGCCGGTTTTCTCAGCCTGGTTGTTCTTGATTTCCTGATAGTCGCTGATGAAGCCCGTCTCGGCCTCATAGCGGGTACGCTCCAAGCGGGTTTCAGCCTCGGCTACGTAGATGCGTGTGCCGTGGGCAGGAATGTTCACCTCGAAAGTCTCGGTATAAGCGCCCAGGTTCTTCTTCTGGAACGCATCACGAAGCTGCACGGCTCCACCCATGTCGATGTCCTTGAAGGCCAGCGTCACCTTCTTGGCAGCGTCGTTAGGGTTGTAGAGTGCAAATGCCCGCTTCGTGCCATTCAGCTTTTCGACGTCTTTTACCAGAATGTGGCACCCGTTGCTCTTTCCGGCAACGTAAGCCTGCAGGTGGAGCGAGTCCTGGTTGAGGGCAATAAGGTCCTTGTTTCTCAGTAGGTTAAGTGCCGTGGTGCTGATGTTGCTCATGTCGCAACCGATAAGCAGCGGCGACGACATGATGCACCATAACCCGAAGTGGGTCTTGTCTTCCTCCGTGCTCAGCGAACGTCCCACCTCCAGCATGTCCATGTCATTGTAATGGCCGTCGTAGCAGTAGGCCGACATATACAGGTTTTCGGCCAGAATGTCCCTGACCGAGTTCCAGCTGTTGTTGATGTCGCCCGTGGTGCGCCACGAGAAGGCGGCATCGTTAATCCACGTTCCAGGATAGGCCCATCGGCAGGCGTTCATGCGGACGTCGGTACGGCCGGTATTCCTGATGGCCTCGGCGATGGACTTGTAGCGGGCCTGCTCGTCGAGCACCAGATGGTCTTCGTTGTGATAGTAAGAGCCACCGCAGAAGTCGACCTTGATAAAGTCGAACCCCAATTCCTTGAAGAAGAAGTCGGCATCCTGCTGGTCGTGCTCATAGAGTCCCACACCTTTGCCAGTGACGTCGCCGTTGAACATGCTGCCACAGGTGTTGCGCCCTGCGTCGCTGTAGATGCCGGCCTTCAGCCCTTTTGCGTGGATATAGTCCACAATGCCCTTCAAGCCGTTGGGGAATCGGGTGGAGTGGATCAGCAGCTGCCCCGTTTTCTTGTCGCGGCCGCCGAAGTAGCCGTCGTCAATGTTGATGTGGTCGTAGCCCGCCTGCTTCAGTCCTTTCGACACCATCGCGTCGGCCTGCCGTTTGATCAGGGCCTCGTTGATGTTCACGCCATACGTGTTCCATGAGCTCCAGCCCATGGTTGGCCCGTTTTGAGCGAAGGAAACGGCAGATGCCTGCAGGGCCACAACCACAAAAATCCTCCCCAAGCCCCTCCCAAGGAGGGGATGTTTGGTTACATATTTCATGGGCTTTTAGAAGTCTTTCGTCATCTCAGCCACCTTGCCATTCACCTCGTCGATGAACTGGCGGATGGTCATAACGCTCTGCTCACCGCCACCCTGCGGACGAACAGCGACGGTGCCGTCCTGCTGCTCCTTCTCGCCAACAATGACCATGTAGGGAATGCGTTTCAGCTCGTTGTCGCGAATCTTGCGGCCCAGCTTCTCGTTGCGCAGGTCGATGGTGGCACGGACGCCGCCCTGCGAGAACTGACGGCAGACCTCCTCGGCGTAGTCGTTGTACTTCTCCGACAGCGGCAGGATGGCCACCTGTTCAGGCGTAAGCCACAGGGGGAAGTGACCGCTGGTGTGCTCGATGAGTACGGCGCAGAAACGCTCGAGTGAGCCGAACGGAGCGCGGTGAATCATCACCGGGGTCTTCTTCTGGTTGTCCTCGTCGGTATATTCCAACTGGAAGCGCTTCGGCAGGTTGTAGTCCACCTGGATGGTGCCTAACTGCCAGCGGCGGCCGATGGCGTCCTTAATCATGAAGTCGAGCTTCGGGCCGTAGAAGGCAGCCTCGCCGTATTCCACCTTGGCGGGCAGGCCTTTCTCTTGGCAAGCCTCCTGGATGGCACGCTCGGCCAGTGCCCAGTCCTCGTCGGTACCCACGTACTTGTCGTGGTCGTTGGGGTCGCGTAGCGAAATCTGTGCATCGAAGTTGAAGCCGAAAGCCGTCAGCACCACGCCGATGATGTCCATCACGTTAAGGAACTCCTGCTTCACCTGGTCGGGACGGCAGAACAGGTGGGCGTCGTCCTGCGTGAACGAACGCACACGGGTCAAGCCGTGCAGCTCGCCGCTCTGCTCGTAGCGATAGACGGTACCAAACTCAGCAATGCGCAGCGGCAGGTCTTTGTACGAACGGGGCTTGAAGGCGAAAATCTCGCAGTGGTGGGGGCAGTTCATGGGCTTCAGCATGTACTCCTCGCCCTCCTCGGGAGTGGTGATGGGACGGAAGGAGTCCTTGCCGTAGTGGGCGTAGTGACCAGAGGTGACGTAGAGACTCTTGCCGCCAATGTGCGGAGTGATAACCTCCTGATAACCATAACGCTTCTGCACCTTGCGCAAGTGTTCCTGCAAGCGCAGGCGCAGGTCGGTGCCCTTCGGCAGCCAGATGGGCAGGCCCTTGCCGACCTTCTCGGAGAACATGAAGAGTTCCATCTCCTTGCCAATCTTGCGGTGGTCGCGCTTCTTGGCCTCTTCCAGCATGACGAGATACTCGTCGAGCATCTTCTTCTTGGGGAACGTGATGCCGTACAGGCGCTGCATCTGCTCACGGGTGGCATCGCCGCGCCAGAAGGCTCCGGCTACCGAGGTCAGCTTGATGGCCTTGATCTCGCCCGTGTCCACCAAGTGCGGACCACGGCAAAGGTCGGTGAAGTTACCTTGTGTATATGTCGTGATAGTGCCGTCCTCCAAGTCCTGCTCAATGTGCTCGCACTTGTAGGTCTGGCCGTCGGCGGCAAACTCCTTCAGGGCGTCGGCCTTGGCCACTTCCTTGCGAACCACAGGCTCTTTCTTCGAGGCCAGCTCCTTCATCTTCGCCTCGATGGTGGGGAAGTCGCTCTCCTTGATCATCTGGCCGTCGGGCAGCAGCACGTCGTAGAAGAATCCGTTCTCAACGGCGGGGCCGAAGCCGAACTGTACACCAGGATACAACTCTTGAAGGGCCTCAGCCAGCAAGTGTGCCGAGGTGTGCCAGAAGGTGTGCTTACCCTGTTCGTCGTCAAACTTGTAAAGCTCAATCTTGGCGTCCTCCATGATGGGGCGGTTCAGCTCTACGGTCTCACCGTTCACTCCGCAGCTTACAACGCTGCGTGCCAGAGCCGGCGAGATGCTCTCGGCAATCTGGAATCCTGTGACGCCCTGCTCATACGAGCGAACAGAACCGTCAGGAAAGGTAATCTGAATCTGAATCATATCTACAATATATGTTTGAAATTAAAATCAGCGTGCAAAGGTACACAAAAAAGACGAAAGCGCAAAATATATTTCATGCTTTTCGTTTGTCGTTTCGGTTTTTATTTGTAATTTTGCACCCTATAATCAAAGATATAAGATTAAATTAAGGTGAAAAGTTTGACAAAATATGTGCTGACGCTTCTTCTTCTGCTGCTACTTCCATGCTTGTCGGCAGCGCAGAAAAAGGAAATGAGTCAGGCGCGCACCATACTTAAAAGCAAGAGGGGGCCAGACCAGGCTGAACGGCTCATGACGGGGTTGCTCAAGGATTCGGCTAACCGCGAGAACAAGCGTATCTACGCCATCTGGTATGAGTCGGTATTGATGCAATACCAGGCCGTCAACGAGAAGTTGTACATGAAGCAACGGCAGGACACGGCCCAGTTCTTTGAACTGACGCGACGCCTCTTCAGTGTGGCCGAAGCTCTTGATTCGCTCGACATGAAACCTGACAAGAAGGGTAGGGTAGACCCTGAATACCGTGCCGACAACGCCGAGCAACTGATGAAGTTCCGGCCTAACCTGCTCAACGCCTGCATCTACTTCGTCAGGAAGAGCGACTTCCAGCGGGCCTACCAGTTTAGCGAGGCCTACATGGACTGTGTGCGCCAGCCGCTGTTTGCGGGCTACCATCTGGACAGCATTGACACCCGCATGCCAGAGGCGGCCTATTGGGCTACCTACAGCGGCTATCGCATGAACGACCCTGTGCTCACACTGCGTCACCGTCACTTGGCGCTGCGCGACACGTCGAAGACTGAGTTCACCCTGCAATACATGGCAGAGGCACGTCGGCTGCTGAAAGACGACTCGCTCTACATGGAAACCCTGAGAATGGGATTCAGCCACAACCCTACCAACACTTATTTCTTTCCGCGACTGATGGACTACTACACGGCGCATGGTGACAACGAGGCGGCACTGGACGTTGTCGACCGTGCTTTGGAAGCCGATGGCAGCAGCACCCTTTATCTCTTTGCGAAGTCTACCGTGCTGTTTAACATGGGACGGTACGACGAGTGTATAGCCTTGAGCGACAGCCTTATCAGCATGAACGACTCATTGCCCGATCCTTACTATAATGCCGGCACTGCCTATCTGAACAAGGCCCTGAAACTGCACCCCCTTCGCCAGAAGAAGCAGTTGCGGCAGGTGTACCAGAAGGCCCGCCCCTACATGGAGCGCTACCGGCAACTGGCACCTGACCAGCAGCGGAAGTGGGGCCCCGTACTCTACCGCATCTACCTGAACCTGAACATGGGACGACAGTTCGACGAGATTGACCAGCTGCTGAAGACGCAGCGCTAATGAATAGTTATAATAATAATGTAAGATAATAGCAACCTTATGGGATTTTGGAACGTTTTGTTTGGCGGCAAGGAACTGACGCCGGAAGAAGAGAAACAGGAACAGCAGGAAAAGAACTTCGACCTGCTGAAGTACGATGGCGTGAAGGCCATGAAGATGGGGCAGACGGAATATGCCGTGCGCTGTTTCGAGGAGGCTCTGAAACTGAAGAATGACCTGGAGACGCACGACTACTTGTCGCAGGCACTTATCAGGCAGGGAGAACTGGCCGAAGCCTTGAACGAACTGGAACTGCTGGCAGCTGCTGAACCTGAGAACGTGCAGATACAGATAAGGGTGGCACAGGTGGCATATATGACGGAGGACTACGAGCGGATGATTGCAGCCTGCGAACAGGCCTTGCAGACTGATGCCGACAATACCCAGGTGCATTTCCTTTATGCCCAGGCTTATCAGGGACAGGGCAATACGGTGGGAGCCATTGCTATGCTGACCAAGGCCATAGCCTTGCAGCAGGACTATGCTGAGGCTTATCTGCTGAGGTCGCAACTGTTGTTGCAGATGGGCGACGTGAAAGGTGCCGACGCTGATGCAGAATGGCTGATACAACATATTGCCGAGCACGAGGACGTGCTGCTGCTGAAAGCCCGCATCGAGGCTGCCAAGGGTAATGCCAGCGAGGCCGTGGGCTGGTACGACAGGCTGACGGAGGTGAATCCGTTCAGCATCGAGGCCTACCACGAACGTGGGCAGTTGAAGTTCAACCAGGGTGACAAAGCCGGGGCTGAGGCTGACATGCAGAAGGTGCTGGAGCTGAATCCCAATCAGCTGGCCGACGTCAACGGTGAGTACTCGGCCGAGGGCATCGAGCAGCGAGTGAAGCAGGCTTATTCGGCCGTAAACCCGCTTGGATTGTAAACCCAATGTGGCATAATGGGCGGTTCAGCGCAAAAAAGACTTAAATTATCAATTGCCAATGTGCAATTATCAATTAAATGTAGTATCTTTGCACTGCGTTTGAACGAAGTATTTCACATTTTTAATAATAAATATAAGTTATGACAATCAACGAATTCAACTTTGCCGGTAAAAAGGCAATCGTACGTGTAGATTTCAACGTACCCCTCGATGAGAATGGTAAAATCACTGACGACACCCGCATTCGTGGTGCCCTGCCTACGCTGAAGAAGATTCTGGCTGACGGTGGTGCCACCATCATCATGTCGCACATGGGCAAGCCCAAAGGAAAGGTGAACCCCAAGCTGTCACTCGGACAGATTCGTGAAGCTGTGGAGAAGGCACTGGGTGTTCCTGTTGCTTTCGCTCCCGACTGTGCTAAAGCTCAGGAGGCTGCTGCTGCCCTTAAGATGGGTGAGGCTCTGCTGCTCGAAAACCTGCGCTACTATCCCGAGGAGGAAGGTAAGCCCGTAGGCGTGGAGAAGGGTACTCCCGAGTACGATGAGGCCAAGAAGGCCATGAAGGCCAGCCAGAAGGAGTTTGCCAAGACGCTTGCTTCTTACGCTGACTGCTATGTGATGGATGCCTTTGGTACGGCTCACCGTAAGCACGCTTCTACCGCTGTCATCGCCGACTACTTTGATGCCGACAACAAGATGCTGGGCCTGCTGATGGAGAAGGAGGTTCAGGCTGTTGACAACGTGCTCAGCAACATCAAGCGCCCGTTCGTGGCCATCATGGGTGGCTCGAAGGTTTCTTCTAAGATTGGTATTATCGAGAACCTGCTCGGCAAGGTCGACAAGCTCATCCTCTGTGGCGGTATGACCTACACCTTCGCAAAGGCCCACAACGGCGAGATAGGCGACTCTATCGTTGAGCTCGACAAGCTGGATGTGGCTCTCGGTGTTGAGGAACTGGCCAAGAAGAACGGTGTAGAGCTGGTGCTCGGCAGCGATTGCACAGCCACCAACGGACTCGACTTCGGCACAATGACGGTCAAGGAGGGTGCTCAGATTATCACCTGCCCTGCCAACCAGGTTCCTGCTGGCTTCGAGGGTGTTGATGCTGGTCCTGCTTCTCAGGAGGATTTCCGTAAGGCTATTGCTGGTGCTAAGACTATTCTGTGGAACGGTCCTGCCGGCGTGTTCGAGTGCGACAACTTTACTGCTGGTTCGCGTGCTATCGGCGAGGCTATTGCCAAGGCTACGGCTGAGGGCGCTTTCTCGCTCATCGGTGGTGGCGACTCTGTGGCTTGCGTCAACAAGTTCGGTCTGGCCGATCAGGTAAGCTATATTTCTACGGGTGGTGGTGCTCTGCTCGAAGCTATCGAGGGCAAGGTGCTTCCTGGTGTAGCTGCCATCAAGGGTGAATAATCAGTAACCGAGATAAAGAAAAGGAGTGAAGTTCTCAAGACTTCGCTCCTTTTCTTTATCGTATGCTCGGCATGAGCATTGTCTAACGGGTGCAGTAAGCATTCCATAAAAGCGAAAAATCTGCTAAATCCGTAAAATCGGTTGATTTATCCGTAAAACGGTTAGGCTTTATATGACGGATTCGTTGTACCTTTGCATCATCAAATCAAAACTATTAGAAGATATGAGTAAGATTGCATTAGGAACCTGGGCCTGGGGCGCAGGAGCATTCGGCGGAGACGCCGTGTTTGGAAGTAAGACTGACGTAGAGAACCTGAAGCCTGTGTTCGACGCAGCCATGAAAGCAGGGCTGAACCTCTGGGACACGGCTACCGTCTATGGTATGGGCGAGTCGGAGCACATACTTGGAACGCTGGCCAAGGCTGTGAAGCGTGAGGACGTACAGATTTCGACGAAGTTCACGCCGCAGCTTGCTGAGATGTTTGACAACAATGTGGAGAAGATGGCCGATGCCTCTATTGAGCGTATGGGCTGTGACTATATTGACATCTACTGGATTCACAACCCGATGGACGTGGAGCGCTGGACGCCAGGACTGATTCCCCTGCTCAAGTCGGGAAAGGTGAAGCGCGTGGGTGTGTCGAACCATAACATCAAGGAGATTCAGCGTGCCAACGAGATTCTGGGCGAGGCAGGCTTCAAGGTCTCTGCCGTGCAGAACCACTTCTCCCTACTCTACCGTTCAAGTGAGAAAGGCGGCGTGCTGGACTACTGCAAGGAGCAGGGCATCGAGTTCTGGGCCTATATGGTGCTGGAGCAGGGAGCCCTCTCTGGTAAATATAATAAGGAGAACCCGCTGCCTGCCGAGAGCAACCGCGGCAAGAAGTACAACCCCGTTCTGCCTCAGTTAGAGGCGCTGACCAACGAGATGACTGCCATCGGACAGAAGTATGGTGCCTCATGCTCTCAGATTGGTATTGCCTGGGCCATCGCCAAGGGGACACTACCTATCATCGGAGCCACGAAGGAGCGTCACGTCGTAGAGGCTGCAGAGGCTGCCAAGATTCAGCTGACTGCTGAGGAAATGTCTCGTCTCGAAGCCCTTGCCGATGCTACCGGCATCGATACCCGTGGCGGTTGGGAACACAGTATGGAGTGAAGAGTGAAAAGTGAAATAACTATGAAGAAAGTGATGTTTCTCTTTTGTGCTTTACTCATAATGCTGAGTACTAGCGCATCATCGAAGACACTTGTGGTTTACTACAGTTATACCGGCAACTGCCGCGAGATTGTGACTACGCTGACCAGCCAGATTCAGGCTGACGTGCTGGAGATTCAGCCAGCCGAGAAGGGACTGAAGTACGAGGCCAATGGCTATGCGCTGGGTACGCAGTTGCTCAACGCCATCAAGGCCAACCCCAACGATGCCGGCAGCTATCCTGCCATCGACCCCGTAACGACATCGCTGAGCGACTATCAGACCATCATTATCGTTACGCCCCTCTGGTGGAGCCAGATGGCAGCCAATATGCAAACCTACCTCTTCAACTGCGGTGGTCAGATGGCTGGCAAGAACATCGGACTGATTGTGTCGAGTGCCAGCAGCGGCATCAGTGGCGTTGTTGCCGACTGCAAGCGGCTTGTTCCTAACGGCCAATACTTCAGCGAGAATCTCTGGATCAACAGCTCCAACCACTCCAGGCGCTCAACGCTGATTCAGAACTGGCTTACTGCCATTAACTATCAGACTGTTACCGGTATCAGCGAAGCCAAAACAACAACTGCACCCGCCCGCAACTATGACTTGGGCGGTCGGTTGCTGGTTGAGGAGCCAACGAAGGGTATCTACATTAAAAACGGCAAGAAGGTCGTGATTAAGTGAGAGAAATGGAAACTCGTTTCCATTTCCGAACGTGAACGAGCTCGAACAAAGTTCATAGTTGTAAGATGATGATGAGACAGTTGGTAATATCCTGAAAGGCCTCGACGTCACCTATTCCTCCTACAACCCACAGCTATCCGCTCATGGCTCGACGGCATCACAGCGTATCAGCAGACAACAGCCGTCCGTACTGTAAAGTCCGAAAAAGCCAGCAACAATGCGTTCTATTCGCTCAATGGGCAGAAGGTGGCAGAGCCGCGTAATGGCATCTATATCGTCGACGGAGAGAAGCGAATCATAGAATAAAGATACAAATTGACTAATGAATATGAGAAGAATTATAACACTGTTCGCCCTTGTGCTCTCCCTCACAGCAGCAGCACAAGAAAATGAGAAAATGATAGTCCGCCTGGCTGAAATCGAGGTCTATCCGCAGCACCTCAAGGAGTATCTCGAAGCAGCCAACGAGGTGGACCGTCTGAGTGTGGAGCGGGAGCCGGGTGTCGTCTGCCTGTTTCCCATGCAGAGCGCCGAGGACTCCACGAAGATTCGCATCCTCGAAATCTATGCCTCCGAGGAAGCCTATCAGCAGCACCTGAAGACCGACCACTTCCAGAAGTACAAGCAGGGCACGCTCCACATGGTGAAAGACCTGAAGCTGCCCACGATGAAACCACTCGACCCAGAGACGATGAAACTGATATTCAAAAAACAGAGATAATATGGAATACGTAAAACTTGGTAACTCAGACCTGCGCGTGTCGCGCATCTGCCTGGGCTGTATGGGCTTCGGCGACCCTACCATCGGACAGCATTCGTGGACGATTGGCGAGGAGCCTACACGTGAGATTATACGCCGTTCACTCGAACTGGGCGTGAATTTCTTCGATACAGCCATCGCCTATCAGTTGGGCACATCCGAGCAGTACGTCGGACGAGCCTTGCGCGATATGGCCAAGCGTGACGATGTGGTGGTAGCCACAAAGTTCCTGCCGCGAACGGACGCAGAAATCCAGCAGGGCATCGGTGGCCGTCAGCACGTGCTCAGCAACATCGACCTGAGCCTGCAGCATCTGGGTATGGACTATGTCGACCTCTACATCTACCACATCTGGGACTACAAGACGCCTGCCGAGGAGATTCTTGAAGGCATGAACGAGGCTGTCCGTCAAGGCAAGGCCCGCTACATCGGCATCGCCAACGTCTATGCCTACCAGCTGGCGAAGATGAATGCGCTGGCAGAGAAACACGGCTGGGCAAAGTTCATCAGCGTGCAGAACCACTACAACCTGATTATGCGCGAGGAGGAGCGCGAGATGCAGCCCCTGTGCCGTGAGGACAACATCGCACAGACGCCCTACAGCGCACTGGCTTCCGGCAAGCTGGCCAAGCGTCCGGGTGAGACTTCGAAGCGCCAGAAGGAAGACGCGTTCATGCACTTCAAGTATGATGCCACTGCCGAGCAGGACAACCAGGTGGTGGAGCGTGTCGTAGAACTGGCCGACCGCTATGGCGTGGAGATGACGCAGATTTCGCTGGCCTGGCTGTTGACGAAGGTAGAATCGCCCGTTGTGGGAGCCACCAAGCTGCACCACATCGAGGGAGCGGTGAAGTCACTCGACGTCCGTCTGACTGCAGAAGACATCCGCTACCTTGAAGAGCCATACGTGCCCCACAACCTATCAGGAGTGATGGCAGTCAACAAGCCCGTGATGAGCGAAGAGCCCGTCTGGGTGGCAGCAAGCAGAAATAAAAAATAATAGATGTGTATGAAGAAACTGTATCTATTGACATTGGCCTGCGTGATAGCCATACAAGGCTTCGGTCAGAGCTCCATAGTGTATTTCACGAAGGACATCACGCCAGAGTCGCTGGTGAGCATCTACGAGGCATTGGGAGTGAATAGCGATGGCAAGCGCGTGGCAGTGAAAATCTCCACGGGTGAGTCGAGCCGCACGAACTACCTGCGCCCGGAGTTCATCAAAGGTTTGGTGCAGAAGGTGAACGGCAACATCGTGGAGTGTAATACGGCCTACGGTGGCAGCCGCAGCACTACGGCAGCCCATCGCCGGGCCATTGCCGAGCGTGGCTTCAACGATATTGCCACTGTCGACATCATGGACGAGGAAGGCGAGATACAGCTGCCCGTCACCGACACCAGGCACATCAAGCACGACATCGTGGGTTCCCACCTGCAGAACTACGACCTGATGATCAACCTCGCCCACTTCAAGGGACATGCCATGGGAGGCTTCGGCGGCGTGCTGAAGAACCAGTCCATCGGCGTAGCTTCCAGCAGCGGCAAGCTCTACATCCACTCAGCCGGACGAAGCACCAGCCGCTGGATGAGCGACGACCAGGACGGATTCCTGGAGTCGATGGCAGCAGCGGCTCAGGCCGTCCACAACTACTTCCATCAGGATGGGCGCAACATCGTCTATATTAACGTGATGAACAACCTCTCCATTGACTGCGACTGCGACGGCAATCCAGCTTCGCCCAAGATGAAGGACATCGGCATCCTTGCCTCACGCGACCCCGTGGCCCTTGACAAGGCCTGTCTCGACCTTGTGTTCAACCACCAGTCAGTAGCTGGCGACGATGCCTCACCGCTGATTCGTCGCATTGAGAGCCTGCACGGCACGCATACCGTAGCGTATGCCGAACAACTCGGACTCGGCTCGCAGCAGTACACGCTTGTTAATCTCGACGAGCAAACAGGCATCAAAACCACAGCGTCAGAGCCCTCCACCCATCTCTACAACGTCTATACGCTCGACGGCAAGAAACTGCTTACCAATGCCCGCAGCCTCGACGGTCTGCAGAAGGGAACGTATATCGTCAATGGAGAAAAAAGAATTATAGAATGATGGACATCATGTAAACACAAATAGCAATGAAAAAGAATATCGGACAAAAACTGGCACTCTATCCCACGCCAGCCACAGTCGTATGAACTGTTGGAAAAGAGGGAAAGGTAAACTGGCTTTTAGTGGCGCACATCGGCATCGTAAGCCACTCCAAACTGCTGCTGAGCGTACATTCGTCGCACTACAGCGTAAAGGCCATCGATGAGCAGGACAAACTGTCCGTCAACATCATCGACGAGGCATTTCTGGCAGCTGCCGACTACACCGGGACGGTGAGCGAAGCCAAGACCGACAAGTCGGCCATCTTCCCTTACCATCTGGGCGAGGCAGGCATGCCTATTATCGAGCAGTCTCCATTGGTGATGGAATGTGAGGTTATCGACACTTACGAAATTGACGGCTTCAAGAACTACATCTGCTCCATCCTCAACACTTACATCGAGGAAGACATGCTTGATGAGAAAGACAAGCCCGACTATGCGAAACTGAAACCTGTACTCTTTGAGATGCCAACCTACAAGTATCTGCGTACTGGCGACAGTATTACTACAAACTATTGACAGCAGGGGCTGTATTAAAAATCCAAGCAGTAGATTTTTAGACACGAAAAAAGGGAATCCGTAAGGTTCCCTTTTCATTAAAAAGCGGAGAGAGAGGGATTCGAACCCCCGGCACCTCTCAGTGCGGCAGTTTTCAAGACTGCTGTAATCGACCACTCTACCATCTCTCCAGTGCTCGTCTGTCTGAAAGCGGGTGCAAAGGTACGAACTAAAATCAAGAATTACGAATTATGAATTAAGAAAATCACCGATGTTAACATCATTTAACAGCCAAAAGATACAAAAACTCTTAACTCATACCTCTTAACTCTTAACTTATTCGTACCTTTGCACCATGATTTATCCAGACAACTTTGAACGCAAGGTAGGTTTTGACGAAATCCGAACGTTGTTGAAGGGCCATTGCCTCAGCACTCTCGGTAAGGAAAAGGTTGACGAAATAGCGTTCTCAGACGACTATGAACTGCTCAGTGAACAGCTGATGCAGGTTCGGGAGTTCCGTCGGCTTCAACAGGAGGCAGACGATTTCCCTATACAGTTCTTCTTCGATGTAAGGGCTGCCGTTGCCCGCATCCGGTTGGAGGGCACGCATTTGGAGGAGCAGGAAGTGTGGGATTTGCGCCGTTCGTTGGAGACCATCAGCAACATTGTGAAGTTTCTGAATAGAGGTGAGAGCGAAGAATTTACTTATCCGGCGCTTCACAGGCTGACGGAAGGGGTGGTGACGTTTCCTGCCATGATAAGGCGCATTGACTCCATTTTGGATAAGTTTGGAAAGATCAAGGACTCTGCTTCGATGACCCTTGCAGGTATTCGTCACGAATTGTCGAAGACGGAGGGCAGTATCTCGCGAACATTATATACTATACTGCATGCAGCTCAGAAGGACGGATTGGTGGACAAGGATGTGGCGCCGACGCTGCGTGACGGCCGTTTGGTGATTCCTGTAGCTCCCAATCTGAAGAAACGTATTGGGGGTATCGTTCACGATGAGTCTGCGACGGGCAAGACCGTGTTCATTGAGCCAGCCGAAGTAGTGGAAGCTAATAACCGAGTGCGCCAGCTGGAGGCTGAGGAGCGCCGTGAGATTATCAGGATTCTGACGGTGTTCAGTGACGAGGTGCGTCCTCATGTACGTGAAATACTTGACTCCTACCAATTCCTTGCCCAGATAGATATGATTTACGCCAAGGCTGCTTTAGCTGATGCCGCCAAGGCTATTGAACCTACCATTATTCGTGAGCCGCACATTGACTGGATAAGGGCTATACACCCGCTATTGGATATGTCGTTGACAAAGCAGGGAAAGCAAGTGGTGCCACTGGATATTATGTTAAAAAGTGAGGTGTCGGAGGCAAAAAGTGATAGAACTACCGGCCGACTGCTGATCATCAGTGGCCCCAATGCCGGTGGCAAGTCGGTGTGTCTGAAGACAGTTGGTCTTTTGCAGTATATGTTGCAGTGCGGCTTGTCTGTGCCGATGAGTGAACGCTCTACGTGCGGACTGTTCAATGACATCATGATTGACATCGGCGACGAGCAGAGCATAGAGAACGACTTGTCGACCTATTCGTCACACTTGATGAATATGAAGCAGATGATGCGTCAGGCGAATAAAGGTACATTGTTGCTGATTGACGAATTCGGTGGCGGTACTGAACCAACCATTGGCGGTGCCATAGCCGAGGCCATGCTGAAGCAGTTCTGGAAGAAGGAGGCATTTGGTGTCATCACGACCCATTACCAGAATCTGAAGCACTTTGCCGAAGACCATGAGGGCGTCGTAAATGGCGCGATGCTATACGACCGCCACCAGATGCAGGCCCTGTTCCAGTTATCGATAGGTCAGCCAGGCTCCTCGTTTGCCATCGAGATAGCCCGAAAGACGGGTATTCCCGAAGAAGTCATCAACGATGCTTCCGACATTGTAGGTGCCGACTATATACAGAGCGATAAATATTTGCAAGACATTGTTCGCGACAAGCGCTATTGGGAAGGCAAGCGTCAGACCATCCATCAGCACGAGAAATCTTTGGAAGGACGTATCGCACGCTACGAAAGCAGTATTGAGGAAATAGAGCGTGAACGGAA
This sequence comes from uncultured Prevotellaceae bacterium, assembly GCA_947168395.1. Taxonomy (GTDB): domain Bacteria; phylum Bacteroidota; class Bacteroidia; order Bacteroidales; family Bacteroidaceae; genus Prevotella. The sequence goes on along the minus strand of CAMVLT010000019.1, from coordinate 39,461 downwards.
GGAGATATTGCGCCATGCCAAGGAACAGGCCGAAGAACTGCTGCGCGAAAGCAACCGCAAGATAGAGAATGCCATCCGTGAAATCAGGGAGAGCCAGGCCGAGAAGGAGGCTGCCCGACGGGTGCGCGAAGAACTGAACGCCTTCAAGGAGGAGGTGAGTGACATTGACACCAAGGCCAACGACGAGACGATTGCACGCAAAATACGCCAGATACAAGAACGCAAGGAGCGTCGAGAGAAACGGAAGCAGGAAAAGGCTGCTAAGAATGGTGAGCGGAAAGAAGAAAGGAAAGAACCCGTCAACGCTGCCCCCAAGGAGATAGCTGTAGGTGACACCGTCCGTATCAAGGGCTTGAACAGTGTGGGTACCGTCGAGAATGTGGACGGCAAGATGGTAACCGTTATCTTTGGCGGCATGAGGACCAAGATGAGGAGTGAGCGGTTAGAGCATGCCGAACTGCCGAAACAGCAGGAGAAGAGTAGGGCAGAGGAGCGCAATGCCAGTATAGCCGGTTCGTATGCCAATGTCACAAACGATACCCGCAACGTGATAGATAACCGCAAGTTGAACTTCAGGCAAGACCTTGATGTGCGCGGCATGAGAGGCGATGAAGCCATCAATGCCGTGACCTATTTCATAGATGATGCCATACTCGTCGGCATGTCCCGTGTACGCATTCTTCACGGCACAGGAACAGGTATCCTGAGGCAGCTTATACGACAGTATCTGGCCACTATTCCCAATGTCAAAAAGTACCGCGACGAGCATGTCCAATTCGGCGGAGCAGGCATTACTGTGGTTGATTTAGATTAAGTGTGCGCACACAATAAAGCTTAAAAAAGGTGAAAAGATTTGGCTAACTGCTTGAAAATTCATAACTTTGCACCGAAATTCTAAAGGATAACGCAGTTTCTCGTGACGAGAAGGCTGCCCTAAAGTATAGAGTTATGAAAAAAGGTTTTATGATTTTAAGTATGAGCCTGATGGCTTTATCGGTCAATGCCAAGAAGTCAGGTTTCGACTGGGGTCCAGTGATGGATGCGATTATTCAAGTAGAAAGCGAAGGAAATCCGAATGCCGTGAGTGGTAAATCAGTTGGCGTTATGCAGATTACTCCGATACTTGTAGAGGATTGCAACAACATCCTGATGAAGAAGAAGAGTAAGAAGCGCTTCGCACTCTCTGATCGTTACAGTGTGAAGAAATCAAAAGAGATGTTCCTGCTAATTCAATCGTATTATAACCCGACGAATAGCATCGAGAAGGCTATTCGCTCCTGGAATGGAGGAGTACGCTACAGTGTTCGCGCAACCAACAGGTACTATCGGAAGGTTATGGACAAGCTGAAGTGAAAATTCTATTTGAAAGACTAATACAAGTCGGTTGACAAGACGCAAGTACTATGTCTATCGACTTTTTTCGTGTGTGAAATCTTGTGCTAAAGTAAGATTGTAAATATTCCCGCTGTCTCTTGCGAGTCAGCGGGAATTCATTTTATGGGTCAGTAATTGTGTTAGCTTATACGATGCCCTGAGCCATCATAGCCTTGGCAACCTTCATGAAGCCGGCCACGTTGGCACCCTTCACGTAGTTGATGTAGCCGTCCTTCTCAGTACCGTACTTCACGCAGTTCTCGTGAATGTCGTTCATGATGCGCTTCAGGTAGTTGTCAACCTCCTCAGCCGTCCACGACAGACGCTCAGAGTTCTGCGACATCTCAAGACCCGATACTGACACACCACCGGCGTTAGAAGCCTTACCGGGAGAGTAGAGCAGCTTGGCATCCTGGAAAATCTTGATGGCCTCGGGCAGCGAAGGCATGTTGGCACCCTCAGCAACGGCGATGATACCGTTGTCGACCAGAGCCTGAGCCTCGTCACCGTTGATCTCGTTCTGCGTAGCGCAAGGCAGGGCAATGTCGGCCTTCTCATACCAGGGGCGCTTGCCCTCGTGATAGACGGCTGTGGGATACTCCTCAACATACTCCTTGATACGTCCGCGCTCCACGTTCTTCAGCTCCATGATGTAGTCGAGCTTAGCGCGGTCGATGCCATCGGGATCGTAGATGTAACCGTCAGAGTCAGACATGGTCATGGGGATGGCACCCAGCTGAATGCACTTCTCGGCAGCATACTGAGCCACATTACCGGCACCCGAAATCAGCACCTTCTTGCCCTTGATGTCGATACCACGCGTCTGCAGCATCGAGCAGAGGAAGTAAACCGTACCGTAACCGGTAGCCTCAGGACGGATGAGCGAACCACCGAAGGGGATGCCCTTACCCGTGAGCACGCCTTGGAACTGGTGGGTGAGCTTCTTGTACTGTCCGAACAGATAGCCAACCTCACGGCCACCAACGCCGATGTCGCCAGCGGGAACGTCCTCATCGGGACCAATCACGCGATAGAGCTCGTTCATGAAAGCCTGGCAGAAACGCATCACCTCAGCGTCGCTCTTGCCACGGGGCGAGAAGTCAGAACCACCCTTTGCACCACCCATCGGCAGGGTTGTCAGTGAGTTCTTGAAAGTCTGCTCGAAAGCCAGGAACTTCAGGATACCCAGGTTCACACTCTTGTGATAACGGAGACCACCTTTGTACGGGCCAATGGCGTTGTTGTGCTGGATGCGGTAACCCATGTTGGTCTGGACGTTACCCTTGTCGTCAACCCATGTAATGCGGAACTCGCATACTCTGTCGGGGATGCACAGACGCTCGATAAGGTTGGCCTTCTCGAACTCGGGGTGCTTGTTGTACTCTTCTTCGATGGTGGGAAGAACCTGAGAAACTGCCTGGATGTACTCCGGCTCATTGGGGAAGCGCTGCTTCAGCTGCTCTACAACTTGTGCTGCATTCATAATTTTTTTTCCTTTTTTAATTGATTGTTATACTTGTTGATTATTGTTTTTGCTGTTTGCGGTTGCAAAATTACATCAAAAATCTGAATTACCAAACATTTTATCGGAAAATTTACGAAATAGCTATCTTTTTGTCATCTTTTTGATATAAATCAATTTAAAGTGACAGATTTCGTGCTTTGCTTCGTGTGCGCCAACAAACCAGCGAAGGCTTTGTCAGCCGCTAAACAAAGCTTCAGCCAAGTTTGCTTGTCGTAATCGACGTGCAACTTGGCTGAAGCGTGGGATATTACTGTGGTGTAACGAGGGGTATGCTGTTATTGCTGCATCAGATATGCCTTGAAGTCGCCAAACTCCTTGCTCATCCGTACGCTCTGTTTCTCGCCTCTCATGAAGGCAGCGAGACGTTCGGGAATCTCGACGTCGATGCCCAAAATGTCGTCCACCTTCTCCTTGAACTTGGCGGGGTGTGCCGTTTCGCAGAACACGCCCACTTCGCCTGGCTGCAATCCGTCGGCGAGGGCCTGATAGCCGCAGGCACCGTGAGGATCCAGTATGTAGCCCGTTTCCTCGTAGCACTGGCGCATGGTCTGGCGAATCTGCTCGTCCGAGTAGGTGGCTCCGCTAATGAGACTGCTGATGCGCTCGTGGCTCTTGCCGTAGAGGTCGTAGATGCGGGCGAAGTTCGACGGGTCGCCTACATCCATTGCGTTGGCCAGCGTCTGGATGGTGGGCTTGGGTTCGTACTTGCCTGTCTGCAGGAAGTTGTAGAACACGTCGTTTGCGTTGTTGGCAGCGATGAAGCGCTTGACGGGCAATCCCATCTCGTGACCGAAGAGTGCGGCGCAGATGTTGCCGAAATTGCCGCTGGGCACACACATCACCAGCTCGTCGGCCAGGTTCAGTTGCTTCATGCGGGCGTAGGCATTGAAATAGTAGAAAGCCTGGGGCAGGAAGCGTGCCACGTTGATGGAGTTGGCCGAAGTGAGTTTCATGTGCTTGTTCAGGTCGGCATCCACGAACGCCGACTTCACCAGTGCCTGGCAGTCGTCGAACACGCCATCCACCTCGACAGCCGTGATATTCTGGCCGAGAGTGGTGAACTGGCACTCCTGAATGGGGCTGACCTTGCCTTTCGGATAGAGCACGTAGACGTGGATTCCGTCGACACCGAGGAAGCCGTTGGCCACAGCCGAGCCCGTGTCGCCGCTGGTTGCTACGAGGACGTTCACCGTTTCGTCGGTTGCGACGGAGTCGCCACATACCTTACCGCGGATGAAGTACTGCAGGAGTCGTGCCATGAAACGGGCGCCTACATCCTTGAAAGCCAGCGTAGGGCCGTGGAACAGTTCGAGTGAGTAGATGTTGTCTTTGACCTTGACCACGGGGCAGTCGAACTGCAACGTGTCGTAGACCAAGTCCTGCAGGCTGTCGAGGTCGACGTCTTCGCCGAAGAATGCACTTGCCACGTTGTAGGCAATGTCCTGGAACTTCATGTCCTGTATGTCGTCGAAGAAAGCCTTCGGCAGTTTGTTAATACGCTCTGGCATGTAGAGACCTCGGTCTTCAGCCAGTCCTTTTACCACCGCCTTCTGCAGGTCGGCGAGGGGTGCTTGCCCGTTAGTACTATAGTATTTCATATCTTCATCAAGTTTGTCATAAATTCGTTAAGCTTCAGGAGTCCGTAGCTGCCGTTGATGCACGACACTTCGTCATACTGCTGCACGTCGTCGGGCTCAATGCCCCGGTACCAGATGAGGAAGGGCACAGGCTGTCCTACGTGGATGCGTTGCTCTACGGGTGTCAGATGGTCGGGCAGTACGGCGATGCAGACGGGCTCCGGCCACGTCTCCACCTCTTTATATATAGGGGCTATGAGCCGCTGGTCCAGATACTCGATGGTCTTGAGCTTCAGCTCCAGGTCGCCGTCGTGTCCGGCCTCGTCGCTGGCTTCCACGTGGACGAACACGAAGTCGTCGTGACGCAGGGCGTCGATGGCTGCCTGTGCCTTGCCCTCGTAGTTGGTATCGGCCAGTCCCGTGGCGCCTTCCACCTCCACAATCTTCAGTCCGGCATAGTGGCCGATGCCACGTATCAGGTCGACGGCCGAGATGACCGTGCCCGACTTTATCTGCGGGTACTGCTGCTGTAGCGTCAGCATGGAGGGGCGGTAACCGCCGCTCCAGGGCCAGATGCTGTTGGCCTGGCGCTCGCCCTTTGCTGCTTTCGCTACGTTATAGGGATGCTTGGCCAGCAACTCCTGCGACTTGAGGATCAGTTCGTTCAGCAGGTCGGCGGTTTGCTGGGGGGTGAGGCGGGAGGGCTCGTTGGCAGCGGCGGCGCCGCTGCACAGCTGACTGTCGGCGGGCTTGACCAGCAGGGGGCGCCACTCCTCGTTCGGGTGGTCGTGAGGGGGGGCACAGACGATGTGCTTCGAGCCCCCCTTGATGACCAGCAGGTGGCGGTACTGGATGCCGGTAATGAACTTTACACGCTCACATCCTTCCCGTTGGTTGATAGGGGCGGCCAGCGTTTCGTTGAGGTAACGTATGAGCACGTCGGCGTCCTGGGTTTCCAGGTTGCCGCCGTTGTGGGTGATGATCTTGCCGTCTGCCAGCGTGATGATGTTGCAGCGGATGGCGAAGTCGTCCTCCTTCATCTCATAGCCTATGGAGGCAGCCTCCAGAGGGCCTCGGCCCTCGTAGACCTTGTTCAGGTCGTAGCCCAGGATGGCGGTATTGGCCACCTCCGAGCCTGGTGGGAACCCTTCGGGCACCGTCACCAAACGACCACAGCGGCCTTCGCGGGCCAGCTGGTCCATCATCGGCTTGTGGGCATACTGTAGCAAGGTCTTCCCACCAAGTCGCTCGACGGGAAGGTCGGCCATACCGTCGCCGAGAATGATGATGTGCTTATGACCCACCCCCTTCCCCTCCCCAAGGGAGGGGTGATTGATTTCCTTTGTCATATTCTATCTTTATCAAGTATTAAAAGCCCCTCCCTTTGGGAGGGGTAGGGGTGGGTTTTAAATATTCGCAATGCTCATAATGTTAGCGAAGACGCCGGCAGCGGTGACGGCCGCTCCTGCTCCGTAACCCTGAATCAGCATGGGGTACTCCTTGTAGCGCTCGGTGGTGAGCAGCACGATGTTGTTGGAGCCTTCCAGCGGATAGAAGGGATGGTCGGACGGCACCTCCTTCAGGGCAACGTTCGTCTTGCCGTTCTCCATCGTGGCCACGAATCGCCAGCGCTTGCCCTCGGCCTCCAGCACCTTGCGGCGGGCCTCGAAGTCGGCATCCAGCTCAGGCAGCCGCTTCCAGAAGTCGTCGAGCGAGCCTTCGAAGTAACTGTCGGGCACGAATAGGTGCTTTTCCACGTCGGCCTGCTCCACCTTATAGCCAGCCTCACGGGTCAGGATGACCAGTTTGCGGATGACGTCGGTGCCGCTGAGGTCGATGCGCGGGTCAGGCTCAGAGTAACGCTGTTCCTTGGCGCGGCGCACGGTCTCGCTGAAGGGCACGTCGGCGGCAATCTCGTTAAAGATAAAGTTGAGCGTTCCGCTCAGAATGGCCTCAATCTTAAGTATTTTGTCGCCTGAGTTGCACAAATCGTTGATGGTGCCAATGATGGGCAGACCTGCGCCCACGTTGGTCTCGTAGCGGAACCATACTCCTCGGTCGCGTGCCGTCTGCTTCAGCTTCAGGTAGCTGTCGTAGTCGCTCGAAGCGGCAATCTTGTTGGCAGCCACCACGCTGATGTTGTGCTCCAGGAATGTCTGGTATAGCGATGCTATTTGGCGGCTGGCGGTACAGTCGACGAATACGCTGTTGAATATGTTCATCTTCACTATCTCGTCGCGCATGTGCTCCGTATTGGCGGCGAAGCCAGCGCGCAGTATCTTCTCGTAGTTGTCGAGGTCGATGCCGTCGCGGTCGAGCACGAAGTTGTCAACATCCGAGATGCCCACCACGTTCAGCTTCAGGCGGCGCGACTGCATCAGGAACTCCTGCTGCGTGCGAATCTGCTCGAGCAGCATGCCGCCCACGGTGCCGATGCCGCAGATGAAGAGGTTGAGCACCTTGTATTCCGACAGGAAGAACGAGTCGTGCAGCACGTTGAGCGATTTGCGCAGGAAGCGTCCTTCGACGACGAACGAGATGTTGGTCTCGGATGCACCCTGGGCGCAGGCTATCACGCTGATACCCGAACGGCCGAGCGTTCCGAAGAGCTTGCCGGCTATACCCGGCGTGTGCTTCATGTTCTCGCCCACGATGGCTATGGTGGCCAGGCCGCTTTCAGCCTGCATGGGGAACATGGCGCCCGTCTCAATCTCCTTGGCGAACTCCTCGTTCAGCACCTCGACGGCGGCTGCGGCGTCCTCGTCGCGTACACCGATGGAGGTGGAGTTCTCGGACGAAGCCTGGCTGACCATGAACACCGAGATGCCGCGGTCGGCGAGGGTGGTGAAGATGCGGCGGTTGACGCCGATGACACCCACCATCGAAAGTCCCGTCACCGTGATGAGCGTGGTGCCCTTGATGCTCGAGATGCCCTTGATGGGCTTCAGGTCGTCCTCAATCTTGTCCTTGATGAGTGTTCCCGGATGCTCGGGGTTGAAGGTGTTCTTCACCTTGATAGGTATATTCTTGACACATACGGGGTAGATGGTCGGCGGATATACAACCTTGGCACCAAAGTTGCAAAGCTCCATCGCCTCGACGTATGACAGTTCGTTGATGGTGTAGGCCGACTTGATGACCTTCGGGTCGGCTGTCATGAAGCCGTTGACGTCGGTCCAAATCTCCAGCACTTCGGCATCGAGTGCTGCGGCTATGATGGCTGCCGTGTAGTCCGAACCGCCGCGTCCCAGGTTGGTGGTCTCGTGGCTGTCGCGGTCGCGGGCTATGAATCCGGGTACTACGTAGACGGTCTTGTCCGTTGACGTGCTGCAGCAGCCCACGTGGCTGAACGACTCCTTCACCAGCCGGTTGGTCAGTTCGGCGTCGAGCACGTGCTTGCCCTGCTTGTTTTCAGTACGGATGAAGTCGCGGCTGTTCATGCGCATACCATTCTTAATCATGGCGGCCACAATGTTGGAGCTGAGTCGCTCGCCGTAGCTCACGATGGCGTCCTGCGTCTTCTTACTGAGGTCGTGAATAAGGTACACGCCGAAGTAAATGCTCTTCAGCTGCTCGAACAGCGAGTCGACGCGGTCTACTACTTTAGCCCTTTTGTTGGGGTCGTTCACCACGGCGTCTATCATCTGGTGATGGCGCGTTACGATGGCGTCAATCTCATCACGGTAACGCTTGTCGCCGGCCAAGGCCATCTGCGAAATGGTTATCAGCTTGTCGGTGATGCCGTCCAGCGCGCTAACTACAACTACGACAGGCCCCCGTCCGGCTTCTGCCTCTACAATCTCTTTTAAGCTCAAAATGCTTTTCACGGAACCTACGGACGTTCCGCCGAATTTCATTACTTTCATATTTCTATGCAATTTATCTTTCCGCCGGTGCCCCTTCAACGAGCGGGGCCTCCTCCAACGGCGGTGCAAAGGTACAAAAAAGTTTATAAATACGGCAAGCAAACCATGAAAAAAGTTGAAACTTTGCTGAAAAATCTTCACAACTCCGGTTTTGTGGCGGTGCGTTTTGTTAAGATTATTGGTAAAAATTTGTGCTCTCTGGAGTTGGGCATCTGGAAATGGGAATTGGAGTTTTGGGCTCGTTTCGGCAAAATTGTTGACAAAACGGAGGGGGCTTGGAGTTTGGGTAGGGTAAAGGGGGAGTTTACCTAGGGTAAACCTGAGGTTTACCCTACTGAAAATGTGGGTTCTGTTAGGGGGAAATGGGGGATTTCTATGGGGTTTTTGGAGGGTTCGTGAGGGGTGAAAAATGTAACTTTCACGGTGTCAGGTGATTATGGATGGGGCAAAATTCGCGTATTTCACGGCCGATAGGCCGTTGCTGACCTACACGCGATTCCTGCGCGTCGGTTTGTCGGGAAAATTCAAATAACGCCCCTTTTGATTTGGAAAGGGGTAGGGGAGCCGGGAACAAGAAACCACAAAGAATATTTGGCCGTTATCGCCTTTTTTCGTAACTTTGCAGCCCTATGGATGAAAACACGATACTACAGGAATTGAACGCGAGCCAGCGCGAGGCGGTGCTGTTCTGCGATGGGCCCTCGTTGGTGATAGCCGGCGCAGGGTCGGGCAAGACGCGCGTGCTGACCTACAAGATAGCGTACCTGCTGGAGCAGGGACTGAAACCTTGGCAGATACTGGCGTTGACGTTTACCAACAAGGCGGCGCGTGAGATGAAGGAGCGCATAGGCCGGCTGGTGGGCGAGGAGCGGGCTCGATACCTCCAGATGGGCACGTTCCACTCCGTCTTTTCACGGATTCTCAGGGCCGAGGCCGATAAATTGGGCTTCAGCAACAGTTTTACGATATACGACCAGACTGATGCCCGCTCCTTGGTGAAGGCCATCATCAAGGAGATGGGGCTGGACGACAAGGTGTACAAGCCCGCCTCGGTGGCCGACCGCATCTCGATGGCAAAGAACCACCTGATACTGGCCAGCCAGTATGCACAGACGGCTTGGGCGCAGGACGACGCCCAAGGCAAGCGGCCCCAGATAGCCAATATATATATAAGGTACGCAGAACGATGCCGCCAGTCGAACGCCATGGACTTCGACGACCTGCTGGTCTACACCTACGTGCTGTTCCAGCGGTACGAGGATGTCCGCCAGAAGTACATCGATAAATTCCAGTTTGTGCTCGTCGACGAGTATCAGGACACCAACTTCGCCCAGCAGGCCATTGTGCTGCAGCTGACACGCGAGCGCCAGCGCGTCTGCGTGGTGGGCGATGACGCCCAGAGCATCTACAGCTTCCGAGGCGCCAACATCGACAACATCCTGAACTTCCGCAACAGCTACGACAACGCCCGCCTGTTCAAGTTAGAGCAGAATTACCGTTCGACGCAGCACATAGTGCAGGCCGCCAACAGCCTGATACGCAAGAACGAACGCCAGATTCCGAAGGACGTTTACAGCAAGAACGAGGTGGGTGAGCTACTGATCCTGAAGCCCGCCTACTCGGACAAGGAGGAGGCACTCATCGTTTGTCAGGACATCAAGCGCATACGCCGCGAGGACCATTGTGAGTATTGCGACTTTGCCATCCTGTATCGCACCAACTCGCAGAGCCGCTCGTTCGAGGAGCAAATGCGTAAGGACAATATCCCCTACAGGATTTACGGCGGACTGTCGTTCTACCAGCGCAAGGAGATAAAGGATGTGATAGCCTACTTCCGCTTAGTGGCCAACCCCGACGACGAAGAGGCCTTCAAGCGCATCGTCAACTATCCGACTCGCGGCATAGGCGGCACGACGGTCGACAAGATTGTGCGCATAGCCACCGACTACGGTGTCAGCTTGTGGCGCGTCATCTCTGACCCCGTGCTGTTCCCCCTCGAAGTGAGCAAGGGAACAATGACAAAGATAGAGGGCTTCAAGAACCTGATATTGGGATGGCGCGAGCGGCTGCAGACGGAAGATGCCTACACCCTGGGGCACGACATCATTATGAGCAGCGGCATCAGCCGCGACATCTACAGCGGCCGCAATCCCGAGGACATCTCGCGCCAGGAGAACTTAGAGGAGTTCTTGGGTGGTATGCAGGACTTCGTCGAGAGCCGCCGCGAGGAGGACATGGGCAACCAGGTGTATCTGCCCGACTTCCTGCAGGAGGTGGCCCTGCTGACCGACCTTGACAGCGACAACGGCGACGACAACAACAAGGTGACGCTGATGACCATCCACTCGGCCAAGGGACTGGAGTTCCCTACGGTATTCGTCGTGGGCTTGGAGGAAAACATATTCCCCTCGCCGATGTGTACCAACTCGATGCGCGAATTGGAGGAGGAGCGGCGGCTGCTCTACGTAGCCATCACCCGTGCCGAGAAGCATTGCATACTGACTTGTGCGCAAAACCGCTTCCGCTACGGACGGATGGAGTACGATACGCCGTCGCGCTTCATCAAGGACTTCGACCCCTCATTGATCAAGGTGCTCACCGAGAAAGGCGGCGACGAGGACACCTACACCCGCCGTTACGGCCAGTCCACCAGTCGGGGTGGCGACTGGATGCAGAATCCGCGCCCCGTTGCCACGCAGTTCCGTGCCGACCCCAAGCCCCGCATCGTGCCGCCCCGTCAGGCAGAGCCACCCGTTGACCCCTTCTCCGACAGCTTCAAGCGCACGTTGCAGGCAGCAAGCGGAGGCCGCTTCAAGCCTGTGCAACGTGCCACACCATCGCCATCGTCCGCCGCAACATGCGACTTGCACGAAGGTGATGTCATTGAGCATCAGCGCTTTGGCGTCGGTAAAGTGATTCGGATTGATGGAACCGGCGAGAACCAGAAGGCTACCGTAGAGTTCAAAAACGCGGGCACGAAACAGCTGTTGCTGAAGTTTGCAAAGTATAAGAAAGTATAAACCCACGTGGGTTCACATTTGCCTCAAAGCCGCTATCAACTCGTTGTTCTCCGACTTTGTTCCAATTGTGATGCGCAGGCAATTCTGGCACAGTTTTACGCGGGTGCGGTTGCGGACGATGACGCCCTTGTCCACCAGGTAGTCGTAAATACCCTGGGCATCGGTCATCTTCGCCAAGAAGAAGTTGGCATCCGTAGGATATACCTGCTTGCACGTAGGCAGCAGCTTGAAAGCCTCTATCATGCGGTCGCGCTCTAACTTCAGCATGCGCACCCATTTGTCCACCTGGAACGGGTCGTTCAGGGCCTCCAAGGCCTGGCGCTGGGTGAGTATGTTGACGTTGTAGGGGTATTTCACCTTGTTGAACAGCCCGATAATCTCCTGCGAAGCAAAGGCCATGCCCAGGCGGATGGCGGCGCAGCCCCAAGCCTTCGACATGGTGTTGAGCACAACGAGGTTGGGATATTTGGCCAGTTCTGTACGCAGGGGCTGCTGTGCCGAGAAGTCGCTGTAGGCCTCGTCGACGATGACAATGCCGTCGAAGCCCTCGATGGTACGCACTATCTCCTCACGAATCAAGCTGTTGCCCGTAGGGTTGTTGGGCGAGCAGAGCCATATAATCTTGGTTTTGTCGTCGCAGGCAGCCAAGAGCCTGTCGGCGGTTATCTGGTAGTGCTCGTCCAAAAGCACGGGGCGGTACTCCACGTCGTTGATGTCGGCGCATACCTTGTACATGCCGTAGGTAGGCTCGATGGCCACTACATTGTCAATGCCCGGACGGCAGAAGCAGCGGTAAGGCAGGTCGATGGCTTCGTCGCTGCCGTTTCCGAGGAAGATGTTCTCGGCGGGAACGCCCTTCACCTTCTGTATGGCATCCTTCACCTCTAATTGCAGGGGGTCGGGGTAGCGGTTGAAGGGGTTGTTGTACGGATTCTCGTTGGCATCGAGAAACACACGTGCCTCACGTCCGGCGTATTCGTTGCGGGCGCTGCTATAGGGTGCCAGGCTCCAGATGTTGGGCCGACAAAGCTCTTCTAAACTTCTCATTGTCTTATTTGCTCTTATTCTCAATCTCCGCCATACGTACCGTCATGGCGTTCTTATGGGCATCCAGTTGCTCGGCTTCAGCCATCAGCTCTACGGCGCGGCCGATGGAGCGCACGCCCTCTTCGCTCAGGTGCTGGAAGGTCACCTTGCGGCAGTAGCTGTCCAGGTTCACGCCGTTGTAGGCGGTGGCATAGCCGTGGGTGGGCAGCGTGTGGTTGGTGCCGCTGGCGTAGTCGCCGGCACTCTCGCAGGCATATCGGCCCAAGAATACGCTGCCGGCGTTGACGACGTGGTCGGCCATCGTCTCGTAGTCCTCCGTCTGTATGACCAAGTGCTCGGGGGCGTAGGCGTTCGACAGTTCGATGGCTTCCTTTTTGTCTCGCACCAGGATGATGAGGCTGTTCTGCAACGAACGCTGGGCTATCTCCTTGCGGGGCAGGCGGTCGAGTTGGCGGTCCACTTCCTGCTGCACATCGTCGATGACCTTGTGCGAGGTGGTAATGAGTATCACCTGTGAGTCGGCACCGTGTTCGGCCTGCGACAAAAGGTCGGCGGCAACGAAAGCGGGATTTGCCATCTCGTCGGCGATGACGCACACCTCGGAGGGGCCGGCGGGCATGTCGATGGCCACGTCGTGCAGACTGACCTGCTGCTTGGCAGCCATGACGTACTGGTTGCCGGGACCGAATATCTTGTAGACCTTTGGCACCGTCTCCGTACCGTAAGCCATTGCGCCGATGGCCTGGACTCCACCTATCTTATATATATGGCTGACGCCGGCAATGCGGGCGGCGACCAGAATGGCGGGGTTGACACGGCCCTGACGGTCGGGAGGCGTGCAGAGCACAATCTCGCTGCATCCGGCAATCTTGGCCGGGGTGGCCAGCATGAGCACGGTGGAGAACAGGGGTGCGGTGCCGCCGGGAATGTAGAGGCCCACCTTCTCGATGGCGACACTCTTCTGCCAGCATACCACGCCGGGCTGCGTTTCCACCTTCTTGCTGCGGAAGCGTTGTGCCTCGTGGAACTTCTTGATGTTGTCGTGAGCCAGGCTGATGGCCTCGCGAAGTTCAGCAGATACCAGGGTCTCGGCCTCGGCCATCTCCTCGTCGCTGACGGCGAGGATATCGAGGTCAACGTGGTCGAACTTCAGTTCATAGCCCTTGACGGCCTCATCGCCGCGCTGGCGGACGTCGGCCAGCACCGCTGCTACGGTCTGGTTCAGTTGGGTAACGTCAAGGTGCGGGCGCTCGATAATCTCGGCCCATTGTTCCCGTGAAGGATATTTAATGATGTTCATGGTTTTTTATAGAATCAAAGTATCATCTTCTCAATCGGAGTGACCAGGATGCCCTGAGCACCCATCTCCTTCAGCTTGCCAATGATTTCCCAGAAACGCTTTTGGTCGAGCACGGCGTGAACCGAGCACCAATCGTCGTCGGCCAGCGGGATGATGGTGGGACTCTTCAGGCCGGGCAGCACGCTGATAATCTCGTTCAGGTGAGCCTTCGGGGCGTTCATGCGTACATATTTCTTATCCTCAGCATCCTTCACGGCCTTGAAGCGGAAGAGCATCTGCTCCAGAATGGCGCGCTTTTCGGCGTCCATCCCCTTGTGGCCTATGAGCAAGGCCTCGCTCTGCATCACGACTTCCACCTCGCGAAGGTTGTTGGAAACCAAGGTAGAGCCGCTGCTGACGATGTCGAAGATGCCGTCGGCCAATCCGATGCCCGGACTGATTTCTACGGAACCCGTGATGACGTGTACCTCAGCATTGATGCCCTGCTCCTGCATGAAGCGGCGCAGGATGTTGGGGTAGGAGGTGGCTATCTTCTTGCCTTCGAACCACTTCGCGCCGGTATAGTTGATTTCCTTCGGAATGGCCAGCGAGAGACGGCACTTCGAGAAGCCGAGCCGTGAGATGACCTCTGCATCCTCGCCGCGCTCCACAAACTCGTTCTCGCCTACCACGCCTATGTCTGCCACGCCGGAAGCCACGCTCTGCGGTATGTCGTCATCGCGCAGATAGAGCACTTCCAGAGGGAAATTGCTTGATTGTACCAGTAGTGTGCGCTTGGTTGCACTCACTTTGATGTCTGCCTCGCTGAGCAGATTCATAGTGTCGTCAAAGAGACGGCCTTTTGATTGAACTGCAATTCTTAACATGTATAAAAGCCTAATTATCTTGAAAAAGTGCTGCAAAATTACGCAAAATATTTCGATTGTGCAATAAATTGTGTAATTTTGCGCCCAAATTAGAATAAATTTGAAGGTAACGAGCATATATTTCCTGATTTTGCTCTCTTTCTTGGCTGCCTGCAGCGGAAAGAAGGAGACCGAGAAGGTCATAGCTCCGTGGGGCGAGATAGGCGACACGGTGGTGACCGATGAGGATTTCGACCTGGAGGAGATTCAGGGCAGCGGCGAGATGATACTGCTCACCCTGACCGGCCCTGAGTACTATTACGACTACCACGGACGGCACCTGGGCACCCAGTATCTGCTGGCCGAGAAGTTTGCCGCCCAGGTGGGTGTCAGGCTGAGGGTCGAGGTGTGCCGCGACTCGGCCGAGATGGCCGACAGGCTGCAGGCTGACGAGGGCGACATTATGGCAGCCACCGAGATAGGAAAGCTGGTGGCCAGTCCGGCAAAGGAACACCTTGCCGAAGAACTGGCTGCGTGGTACACTCCCGAGAAGCTGGACGAGGTACGCAAGCAAGAGGCCTACCTGCTGAGCAACCACAGCGTGAAGCGCCGCGTCTTTTCACCCATGCTCGACCGCAAGGGCGGCGTCATCTCCCATTACGACGGGCTGTTCATGCAGTATTGCCGCCCCATCCGCTGGGACTGGCGGCTGATGGCTGCCCAGTGTTATCAGGAATCGACCTTCGACCCCAAGGCCACTTCCTGGGCTGGAGCAAAGGGACTGATGCAGATTATGCCGGCTACAGCCGACTTGCTGGGTCTGCCGCGTGACCAAATGTACGACCCTGAGCAGAACATTGCCGCCTCTGCCCGATACCTGGGGCAGTTGGAGCAGAAGTTCAACGACATACGCGACCGCCGTGAACGTACCAACTTCGTGCTGGCGGCCTACAACGGCGGCATCCACCACATCCGCGACGCAATGGCACTCTGCCAGCGCGACGGCCGCAATCCCCACCAGTGGTCGGACGTGTCGGAGTACGTGCTGAAGCTGGCGCAGCCCAAATACTACAACGACCCCATCGTGAAGTACGGCTACATGCGTGGAACTGAGACTGCCGACTATGTGCAGAAGATTCTGCAGCGCTGGGAGTCCTACCGGGGGGTGAAGAGTCCCCGACAGGGTTTTTCGCAGGAACCCCGCAAGGCACGGAAGCAGCATAACAAATATGATATAGAGTAATAACAACATTAAAAACTAACGATTATGTGTGGAATAGTAGGATACATCGGAACGAAAGATGCTTTTCCCATTTTGATTAAAGGTTTGCGCCGACTGGAATACCGTGGGTACGACTCGGCTGGTGTGGCCCTGATTAACGGCAGGGGCGACCTGAACGTCTACAAGTCGAAAGGGAAGGTCGATAATCTGTGTGAGTTTTGTAGCGACAAGGATGTGAGCGGTACCGTAGGCATTGCCCATACCCGCTGGGCTACACATGGCGAACCCTCGTCGAAGAATGCGCACCCGCACTACTCGGAGTCGAAGAACCTGGCTATCATCCACAACGGCATCATCGAGAACTATGCCGACATCAAGGAGAAGCTGAAGGCCAAAGGGGTACACTTCGTCAGCGATACCGATACGGAGGTGCTGGTGCAGCTGGTGGAGTACATCATGGTGAAGAAGCAACTGGACCTGCTGACGGCTGTGCAGGTGGCGCTTTACCAGGTCATCGGTGCCTACGCCATCGCCATCGTTGACAAGCGCAATCCCGACGAGATAGTGGCTGCCCGTAAGCAAAGCCCCTTAGTTGTGGGCATCGGCGACGGCGAGTTCTTTCTTGGCTCGGATGCCAGCCCCATTGTGGAATACACCGACAAGGTGGTCTATCTCGAAGACGGCAACATAGCCGTCATACGTCGCGGCGAGGAACTGAAGGTGCTGAGCCTGCTGGGCGAGGAACAAGAACTGACCGTGAAGACGGTTGATATAGACCTGGGACAGATAGAAAAGGGCGGCTACGACCACTTCATGCTGAAGGAAATATTCGAGCAGCCCGAGTGCCTGACAAACTGTATGCGTGGTAGAGTGAATGTTGAGGCAGACCATGTAACGCTTTCTGCCTTAATTGATTATCGCCGTCAGCTGCTTAGCGCCAAGCGCATTGTCATTGTGGCTTGCGGCACTTCGTGGCACGCCGGACTCATCGGCAAGCAGGTGATTGAGTCGCTGTGCCGCATTCCTGTCGATGTAGAGTACGCCAGTGAGTTCCGATACCGCAATCCGGTCGTGTCGAAGGGTGATGTGGTGATTGCTATCAGCCAGAGTGGCGAGACTGCCGATACGCTGGCTGCCGTGCTGTTGGCCAAGCAGAAGGGAGCCTTCATCTATGGTGTCTGCAACGCCATCGGTTCCAGTATTCCCCGTGCCACCGACACGGGTACCTATATCCACGTAGGCCCCGAAATCGGTGTGGCATCTACCAAGGCCTTCACGGGCCAGGTGACGGTGCTCACGATGTTTGCGCTGGCTCTGGCCGAGGCGAAGGGCACGGTGAACCGCGACGAATACCTCAGGATAGTGAAGCAGCTGAGCGAAGTGCCCGACAAGATACGTGAGGTGCTGAAGACCAATGAACGGGTGGCCGACCTGGCACGAACTTTCACCTACGCCCACAACTTCCTCTATTTGGGGCGTGGCTACAGCTATCCGGTGGCCTTGGAGGGTGCCCTGAAACTGAAGGAGATTTCCTATATCCATGCCGAGGGCTACCCGGCTGCCGAGATGAAGCACGGCCCGATTGCCCTGATTGACTCCGACATGCCCGTAGTGGTGATTGCCACGCACAACGCCATGTACGAGAAGGTGCTGTCGAACATTCAGGAAATCAAGGCCAGGCAGGGTAGGGTGATAGCCCTTGTATCGAAGGGCGACGACACCATAGCCAAGATAGCCGACGAGGTGATAGAACTGCCCGACATCATGGAGTGCTTGGAGCCGTTAGTGGCCACAATACCCCTGCAACTGCTGGCTTACCATGTGGCCGTCTGCAAGGGCAAGAACGTCGACCAACCCAGAAATTTGGCCAAGTCGGTGACCGTAGAATAAGGTTCTTGTGAAAAAAGTGGTGCAATAATTTGGCTATTTCAAATTATTGCATTATTTTTGCAAATTGAAATCATAATTATCATTCATAATGGATGCAGGAAATACTTTAGAATCACAAATCAACAGAAGTGATTATAAAATTCTGATTGTTGACGATGTCGTTAGTAACGTGCTGTTGCTCAAGATATTGCTGAAGAACGAGAAGTTCCAGGTTTGCACCGCCAATTGCGGAAATATGTGCATTGAGGTGTGCAAGGCCGAGAAGCCTGACTTGGTGCTGCTCGATGTCATGATGCCCGACATCAGCGGATTTGACACGGCAGTCATCATGAAGAAAGACCCAGAGCTGAGGGACATCCCCATTATCTTCCTCACGGCCCTGAACAGTCCTGCCGACTTGGTGAAGGGCTTCCAGGTGGGAGCCAGCGACTTCCTGTCGAAACCATTCAATAAAGAAGAGCTCATCGTGCGTGTGATGCACCAGATAGCATACGTGGCCGCCAAGAGGCTGATAGAGAAGCAGAACCGTGAACTGATGGCTACCATCAGCAACCGCGACAAGATGTACTCCGTCATTGCCCACGACCTGCGTTCGCCGATGGCCAGCATCCGTATGGTACTCAATCTGGTGGTGGCTTCTACGTCGCCCGAAACCGTAGGACCCGAGCTGTTCGAACTGCTTGATAAGGCCAACCGTGAGTCGGAAGAGGTACACGACCTGTTGGACAACCTGCTGAAATGGACGAAGAGCCAGACGGGCCGCCTGTCTGTCGTATTGCAGGATCTTGACCTGAACGACATCATTCCTGGTGTGGTTGATATATTCGAGATGATTGCCGCCACCAAGAAGATTCACCTGTCATATAGTGGCTCGTCGGTCATTGTACGTGCTGATAACGATATGTTGAAGACGGTGGTTCGCAACTTCATGTCGAACGCTGTGAAGTTCTCGCCCGAAGGCTCTACCATCGAGATTACGGTGACCACCCCCGATGACAACTTTGCCAAAATCAGCGTCCGCGACCATGGTGTGGGTATCGCCTCCGAACGTTTGGGCTCCATCTTCCATAAGGGTGAGACCACCTACGGAACAGGCGGTGAAGAAGGCTCCGGACTCGGACTGCAGCTTTGTCAGGACTTTGCACGCAAGAACGGCGGCGACGTCATGGTGGAGTCAGCAGAAGGCGAAGGTTCCACCTTCAGCGTCTTCGTTCCCCTGAAGAAAGATTAGGAAAACGATGACGATGACGATGACACCGATGACACCGCCCTAATTTATTGTCATCGTGGGGTAGATTATAGGGTCATTATTTATATATTATTATAATAATATATAAATAATGCTCTGTAAATAGAGCCTTGCGTCGAACTAATCCTGCTGCCACAAAAATATAAATACCCTCACTGTCATCGGTGTCATCGTCATCGCTGTCATCGATAGGCGTGCGGTTTTGCATATTTATGCAGTCCGAGACAGGCTCGTTCGGACGGTGGTTTAACCGTATGCAAACATAGCCTTTATCGTAATGAAACTGCCGCTTTGCCCTACCTGAACTATAGCCGATAAGGTTGCGAATATTTATGCAGAAATGTGCATAAACTTCCATTCCTACCGATGACAGCGATGACACCGATGACGATGACACCGATGACAGTGGGGCTATTTATATTGATAATTACCGAATACTTACCACCTGCGAACCTGTGTACTGGGCGATGGAGCAGGAGACTTGGACGACGTAAAGACCTGGACGGCAGGAGGTTAGAGGAATTTGGCAGGAGGCGAGAGGGGTGTGGATGGTGGCGTCGTGTACCAAGGTGCCGCCGATGCTGTAGATGCTGACGTGGAGCGGAGCCGTGGGCGGAGTGTCGCACGTTAGCTGCAGCAGGCCGTCGCTGGCGCTGATGCGCAGCAACTGGGGCTGGTAGTGGCTGACGCCCTCGATGCGGGCGGCACCGAGTATGTGGAGCAGTCCGTTGTAGGCGTCAATCTCGCCGTAGCCGTACTTGCTGTTGGGGTAGTCGAGGCTGCTGTCGGGGTGGCGGCTGGTGTGGCTTAGAGCGTCGATTACCTCCTGCGGCGTCAGGTCGGGCTTGGCTTCCAGCCACAGGGCTATGACTCCAGCCACGACGGGCGTAGCCATCGACGTGCCTGTGTTGGCATTCCAGGCGTAGGTGCGTCCCTGATAGTCGAAGTGCTCTACATCGGAGTTGATGTCGTTGGCATCGGGGTTGGCTTCTATGTAGAAGCTGCTGTATGAGGATATGATGTTGTCGCCCGGAGCCGTTATCTGAGGCTTCATTTGGCCGTTCATGGCTGGGCCTGTTGAGGAATAGGGACTCAGCTGCCCCCGTGTGCGACCGTAGGAGTAGTCCTTGTACTGTCCCTTGTAGTTGGTGAAGCCTAATCGGTGGGCGGTGGACCCCACGCAGATGACCGACGGGAAGCAGGCGGGCGCATGCACGTTGTGGCCCGACGTGGCAGCATTCCATCGGCTGTCGGTGCTGCGGTTAGCCAGTCCGTAGCTGGAGCTGCCGTAGAGTTCGCCTCGGGCTTCGGCACCCTCCATGACTATGGCGAGTGGAGGCAGTTCGGTGAGGTTCTTGTTGGCCAGGAAGTAGATGATGTAGCAGGTGTCGGGTTCTGCGCTCGACGTGAGGGCCGTGGGGTAACTTTCTATCATGATGGTGCAGGTGTCGCCCCGCAGAAACAGCGTGTCGGTTCTCACTGAGTCGACGGGAATGGCTGCTGCTGGGTAGTGCAGCGTGTCGGACGGTTCCTGGCCTTTGGCGTAGGCATAGACTGAGATGTCCAGGCTGCCGTTGGTCTTGACGCGATAGAAGGCCACGTCCCTGCTGACCGACAGGAATGCGCCGGCGGCCTCGACTCCCCTCGGCTTCTCGGCGTAGGTTGTTGAGGTGCTTTCGTTGCCGGCAGCGGCGACTATGATGTGGCCAGGGCCGCTCAGACTATCGAGAAAGGCGGCATAGAGGCTGTCCTCTTCGTCGATGTAGGGAGGATAGCCCTCGCTGAGTGAGGCCACGGCGGGTTTGCCCTGCTGGTCGGCATAGTCGAATATGTACTTGAATCCCAGGGCGTCGACAGCAGTGGTGTACTTGTCGTAGTCGGCAGAGTCGATGAGGGCGATGCTCTCGTTGATGGCATTGCTGACTATGCAGATGTCGCTGTCGAAGGCAATGCCTTTATACGGTGAGTGGTAGCCGCCGCCCGCAGCAATGCCGAGGGTGTGGGTGCCGTGCGTCTGGAGCAGACCGTCGGCGGAATGCTGGATGTTGAGGGCTGAAGGCTGCCGATAGTCGCGGCCTACGGGCATGGTGCTGCCTACGGTGTCCTTGGTGAGCTGGTCCCAGAAGGCGGCAATGCGGCTGTTGCCTGTAACGGGGTCAATGAAGTTAGGATGGGTCAGGTCGAAGCCAACGTCCATCACGCCGACGACCACCCCTTTGCCTGTGTAGTTGATCAATGCTGGATGGGGGATGGAGGACCGTGAACGATCAACGGGGACCCTTGGATGTTGCACTTTGTTGGCACCGATGATGATGGCTGTGGTGTCCATCGTGAGAAATCCCGAAGGACTGGCCTCGATGCGGCGTACGGCGGGATGGTCGGACAAAGCCCCGACGGCATCGAGAGGGATGCCCACGATGTAGTTGTCGCCGAAGTGGGCGTAAGGTTTGCAGCCGTAGTCGCTCCATACTTCATCGGCATCGGCACCGTCGATACGTACAAAGGCGGTGAGGCGGGATGGTTGATGTGTGATGTGTGATGTATGAGGTATGAGGCTGCGGGTGGCGTTTACTTTCTGTTCCTGTTTGACGACAATGCCCTTTACGTGCCCCGACATTTTGCGGTAGTCGGTGGCACGATGGGCGATGCTGACGAACAGCAGCGCAGCGCAGAGGAGCGACAGTCGGACTTTCACTATTCTACTTGTTCTTTTGGTAATACTCCAGTCCTAACTGAACGTTCTTGATGATGGCTTCCGAGGTGAAGGTGGCACCCGTCACAGCGTCGACCTTGAGCTGGGCGGCATCCTTCACTTTCTGGCCGTTCCACTTTTCCTGCAAGGCTTTCTTCACCTTCGCGTTGTACTTGGGGGTCTCCTGGTTTTTCAGGATTTCCACCTTTTCCACCTTGTTCTTCTTGATGTGGATTTTCACGGGCGTTGCGTCGACGTAGCCAATCACTTTCTTGCCGAGCGTGGTGGTGTTCACAATGTAAGTGCCGTTTTCTTTGGTCATTACTTGGTCGTCCTGAGGAGCGGCGCTTTGCATGATTGCGGCGAGCACTACGAGTGCCAGTCCGCTAAGAATCTTTCTCTTCATATTGCTTTGTTTTTTTAGTTGTATAGTCCGATGGATAGCCCGATGGTAGAGGCATCGAGCGAATTGTTAGTCTTGAGGTAGTCGCCGTAGGCCCGTACGAACCATGTTGACCGTGTGCCCTTCAGCGTTATCGGGAACTGGTAGGTCACTTGCAGGTGGCCGCGCCAGTAGTTGGCATCGTAGTACTTCATGTCGGGCAGCAGCACCTGTGTGGCGTAGTCGGTGGTGGCGTCTGCCAGCGCGAGGTCGGCCTTCGATGAAAGGTGGTAGCCAGCCTCGGCGTCAATCACGAAACGTCCCAGCGATGTTCCGCCTTCGAGTGTGAAGTCCAGGTGGTTGTATTCGAGGCTCGACGTGGGCAGCAGGTGCTTGTTCTCGGCCTGGTTGAGGGCGGCTCTCAGTCCGGCGTAGGTGTTGACGGCATCGTCTTCAGCCACGGAGCAGCGGTAGTGTAGGTCGGCTGTGAGGTGCTTCACCTGGTAGCGCTTCTTGAACTTGATGAGCGTCTCGTAGCTGTAGGAGGTGTAGCCCTTCTCGGCATCGCGCTCCTGAATGAGCTGCTGGCGGTACTCGTCGGCGTAGGCCTGCTCGTAGTGGGCGGCGAGGTCGAGCTGGTGCAGCAGCCGGCCTTTCTCCATGCGGTTGTAGGAGGTTAGGCCGTAACGGTAGCTGACGTAGTGGCCCGGCTCGTACTTGTACTGTCCCAGCACGTCCTCGGAACCGCGCTCTATGCTGAGGGTGCTGAGGCTGCGGGTCGCGTTATGGATGAAACCGTAGCTGAGGGCAGCCCCGAAACGGTGGTCCACCCACTCGCGGCTGTAGCCGCTGTAGCCGCCAGTTATGCCTGTGGCCTGCTCCATGCCCGTCATGAGGTAGTACTTCAGGTTCGGGTCTTGTTGTACAGTGGTCATGCTGGGTATCTTCTCCTTGCGCCGACGGTAGTGGCCGCTGATGCCTAATGTGTGCTGGCCCGAAGTGTAGGTCAGCGAGGGAGTCAGCTTGTAGTCCAGTAATTCAGAGCGTGAACGGGGGTCGCGCAAGCGGCTGAGGTCGCCCACCTGGTAGTCTAACCTGATGCCTCCGGTGAAGCCCCACATCTGGATGGTGCCCACGGCGGCGGTGAGGTCGAACTGCTGGGTGTCGTACTTGCCGCTGACGCTGCTGCCCGAGAAGTAGGGGTTGGCGTTGTAAGGGCGCATGATGTCGCACCAGGCGCGGTCCTTCGTGCGGTCCATGCCAAAGCGGAACGAGCCGTAGCCCACGAGCAAGTGGCCAATGCGCTGGTAACGCTCGGTGAAGAACGAGAGCTGGTTTTGCTGCCCGCCTTCCTGCACACGGCGGTAGTCGCCCTCATGGTGCTGCAGGTCGAAATGGGCAATGCCTCGGTTGAAGCCCGAATCGAGCGACAGTCCGGCGGCGTTGTCGGTAAGGCGCCATAGCTGGGTGGCGTCGGCATAGCGGTAGTGTGCCTCTTGGGCTGATGAGGCCGATGGGACCAATAGGGCCAATAGGACTTGTATGAGGGACTTATTCATCGTACTGTCGGGGTTTAATCGTTCTGGAAACGTGGAAGTCGTTGCTCGAGTTGTTGGTGTCGGTCAGCATCTTGTGGCCGTCGGTACCTCGTTTGTCTGCGGTACGCCTGTAGACAACCTCACCCGTCCAGCCGTTGCGTGCCTCAATGTAGGTGTAGCCAGCGTCGATGTCGGCATAGAGCCGTTTGGTTGATACGTCAATGCCGGTGGCTTTGTTGGAGAGGGCTTCCACACCGTCGATGATGAGCCTTCGCGGGACGAGCTTCCACTGCGAGCCGGTGGTCTTGCCGTAGGGGTAGGTCAGCTGCCAGTCGTCTATCTGCTCGTCTGTTCGGAAGATGATGACGGCACAGGGACCGCTCTGCGTGAGGTTCATGTTCGAGATGGAGGGATACATGGTGTATATCAGTTCCAGGGCTGGCGTAGCCGGGTTGTTCTGCGTTCGTCCGCTCGCGTCCTTGGCCTCGAAGTCGGCATCGCTGAGGTTGTTCTCCATGTCGTTGTTGACAGTATGGTCGGCGGCGCTGTTGACGATGAGCACGGTGCCGCCGGGCTGTACCGGGAAGGGCTTGTCGGCAGGGATGCGGAATATCTGCTTGCACAGTACCACCGAGTCGGCGAAGGCTTCGTGCAGGTTCTCGAGGGTGTAGGCCTGTGTGCTCTCGGCTTCGACGAGTCCGATGTAGAAACCGGCCACGTCGACTGTGCTGTTGCCGTTGTTGTAGAGTTCCAGGTACTTGCCGGGCATGTAGGTGCGGTTGTTGTTGTCTTTCGAGCCAGCGTAGTAAACCTTGCCGATGATGATGTCGCGGTTGATACTGAGGTTGGTCGTCAGCCGGATGGTCTGTTCCTGGTTGATCAGGTGGCTGTTGAGCGAACCGGCTATGGTGCAGCTGGTGCCTCCGCTCAGTTCCTGCTGCGTCATCTGCCGATACTGGTCGCTGGTGATTTCCCAGGAGCATGAGATGTCGTAGACGTCGGGGATGAGGTTTGTGAATGTAGCCGTGCCTTGGTCGTCAGTTACGGCCTTCAGCCGGGTGTTGCCCTGCTGCAGTACTATCTCGTGGCCGGCCATTCCGGTGTTGCCGGTAAACTCCGACGGCATGGTTAACTGTACGCGAACCGCTATTTCGGTGGTGGCATCATCGTAGTCGATGCAGGAAGCCAGCAACAGAGCTACTGTGAGAATGTATAATGAATGCTTCATGGACGTTACATATTGATGGATAATTCGGCACCGAAGGCGAACTTGCCAGTGTTGCGCTGTGTTAGGGTATTGGTGTTGTTGCCTTTCATGTAAGGCTCGTAGAACATGCAGTTGTCTACGTAGAGCGACAGGGCTCCCACCTTGCCCAGTTCCTTGGTGAGGCGTGCCGAGAGGTTCCACGTTGTGGGCGACTTGTTAGGCTCGTTGTCGGTGTAGCGCAGTTGCAGCTTATCGTCGCTGGTGGCTATGCTGCCGCCGTTGAACGTGATGTAGTCGGCTGAGTTGATGTCGTGGTACTGCAGGTCGGTGCTGATCCAGCCGATGGGGTCCTTGTCGGCCGTGTAGCTCCAGGTGGAGTTGTGCCAGATGACCTGCGCCGTAAACGATGCCACCATGTGCAGTTGCGGAATATGGGTGACAGCCCGCAACGTGTTGACAAAGCGGCGCAGTCGGGTGTAGTCCAGTCCGGAGGGATAGACGATGCGTACGGGCGAGATGTTACGTCCGGCATAGATGGTGCCCGTCAGCAGCGAGGCTGGCACGCCGGTGGTGTTCATGCGGGTGCTCCAGTTGGTCTTCGTCTCGTTCCAGGCACCGCTGAAGTAGAGCTTGGTCTTCAGCAGGCGAATCTCGCCGAGGTCGAAGTCGAACTCTACTCCCCGGTTGATGGTCTTGTCGGTATTCTCCAACAGTCCCGTCGTGGCAAAACAGTTGAACTGGTAGGCATAGCCCATCGAGAAGTCGGGCTGACCGTTGACGATAGCCGGTGTATGAGTGTCGTCGAACAGGTTGTAGGAATAGGTGAAGTAATCGGAGGCAGCCTCGAAGCCGTTGGGCGTGCGGTCCTGGTAGACCAGCAGGCTCAGCTTTCGTCCCTGGGGCAGCTTGATGTCGATGCCGGCCTCGATTTTCGTGGTTGTGGCATTCTTCAGCCCTTCCGAGCGCTGCACGTCGTAAATCTGGGTATGGACGTAATAGGCGGGCTGGGTGGCCAGCGTATAGTTGCCCACTACGTCATCGATATACTTCTTGTCGGGATAGAGATGCATCAGTCCCGGTGTCTTCGAGTTCAGGCCGATGCCTCCCCTGATGTCGAGCCATTTGGCAACCGAGAAGGCCACGTTGAGACGGGGTGACAGGGCCGTGGTGGCCAGGTCGCTGAACGGCTGGAGGGCCGTAAAGCGCAGGCCGAGGTTGACGCGCAGGCGGTTCACCTTATTTATATTATAGGAGAACTGGTCTTCCACGAAAGCCGACAGTTGGTGGAGTCCGGGAATATCATCGAAGGCACGCGGGCGTCCGTTGCTGTTGGGACGGTAGGGCAAAGTTTCGTCCTCGTTGTAGTAACCTTTGCCCGAGTTCCAGTCGTAGTGATAGTCAATACCCGCCTTGAAACTCTGCACGGTCTTACCCTTCCGCAAGAAGAAGTCGTCGGTCAGTTTGAAGAAGATGTTGCCTGGACGGCTCTCGGTGATGCCTGTAGCCTGATAGGAAGTGGTTTTCCAAGGAACAGAATAGTAACCCGTTTCGCGGGCAGTCAGGATGGGGAGCAGTCCGCTGCTGACGGCGACATACGAGGTGTTGCGGGTGTCGGACTGCGACAGGCTGAGTCCTAACGTGTACTTCAGTGAGCGCATCAGCGGCAGGTCTATCTGAATGCGCCCGTTGTGGTTCAGTCCGATGGTTGTGGTCTTGGCCTTGCTCTCCGTACCGTCGTCGACGGCATCAGGGTCATTGCCCGACCAGTCCTTGGCCTGCATGAAGCGCAGCTTCGTGTCAGCGTGCCACTTGGCTGTGAAGTCGAATCCCCAGCCTATATTGGCCGTGTAGCGGTCGTATGAGCGTGTTTTCTCGCGGGGGTCGCCCCATGCCTTAGCATAGTCGATGTTAGCGTTGACGATGCCAGCTTTGCCAAGGTAAAAGCCCTTGCCTGCAGAGTAGTTCTGGAGTCCTGGATTGATTTTGGCCTTCACCTGCCAGGGTGTGACACCCACCTTGGAGTGAACCACGACGAGGCCGCTGGTCAGATCGCCGTATTCGGCAGAGGGGATACCCCTTATGACCTCCACCTCGTCGATGTTGTCGGCCGATATCTGTCTAAGGTCTGTGCCCGTGAAGGCAGTACCTGAGAATACTCCTTGGGACACATCGCCGTTGTTGGACATTGGCATGCCGTCGACGACGATGCTGGTGCCGAAGGCCATTGTTGAGTTGTTTTGCAGCGTCCGTAGCTGCAGCCCTTGCTGCTGTGTCAGGTTCGGACGGTCCATGAGTTGTCCGGGAATCAGCTGCATCACGTCGGCAAGGCTGGTGGCCTGCAGGTGGTCAATGGCCTGGCGGCCGATGACGCTGCTGGTCGAGGCACCGCTTTCGCGCTGCTTGGCCGTCACGTTCACTTCCTTCAGAGCCAGCGATGTCTCCACCATCTCCACTTTCAGGTTCAGGTCGCGGTTGCTGACGTTGATGGACAGCCGGTAGGGCTCGAATCCGACGTAGCGGACTATGAGTGTGTATTGTCCCCGAGGCACGTTGTTGAGTGTGGCCTGTCCCTTCATATCGGTCACCGCTGTCAGTCCCGAAGGCTCTAACAGCACGGTGCCCATGACGACAGGCTCGTGAGTGGCTTTCTCTGTGACGTTCAGGTTCAGCTTGTAGTTCTGGGCCGTTGCCAGCGCAGACACGAGAATAGCGAGTGTCAGGATGATGTGTCGCATGCTTATTCCGCTTTTTCCATACCTTCCTTGCACTCATGGGGAGCAGGCACTGTGGCTTCAATACCAGCAGCCTTGACGGCCTCCAGCAGCTTCTGCTCGGTAGTCTCGGTGTTGACGTAGGTGATAGCCAGTGCCCCAATCTTGGGGTTCACGTTGGCATCGTCCACGCCGTCGAGAGCCATCACTTCCTCGATGGTGGCCTCTGTAGCTGCTTCCTCGGAAATGTTGAAGTAGGCGAAGCTGATGTTCTTGCTGGTGTAGTAGTTCACAGGGGTGAAACCCAGTTCGTTGAGGGCTTGGCGTATCTCGGCCTTGCAGGTCTTGTTAGCATCATAGCGCACGAAGACGTAATGCTTATCCAAATGAGGGGCCAGGCTGTCGACACCGTCGATAGTGGAAAGCCGGCTGACAATGCGGTCGGCACATTTCTGACAGTGCATGTCGCTCATCTGCAACCCCATTCCTCGGTTGATGACGTCGGCAGGGCTGTAGGGACTTGACTTGTAACGCCCGGTGGCGGCAAGCCTGCCTTTGATGGAGTCGGTGCACGTCTTGGAGGCATCAAACTCCACCGTGGCCGTTCGCTTCTCAAGGTCGAAGCTCACGCCCTCTATGCCCTCTAACTGGCGCAGCACTGTAGTCACTTTATGTGCACACTCCTCGCATCTCATTCCCTTGATACGAAGTACAATAGTCTCGTTTGCAGCCGTCATAGTGATTGACATGGTCAACAAGGCCGCCGTAGTAAGTAGTTTTATCATATACAATTCTTCTTGTTGGCTGCAAAATTACACATATTTTATGAATTATGCAACAATAAATAGGGGCTAATAAGTGTTTTTTCACCAAAAAGTTTGGCTATGTGGGAAAATTGTTGTTATTTTGCAAAAGATTAGAATTAATTATCAATTAAAACTCAAGATTATGAAAAAGATTTTTGCAGCTATTGTAGCTATGATGCTGGCAATGCCTTCATTCGCTCAGTTTGCCAGCGGTGGTTTTGAACTCGACAAGCAGAACCTGTATTATGGTGCCCGTATGGGTCTTGCTTTGGGCAAGTTGACGGGTGATTGTGAGCCCTATGACGGCATGAAAGCTGGCATAACGCTTGCTGGTGTGATCGGTCTTCGCTTGTCACAGCAGGCACCTGTATTTTTGGAGAGCGGCCTGTACTTCACCCAGCGTGGTGGTAAGGATGGTTCCTACACAGCCAACCTGAGCTGTCTGGAGATTCCCGTTCTCCTCAAATACGGTATTCAGGCATCTGAAGATATTGCCGTTCTGCCTTTCATCGGTCCTTATTTCGCATACGGCGTTGGTGGCAAGATGGAGTATTCTGGCATCAATGGCAAGGAGAAACAGAGTACCTATGAATTCCTGAATCGTAATGATATGGGTATTAAAATAGGTTGCGGTGCCGAGTACAACATGGTTTATCTGGAATTGGCCTATCAGTTCGGTCTTGTCAACGTGGCAGACAATGACAAGAATTCCATCCATGCTAACCAGTTGTCCATCAACTTAGGTGTGAACTTCTAAGTACGCTGGATGCTATCGATACGGAGGTTCAGCTTGCCAGCAGGCACCTGTACCTCCACTACATCGCCCACCCTCTTGTTTAGGAGGGCTTGGGCGATGGGTGATTTTATGGAGATTTTGCCTTCGCGTAGATTGGCTTCATGCGGGCTCGCTATTGTGTAAGACATGCTGCGCATGGTGGCCAGATTGGTTATCTCAACCTTGCTGAGCAGTTGTACGCTGTCTGTACCAAGCCTTGACTGATCAATGACACGAGCATACGCCAGTACCCTTTGCTTGAAACGTATTCTGCCAAGCAGACGCGACTGCTCACGCTTGGCGGCGTGGTATTCAAAGTTCTCGCTGAGGTCACCTTTGTCGCGTGCCTCGGCTATGGCTTCTCGCACCTGAGGCAGTTCCACACTCTCCAATTGGTGAAGTTCGGCTACAAGCTTGTCGTAGCCCTCCTGTGACATATATTCGAAACCCATAACAGTCCAGTTTGTTATTTTTTACCACCACTATGTGGCTTCTTTTGATTACGCTTACCGTTTCCATGACTATTCCAGCGTCCATGACGGCGAGTATTGGAGCGCTTCTTTGTGCGCTTGGTGTATTCGGGTGCCTCGCCGAGACCGTCGGGTAGGGGACGCTTGTCGACTTCGTGGCCAAGGAAGTGCTCAATTTCCTGGAACTTATAGATTTCGGCTTCCGAGACGAAGGTGATGGCCACGCCGTCGCGGTCGGCACGGGCAGTTCGGCCGATACGGTGTACGTAGTCTTCGGCATCATGGGGAACGTCGTAGTTGAGTACGATGCGGATGTCGTCGATGTCGATGCCTCGGCTGACAATATCGGTGGCAACAAGGACATCGACCATCCCGGCCTTGAAGCGGTACATCACGTCGTCGCGCTCAGCCTGGCTGAGGTCGCTGTGCATCTCGGCACAGTTTATCTTCATGCGCTTCAGACTTCGGGTGATGTCCTTCACCTTGTCCTTCTTGCCGCTGAAAATGATGACACGCTTTAAGTCGCCTGCCTTGAAAAGATGCTCGATGATGCCGATTTTCTGCGGGTCGTAGCAGACGTAGGCCGACTGCTGAATCTTCTCGGCAGGCTTCGATACGGCCAGCTTTATCTCCACAGGATTGTGGAGCAGCGAGACGGCCAACTGCCGGATTTTGGTAGGCATGGTAGCCGAGAACATGACGCGCTGGCACGTTGGAGGCAGCTGGCCGACAATCTTCATGATGTCTTCCGAGAAGCCCATGTCGAGCATACGGTCGGCTTCGTCAAGCACAAAGAACGAGCAGCGTGACAGGTCGAGGTTACCCACCTTCAGGTGGCTGAGCAGACGGCCTGGGGTTGCAATGAGCACGTCAGCACCGAGGCGCATACCACGCAGTTCCTGATCGTAGCGGTTGCCGTCGTTGCCACCATAAACGGCCACCGACGAGACTCCGTCTAAGTAATAGCCAAAGCCCTGCATGGCCTGGTCTATCTGCTGGGCAAGTTCACGGGTGGGCGACATGATGACACAGTTGATGGCATCCTTGGGATAGCCGCCGTCGTCCAAGAGCGAGAGGATGGGCAGCAGGTAGGCGGCAGTCTTGCCGGTACCCGTCTGTGCGACGCCCAGCACATCATAGCCATCAAGTATTTCGGGTATGCAACGTTCCTGGATAGGAGTCATCTCGTCGAAGCGCATGTCGTAGAGCGCATCGAGTATATTGTCATTCAAATAGGTCTCTTCAAATTTCATTCAGTCGTAAATTGTAAATTAGTTAGGGGCTTGTCGCCAACACAGGTAGGCAATGAATATATAAAGAAGGTTCGGTATCCACTCGGCCAGCATGGCAGGTGTTCCCGCATTGATGGCAAAGGTGGCACTGATGGTTTGCAGCAGGATGTAGGCAAACGAGAGTGCAAGTCCTATGCCGAGATATAGTCCCATGCCACCCTTTCGCTTGCGTGATGAAAGGCTGGCACCGATGACAGTCAGTATGAACGATGCGAATGACATGGCGATACGCTTGTGGAACTCCACTTCATACTGCACCACATTCTGCGAGCCGCGCTCCTGCTGTTTGCCGATATACGCCCAAAGCTCGGGGCTGGTGAAGGTCTCCTGCTGACCCTTGGAGAACACAAGGTCCATCGGCTCCATCAGAATGAGCGTGTCGAGTTCGTTGCCCGTCTTGATTTCCTCGCGCAGTCCTTTCAATGTGCGTATCTTGTAGTTGTTGAGACGCCAGTGGTAGCGCGAGTCGCTGATGGTGTCGTAGTGGATGGTACCTGCCGTCATGTGGCTTACCAGCTTTTTCTTCTCGAACTTGTCGAGCGAGAAACCGTAACCCGTGCGTGTGCGGTCGTCGTACTGCTGGATGTAGGCGATGATGCCTTTGCCCACCTGCAACTGCACGTTGGAGGCCGAAGTGACCTTCTTGTTGTTCTTGTATTTCGCCTCAAACTCCTGCTTGATGATGGTGCCCTTGGGAATGACGAATGCACCGAGGTAGAAGTTGAGCAGGGCTATGAGTGCCGCAGAAATGAAATAGGGGCGCATCAGTCGCTTGAAGCTCAGGCCGGAGGCCAGCATGGCGATGATTTCGCTGTTACCTGCCAACTTTGACGTGAAGAAGATGACGGCGATGAATACAAACAGCGGCGAGAAGAGGTTGGCGAAGTAAGGCACGAAGTTGGCATAATAGTCGAATACGATGGCCTTGAGTGGTGCATGGTTCGTGGTGAACTTTGCCAGGTTCTCGTTGATGTCGAAGACGATGGAAATGGAGATGATGAGGATGATGGAGTAGATGTAGGTGCCGATGAACTTCTTGATGAGGTATCGGTCAATGCGCGTCAGATAATGGAAGGGGTTCAGGTATCTGAGCCAGCGCAGCCAATGGCCGACGCGGCACATTCCCCGGCTGACAGCACGTAGCCGGTGGTAACGCTTGTGGTGTCGGCGTATTTTGGCAAACGTCTTCTTCTCCTTCTTCATCTCCTTCTTCCGAGTTGTTCTATTACTGAACGCTTCCACGGCGTAAAGTCGCCTTGCTCTATGTGCTGACGTGCATCGGTGACCAAGCGCAGATAGAAGGCCAGGTTATGTATGGATGCTATCTGGAGTGCCAACAGTTCCTGTGCCTTGAACAGGTGGTGCAGATAGGCTTTGGTATGAATGCGGTCAACGTCGCAGCCGTCAGGGTCGATAGGCGAGAAGTCCTGCTCCCACTTCTTGTTGCGCATGTTCATCGTTCCCTCGTAGGTGAACAACATGGCGTTGCGACCGTTTCGGGTAGGCATGACGCAGTCGAACATGTCGACTCCACGCTCAATGGCCTCCAGAATGTTCTGCGGCGTACCCACACCCATCAGGTAGCGGGGCTTGTCCTTTGGCAGAATATCGTTCACCACTTCAATCATTTCGTACATCACCTCCGTAGGTTCACCGACGGCCAGACCACCGATGGCATTGCCGTCGGCCCCTTTGTCGGCCACATGTTTGGCAGCCTCCTGGCGCAAATCCTTGAAGGTGCATCCTTGCACGATGGGAAACAGGCTCTGGTGGTGGCCATAGAGAGGCTCGGTCTCGTTGAAACGCTTGACGCAACGGTCAAGCCAACGCTGGGTAAGTCCCAACGACTTCTTGGCATATTGGTAGTCGCTTTGTCCGGGCGGGCACTCATCGAGGGCCATTATGATGTCGGCACCGATAGTGCGCTGGGTGTCCATCACGTTCTCAGGCGTGAAGATATGCTTCGAGCCATCGATGTGGCTGCGGAACTCACACCCCTCCTCCCGTAGCTTTCGGATGCTCGTCAACGAAAAGACCTGAAAGCCACCTGAATCCGTCAGGATGGGACGGTCCCATGTGTTGAATTTGTGCAGTCCGCCGGCCTTGCGTAGTGTGTCAAGTCCCGGGCGGAGATACAGATGGTAGGTGTTACCCAGAATAATCTGTGCCTTCACCTGTTCACGTAGCTCGGCAAAGTGTACGCCCTTGACGCTGCCAACCGTTCCGACGGGCATGAAGATGGGGGTCTTGATCTGACCGTGATCGGTGGTAATCAAGCCTGTGCGGGCATCGCTTGCGGGGTCGGTATGTTGAAGCTGGAATGTCATTTCTCGTCTTTCTTTTCTTCAGGGATGGTGAAGTTCGTAGGATTCTTCACCACTTCATTGGTCAATGCAAAGTCCCACACGTCCTGCACGTTCTCCACATAGTGGAAGGTAACGCCTTTCAGATACATGTCGGGAATCTCATTGACGTCCTTCTCATTCTCGCGGCACATCATAATGTCGGTGATACCGGCCCGCTTGGCAGCAAGAATTTTCTCCTTGATGCCCCCTACGGGCAATACTTTTCCGCGTAGTGTAATTTCGCCCGTCATGGCCGTGTTTTTACGCACTTTACGCTGTGTGAGCGCCGAGGCAATGGATGTGGCGATGGTGATACCGGCCGAAGGACCGTCCTTGGGCGTAGCACCCTCTGGCACATGGATGTGGATGTTCCAGTTCTCAAATATACGGTAGTCGACGCCGAGTTTGTCGACGTGCGCTTTCACATATTCTAAAGCAATGATGGCACTCTCCTTCATCACGTCGCCGAGATTACCCGTCAGCGTCAGTTTGCCGGCCTTTCCTTTGCTCAGCGAGGTCTCAATGAACAGTATTTCACCACCAACGCTCGTCCATGCCAATCCTGTCACCACGCCAGCGTAGTCGTTGCCTTGATAAATATCGCGATAGAATGGGGGATTTCCCAACAACTCCTCCACCTCTGCAGGTGTAATCTTGTTGTAGGGCATCTCGCCGTTCAGCGCCTGCTTGAAAGCCAGCTTGCGCATGGCCTTGTTGATTTGCTTTTCCAGTTGGCGCACACCACTTTCGCGGGTATAGCGCTCGGTTATCATCTCGATGGCAGCCTTGTTGAAGGTGGGCTTCGGTGTAATCCTGTTCAACCCCGTGTTCTCCATTTCCCGAGGGATGAGGTGACGCTTGGCAATCTCTATTTTCTCTTCGGTGATGTAGCCGCTGACCTCGATAATCTCCATTCGGTCGCGCAAAGGACCGGGAATGGTCGAGAGGTTGTTGGCTGTGGCGATGAAGAGCACTTTCGAGAGGTCGTAGTCAACGTCCAGGTAATTGTCGTGGAAGGCGTTGTTCTGCTCGGGGTCGAGCACTTCGAGCAGTGCTGATGCGGGGTCTCCGTTGTGCGTGTTCTGCGTCACCTTGTCTATCTCGTCGAGTATAAAGACTGGGTTCGAGCTTCCCGCTTTCTGTATTGACTTGATGATGCGGCCAGGCATGGCACCAATATAGGTGCGGCGGTGACCACGTATTTCAGCTTCGTCGTGTAATCCGCCGAGCGATATACGCACGTACTTGCGCTTCATGGCAGCAGCAATCGATTTACCCAGCGACGTCTTACCAACACCCGGAGGACCATACAGGCAGATAATGGGTGACTTCAGATCGCCGCGAAGCGACAGCACAGACATGTACTCCAAGATGCGCTCCTTGACTTTCTCCATACCGTAGTGGTCGCGGTCGAGTATCTTCTGTGCCCGTTTCAGGTTCAGGTCATCGTCGGTATATTCGCACCAAGGCAGGTCTACCATTGTCTGCAGGTACGTCAACTGCACGTTGAAATCGGGACTTTGCGTGTTCAGCGTGTCTAATTTGTCAATCTCTTTATAGAAAATCTTGGCCACTTCATCCGGCCAATGCTTCTTTTCGGCCTTCTTCAGCAGGTCTCGTTTTTCCTGAGTTGTCTCACCGTTGCCAATCTCGGCTTGCAGGTTCTTAATCTGCTGTTGCAGGAAATAGTGCTTCTGCTGCTCATCCAGGTCTTCGCGGGTCTTGTTGCGTATGTCGGCCTTCAGATGCTGCAGGTTGATTTCCCGGTTCAACAACTTCATGACAGAGAACAGTCGCTCCTTGATGGACTCTGTCTCTAACAGCGCCATCTTATCCTTGATGCTGAAAGGCATGTTCGAGCAAGTGAAATTCAGAGCCATCACGTCGTTCGAGATGTTCTGAACAGCAAACGTGGCTTCGTCGGGTATGTCGTCGCTTATGTTGATATAGTGGTTCACTTGCTGGCGCAAATCCTGCATGGCGGTACGGAACTCCTTGTCACGCTTGTCTGGCTGAATCTCGGGCGCCTGCTCTACACGGCCTGTCAAATAGGGCTGGTCACTAATGATGTCAATCAGCCGCAGGCGTCCCAAGGCTTGTACAATGGCCGTGATGTTGCCGTTGGGCAACGTCAGCTGCTTTACCACTTTGGCGTAAACGCCGTACTCGTAGAGGTCGTCCTTGCCCGGCTCGTCTACATCGGGGTCGTGTTGACAGACGATGCCGATGACCCAAGCACGCTTCTCGGCACGCTTGACGAGTGTGGAACTTGATTCTCGTCCGATGAGAATGGGCGAAACAACCCCAGGGAACAATACCAGGTTGCGGACAGCCAAGATGGGTAGTTCGTTGGGTGTGGGTACACCGCTGATGAGGTCCTTAAAATCTCCTTCAATGTCGGCAATCATAGAGAATGCCTTGTTATTCTGACTTTCTAAAAACATACTTTTTCCTTTCTAAGAGCCTGCAAAGTTACTAAAATAAATTGATAATTGACAATTGATACCTCATAATTAACAAAAAATGTGTATCTTTGTGCCCGAAATGGCAAATGACTACTTCAAATTCCGCCAATTCACGGTTCGTCAAGACCGATGTGCCATGAAGGTGGGCACCGACGGAACATTGCTCGGAGCCTGGGTTCGTGGTGGCCGTACTATCCTTGATATTGGTACGGGTACTGGTCTGATAGCGTTGATGGTGGCTCAACGTTTTCCGGAGGCTCACGTGGTTGGCATCGATATTGACCATGAAGCCGTCGTGCAAGCCAAGGAGAACGTAGCCGACTCACCCTTCAACAACATCGACATCATCGAAGCCGATGCCAAAACGTTCTGTGTTCCAAGCTCCAAGTTCGACGTGATAGTGAGCAATCCGCCTTACTTTGTGGATTCCCTCGAATGTCCTGACGGCCAGCGCACGATGGCACGCCATACAGCCTCGCTGGCCTACGCAGAATTGATGGCAGCGGTGAATCGTTTGCTGGCTGACGATGGTGAGTTCTCGGTCGTCATTCCCTTCGACTGCAAGGCGCGTTTGGAGTGTGAGGCATCGTTGGTTGGTTTCTTCAAGATACGGGAGTGTGCAGTAAAGACCACACCGAGGAAACCACCGAGACGCTACCTGATGGCTTTCAGAAAACACCCTGACCAGCTGGAACTTACGGAAGGCATCATTGAGACGGCTCCCAATGTACGTTCCGAGTGGTATCAACAACTGACTAAAGACTTCTATTTATGAAAGTAACGATTTTTCAGACTGACGTTGTTTGGGCCAATCCCGATGAAAACGTCAGAAAAGCGCAGCGTATGCTGGAAGAAAACGAGGGTTCCGACCTATATGTGTTGCCCGAAATGTGGGCGACGGGCTT
Organism: uncultured Prevotellaceae bacterium; assembly: GCA_947168395.1. GTDB lineage: Bacteria > Bacteroidota > Bacteroidia > Bacteroidales > Bacteroidaceae > Prevotella. The sequence continues at coordinate 2,958 of CAMVLT010000019.1, read as the reverse complement.
TGCTACGACTCCGCACGATATTGCCGAAAGTGAAGATTCCATCGCTCTCCGATGGATGCAGCAGGCGGCATGTTTGCATCATTGTGCGCTCAGCGGCAGTTTAGCTATTCTTACGGCAGACGGTAAATACAGGAATCGTCATTTTTTTGTCACACCGTCTGACACGGTTTTCTACGATAAGCACCACCTTTTCACTTACGGTCATGAGGATGAGTTCTTTACGGCTGGCAACAACCACGTGATAGCCGAGTATCAGGGCCGTCGCTTCCTGTTGCTGACGTGCTATGACCTGCGGTTTCCCGTCTGGGCACGCTACGGAATGGCAGGCGAGTATGATGCCATTATTGCCGTTGCCAACTGGCCTGAAAGTCGCCAGCAGGCTTGGCGGGTGCTAACCAGAGCGAGAGCCATTGAGAACCAGAGCTACCTGATAGGTGCCAATAGGGTGGGCGACGACGAATTCTGTCATTATAGCGGTGAAAGTCTGGTGGCCGACCCGAAGGGAGAGACGCTGGGAGTATGTAAGGAGAATATGGAGATGCCACTGACCGTTGACCTTGACTTCGAAAGGCTTGACGGCATGCGCCAGCGGTTCAAGGTGTTGGACGATCGTGACGGTAGAACTTGCGGTTAAGCTTACCGTTATAGGTACGCTCTATGGCTTCCACCTGCTCATAGAGCAAGGGCACCTTGTAGATTTCCAGGTGGTTTTTCAAGTGTAGTGCCAGCCGGCGCTTGTCAAGCTGTTGTTTACCCGCCACCACTACCAAGAGTTTCAGGGCGTAGCCCATAATAGGGTGAGGCACGGAAATGCAGATGCAATCTTCCACTTCGGGCAGCAGCAGCGCAGCATCTTCTACTTCGGTAGGAGCCACTTTGTAGCCACCGATGTTGATGACGTCGTCCTGACGGCCCCCAATGTGCAGCATTCCTTCGGCGTCCAAATGTCCGAGGTCTGACATGTAGACTGTCCCGTCGCGTAATACGCTATGGGTCAGCTCTTCCTCACCAATGTAGCCGCTCATCAATGTGTCGCCTTGACAGGCAATGCGGCCTTCATCGGTAATGAAAATGCGCGAGTGCTTCATCGGCTTGCCCAAGCATCCTGACAGGCAGCGGCCGTCATTGTAGTTGTAGGTACTGATGATACCCGTCTCGGTCGATGCGTATGTGTTGTAAAGTCGTGTATTGGGCAGCAGGTTACAGAGCTCAAGCATGTCGGAGTGGGGCAGAGGTGCCCCTCCACACTCGATGAAATCAATCTTTTCGGCATACGAGGCCAACCTCTCAGCTCCAAATTGGGTCAACATCCGGACGTTGGCGGGTACAAAGAAGGTGGCCATCTTCTCAGCCGGGTAGTCAAGGGCATGGAAAAAGATGCTCATATCCCTCATTCCATCGATAATCAGGAGTGTGCCGCCCAGCATGATGACAGGGTAAATCTTGGAAAGACTACCGATGTGATTGAGGGGACCACTGATGATGAATGTCAGTTCGGGGGTGAATCCCTGCCCTTCAATCAGGTTCTCGGCATCGGCTATGATGGTGCGGTGGCTTATCATGACACCCTTTGAACGCCCTGTGGTACCCGTGGTGTAGAGCACGTCGGCTATGTCCTCGCTAACGTCGTAGCCCGATAGTTTCTTGCCCAATTCATCGAACAATTGCTCGGGCATGTTCTTCTCCATCGGTGCCGCGACAGCATGTGCCATGTGTATGGCAAAATAGGTGACGAGAAAGTCTAAGGTCTGCGTCGTCCGTATCAGTACCATCTTGCCGCGACAGTCGGTAAATTCGGCCGAACGGAGCTTGGCACGCTCATAGAGTTCAGCATACGAGCACGCCTCCATCCCGCAAACGACAGCCGTTTTATCGGGATTGAGACGTGCATGCTGCTTCAGATAGTCCTCCAGTATCATCATCCTTCTTTCTCCTGCAATTTACGTTGCACCATAGTAACGATACTATCGAGCGTCTTGAGGTTGCGGGGTGTGGCATCAACAGCTTCCAACTTGATGTTGTACTTGTCTGAAAGGCTCATCAGGATGGTTGTGACACCCAATGAATCGAGCTCGCTGAACAGAAATTCAGAGTCGAAGTCTACCAAGGGCAGCAAGTCCTCTAAGAGCGTCCTGATTTCCTCTTTCATATAACTGTCATCTGTCATTTGTCATTTGTCACCCCTCAACAGTCAATTCTCAATTGTCAATTATTATACTCCTGCCACGGCTTGATTTGAACATCTTCCTGCTTCATGGCAGTAAAGGCCTCGATGAAAGCCTTGGCCAGACGCACATTAGTCATCAGGGGGATGTTGTGGTCAATAGCACCACGACGTATACGGTAGCCGTTTGTCAGCTCACGTTTCGAGTGGTTCTTGGGCACGTTGACAATGAGGTCGAACTTATGGGCGGCAATCATGTCCATCACGTTGTTGTCGCCTTCCTCGTCAGGCCAGCAGACGGCGGTAGCTTTGACACCGTTCTCATTGAAGAACTTGGCCGTGCCGGGCGTAGCATAAAGTTCGAAGCCCTTCTTCACCAACTGCTGTGCAGGCTCCAAGAGCGACACCTTGCCTTTGGCGGCACCAGAAGAGATGAGTACCGACTTTTTGGGCAGACGATAACCCGTTGCTATCAAAGCGTTTAGCAGGGCTTCGTTCAAGCTGTCGCCTAAGCAGCCAACCTCACCTGTAGAGGACATGTCAACGCCCAATACTGGGTCGGCATTCTGCAAGCGGGCGAACGAGAACTGAGAGGCTTTCACGCCGATGCGGTCGATGTCGAACTCGCTCTTGTCGGGTTTCTCGTAGGGGGCATCGAGCATGATTTTCGTAGCCGTCTCGATGAAGTTGCGCTTCAGAATCTTCGACACGAAGGGGAACGAACGTGAGGCACGGAGGTTGCACTCGATGACCTTCACTTCGCGGTTCTTGGCCAAGAACTGGATGTTGAACGG
>CAMVLT010000018.1 GCA_947168395.1 uncultured Prevotellaceae bacterium | reverse complement strand
TGGAAAAATTAAGTATTTTTATAGTTTTGAGTACATATTACTTTACTTTTAGGATCAAAAGTCGTTTCACCATAATCATTAAGCATTTCTATGGATGCAAAATTACACAATTTTGAAAAAACTGGCAAATTATGATGACAAATCATCATTACAATTTTGATGGATATTGACAACGGAAATATTACTAACATGTTCGCTTTCAGCGAATTTTGTTTTTTTTGCATTGTAATTGCTTGTTTGCCTTTTTCTTTCAAATACTTGCAGTCATAGCTTTTTTTTTAGTACTTTTGCATCATCAAAGAAAGAAATAAACTAAAAAGAATAATTATATGAAGGAAGTATTGTCAGTTAGTAAGAAGGGATTACTGCCTAAAATCTTCTTGTTATTGTATGGGGTTCTCGCCTCGTCCAATACAAAGGCTGTTATAGTGGAAACAGGCTTTCACATGATGCTGACGGAAGGGAAGATATGGAACTACTCATACAAGACAACGAATGATGAAAGAAAGCTGTCTATAGAGGTTAAAGGCGATACAGTTATCAAAGACTGTTTGTGCCATAAGCTTTATCTACACACTCCCAATGGCTCATGGCTGTATGGCTGTTATTATGAAAATAATTATCCCGCACAGGTTTGGGCTTATCAGATGATTGAGATTTGTAGAGATGGTGACGAATTGACTATTGAGAAGAAAGAAACAGACAAACCTGTTTTGCTATATGTTTTTGAGGGAAACATGCTTTCTTGGCATTACGCCAATAGAGGTAATCAGTTTATGGCAATGATGGAGAGTGCTTTCCGCAGTCACGTACCAAGTCTATTACAATCCTCTTCACACCCAATACAGCTGATACATTCTGACTTGATAAATGTAGGCGGCAGGCTGTTAGCTCGTGAACATATAGCTGGAAACACTACTGAAGGCAAAAAGTCTGAGACATGGGTTTCGGGAGTAGGCGATAGTATTTGGGGAATCATGAAACCAGATTATACCAAGGAAGGGTGGATAGAGTTCGAATCATGCTATGAAGACGGGCAATGTCTTTTCACACGCTCTGACTTCTCGGTAGCACCATTACAACTATCGTACAGACCTTTTGTAGAGGACAACAAGGTGTGGACGTATAGCGGGAGTGTCTATGGGGCAAAGACCTACCAATTTTATTTGAGTGGTGACACTATTGTAAATGGACAGCATTGTCTGAAGATGTATTCCCAAAATGAGTTCAATGACGGGAAAGTTGTCTATAAAGGAGCCTATTATGAGCAAGACAAAAAAGTGTACCGTTTTCTCCCGAACAAGACAGAGATTGAATTGCAATATGACTTTTCCCTACAACCTGGCAGCCCTATAATGCAGTATCCCTTGGGGAACAGTTTGGGACTTTCTGGTGACTCTTTGGGCGTACAGGTATTTACGGAGAGTTACGAACTGCATGATGGGATTCTCTGCCGTATCATGGGGATATGTGAGGTGAAAAGGCACGCAAAAGACAACAGCCTTTCCTATGAGCAATATGGTGCATGGATTGAGGGTGTTGGTCCATCGCACAAACTGGATGTTGGCTTCAGTACTGGTTTCAGCCTAATTGGAGGAGCATACGGTCTTGGTATTATGGACTGCAGCGTGAATGGGAATAGCATTTACCATTCTAGTTGGTATAACGACGCAACAGTAGGAGTTTTGCCTTGCCAGAATAACAGGCAAAGGCGAGGGAACATATATAATCTATACGGCCAGCGACTAACAACCACGCCCATAAAAGGTATCTATATTCGTGATGGAAAGAAAAGTTTCGTTAAGCAACGTTAATCTTCTATCGTTTCATGCAGTATTTTAGTCACTTTGGGATTTATACTGTAGAAGACAAAACAAAAGAGAACAAGTTATGAAGAAGAGTATTTTTATTTTCATGCTGATGGCGCTAAACATTTGTATAGGATGCCGAAATGACGAAGAACAGGCAAGTCTGTTTGACAATATGGAGGTGCTCACTGGTGAATATTGCATCGCAGGCATTGTGTTGTCTGTAGATGAGCAGACGGTTAAAGTTGTGTATTTAGGGCTTAGTTCCGACTATCATACCCATCAGCCTCCAAAGGTCTATGTTATTTTTAATCGTAGTGACTTGTCTCAGGAGTACACTTTAGGTCAAGTGATACAATTCAAAATTATGCAGCGCAGAGTCGTACATTTAGAAAACGACGAGTGGGAACAATGGTACTGCAAAGTTGAAGAATGCTAAAGTCTGAGTTTCATTAGGGTAAACCCGGAGTTTCTGGGGTGTTTATCCGAAACTGGATGCAAAGACTGTCAGCGTCAGAGAAGTATATACCAAGTACAGTAAGTAGTAGTTAAGTAAGTATAAAATAGAAGGGGGAATTCACTTTTCTCCTTCTTTTTTCGTACTTTTGCGCTCCCCGCAACGGCTACAATACCGTAGGACTGACTGTCGGCGGAGTCATTGGCGGCGGCAGGAAATAACAGAAGACATTATCCTATCAACCATTTCCAGCATGGCATTACCTCGATGGTGCCATGCTTGTCTGCAATTGATACTTCTTCATCGTAGGTAAGACTATTCTACGTTTACAAGGATGAATGTTTGGCAGTTTTGTGAGTGCACTTATCTCTCGTTCTCTTGTCTGTTCGTCAGCTCTCATAAACAGGGCTTTCGACTCGGTTGCCGTTAGCGACAGTTCGTCGAAAGGTACTTGGCTATAGGACAGGAACTCTATAAAACTGAAAGGATAGACTTCTGTGGAAAGGTATCTGCCTCCTAAGGTGGCCATTTGAGTTTGGGTAGGGTAAACTGGGGGTTTGGGTAGGGTAAACTGGGGGTTTGGGTAGGGTAAACTGGGGGTTTGGGTAGGGTAAACTGGTAGTTCCCATAGGGGGAACTCCCAGAGTGACGGGTTTGACGCTTATATTCATCTACATAGAAATTTTTAAAAAGTACTGTCACTGTCACTATTTGAATAAAAGCTTTTGATAAACAAGTAATTAACTATTTGTTAACTATCACCTTTCTGTCACTTTCTGTCACCTTCTGAAAATGCTGGTAAATTGGAGAGAAATATGTCACTTATTCACAAAAAGTCACCTGCTTTTTGTGATTAAGTTGCCGATTTTTGCCCCAAAAGTCGGTGAGTTTTTGGCGTAAATTGGCAGTTTTGTGATGGATAGTGATTGGTTATGACAGAATAGCGGTATATACATTCACTTATAAATACCTATAAAGCAGAAAGATAGATGTAAAAGTGACAGAATGATGGTTCTTATGCTAAAAATTCTATAAGAAACAATTCCTAAGTGCAAAGTTGCATCCCATATTATATATATAATAGGTGCGTGAGAGATGCGGGATGTTTTTCGCAAAGTATGCTCCATCGCTTCATGGCTTGTCCTCTACGGCTACAGTTTTGGCTTTTCTGTTAACAATTTGTCTTTTTTTCGGCTTGGAAGTGAAAAAATGTCGTTTTTCTTTTGTAGAGAGAAAGTTTTTGATTACTTTTGCATGCAAAATTGTACAATAAGACACATGGCACAACTTTCAAACCGCCTGCAAAGGCTTGCTCCATCGGCCACTCTGGCCATGTCGCAGAAGAGCTCTGAGATGAAAGCTCAAGGTATTGACGTGATTAACATGAGCGTCGGCGAGCCCGACTTCAATACACCCGACCATATCAAACAGGCCGCTAAACTGGCTATTGACGAGAACTATTCCCGCTACTCACCCGTTCCTGGCTATCCCAACCTGCGTCAGGCTATTGCCCGCAAGCTGGAGCGTGAGAATCAGCTGCATTATCAGCCGAGCGAGATTTTAGTGTCGAATGGTGCCAAGCAGAGCGTCACCAATACCATCATGTCGTTAGTGAACGACGGCGAGGAGGTCATCATTCCCGCTCCTTACTGGGTGAGTTATCCGCAGATGGTGAAGCTGGCGGGTGGCAATCCCGTCATCGTTGAGGCTGGCTTTGAGCAGAATTTCAAGATGACTGCCGAGCAGTTGGAGGCAGCCATCACGCCGAAGACCCGCATGTTGATACTCTGTTCGCCCAGCAACCCCACGGGGTCAGTATATAATAAGGTGGAGTTGCAGTCGCTGGCCGAGGTGGTGCTGCGCCACGAAGACCTGTTTGTGCTGGCCGACGAAATCTACGAGCACATCAACTATGTGGGACATCATGAGTCCATCGCCCAGTTCCCTGGCATGAAGGAGCGCACCATCGTGGTGAACGGCGTGTCGAAGGCATACGCTATGACGGGCTGGCGCATCGGCTACATAGCCGCTCCTGAGTGGATAGTAAAGGGCTGCAACAAGCTGCAGGGCCAGTACACCAGTGGTCCGTGCTCGGTGAGCCAGATGGCTGCATTGGCAGCCTACGTGGAGAATCAGCAATGTGTGGAGGATATGCGTCAAGCCTTTGAACGCCGTCGCGACCTGATAGTGAAGCTGGCCAAGGACATCCCCGGACTGGAGGTCAACGTGCCCGAGGGTGCCTTCTACCTGTTCCCGAAATGTTCGAGTTTCTACGGCAAGACAACTCCCAACGGTTCGACCATCGGAAACAGCACCGATTTGGCGATGTATTTGCTCGAAGAAGGGCATGTGGCGACCGTCGGAGGTGATGCTTTCGGCGCCCCCGAATGCTTCCGCATGAGTTACGCTACAAGTGACGAAAATATCGTTGAAGCTATGCGCCGAATCAAGGAAGTGTTGGGAAAACTGCAATAAAAAATGTTTTTTCTAAGTTAAAAGTTGCAAATTCGACTCGTAGTCCGTTATAAATTATTATCTTTGCGGTTGATTAACATTAAATCGGATTTTCTATACTTAATTATTTAATAACTAAAAATTAAAATCAAATTATGGCAACAACAACGAAGGCTGCAGCCCCAGCCAAGAAAAATTCGGGCTTCAAAGGCGTAAAGGATGCATGGATCATTCTGGTAATCTGCTGTATCATCGCTTATTGCTTCTATTTCTTCGTACTCGGTGATCCCAGCCACTTCCAGGGCGGCGACCGTAACGGACATCCCGCAGACCTGATGGGTACTGTGTACAAGGGCGGTTTCGTGGTAGGTCTTATCATCACCCTCTTGCTTTCTGTGATCGTGCTCGGCGTAGAGCGTTTCTTCGCTATCAAGTCAGCTTCTGGTAAGATTAACCTTGCCAAGTTCACCTCTCAGGTGAAGGAAGCCATCAAGGCTCAGGATTTCACCAAGGCTAAGGATCTGTGCAACAAGATGCAGGGTTCAGTGGCTAACGTGGTGCTGGCTTCTATCAACATGTACGAGACCGTTGAGAAGGACGACACCCTGAAGAAGTCACAGAAGATTTCGAAGATTCAGCAGGCTCACGAAGAGGCTACCCAGCTTGAGATGCCTACGCTGACGATGAACCTCCCGATGGTTGCTACTATCGTATCGCTCGGTACCCTGACCGCTCTGTTCGGTACTGTGCTCGGTATGATCGGATCGTTCCAGGCTCTGTCTGCCGGTGGTGGTGCTGACTCTATGGCTCTGTCTGCAGGTATTTCTGAAGCCCTTGTGAACACGGCTTCTGGTATCTTGACATCATGGGTTGCTACCGTGGTTTACAACTACTTCTCAAACAAGATCGACAAACTGACGTTTGCCCTCGACGAGGTTGGTTACACTATCGCTGCTACATACGACTCTAACCACCACGAGGCATAATTTGTTTTACCTTTTAATTCCTTAGACGATTATGGGTAAAATAAAAATTGAGAAAAAAGACATCTGGATCGACATGACGCCTATGTCGGACGTGATGACCCTGTTGCTCTGCTTCTTCATGTTGACATCAACATTCCTGACGCCAGAGCCCATTAAGGTCAACACCCCGAGCTCCGTGTCCGAGGTCAAGGTGCCCGAGAACGATGTTTTCAACATTCTGGTATCGCCAGAGGGAAACATCTACGTGGGTTCCGAGAACAAGAACACGATGCAGGACATGATGGAGACTGTCACCGGAAAGTTCGGCATCTCGCTGAACGGTGCACAGCTGAAGCATTTCCGCGAGGATGCCATGATCGGCGCACCGATGAACCTGTTCACCGACTACTATAGCCTGGAGCAGGAGAAGATGGCCGAGGAGATCCAGAAGTTGAGCATCCCCCTCGATAGTATCGAAGGTGGGAAGAGTGAGTTCCAAGAGTGGGTCACGGCAGCCCGTGAGTCCAACCCCGACATCCGCATAGCTATCAAGGCTGACGCCAAGACGCCGTATGCGGTCATCAAGAAGATGATGTCGGAGCTGCAGGACATGAACGAGAACCGTTACCAGCTGATTACTAACCTTGACACTAAAAAACAGGGGGAGATCTAAGCTATGGCAAAGAAAGCAGCAAGTAAGCAGAAAAAAATGGACACCCGTGTGAACTTCACACCTATGGTGGACATGATGATGCTTCTGATTACGTTCTTCATGCTCTGTACGACGCTGAGCAAGCCGCAGGCTATGCAGCTGACTATGCCGAGTAATGACGAGAATATGACCAAGGAAGACAAGTCGGTGACGAAGGCTTCGTACACCATCACGCTCTACCTTGGTGGCGATGACAAACTGTACTATGTAGAAGGTCTGCCCGAATACGAGAATCCTGATTGTATCAAGGAGACCACATGGGGTAAGGACGGTGTCCGCAAACTGCTCATTGAGCACGTTACCGAGGACGGTTTCAGCCCTGTGGCTCGTGTCATGATGGCTAAGAAGAAGCTGGATGAGAAGAAGGCTCAGATGGGTGACAAGATGACGAAGGAAGCATACGACAAGGAACTGTCAGACATCCGTAATGGTAAGACGGATGAGTTCATGGCCGAGTTCGGCGAAAAGGGTATGCAGACGCTGACCGTCATTATCAAGCCCACGGACATCGCGACCTATGATAACATGGTTCAGGCTCTGGACGAGATGTTGGTTTGCAGTATTGGTAAGTATGTCATTGATAAGGTGAACGAAGACGATGAGAAGCTTCTCACGTTGAAGGGCATCAAGTTTTCTAATGACTAATTAAAGAAAGGAAATAGACTATGGCAAAAATAGATCTTATTGACAACAACTGGACCGACCTCGTATTTGAAGGTAAGAACAAAGAGTACGGCGCATACGTTCTCCGTCGTGACACTGGAAAGCGTAACGTCAAGGCTCTCATCTGGGTGATGATTGCTATTGCCCTCATCTTTGCAATTGCATACGCCAACCTGGCTATCCAGAACGCTATGAAGCAGAACGCGGCCATCGAGACCGACGTTGAGCTGTCGAAGCTGGCTCAGAAGAAGGAAGCCAAGGTGGAGCGCAAGGAGCCCGTTAAGGTGGAAGTTGAGCAGAAAGTCGTCGAGAAGGTGAAGAGCTCGGTGAAGTTCACCGCGCCTGAAATCAAGAAGGACGACGAGGTGAAGCCCGAAGACGAAATCAAGTCTCAGGACGACCTCTCGAAGACCAACACCGCCATCGGTACCTTCGACGTGAAAGGTAATGATGAAGCAGAAGGTGAAGTGCTGAAGGCTAAGGAAGTAGTGGTTGATGAAAAGCCGAAGGAGGAAGAGACCAAGGTGTTCGACGTTGTTGAGCAGATGCCTTCGTTCCCCGGTGGCGACGCTGAACTGATGAAGTTCCTGCACGACCACATGAAGTATCCGGCAGTAGCTGAGGAGAATGGTATTCAGGGCCGCGTTATCTGTACCTTCGTGGTTGAGCGCGACGGTTCTATCACCGATGTCAAGGTCATCAAGTCTGTTGACCCGTCTCTCGACAAGGAGGCCATCCGCGTGCTGAAGTCCATGCCGAAGTGGATTCCCGGTAAGCAGAACGGTTCGGCTGTGCGTGTGAAGTACACCGTGCCTGTAACCTTCAGATTGCAGTAAATGAAAATGACAACATTCAACAAATTCGTTGGATTAACACTCTCTTTAGGCTTGTTCCTCGCATGTGGGAACAAGCCTAAATCGCTGCCTTACGACTACGAGGCAGCAGCGGCCGCTTTCACCTCTGACGAGAGCTTCTATCCTATTTTAGATGAAGAGTTGGAGGTGTACAAAGCTCTTTATGCGCAGGGTGAAATCAAGCCCGTCTATACCGATCAGGAAGACGCTATCCGTCAACTGGTTGAGAATAAGGTGTGGCTGGCTTTCACGGCGCGACAATTATCGCCGCGTGAACTGGAGAGCCTCAAGGCCCGCTCGTTCATGCCACGCGTCATTCCCATTGCCTACGACGGGCTGGCTGTTATTGTCAACAATGCCAACCCCGACACCTGCATTTCAGTGAAGGACTTCCGCCGCATCCTTAGCGGCGAGGCCACCAACTGGAAAGACGTCTACCCCAAATCAAAGCTGGGCGAAATCGACGTCGTATTCGACAATCCCAAGTCGAGCACAGTGACCTATTGTGTCGACTCCATCCTGGGCGGCAAGCCCATCAACAGTGGTAATATCGGTGCTGTGAAGAAGAGTGCCGAGGTCATTGACTGGGTGGAGAAGCATGAGAACGCCATTGGTATCATCGGTTCCAACTGGCTCAACGACAAGCACGACACAACCAACGTCACCTTTAAGAAGAACATTACCGTCATGAAGGTTAGCCGACTGGACTCTGCCACTGCCTACAACAGTTTCAAGCCCTATCAGTACTACCTATATAACGGCAATTATCCGCTGATACGCACTATCTATGCGCTGCTTAACGAGCCGCGGACGGGTGTGCCCTCGGGATTTGCCCACTTCTGCCGTCTGCCCAAGGGACAGATGATATTTTTCCGTGCCGGACTGCTGCCTATTCAGGCCAATATGAACGTGCGGGATGTTAATGTAAGTAAAGAATAATAAACTATTTAATCGTAAGAACGTCATAACGATACAACGACAAATAACAATATGTTTAACCCTTTAAAAAAGAGAAAGAGTATGAAAGCAATCAAATATTTTGTAATGGGCGCCGTGCTGGCAGGTTTCAGCACCAGCGCTATGGCACAGGATGGCACTAAGGCCGACATCGATGCCGTTAAGAAAATTATTAGTAGCAAACCCGCAGACTTGGCAGACCAGCTGAAACCCTTCGACAAGAAGAACAAGAAGAATGCCGAGAATCTCGTTGCCTTCGGTCGTGCATTCTATGAAGCAAAAGACACAGCCAATGCTGCCAAGTATGCCGACATGGCGCTGAAAGCTAACAAGCAGTATGCTCCGGCCTACATTCTGAAGGGTGACCTTCAGGCTCTGGCTGAGGACGGCGGCGGCGCAGCCCTGCTTTACGATCAGGCTATCTACTTCGACCCGAAGAACCCTGAGGGTTATCGCAAGTATGCCTCCGTCTATCGCAAGATTGACCCTCGTGGTGCCATTTCGAAGCTCAACGACCTGCGTACCCAGCTGCCCGACTATCCTGTTGATGCCATCATCGGTCACATCAACTACATCTCCAACAACTTCGACGAGGCTATCGCTGCCTACGACAAGGTGCCTCAGGCCAAGCTCGAGAAGATGGACATCATTGAGAGTGCCTTCTCGGCCTACCTGACCCAGAAGTACGACAAGGGTATTCAGATGGCAGAGCTCGGACTGGGCAAGGAGCCTCGCAACTCAACGCTGAACCGTCTGGCCATGTTCTGCAACACGGAGAAGGGCAACTTCGATAAGGCTATCGACTATGCCGACCGCCTGTTCAACAAGTCCGACTCGGCTAACCTCTCTTACATGGACTATGTGTACTATGGCAACGCCCTCAACGGCCTGAAGCGTCACGACGAAGCTATCGCCATGTACAACAAGGCCCTTGACCAGGAGTTCGACAACAAAGACAAGCGTGCCGGTGTCATCAAGACCCTCTCTGATGCCTACAAAGGAACGAAGGACTACGAGAATGCCATCAAGTACTACGAGAAGTACCTCAATGAGGTGTCGAAGGCTTCGGCCAGCGACCATGCTGGTCTGGGTCAGCTCTATGTGCAGCACGCCAACAGCCTTGAGGATGCTGCCCTGAAGTTAGAGAAGTTCAAGAAGGCTGACGAGGTCTATGCTAACCTGCTGACCAAGTACACCGACATCGAGGACTACGTAGCTTTCCAGCGTGCCCGCATCGGTATGTACATGGACCCCGAGTCGAAGCAGGAACTTGCTAAGCCCCACTACGAGAAACTCGTTGAGCTGTTGGGCAACAAGGCTGAGCGTGACAACACCGACAACGTGCGTCTGGTTGAGGCTTACCGCTACCTTATCTCTTACTATCTCATTACCAAGGACGACAAGAACACAGCCAAGGAGTTTGCTGCCAAGCTGAAGGCTATCGATCCCGATAACGAGACTGCCAAGCAGGTGCTGGAACTGAAGTAATAAAACATATTGTATAACAAAGGAAGAGGATGTGCCACATCGGTACATCCTCTTTTCAAATCATCACCATGCAGAAAATCATCAGAGCCTGTACCGTGTCCCAGTCCATAGGTTTTGTTTCAGGTATGCTGCCCGAATTGGGCCGGAAGTATGAAGTGCTGGTACTGTCGTCGCCTGGTCCCGAGATGGACGAGGTGGCCCATAAATATAAGGTACGCACAATACCCGTTCCTATGGAGCGTCACATTTCGCCCCGTCGTGATATTGTGTCCTTATGGCAACTCATCAAAGTGTTCCACCATGAGCGGCCTACAATGGTACACTCGCTGACACCCAAGGCCGGTCTGCTCTGTATGATGGCGGCGTGGCTGACAAGGGTGCCAGTACGTGTCCATACCTTCACGGGCCTCGTGTTCCCGACGGCGACAGGCCTCCAGCGCAGAATCCTGATGCTCACCGACAGCCTCACCTGTCTCTGTGCTACCCACGTTATTCCCGAAGGTGAGGGCGTCAAGAATGACCTCCTCCGTCATGGTATCACCAAGAAGCCGCTCCAAGTGCTGGGCTACGGCAACGTGCGCGGCATTGATATGGATTGCTTCAGCCGCAGGCCGGAGGTCATGGTCTTGGCCGACTCCCTTCGCAAGAACGGTGTCTTCACATTCCTCTTTGTGGGGCGCATCGTCCGCGACAAGGGCATGAACGAATTGTTGGCCGCCTTCCAGCGCCTGAGTGGTACAAACCCTGCTACACGGCTCGTGCTTGTCGGAGACTACGAAGACAGTCTCGACCCTATATCCTCCGAGGCCCGCGAAGTAATTAGTAACAACTCCTGTGTCGAAGCCGTCGGTCCCAAATCGGGTGACCAACTGCTGGCATACTATGCCGCTGCCGACTGTTTCGTGTTCCCCAGCTACCGTGAAGGCTTCCCCAATACCGTCTTGGAGGCGGGAGCTATGGGGCTGCCCTCCATCGTGACCGACATCAACGGTTCGCGTGAGATTATCGTGCAGGGCAAGAACGGCGTGATCATTCCTTCCAAAGACGAACAAGCACTTTATGAAGCTATGCAACAGATGATTAACCGTAATGATGAGCGCAACTTCATGGCGGGTCAAGCCCGTCAGATGATTGCCGACCGCTTTGAGCAGGGCTTTGTGCGACAGTGTCTATACAAGTTCTATGACAAGATACTGCCCCTTACGCTCTTGTTCCTGTTGTCGCTTTTTGCTGGCAACTTGATGGCCCAGCATGCCTGGGGCGACCAGGGCAACGGCACCTACGTCAACCCCGTGCTCAATGCCGACTACTCCGACCCCGATGTCATTAGGGTGGGTAGCAAATACTACATGGTAGCCTCCGACTTCCATTTCATTGGCATGCAGCTGTTGGAGTCCGACGATATGGTGAACTGGCGCATTGTGACCCAGGTGTACGACCGCTTCGACCTGCCTGGATGGGACACCAACGAAAAATACGCCGGTGGCTCGTGGGCACCCGCCATCCGCTATCACGACGGCCGCTTCTGGATATATTTCTGCACCCCTCATGAGGGACTGTTCATGACGCAGGCCGAGAAGCCCGAAGGGCCGTGGAGCAAACTGCACTGCGTGAAAGCTGTCTATCATTGGGAAGACCCGTGTCCGTTCTGGGATGACGACGGTCAGGCTTACCTCGGACGTAGCCAGCATGGGGCAGGCCCCATCATCGTTCACAAGATGAGTGCCGACGGACGGACGTTGTTAGACGACGGTGTCACCGTCTATACAGGTCCCGTGGCCGAGGGCACCAAGTTCCTGAAGCGCAACGGTTATTATTACCTGTCTATTCCTGAGGGTGGGGTAGGGGGAGGCTGGCAGACCGTCCTCCGCTCGAAGAGTATCTATGGGCCTTACGAAAAGCGAGTCGTGCTCGAGCAGGGTTCCACTTCCGTGAACGGTCCTCATCAGGGAGCACTCGTCGACACCCCTCAGGGCGAATGGTGGTTCTTCCATTTTCAGGAGACCCCAGCTTTGGGGCGTGTGGTTCACCTGCAGCCTATGCACTGGCAGGACGACTGGCCCGTCATCGGAGTCGACATCGACAGAAACGGCATCGGTGAGCCGGTGAAGGTGTGGCCAAAGCCCATTGTTGAGGGCAATACTATCCAGCCTAGACTGCCCCAGACGAGTGACGACTTCGAGGACACGGTGCTGTCGCCGCAATGGCAGTGGAACCATAATCCCGCTAACGAGGCCTGGTCGCTGACCGAGCACAAAGGCCAGCTGACACTTCACGGCTTGAGAGCCGACGACTTCAAGAAAGCACGTAATACGCTGACGCAGAAAGTGATGGGCTATGTGAGCGAAGCCACCACCGTCTTCGATGTGACCCATCTGACCGAAGGAGGCCGTGCCGGACTGGCTTGTATCGGAAAGCCCGACCACCTCTTCGGCGTGATGCGGCAGGACGGAAAGTTAAGTCTCTACCGCAGTGGCGACGACGACACGGCTCTTACTGTTTATTCCTTCTCCTTCACCGCTAAGAAACTCTACCTTCGCGTCACCTTCGACATTCCCGGACGGCAATACCGTTTCAGTCTGAGCACCGACGGTCGTAAATTCACCACCGTTGGCGACCCCTTCTACGCAGGCTTCGGCAACTGGAAAGGCGTCCGTTTCGGCCTTTATCATTATAATAAGGTACGCGAAGGGGGTTACGTCACCGTGTCAGACGTGGTGTATAACTGTAAAGACAACTAACAGAAGAGGGTGTGTCGTTGAGACACACCCTCGAAGTGGTTTATAAAGCTCATTCTGATGAATTAAGCCGGAAGGTAAATAGCCTCTGACGGGCAGACAGAAGCGCAAGTACCGCACTCTGTGCAAGCGTCAGCGTCAATTACATACTTCTCACCCTCAGAGATAGCCTCAACGGGGCATTCACCTGCGCATGTTCCACATGCAATGCAGTCATCACCAATTACGTATGCCATAATTCTAAAAGTTTTAAATAATTTAATTGTTAATACTAAATGTTTGTGATGCAAAGGTAAGCATTATTTTTGATTTATACCTAACTTTTGGTATTTATTTTTGCAATTTATACGATGTCGAAATTATTACCGACATAATATTAAGCGGCTTTTCTCGTTATATAATAAGTGAAAAGTGACAAGTGAATATGCTACATATATATAATAAGGTGAAAACAATGTGGTGGGTGAAAGTGCTGCTGGTACTTGTCACTTTCCATTTCTCACTTCTCACTTCACCAGCCCAAGAACGTAAACCGCAGAACAAGCCCTACATCGACTTGCGCCCGATGCACTTTGGCATCAGCGTGGGCTTCCATATGCAGGACATTGAGTTCCAGAACGTTGGCCCGCAGATCGTCACCCTCGACGACGGCACTACCACCACCGAGACCGTCGTCTGCGACCAGGACAACTGGAATCCGGGCTTCAGCGTGGGTGTGCTCGCCGACCAGCGTATCAGCAAGCATTTCTCCATCCGTCTGCTGCCCACCATGCACTTTGGCGCCAAGCACCTGACGTTCCGCCACCTGAACCGCACTGACCCCGAGGGACGCATCATTACGGCTACGCAGGACATGAAGAACACCTATATAGCCTTCCCCATCAACCTGAAGTTCTCGGCCGAGCGTTTCAACAATTACCGCCCCTATATCGTTGGCGGCATCAACCCAATGGTGAACCTGACCAGCAAGTCGCAAGATCTCATTCAGCTGAAGAGGTACGACACGATGCTCGAGATAGGTATCGGCTGCGACTTCTATCTGCCTTTCTTCAAACTCATCCCTGAGCTGAAGTTCAGCTACAGTCTGGTGAACTCGCTTGACAAGGACCATGCCAACGAACTGACGGATATCAATCAGCGCGTTTTCACCAATTCGGTCAGTTCGGGGCACAGCAAGCTGATTACCCTCACTTTCTATTTCGAGTAATTCTCGAGTAATTCTTGGCTTTCCTGCAACTTTTTCCCAAAAAGTGTTGCGGTTATCAAAAAATATGTCTATCTTTGTACCGCTAAAAACTGAAATTGAGAATTATAACTGAAACATCCTGAGGGATTAATGGGCTCTGCCCCCTCGATGCATACCACTAACAATTGAGCCTGCTGTAACAAACTATGATTAAGAAAGCTTTTTTTGTAAAGAGTTTTGTAGTTGTACTGGGTACGCTGCTCTACACGTCGTGTACCAAGACCGACAATCCTGTAGGCCCTGAAGAGCCCGAGGACCCTATGATTGAGGAAATCACCTATCAGGATGTTACCGCTAAGGTAGCTGTCGACCAGTGGGGTACGAATAGTTATGCCGGCTCATGGGCAGCACCTGAGGTGGACACTGACGACGGACGCCATAAGGGCCTGGCCGAAGTCTATGGCGAGGGTGCCGCTGTTATTGATGCTACAGGTGTGCTGCTGCAGCAGACCGTTGAGGGACTGGTGCCTGGTAAGTATAAGGTTGAGCTTTATGCCAATGCTATGTACACCCCTGACCGTGGTTTCGACTCCGACATGGAAGACGGCGCTATTGACGTGGCCTACGTGTTTGGTAACGATGAGAAGGTATATATTACAGCAAAGCGTGCCGCAACCACTACAAGGAACGGTCTCTACAGTTTCATCACCGAAGTTGGCGAGGACGGCATTTTGGTATTAGGTCTTGGCAAGGAGAAGGGTGGCACCAACTGGCACTCCATCCAGATTAAGTCGCTGCAGCAGCAGGTTATCATTACCCGTCCGCTGAGCGAGGCATACGCAGAGTTGCAGCCCGATCTCGATGAACTGATTGGCAAGCCTATGCCCAAAGATGCACAGATTATCTTCAGTCTTGCACTCCAGAACCCCAGAAGCCAGGAGAATCTTGAGATTCTGAAGGAGGCTATCGAGGTGGCTCGTGTGGGCGTCGAGCAGTATGCAGAGGTTGCTAAGGTCATTGCTGCCATGAAGGCACTGGTAGAGTCTACCAACGTCTACACCCAGGCTGCCCTTGACGAATATTATACCCAGTACGCTGCGAAGCTTGAAGAAGGCACATTGACCGGGGAGGAAATAGATAAACTCCAGAATCCCGACAAAGGCACCGGTTGGCATGCTCCCATCACCTGCGATAACTTCCTGCTGAGCGCATGGGACACCAATCCCGACTTCCAGGATGCTCCTTACTACATCAACACATGGTCTGTTGAGGGCGACAACGACGGCACGAATTTCCGCGTTCCTTTCTACGAGTACTGGACTGGTAATACCAATTCATTAGGTGAGCGCACGCTGACTGCTACCGTGAACGGCTTGGAGGCTGGCAACTACGAGGTTTCAGCCTGGGTTCGTGTTCGTGGTATGAATGGCTATACGGCTCCCACCTATGGCATAAGCCTGCAGGCTAACGATGGTGAACTGGTGAATGTTTCAAACGGAACTACAACAGCTCCCTGCGACGGAAGTGATGTGTTCCTCGACAACTACATCGCTACGGGCACCGTGGGTGCTGACGGCGTGTTGAAGATTAAGTTCATCGTTGCTGCCGACAACAACATCAATTGGCTGTCGTTCAAAAACGTGAAGTACAACAGAATCAGATAAATTGTAGAGAGATAAAACACAATAAAAGCGGGGGATTCTCGATGTCCTCCGCTTTTATTGTGCTTGCTATTTGCTTTCCATCGTCAGCACCAGCTTGCCTATGAATACGCCGTGCTTGCCGTTTTGGTCGTCGGGAATGAGCTTGCCCGTCTTGTCGGGTGCGTACTCCACGGTCGGCATGTAGGTGTGGGTGTGGCCGCCCAGTACCAAGTCGCAGCCCTCAATCTGGCGTATCAGTTTCTCGTCAGGATAGTCGGATACCTCCCAGCCGAGGTGGCTCAGGCAGATGACGAGGTCGCATTTCTCCTGCTTTCGCAGTATGTCGATGCACTTCTGTGCTGTCTCGGCAGGGTCGAGGAAGACGAGGCCCGTGCAGTTGGCATCCGATACCAGCCCCTTCAGCTTGGGGGCGAGTCCGAAGATGCCAATCTTCAGGCCTTGCCGCTTGATGACGACGTAAGGCTTCACCAAATCCTGCAGCACGGTACCTGTGCAGTCGTAGTTGGCACACACAATGGGGAACTTTGCCTGGCGGAACAACTTTGCCATGTTGTCCAGTCCGAAGTCGAATTCATGGTTGCCGATGGTGGCAGCGTCGTAGCCCATCTGGTTCATCAGGCCTATCTCCACTTCGCCCTTGAACAGGGTGTAGTAGCCCGACCCTTGCGAGAAGTCGCCGCTGTCGAAGAGCAGCAGGTTGGGGTGCAGCTTGCGTTGCTCCTTCACCATGTTGGCGCGGCGCAGGTATCCTCCGCGGCCCGCCAGGGTGGTGTCGGCCAGGTTTGCGTTGAGCGGCATGATGCACGAGTGAGTGTCGTTGGTGTGCAGTATGACGAGTTGCTTCTGCTTCTTGGCAGCGGCTGGCAGTGCTGTCAGTAGTGCTGCTATTATAATAAGGTGTAATTGCTTCATAATGTTCAACGTTCAATGTTCAACGTTCAATTTTGATTCTCCCCTCCACTTTTGAGTCCACCACTTCGCCTCTCGACTGCTTGTCCTTGAAGTAGTTCATAATGAGGAAGCGGGTGTTGTTGCTGGCATCTTCGGGCGACACTTTATTGGTACCCTTCCTGAAGGCCATCATCTTGTCGTTGCCTTCCAACAAGTAGTTGATGGTAGTCACTCGATAAGCGGCATTGGGGTCAATCTCCTGGCCGTGCAGCCGCACCGACACCAGTTCATTGTCCTTGGTGATGACCATCTCCGTACCGTGGCTGACGCCTTCGCCGCCCGTGCCAGCAATCTCGCGGAACAGCTGCATGAGCTGCTCACCTGTCAGGGTAACGAAGCAAATCTTGTTTTCGAAGGGCGCCACGTTCAGCACGTCGCCATAGGTGACGTTGCCGCGAGTCAGATCGGCACGTATGCCGCCCATGTTGTAGACGCCGAGCACGGGCTTTTCGTTATAGTCCTTGGCCGCCCACACCAGGATGTCGGCCAGCAGGTTCGACAGGTTGCTTTCAGGACGGTTGGCGCGCATGTTGCGGGCCACCTGTCCCACAATGGGGCCCATGATGCTGTCGTTCACCCGCTTGAAGGGTGCCAGATAGTCAGCCAGTGCCTGGTCGGGGTTCTGGTCGTAGCGGCTGTCGACGACAATCCTCGTGCGTTCCACCCCAGCCAGCTCGTAGTGCGAGCGGCATGCCGACATGAGCAAAGCGCACAATGGCGCAAGAATCAGTAGCTTTTTCTTCATAGTCGATAGGTATTTATGGTGCAAAAATACAAAAAAATAATAAAAAACAAGCCCTCGGCAGCACTTTTTTTACTTTTCACTTTCCACTTTTCACTTTTTTTTGTACCTTTGCAGCCGCTTTCCGCGTAATCGCTGGCAGGAAGTATCGAGAGGCCTGTTATGTTGCGTTGGAACGATACAACAACCGTTTAATTAGTTTAAGGTAAAAATGGATTTAATTAAAGTTGCTGAAGAAGCATTTGCAACCGGCAAGAAGTTCCCAGAGTTCAAGGCTGGTGACACTATCACTGTCGCTTACAAAATTATCGAGGGTTCAAAGGAGCGCATCCAGCTCTATCGTGGTGTCGTCATCAAGATTTGCGGCCACGGTGACAAGAAGCGTTTCACTGTTCGCAAGATGTCGGGTACCGTGGGTGTGGAGCGTATCTTCCCCATCGAGTCGCCGAACATCGACTCTATCGAGGTGAACAAGGTCGGTAAGGTTCGTCGCGCTAAGCTCTACTATCTGCGCAAGCTCACTGGTAAGGCTGCCCGTATTAAGGAGAAGCGTCGTCCCGTTTCCGCTGAATAAGGTAAAATGTAAAAGTGAAAAGTGAACAATTTGCTACCGCTGTCCTGTCCGTAGGTATGGCGGTAGCAAATTTTTTATTGTTCACTTCTCACCTCTCACTTCTCACTTCTCACTTAAATAGTTCTCGTCCGCGCTGGCGTCACCGTGCAGGGCGTCCTGAAACGAGTCCCAGTCCTGGAACCCGGCCAGGAGCGACAGCCGGTCCAGCGTCTTGCGGTCGGGTTTGTGCAGCAATTCTTTCTCAACGGCAGCCAGCAGTTTCTTCAGCGCCAAGTGTCTCTTTTCCATATTATTCCTGATTTTGGTGCAAAATTACAAAATAAAGCAGAAACTCCGAAACGATTTTGGAAATTTGTTGTAAACCGGCTGAAAACACTTTATTCGCCAAAACACCTAACCTCCTACCTGAATCTTCCGAAACGCCTTTCTACAAAGGGCTTTTGGTGAGGTAGGTGTTTGCGCAACACCTACCTGACACCTACCCCGACATCTACCTCAGGCGGCTTTCAGGGGCACCACCTTGTAGAATGCCACGTTGCCCTTCGTGCTGTGCTCGTAGCCCAGCTCCTTCATGGCAAAGCCCAGGTGAATCTTGGTACTGTGGTTGATGGGCACAGACGGGTATTCGTGCTGAATCAGCTTCAACATCTCACCGCTGTTCATCGACAGCATCGGCTCACCTTCCTTGGGCTTGCGGAAGCAGGAGGCAACGATGTCAGTCATATCCTTCTGAACCATGTAGCCGAGATTCAGCTCCTGTATGCGGGCCACCTCTTCGTTGTTGAACCAATAAGGGGCCTTCAGCTCCAGCAACTCATAGAGCACCTGGGCGTAAAGCTGCTGATAGTCAATCTCACCCACGTTGTCAATCATCTTGCCCTGTGGAATCGAGAGGCAGATGTAGCGGCGGCTGCCAGTGGCATCCGTTAGCGGATGCGGATTGTTGGTCGTGGCCACGAACGAAGCATAGCGAGGGCGGTCTTCCTGCGAGGCACCATAGATGGGCCGTCCGTTCACCTTGCTTTTCGAGAGTGTCTGCTTCAGCGCCGGATGCTGGCTGGGACGAATTGCGTCTAACTCGTCGAGGTTGACAATCAGATTGTTAGTCAGCGCCATCTCCTTGTCAAACTTGTTCGAGAGGTTCAGGTGATCCAGAAAGTACTCGCGAAGATGCTGAGGCAGCAGACGGCGCAGGAAAGTGGTTTTGCCGCAACCCTGAGCACCAATCAGCGTAGGCACACATTCATTTCCATGAAGCGTGTCCATCTGTAGCCAGTGAGCCACAGCAGAGCGCAGCCAGATAGCCAGAAACGACAGCTGTTCGCTGCTGATGCCTGGAATTCGCCCGAAGAGGTTGGCCACATGGTTCTCACCGTCCCATTGGGGCAGTCCATCGAGATACTCACGGATGGGGTCATACGCGCGTACATCTTCTGAATTGACGTACTCCATAATGTCAGCCTTGGGGTTGCCCTGCTCGCAAACCTCCTCGCGCTTGGCACGGAGGATGATGCTGTTCAGCGCCTTCTGCGTCAGCGCTCTGAACTCAGCAGGCTGGCCCTCGGCAGGCTTGTTGGCAAACTCTACCTTCCCGTTGAGCACGTTGCTGCGGAAGAGGTAGTTTTCATGAAGGAACTGCTCAGCGGCGAGCATTTCCACAACGGAGGCATTTGCAGCCTTCCCTTTAATCAGTAATTCTTTTTGCATGGTGTGTAAGTATTAGAGTTGTTAATCACTAAGGCCAGTGCTTTTCATGGCCTTCATATCAAGTGCAAAGGTACAAAATAAATTCCGATTCTCCAAATTTTTCCCTTCTAAAAACACCCATTTAACACTTCAATTGTGGTAAATTCGAGGTAGGTGTCAAGGTAGGTGTCAGGTAGGTGTTGCGCAAACACCTACCTCGCCGAAACCCCTTTCCACAAAGGCATTTCCAAAGATTCAGGTAGGAGGTTAGGTGTTTTCATGAAAGCCTATCTTTTCCCGCCCCACTCCCCATCCTCCCGAGTTCCCCCCGTGGGAACTTCCGGTTTAGTTACGGTAAACTCCGGGTTTAGTTACGGTATATTACAAAATGAACGAAAAAGAAAAAGCAGTTCAGAAATCACTGGTTGTTACCAAAATGGAGTAGTAGACTAAAATATTAGCACGAAAGTTTTGCAATAATGCAAAAAGTTCGTATATTTGCAGCGAAGGTGTGCGATAAACGATGAGACGAATTGATGTAGTAGAAAGAATAAAAGAGCAGACAAAAGCATTTCTGCCATTATAGTTTATATGACTTTGATAGTTCTTCGAAACACGATATTCAAAATGATAAATATCTGGCAACATCATGTCTGGGCAGATATGCAGAAGAGGCTTGCCTCTGTCCTCTCAATAATAGGGAGGGGTAGCCTAATACCCCTCCCTACTATCGATGTCGGGGAAACTAGCCAGATAAAACAGCAAGCTTTTAGGGTTACTATGACTTTGAAGGTTCTTCGAACAACAATATTCAAAATGAAAGACATCTGGCGACTTCACGCAAAGAAGGATATGTATAAGAGGCTTGCCTCTGTCCACTCAAAAGTAGGGAGGGGCAGCCTAATACCCCATCACCACTTTGCGTGATTGGAGTCTGCCACTTCAAGGCAAGCCTTTTATGGTCTTTCTAAAGCTAATCCCATAGACTTGTGTGAGAGCATGAGTGTCTAAAAGGAACTGATGAAGAACCTACTTCTTGTAGCCAGTGGTCGTGGTGGTATCATCTTCATTGAATTGAAGCTTGGCATCCTTTATCTACTCGGATTGATGGACTAATATACCGCTAATTGTCACATCTTCTATAAAATATGGCTCGAATCATGTTAAAGTCTGTGTTTTCTGGCTAATGATTGAAGGAAATGTTGTAACTTTGCAACGCAAAGTTTGTAAATCAGACGCTAAGATATGGCAAAGATAACTGTACAGAACACACAGATAACCGTCGTAAGTATCGATGAGCGCGACTACATCTCGCTCACAGATATGGTGCGTAATATAGAAAACGGGCTGGCACTTATAGAGAAGTGGCTCCGTAACAAGAACACCATCGAATTCCTCGGCATCTGGGAGTCTATGTATAATCCGAATTTTAATTCCCCCGAATTCGAGGGAATTAAAAATGCAGCGGGTCTGAATCGTTTCATCCTCTCTGTAAAGCAATGGGTAGAGAAGACTAACTCGCGCGGAATCATCGCCAAGGCTGGCCGCTACGGTGGTACGTATGCCCATAAGGACATTGCCTTTGAGTTCGCCACATGGGTATCACCCCAGTTCAAACTTTACTTGATTCAGGAGTTCGAGCGCATGAAGACAGACGAGCAGAAGCAACTCGGATGGACAGCAAAGCGTGAACTGTCAAAAATCAACTACCGTATTCATACGGATGCCATCAAACAGAACCTGATTCCTGAAGAGGTGACCCCAGCACAGGCCAGCATCATTTATGCAGAGGAGGCGGACGTACTCAATGTGGCCATGTTCGGACAAACAGCCAAGCAATGGCGTGAAGCTCATCCTGAATTAAAAGGAAACATCCGTGACTATGCCTCCATCAATGAGCTGATTTGCCTTGCCAATATGGAGAACATCAATGCTGTGCTTATAGATGAAGGTGTTCCGCAGAGGGAAAGACTGATACGTCTCAACCAGATTGCCATCAATCAGATGCGTGTTCTGGAGAACGATGAAAATAGGAACTTGTTAAAATGACATGAGTGGATAGGATATAACATATAGAAACAACATAAGGAAGCGTTGACTTTTTGATTCTTATTCCAGAAATTTCGCCAAAATATCTACCGAGAAGAGAAGAGTTGATGCTCGCGTTTAGGCGCGGGCTGAAACTTTATCTGGTAGAACGGCGTTTGGCGATGCCTCTGGAATGGATAGGAATCAGTTCCGCGCCGATTTATGTCCTGCAGTTAAGAAGATTTAACGGCCTTAGACCAACTTCGAATACGACAACATCGTTATATATAAAGAACAAACAAAACGATACAGTCATGAAGAAAGCGTTATTCATTTCAGCAATCATCCTCTTATGTGTGGCAGGTGGTATTTATTACCATTTCTTTTTTGATACACGCATCTTATTAAAGAGTGACACAGAAAGCATTGTGAACCATTTGTCGCACATCGGTGTTGGCGAGGAGTTCGACTTGTCCGAAGATTGTACGCCGTCTGACAGTGTCTATGTAGTAGCACCATATAGCTGCGACTTCTTCGAGAAAAACAGTCACCTCGAATTGATGTCATGCATAAAAAGGGATATAGAACGTGCGGCTGTGTTCGATAGCTATTTCCAGCTGCTATTCGCAAAAGGTAACAAGGTTGTTTCGCGTGCAACTATCAATAGGGACATCGTAAGCTACTTCGGTATAGATTCCTGTAACATCTATAATTCCAATCTGAAATTCCACGTCAAGACGAAGCTATACCTTGACGAGCATAGAATAGTTCACCAGAAATAAACGAACAATGAAGAAAAGCATCCTGTCAATCATCCTCGCCCCCGCCGCCATATTCACCGTGACGGCTCAGGAACCTGCAAATGATGCGTTCAAGCAGATACGCTATGCTGACAAGGCATTCAATTACACAAATCAAGTGACGTTTACAAAGGAGGGAGACGGGCAATTGACACGTTTCGTTAATCTGTTTCCCGTACCAAGAACCAACGAGTATCAGATTATATCCAATCTGTCATGCTCCGACGGGCAGGTCATCGTAGAGAACAAGTACGGAAACCACGTCTTGGTCGTCGATATCAAGGATTTCCCCGGCCAGCAGTACGTACATTCTTATACCTTCGATGTCCAGCCCATTATAGTGAAGGTGGACGTCTCGAAAATCACGGAAACACTTCCATACAACCCCAACAGCGAGCCGTGCAGGAAATACCTGGGCGACAGGGGCGAATATGTCATGACCCGCCATCCCTTCGTGGTGCATATTGGCGACAGCATTTGGGCACAATCGGCCAATGTGCTCGACTATGCCCGCCGCTGCTATGAGTATGTGGCCAGCCACTTCCGCTATATCCATGGCAAATGGCGTACGCTGGACAAGATTCTAGAAGAAGGAGGCGGGGAATGTGGCGACTTTACCACTCTTACCATCAACCTGCTACGCTACAAGGGTATCCCCTCGCGCCATAACATCTGCGTCCGGCTCATTGGAGAATATCATGCATGGGGCGATTTCTATCTGGAGGGCTACGGGTGGATCCCCTTCGACACACAGATGAAGAACGCTTGTCCCAATGAGGATTACTTTGGGTACTACAACGGTTCCTGCATCATCGTAATGCAGGACATCGGCTACGACATTACCAAAGGATTGCCTACCTACTGGTTCCATTATTTCAATAATTATTGGTATTCGGGCAGCTGCAAAGTAAACAACCAGCAAATTCAAAGGCTGAATGGAGAGACCATCCTTATTGACAAGCCCGTAACGACGCACGTAATAGTCACGCGATGAGACTTCGTTCTCAGTTCAGGCGAATTTGCCACTCGACCTCTTGTCGCTTGCTATAGCAAGAACGCCCCGTAGCATCATATTTACGCGATTACGGCGTATAGGTAAAGACAAATAAGAAACGAACAATGAACAAGAAAATCATTCTAACCATCCTCCTCGCCCTCACCGCCAAATTCTCCATCGCCGCCGTGCCCGATAGCCTGAAAAGAGACTTGGAGGACTACGACTATCTGGTCAGTTTCGTGGAAGAGAACTACGCACCCTTCGATGCCATCATGCAGAAAGGCTACAAGCGTGAATACAAAGCCTTGAAGAAGCAAATCCGCAAGCAACTTTGCGAAGGGGATAAAGATTTGGAACAAGCTGCCACGGATTATGTCCTATGGTTCTACACCCGGTTCGACAGGCACATCCTGCTTGAGTCCGAGACGTTCCACATGGCTGAGGCGAACCTGGCTCAGGATGCAATCGTAAAGTCCGACAGCACGCTGCTCACCAATCCGGGAAGCTTCGAATATGCGCCGATGCCCGTTTCCTGCAAAGTGGACTCCCTCACGTGGCTCATCCGCGTCCCGTCTTGCGAACAGGATTTCCATGAAGGAGCGATTAAAGCCTTGCAGCAGTTCTTGGCATCTGACTGTGAGAATCTCATCATCGACATTCGCGGCAATGGCGGCGGCAGCGATGCCGTTTGGGAGCAGTATTACGATTTACTTTACGACCACACTTACAAGCGCGAAATCAAATGGTTTCGCAACACGCCCAAGAACCTTCTCTTCTGGAAGAATCTGCTTGAACAGCAGCCCTCATCTGCCAATGCCAACTATCTGATTGAAAAAAGCGAGGCCTCGAGAGACAATTTCGTGAAGCAGGGCGAAAGTGACGACGGCTCCACTCGCCAAACGTCGACTCGCATCAAGCGGGCAGCCGTCTTGATAGACTTCATGACGGCGAGCGCCGCGGAAAGCCTTGCCGAATTTGTCAAGAAGCACAGCCACCGCGCCAAAGTGTATGGCATTGGAAACACCTTTGGCTGCGAACTGACTGGCAACTGCCGAACGGAACGATTGCCAAACAGCCGCCTTGGCGTTTTCTATGCCACGACCGTTGACTCAGGCTTCTACGAGAAGGACTTCTCATCTGAAGGTCTTGGCATTGCCCCCGACGTTCTCATCACCTTGCCCATTGCGCGTAAACTCACCTACAACATTGACGAGTGGGTGCAGTGGGTGGCGGAAGACTTGAAGAACTAAAAATGCGCCAATTTCTATGAACATAAATTCCTGTTTGAACCAATAGTGAACAACGAGAGGCTTCGTATCATTAGGATAAAAGTCATTCAACCTATTCAACAAACTTGGAAAGGGCAAGAAGCAAGGGTTGCATTATATTCGTTGCCCTACTCGTATTGACAAGTGAAAAATATTGCACAAAATCGCGCGTTTTGTGGTTTATAATAGTTAAAAACGTTAATTCTTAGCTTTTTTCTCCATCCATAGAATCTCCGTCAACACTTTTCTACCGTTTCAACCAAAACTAATTGGTGCACAACAGGTTGCAAATACGAAGGTTGCCGTGGTCTTGCCACTGTCATTATTCCAAATTTTGTTAAGAGCATTGGTGCTAGGGCATTCGAAGACTGTAGAAGTCCTACTTCCGTCACTATTGGTAGTTCTGTTTCTGACATTGGAGTTGGGGCTTTTAAAGATTGTTTCAACATCCTCTCTGTTGTATCGCTGATAGAGAATCCGTTTTATATTGATGGAAAAATATCATATGATAGTACTTTTCCCTCCAATGTCTTCTACAAAGCAACCCTGTATGTGCCATTAGGAACGATTGAAAAATATAAAGCTACTACAGGATGGAATGACTTCTATAACATAGAGGAAGGAGTTAATGGCGTGGATAAAATTCGTTCTTTACCCGTTTCTGTGAAGATTGTTGGTGATATGGTCTTGGTTGAGGGTGCTGCAGAGGGTACACCCGTTAAGGTCTATTTGGCTGATGGACATGAAATAGGACGAGCCGTAAGTTGTGGAGGATTGGCAAAGGTTACCACTGATCAAATACATGGCAGAGCAGTCATTGTGAAAATTGCTGATCGTACGCTAAAGGTTGGTGCTAAATGAAAATGAAATACATCACAGCGGTACGGTTCACAAAAGGATAACTGAGTTTGCATAATCAAGGTAAGGCCGAAGCAAAGACCGATTTGCTTCGGCCATACATTATATGACTCCATCTTTCGTTTACACATACTCCGACACCCCGAATGACGGAGACCATGACGGAGACATGTCGGAGACGAAACTCACTGAACGTCAACAGAAAATACTCAATCTCATTAAAGAATCTCCGACAATTACCGGCAAACAAATGTCGGAGATGCTGTCGGTGAGCCAACGCACCATCGAGCGCGACCTTTCTGCTATGCAAAAGATTGGTGTTTTGAAGCGTGAAGGCAAGGATAATGATGGAATGTGGGTAATAAATGTCGGTTGAAAGAACGTATGAAGATCTAACTTGCCACCATATAGAAAAGAATAAGTATGTTTGTAAAACGCATTACTGTAGATAATTTTCGTTTGCTTAACCCAACTTTGACGCTGTAAGTCTGATTTTTCTTGCTAATCAGCGATTTGCACATTCTCGCTATGCTGACTGTGTTCTACAGATTTTGATTTTTCGGAACGGCATTTTCTTGTAGTTCAACATGGAGTAGATGTCAGCGGCCTGTTCCGTTGGCGTGCTGCATATTCTCATTTCGACCTTCTCGCCCATCGCATTGACGGCTTCCGAGGTCACCGCCTTCTGCGTGCTCATGATCCGTACTATCTCCGTCCAGTATGGCGTGGGGTATTCTGCTTTCGGGTTTGGGTCTGCCTTCTTGCGTTTTTCGTTCTCTTTCTTCATCTGGTGGCGTACGAAGTTCACGATCCAGTCTGAGAGCAGACCGAGGAAGTGAGCGAGGTAGATAACAACTGAGGATCATAGCGAGATGGTTCTGGTAATCATTTCTAAAAGTAAGGCCGAAGCAAGGATTGATAAACACTGGTACTCACTTCGACTTGTTCGGCAAGATCAAACGTTAGTGGAGATTGCGCAGATTGAAATGTTTTTTTATTCTTTTTTCTGCGTAATCTGCGGTTATTTTTGTAACTTTGCAGCCAGAACGATAATAATCCACATAACAATGAAAGAATTAGCATTAAAGTACGGATGCAATCCGAACCAGAAGCCTTCGCGCATCTTCATGACCGAGGGCGAGTTGCCCATCGAAGTGATTAACGGCCGCCCTGGCTACATCAACTTCCTGGATGCCTTCAATGCCTGGCAGTTGGTCAAGGAACTGAAGGAGGCCACGGGTCTGCCTGCTGCAGCCTCGTTCAAGCACGTTTCGCCGGCAGGAGCCGCCGTCGGCCTGCCGCTGAGCGACACGCTGAAGAAAATCTACTTCGTCGACGATGTTGAGGGACTCGACCAGTCGCCCATCGCCTGTGCCTACGCTCGTGCCCGAGGTGCCGACCGTATGTCGAGCTATGGCGACTTTGTGGCACTCTCCGACACCTGCGATGTCACCACCGCCCTGCTGCTGAAGCGTGAGGTGAGTGACGGCGTGATAGCTCCCGACTATACCCCTGAGGCCATTGAGATACTGAAGGATAAGCGCAAGGGAACGTATAACGTCATCAAGATAGATCCTGCCTACCGTCCCGCTCCTGTAGAGACCAAGCAGTGCTTCGGCATCACCTTTGAGCAGGGCCGCAACGAAATCCGCCTGGACGACCCCGCACTCTTCGAGAATATCCCCACGCAGAACAAGACCTTTACGCCGGAGGCCAAGCGCGACCTCATCATTGCGTTGATTACCTTGAAGTACACGCAGTCGAACAGCGTCTGCTACGTCAAGGATGGCCAGGCCATCGGCATCGGTGCCGGCCAGCAGAGCCGCATCCATTGTACCCGTCTGGCAGGCAATAAGGCCGACATCTGGTGGCTGCGCCAGCATCCGAAGGTGCTCCAATTGCCCTTCAAGGAGGGAATCCGCCGTGCCGACCGTGACAACACTATCGATGTCTACATCTCCGAGGACGAGCACGATGACGTGCTGCGCGACGGTGTCTGGCAGCAGTTCTTCACTCGTCAGCCCGAGGTGCTGACCCTTGCTGAGAAGAAGGATTGGATAGCCCAGAACACGAAGGTGGCACTCGGCTCGGATGCTTTCTTCCCCTTTGGCGACAATATTGAGCGTGCCCACAAGAGTGGCGTAGAGTATATTGCCCAGGCCGGTGGCTCGGTGCGCGA
Organism: uncultured Prevotellaceae bacterium; assembly: GCA_947168395.1. Lineage (GTDB taxonomy): Bacteria > Bacteroidota > Bacteroidia > Bacteroidales > Bacteroidaceae > Prevotella. Next base: position 33,849 of record CAMVLT010000018.1, on the reverse strand, counting down.
TGATCATGTCATCATGACTTGCGACAAGTACGGCATTGCTATGGCGTTCACCGGCGTACGTCTGTTCCACCATTAAATGACCCACCCCTGCCCCTCCATGACTATGGAGGGGTATTACACTAATAAAGATTATGACAGGAGAAGAGGATTTCCAAAAGATACTGGAGAACGGCATTTCCTTCGGCCGCGGTGGCGAAAGGAAAGACCCGAATGCAGGCAAGGTGAAAACCAAGGCCAAGAAGAAGCAGTACATTACTGGTGCTCACGGCAGCGGTTCGGCCCGTCAGAAGGCCAAGTACCGCGAGCAGCGTGCCAACCGCAAGCACCGTTAGTATAGGTGTAGTGCAAAACCTGCCAAAAATAAAGCGATGCAGCAATATCTTGCCGCATCGCTATTATTTTAGTGTAGAGTCTTATTAGACCTTAATCTCAACCTCAACGCCGCTGGGGAGTTCAAGCTTCATCAGGGCATCCACGGTCTTAGCTGTAGAGCTGTAGATGTCGATCAGACGCTTGTAGTCTGACAGCTGGAACTGCTCACGAGCCTTCTTGTTAACGAAGGTAGAGCGGTTAACGGTGTAGATACGCTTGTGGGTGGGAAGGGGGATAGGACCGCTGATGATGGCACCAGTAGCCTTAACGGCCTTCACGATTTTCTCGGCTGACTTGTCAACCAACTTGTGGTCGTAAGACTTCAGCTTGATACGAATTTTCTGACTCATGTTTGTAATTTACAATTAAATGATTTACTATTTATTATTTGTTTGTGGAGTGCCGCTAAAGAGTCATTTGCTCAGCGGCACTCCGTTTTTAGAGTTATACCAGATCAGCACGTCCCTTGACTTCCTCCAGCACGGCCTTGGCAATAGCGCTTGACAACGGTGCATGGTGGTCGTACTCCATTGAGCTGGTGGCACGGCCTGAAGTGATGGTACGCAGGGCTGTTACATAGCCGAACATCTCGGACAGAGGCACCTGAGCCTTTACTACACGGGCACCGCTGCGAGCCTCGTCCATACCCTCGACCTGACCACGACGCTTGTTCAAGTCGCCGATGACATCACCCATGTTCTCCTCGGGAGTCACCACCTCGAGCTTCATGATGGGCTCCATCAGTACGGGCTTGGCCTGAGCGCAAGCGTTCTTGTAGGCCTGCATGGCTGCAATTTCGAACGACAGCTGGTCGGAGTCTACGGGGTGGAACGAACCGTCGAGCACAGTCACCTTCAGCGAATCCATAGGATAGCCGCCGAGGATACCGTTCTTCATGGCGTTCTCGAAGCCCTTCTGGATAGCGGGGATAAACTCCTTGGGGATGTTACCGCCCTTCACCTCGTTGACGAACTGCAGACCGCCGTTCTCCTGGATGTTCCAGTCGTCGTCCACAGGACCAACGTTGACGATGATGTCGGCAAACTTACCGCGACCACCCGACTGCTTCTTGTAGACCTCGCGCAGGTTGACGGTCTTGGTGATGGCTTCCTTGTAGTTCACCTGGGGCTTACCCTGGTTGCACTCAACCTTGAACTCGCGCTTCAGACGGTCGATGATGATGTCGAGGTGCAGCTCGCCCATACCCGAGATAATGGTCTGGCCACTCTGCTCGTCGGTACGGACGGTGAATGTCGGGTCTTCCTCAGCCAGCTTGGCAAGTCCGTTGTCGAGCTTGGCCACGTCAGCCTGAGACTTCGGCTCAACGGCGATTGAAATCACGGTATCGGGGAAGGTCATCGACTCCAGCACGATGGGCTTGTCCTCATCGCAGAGGGTGTCACCCGTACGGATGTCCTTGAAACCTACACCAGCGCCGATGTCGCCAGCGTCGATTGACTCCATGGGAATTTCCTTGTTCGAGTTCATCTGGAACAGGCGGCTGATGCGCTCCTTCTTGCCCGAACGGGGGTTGAAGACGTAAGAACCGGCCTTCACAGAACCAGAGTAGACACGGAAGAACACCAGACGGCCCATGTAGGGGTCGGTAGCAATCTTGAAGGCCAAGGCTGCCGTAGGCTCATTCTCTGAGGGCAGACGGTCTTCCTCTTCATCCGTGTTGGGGTTGGTACCCTTGATGACCTCCACGTCTACCGGAGCAGGCAGGAAGGCACACACGTAGTCGAGCAGGGGCTGAACACCCTTGTTCTTGTACGACGAGCCGAGCAGCATGGGGGTACACTCCATAGCGATGGTACCTTTGCGGATGGCGGCGATAATCTCCTCCTCCGTAATGCTGTTGGGGTCGTCGAAATACTTCTCCATCAGAGCCTCGTCGTACTCGGCAGCAGCTTCGAGTAGCTTGTTGCGCCACTCGTCGCACTCGGCCTGCAGGTCGGCGGGGATAGCCTCGACGTCGTACTCGGCACCCATCGTCTCGTCGTGCCACAGAATGGCCTTCATTTTGATGAGGTCAACCAGACCCTTGAAGTTCTCCTCTGCACCGATGGGCACCTGGATAACTACGGGGTTGGCACCGAGAATGTCCTTCATCTGCTGGACAGTCTCGAAGAAGTCGGCACCCGAACGGTCCATCTTGTTGACGTAGCCGATACGGGGCACATTATACTTGTCGGCCTGACGCCACACCGTCTCAGACTGGGGCTGAACGCCGTCAGCTGCCGAGTAGGTGGCCACGGCACCGTCGAGCACACGAAGTGAACGCTCTACCTCAGCGGTAAAGTCCACGTGTCCCGGAGTGTCGATCAGGTTGATTTTGTACTTGTTTTTGTTCCACTCCCAATAGCAGGTGGTAGCAGCCGATGTGATGGTGATACCACGCTCCTGCTCCTGAGCCATCCAGTCCATAGTGGCGGCACCATCGTGTACCTCACCAATTTTGTGGGTCTTACCCGTGTAGAACAGGATGCGCTCCGAAGTGGTCGTCTTACCGGCATCGATGTGTGCCATGATGCCGATGTTGCGCGTCAAATGCAAATCTTGTTTTGCCATTCTTTTCTTTACTTTTTTTCATTCCCCCCAAGTTCGGGGGGTGGGGGCTGAACAAAAGTTCTTACCCCCTTTATTGTTACATTATCCTTTTTACCTATTTTAATAATACAGATGTCTGTTCAGACCCCCGGCCCCCTGACTTAGGGGGTGAAGATTAGAAGCGGAAGTGTGCGAAAGCACGGTTAGCCTCAGCCATGCGGTGCATGTCTTCCTTACGCTTGAAGGCGCCGCCCTGATTATTGAAAGCATCCATGATTTCGGCAGCCAGCTTGTCGGCCATCGACTTACCGCTGCGCTTGCGAGCAAACTGAATCATGTTCTTCATAGAGACAGACTCTTTACGGTCGGGACGAATCTCAGTAGGAACCTGGAACGTAGCACCACCGATACGGCGGCTCTTCACCTCCACCTGAGGGGTGATGTTGTCCAAAGCCTGCTTCCAGATTTCCAGAGCAGACTTCTCGTTGTCCTTCATCTTTGCCTTTACTGTATCGAGGGCATTGTAGAAAATCTCGTATGACTTCGATTTCTTGCCATCGTACATCAAGTGGTTAACGAACTTAGATACTTTCTTGTCGTTGAACACGGGATCCGGCAGGATCACGCGCTTCTTGGGTTTTGCTTTTCTCATTTTTTTGTTTAAATAATGATTTTTGTCTGCGTGGGGGCTGTTCTTGCACGTTCTTCAACACTCGCTCTTGAGCATTTACTCAACCTTTATAACATTTCTCCAGCAAAACGGGATTTGTTTCTTTTTCTTTACCTCTTTATATTTTATCTTCGAGGTGGCCTTCTGACCTTCTCCGGTCAGTTTTTACTTCTTGGCCTTGGGACGCTTGGCACCGTACTTCGAACGGCGCTGGGTGCGGTTTGCAACACCGGCGGTATCGAGCGTACCGCGAACGATGTGATAGCGAACACCGGGGAGGTCCTTCACACGACCGCCGCGAACCAGCACGATGCTGTGCTCCTGCAGGTTGTGACCCTCACCGGGAATGTAACTGTTGACTTCCTTCTGGTTAGTCAAACGAACACGGGCTACCTTGCGCATAGCCGAATTAGGCTTCTTCGGGGTTGTCGTGTAGACACGTACACAGACACCACGACGCTGAGGACAGTTGTCCAGCGCGGGCGACTTTGACTTGTCGACAATCACCTTTCTGCCTTTTCTTACCAATTGTGAAATTGTAGGCATAATACTTTTACTTTTTTAATTATTTGTTATATATTATTTTGTTTATATTCAGCTATTTACGCAATGCGCCCTCATAGAAAACGCAATTCGGGCTGCAAAGGTACGCTTTTTTTCTGGTTTCACCTAATATATAAACCACAAAAGCTTTCAAAATAACACAATTTAACAACAAATAACTTCTCTCAGTACTTGAAGCTGCTGCCTCCGACGAATTCACGCATGATTGAGGTGGGGGGTATCTCCTTGTCGCTGATGGGCAGGAAGTAGTGGATGAACTTCAGCAGACGGTGGGCCTCGGCATACTCCGGACAGTTCTTCGGAACGGTCGACAGTATCTGTTCGGCATGGGTGCGCAGCACGGCAAACTCAATGTTCAGCGCCGAGTTGAACATGACGTCGGCTGTTTCCTGGTATGGGAATATCCATTGATCCTCGGCTTCGCACACGCTGCGCCACTGGCTGATGGTCTCGCGGGCTGTAAAGGCTCCCTTATTGTAGTCGCGTATGATGCGGCGCAGCAGCCGGTTGTCCTGTGTCGGAATCCAGTTGTGGTCGTCAAGCGATATGCTGGTCAGCGCCGATATATATATCTTGTATTTCAAGGAGTTGTCAATGTGCTGTGTCAGCAGCGGGTTCAGGGCGTGGATGCCCTCGATGATGAGCACGCTGTCGTTCTGTAGCCGCAGTTTCTTGCCGTTGAACTCGCGCTTGCCCGTCACGAAGTTGTACTCCGGCACTTCCACCGCCTCGCCCTTCATCAGTCTTTCCAAGTGCTCTCCCAACAGTTGGTAGTCCACCGTCTCGATGTTGTCGAAGTCGTATTGACCGTTGGGCAACTTCGGCGTGTCGGCGCGGTTCACGAAGTAGTCGTCCGTCGAGAACGAGTAGGGCCGCAGGCCGCACGCTAACAGCTGTACCGACAGCCGCTTGCAGAAGGTTGACTTGCCCGAGCTGCTGGGCCCCGTGATGAGCACTATCCGTATAGGCTTCTTGCGGCGGTGGAAGCGGGTGTCTATCTCCTCGGCTATCTTCACAATCTTCTTCTCCTGCAACGCCTCGCTCACCTGGATCAGCTCTGAAGCGTGGCCGCGGAGTATGGCTTTGTTGACATCGCCGGCATTCGAGAGCCGCATGATGATGTCCCACCGCCCTTTCTCGGCAAACATCTCGAACGTTCGCGGCTGGTCCACCTTCTCGGCCAGCACCGACGGGTTGTTCTTGTCGGGCACGCGCAGCAGCAGTCCGTCGCCGTAGCGTTCCAGCCCCCACACCTTCAGGTAGCCGGCCGACGGCACCAACGGGCCGTAGTAGAAGTCCACCGTCTCGCCTAACGTATAATAATCGGTATATACCGTTCCGCTGGTCTCCAGCAATTTCACCTTATCCTGGAAACCGCGCTCCGCAAATATGCGCACAGCCTCCTCGGTGGTCGCCTCGTTGCGGCGGAAAGGCATGTCGAGGTCGATTATCTCCTGAATGCGGGCCTTTATCCGCTCCACGTCTTCATCGGTCACAACCGCCGCACGGTTCTGCTTCTTCTTGAAGTTGCAGTAGTAGCCACGAGCCAGTGGATGCTCAATAAACAGCTTCGAACCGGGGAACAAATCGCTGGTGGCCTTGTAAAGCACAAAGCTCAGCGAACGTACATAGACGCGACGGCCTGAACCCTCACGGGCATCGAGAAACTCCACGTCGCGGTTGTGGTAGAGCCTGAACTTCAGCCCCTGCGAGGCATTGTTCACTTTGGCCGAGACCACGGGGTAGGGTAGCTGCAACTCTTCAGCGTACTCCTGATAGACGTCTAACAACGAGCATCCCTCAGGGAAACTTTTCGTGATGTTGTTGTTCTTACAGCGGATTTGTAACATAGTTATTGGGATTTTGATTGCAAAGATACAAAATATTTATCAATTATCAATTGTCAATTGTCAATTATTTCGTATCTTTGCACAAAAATATAGAAGGATATGGCAGAAAGACAATGGAAAGAGATTAGAAAGTTCGAGGAGATACTCTTCGAAGAGTATAACGGTATTGCAAAAATTACCATCAACCGACCACGTTATCGCAACGCCTTTACACCGAAGACGACGCTGGAGCTGAGTCAGGCCTTTGCGGCTTGCCGCGAAATGCAGAACATCAGGGTGGTGCTGCTGACGGGTGCCGGCGACAAGGCCTTCTGCTCGGGTGGCGACATGCACGTCAAGGGGCGTGGCGGCTATGTCGACGACGAGGGCGTGCCCCGATTGTCGGTGCTTGACGTGCAGATGCAGATCAGGCGATTGCCGAAGCCCGTTATTGCGATGGTCAACGGCTATGCTATCGGCGGCGGCCACGTGCTCCACTTGGTGTGCGACCTCACCATAGCCTCCGAGAATGCCATCTTCGGACAGACGGGGCCCAAGGTTGGCTCCTTCGATGCCGGCTTCGGCTCCAGCTATCTGGCGCGTATCGTCGGCCAGAAGAAGGCACGCGAAATATGGTTCCTCTGCCGCCAGTACACGGCAGCCGAGGCCGAGCGCATGGGCATGGTCAACAAGGTGGTGCCCCTGGAACAGTTGGAGGACGAGTGCGTGGCCTGGGCCGAGGAGATGATGGAGCGCAGCCCCATAGCGCTTCGTATGATCAAGGCTGGACTGAACGCCGAGCTCGACGGGCAGGCGGGCATTCAGCAGTTGGCTGGCGACGCCACCATGCTCTACTACTTCCTCGACGAGGCTCAGGAGGGCGGCAAGGCATTCCTCGAAAAGCGCAAGCCCGACTTCGAGCAATATCCGAAAATTCCGTGAAAAGGTGCAACGGACAAACGCGGACGGACACGGACAAAAAAGAAGTCCGTGCGAGTCCGATGCAGAAGAAGAGAAAAATTATGAAGATCGAGATTGAGGAACGCGTGTTCCATTTCAAGCAGCCTGCGGGAACGAGCCGTGGCGTCTATACGGAGCGTAGGAGTTGGTTTGTCCGCATGACCGACGGTCCATCTGTCGGCATCGGAGAGTGTGCTCCGCTGCCTGACCTGAGTTGTGACGCCTCCCCGACCTACGGGCAGACGCTTCGGCAGTTCTGCGACCTTGTTGAGCAGACGGGCGAGATACCCTATGAGGCTATGCGTGACTATCCGTCAATGCTGTTCGGCTTGGAGACGGCCATGCTTAGTCTTCGTCATGGTGACAGGTTGTTCGATACTGCCTTCTGTCGCGGCGAAGTGGGCATCCCCATCAACGGACTGGTGTGGATGGGCAACTACGAGGAGATGCTGCAACGCATGGAGCAGAAATTGGAACAGGGATTCCGATGCGTAAAGCTGAAGATTGGAGCCATCAACTTCGAACAGGAGCTGGACTTGGTGAAGCGTATCCGTGACCGTTTCAGTCATCATGATGTGGAACTGAGGCTCGATGCCAACGGTGCCTTTGCTTTTGATGAGGCCCTCTACAAGCTGGAACTTCTGTCGCAGTATGCCATCCATAGCATTGAGCAGCCCATCAAGGCTGGCCAATGGGCCTTCATGGCGCAGCTATGCCGTGAGTCGCCGTTGCCCATAGCGCTTGACGAGGAACTGATAGGTGTCAATGATCTTGAGATGAAGTCGCACATGCTCAACGTCATCAAACCGGCCTACATCGTTCTGAAACCGTCGCTGCATGGCGGTATGATGGGATGCCGTGAGTGGATTGCCGCAGCCCGTCAGCATGATGTAGGCTCATGGATAACGTCGGCCTTGGAGAGCAACATCGGCCTGAATGCCATTGCCGGGTTCTGCAGTTCCGTCTATGGCGACCATATCACCATGCCGCAAGGTCTCGGCACCGGGCAACTGTTTACTGACAACATACCCATGCCGCTCGAAATACGTGGCGACCAACTTTGGGTAATTGACGATTGAGAAATGACGATTGACGAGTTTCTTGACGAGTGGCATAACTCCTCGGAGCATGTGCTGGTACACACCAGCGGTTCTACGGGTGAGCCAAAGCCGATGCTGGTAGAGAAACGGCGCATGGAGGCTTCGGCACAGACGACGTGTGACTTTCTCGGACTCCATGAAGGGGACACGGCGCTGCTTTGCATGTCGCTCGACTACATAGCTGGCAAGATGATGGTGGTGCGCTCCTTGGTCAGGGGGTTGCGACTAATCACGGTGCCCCCCGGTGGCCATCCGTTGGCAGGGCTTTCGTCACCCATTGACTTTGCCGCTATGGTTCCCTTGCAGGTGTATAACTCACTCCAGGTACCAGCCGAGCGTGCCCGTCTTATGGCTATCCGCCATTTGATAATAGGTGGCGGCTTTATCGACGACAGCCTGGCTGCCGCGCTGCGCAGTTTCCCTCATGCTGTATGGAGCACCTACGGCATGACAGAGACACTCTCGCATATTGCCTTGCGGCGACTCAGCGGGCCTGATGCCGACGAGTGGTACACTCCGTTTTCGGGAGTAGAGCTTAAACTGACTGATGAGGGGTGCCTGGTAATCAATGCGCCGGCGGTACATGAAGGACTGTTAGTGACGAACGACATTGCCCAACTGGCTCCCGACGGGCGGTTCAAGATATTGGGCCGCAAGGACAATGTCATCTGCAGCGGAGGCATCAAAATACAAGCCGAGGATGTGGAGCGCAAGCTTCGTCCCTTCTTGCACGTACCTTATATTATTACTAAGCGTCGTGACCAGAAATACGGCGAAGTGGTTGTCATGCTGACCGAAGGCGACACGACAACCACTCAATCTGTCTGTGAACGGGTGCTACCCAAATACTGGCAGCCCCGAGTCTATATCCATACCAATCATATCCCCTTGACGGCTACTGGCAAACCAGCCCGCCGTCAGGCCGAGTTGATGGTGCTTTATTCGTAGTATTCTATGGTGCGGGTCTGCTCCATTTCCTGACCCATCATGGATACCTTGCGGCTAATCCAGTTGCCGTGGTCATCGTATTTGTAGTCGGTATAGGGAATGCTCATTTCCTGTCCGCCCATGTCCATCGACTCCGATGCTACGGCACCCTTGTCGTTGTAGGTGCGCTTGGTGGTTACGTCGCGCCCCATCATGTTCATGGTCTGGCTGACAATCTTGCCGTTCTCCCACTTGTACTTGACGGTAACTTCCTGTCCCTGCATGAACACCATCTTGGCCGACTGCAGGTAACCTTCAGCATCGTACACCGCGTCCGACGTACCTTCACGGTCCATCTTGCCTTCCTTGGTGAAATTGATGACTTGCTCTCTACCCATGACGTTTGAGACGATTTTCTTCACCGAGCCTGTAGCCTCGTTGGCTTCAACATCGTGGAACTTGGTTTGTGCCTGCATGGCAAAGGGAATTGCCATCAAGGCCAGCATCAACATAAACTTTTTCATTGTTCTTTAAGATTTTGGTGTTAATAATAAGTTTTAAAAACATCCATTAGACGTAGTTCGCATGAAATGGTTTAAAGGCTTATGCCATTTTTTTTGTCACTTTTTCACTCCTCCACCTTTGGCTGGTTGTTAATCCGCTCCAGTTTGAAGTCGGCAGCCGAGAACCACTTGGCGTGGCAGGGCACTTCCGTGAATGCCGGATAGGTGCTGATGCCGTAGCGGAGCGTGGTGGGACCGTAAATCTCAACGTCCATCTCAACTTGCTGCCAGCCATTGCCCAGCCCGCCTTCTTTGCCGGAAGCGGGTACCATCTTTGTGGCCTTCAGGCTATTGACGAAAGCCGTGGCAAACAGACACACGCCGCCACCGTCGGCACGGGCATTGCAGCTGATGCGGTAAGTGCCTGAATCCACCTCCTGCTCCTGCGACGACAGTTGCATGTAGCGGCTGTCCTCAGGTCCCCACATCTCCACGTCGATATAGGTAACAGTGGTATCGCCCGTAAAGTACTCGCCGCTCTTCACGAAGTTGGCATAGCAGTGGTGGCGCTTCTCTACCCACAGGTTGTGCTCGTCCAGATAATTGCGCGCCCAATCGGTCGTCCATCCCCATTCTTCGGCCATTACCTCCTCCTGATTCCAGTTGTTGAATGTGTTGATGACACCAATGCTTGGGAAGATGGCGAGCAGGGCAGCTAACCAGATGACAATCCAGCCGATGCTCTGGGCGGTACCCATTGCCTGCACTTTGCCGGCCTTTGCCAGCAGCATGTGGGTGATGGCATAGATGGGGATGAAAAGTGCCAGCAGCAGGCTGACAACGAACGTCACGACCGCCCACGGGTGAATGTAGAAGGCCTCGGCAAGGTTCAAGTAGCCAAGGTCGAAGGGCAGGCTGTGACGGAAATCTCCAGGCACTATAAATATAAAGATGAGCGAGCCCACGATGAGCAGGAAGCAGCCTAACAATATCAGTCCGAATACGGCGGCAAAGGCCACGAAGAGTCCCACCAGCATCTTCAGCAGCACCGACAGACAGCCCCGCATGTGCCCTTTAGGCTCGGGCTGCCGCTTGTCTTCTACAACGACGTCGGCCAGCGTCTGTGGTGTCACGTCCTTGCCCTCCATCTCAAGCACCTCCTTAGGCTTCTTGGCCTCAGGCATGGCGATGGCCAGCACGATGTAGAAGACTACAAAGCTCAGGTTGACCGAGAAGAAGAAGCCTCCCAAGTGGAACAGCTTGAACAGCGGGAACAGGAAGAAGTTGCTACCCAAAAAGAGCAGCGCATAGCCTATGCGCCACCAAGTGGTGTCGGTTCCCGTGTAAGCGGCAAAGCCCGAAAGCACGCCCGCCAGCATCTTGTCATTGGGGTTGCGGTATAGGCGTTTGCCCTTGGTTCTGGCGCGCAGGTTGTCACGGAAACCGTTGGCTGCCGTGCGGAATGAGTCATAGCGGTGTCCCTGCTTGTCCCCGTTCTGCGCCTCATCCTCATCTCCGGCTAACTGTTCAGGCTTGCCTATCCGGGTGATGATGTCCTTCACGTGGTCGATGGTAATGGCCACCGTGCCGTTGGCTTTCAGCTCGTCGAACAACTCGGCAATGCGCTCCTCTATGTCGTCGGCTATTTCCTCGCCGCCCTCCTGCTTTCCGAACGACTGCCGTAGCGACTCAATATACTGTTGTAGCAGTTCGTAGGCATCCTCGTCAATCTGGAACAGGCGCCCGCACAGGTTGATGGTGATATTCTTCTTCATGTTGTTTCTAATAGTTTTGGGGTGATGGTTTGGAGATAATTGATGGTGTTTGAGAGTTCCTTCCAGGCTGTGTCCAACCCTTCCAGGAATTGGTCTCCCTCAGTACTGAGGGCGTAGTACTTACGGGGTGGCCCCTGCGTCGACTCCTGCCACTCGTAGCGCAGCAGCCCGTCGTTCTTCAGGCGGGTGAGCAGCGGGTAGAGTGTCCCCTCCACCACGAGCAGCTTCGCCTGTTTCAGCTGTTGGATGATGTCACTCGCGTACGAAGGCCGGTGCTTCAGCAGCAGCAGTACGCAGTACTCCAGCATCCCCTTCCGCATTTGTGACTTTGCATTCTCGATGTTCATTCTCGTAGGTTTGTTTGGTTTTCGGCTGCAAAGATAGGTAAAAACTTAATACCTTGCAATACAAAGTACTAAGTTTTTGCCAAGAATTATGTTTAATTAACTATTCGGGAAGGGTGGGGAGAGAGGGGCAGGAAAGCCTCACCGAAGTACATGCCGTAGGTACGCGAGGCCGAGTTGGTGTCCTTCTTCAGGTTCACCTGGAAAGTAATCTCATTTCTTGCCATTTTGTCGTGTTTTTTTGTGGTAAAAGAATCTGAAACCACCAAACATTTCCTAAACTTTTTTCGCAAAAAGTACACAAAAGGGACTCTTTTTGTGTACTTTAAGTAGGGTAAACCCGGGGATTACCCTACCTAAACCCAGGGTTTGCACGGGGTTGGGTGCCTATTGTGTACTTTCGCCTCCCAACCATCGGCAGGCCTCCTTAAAATCTTTATTCAGATATTTCATCACCAAGTCAATGGTGCCGCCATGAGTCCCGCAGACGAAGCAGCGGAAGGTGTTCTTGCTCACCTTGAACGAGAGCGAGGCGTTTATCAATTATTCACGTTTCTCAAGCTTCGCAATGACGGCCTGAAAGGCCAAAAAGCCACCAGCCCAGGGCAACGCCCTGGGTAAATGTGGTGCGCAGCCAACGCCCTGTAGGGGCAAAAGCTTTTGGCCTTACAGGCCGATTCCACTCTCATGCTTGCACCCAGGGCGATGCCCTGGGCTAAAGGCTTTTGGCCTTTCAGACCATTTCGGTCAATTGGCCCTTGTTACACCCCGAATCGCCCACCAGTTGGGCCATTTGACCGCACATTTCCTTCCATGTGAGGTCGGGATACTGAAATTCTGCGCCGCTGATGTGTGCGCCAAGAACAGGGAAAAACATCGGAACGAGGGGTTCATGCATGTCTTTTGAGGCCTGTGAGAGCAGCAATTTGATGCATTCTGTACCTTTTCCGAGGTTAGGCATCTCGGGTGCCTTGCGTTTACTGATATCGTATCTCATTGATTATTAGCTTTTTAGATGAATTAACTATTGCCAAGCATTACAATTACAGTTATTACAGTTGTTTTTTGAGGGGGTGTCATTTCCTCTATATACTATATATTATATATATAACTAATTATATATCAATAAGTTATAAACAATAATAAGAGGTTGGAGGGGAAAGTATACCCCCTTATTTTATAACTGTAATAACTGTAATTGTAATGCATCAGCCCATTTCAATCTTCAATTCTCAATTCTCTACCAGGCCTTCCAGCGCCCACATCAGTTCGTTGGCCACGTCAGTGGCATACTGGGCAACGTTGAATCCCGGGCCCGTGTGTATCGGTCGGAAGTTCGGGTGGTAGGTGCCGTCGTCGCGGCGGGTGACCGTGATGTGCTCGCCCTCGTAGATGAGCAAGACATGGAAAACGATTCTTCAAGTGATTAGTTACGTCATCACCCTCCTGCTGGGAGGCGCGGCAGGGAACGTCATGATGTAAAGGTAAAAAAGTAAAAAGGTAAAAAAGGTAAAAAGGTAAAAAGTGAATGGAGTTGTGCGAATTTTTTGCGAAAAGCGTGTCATGGGACAGAGTGAATGTGCAATAAGCGACTGGCATATCAGAGGATAGCCAGTCGCTGACGAAACATAGCAAAAACATGTAGCGGCGGGGTTGTCGGTGCATCAGATTTTGTCGAGTGCCTGAGCCAAGTCGTCGATGATGTCGTCAATATGCTCGGTTCCTATGCTCAAACGCACGGTGGAGGGGGTGATGTGCTGTTCGGCCAGTTCCTCGGGCGAGAGCTGTGAGTGGGTGGTGGTGTAGGGATGGATGACCAGGCTCTTCACATCGGCCACGTTGGCCAGGAGCGAGAATATCTGCAGGGCATCGATAAAGCGCCAGGCCTCTTCCTGTCCGCCTTTTATTTCGAAGGTGAAGATTGAGCCGCCACCGTTGGGAAAATACTTCTGGTAGAGTGCGTGGTCGTGATGGCTCTCCAAAGCGGGGTGATTCACCTTGGCCACCTTGGGGTGGTTGGCAAGGAAGTGGACCACCTTCAGGGCATTCTCCACATGGCGTTCCACACGCAGGCTCAACGTCTCGACACCTTGCAACAGAATGAAGGCGTTGAACGGCGAGATGGCTGCACCCGTATCACGCAGGATGACGGCACGGATGCGGGTGACGTATGCGGCAGCTCCTACTGCGTCGGCAAATATTATGCCGTGGTACGAAGGATCGGGCTTGGCCAGGGTGGGGTACTTGTCGGGATTGGCTTTCCAGTTGAACTTGCCACCGTCGACGATGACACCACCGAGTGAGGAACCGTGACCACCGAGGAACTTGGTGGCCGAGTGGACAACGATGTCGGCACCGTGCTCCAATGGCCGAATCAGATAGGGTGTGCCGAAGGTGTTGTCGACGATGAAGGGGATGCCGTGCTTGTGGGCCACGGCAGCTACGCCTTCGAGGTTGAGCACGTCGGAGTTGGGGTTGCCGAAGGTTTCGGCATATACTACTTTTGTGTTGGGCTGGATGGCAGCTTCGAGGGCGTCAAGGTCGTTCACGTTGATGATGGTATTGCTGATACCCTGTGTGCTAAGCGTGTGGGTTATCAGGTTGTAGGAACCGCCGTAGAGGTTGTCGGCAGCTACGATGTGGTCGCCAGCCTGCACGATGTTCTGCAGGGCATAGGTGACGGCGGCAGCTCCTGAAGCCACGGCCAGACCAGCCACACCACCTTCGAGGGCGGCAACACGGTCTTCGAAGACACCTTGGGTCGAGTTGGTCAGGCGGCCGTAGATGTTACCTGCATCACGCAGCCCAAAGCGGTCGGCAGCATGTTGTGAGTTGTGGAACACATAGCTCGTGGTCTGGTAGATAGGCACGGCGCGAGCGTCGGTTGCGGGGTCAGCCTGTTCTTGGCCTACATGGAGCTGTAAAGTCTCGAAACGATAATTCTTCTTTGTACTCATAATTATGTCCTTTCTGTTATTATTGTTGTTATTGAATCACGGTGCAAAGGTACTACATTTGAAAAAATCCTCCAAATTTCTTTCGTAATTCGGAAAATATTGCTAATTTTGCAACCGTGAAAGAAAAACTTTCCAAACGGGGCTTTTCGTGCCCTTGCAAACAGAATAAAAATCTAAGAAATGGCAGAAATTCTCGACGAAACAGACCTGCAGATACTGAAAATACTGCAAAAAAACGCCAAATTGACCACCAAAGAGTTGGCCGATGCCGTTCATTTGACCCCAACGCCCGTGTTTGAGCGTCAGAAACGCTTGGAAAAGAGAGGGTACATCAAGAAGTATGTAGCCGTTCTTGACCCTGAGAAGTTGGACCAGAGTCTACAGGTGTTCTGCAAGGTGAAGCTGAAGCAGATAAACCATGAGATAGCCGACTCGTTTGTGCGCCGTATCCAGCGCATTCCCGAAGTGACCGAGTGCTACAACACCTCGGGGGCATACGATTATTTATTAAAGGTACGCGCGCGCGATATGAAGCAGTACCAGGCATTTGTGCTCAACAAGCTGGGCGAGATTGACAGTTTGGCCTCCATTGAGAGCACCTTCGTCATGAGCGAGGTGAAGCAGAGCTACGGTATCAATCTGTAGGGGGGGTTACGACCGCACAAGGTTGCGTCCGGCATCGATACGCAGGAAGATGAACAGCAGAAAGGTGAAGCCCCATAGGGATGAGCCGCCGTAGCTGAAGAAGGGCAGGGGGATGCCGATGACAGGCGTCAGTCCTAATACCATGCCTACGTTGATGAAGACGTGGAACAGGAAGATGCTAAGTACGCAGTAGCCATAAACGCGGCCGAAGCGGTAAGGTTGCCGCTCGGCCAGATGGATGAGCCGGAGTATGAGCAACCAGAAGAGCACCAGTACGCCAGCCGAGCCTATGAACCCTTCTTCCTCGCCTACGGTGCAGAATATGAAGTCGGTGTCCTGTTCGGGCACGTACTTCAGCTTCGTCTGTGTACCGTTGAGGAATCCCTTTCCTTCAAGACCTCCCGAGCCGATGGCAATCTCGCTCTGGTGGACATTGTAACCGGCGCCCTTTAGGTCCTGTTTCAGTCCGAGAAGCACGTTGATGCGGTTGCGCTGATGATCCTGCAGGACGTGGTTCAGTCCATAGTCGGCCAGATTGAAGAATATCATGGAGCCAAGTGCGAAGAGGGCTATCCAGTAGTAGTTGCGTATGCGGGTGCCGAGTCCCTGCCACAGCAGGTAGCCAATGAGCAAGGCCGCCAGCACCAGCTGCACCCAAACGATGTCGAAGGGTATGACAAAGAACGAGAACAGCAGCGCCAAAATGGTGATGCCGACGCAGAAGGCAATGAGCCGCAGGGAGTCACGCCTGTCGCGACAGTAGACCCAGACCATGGATGCCGAGAATATTTGTATCAGCAGCAGCACGGTGAACTTGCCCACCGAAGTGGGGGTGGCCCCTAACGGGACTTCGGCAAAGCGGATGCCTATGACGAAGTAGATGACCATGGCGACAGCTGTGAAAAGGATGCTGCCGGGCATTCCCTCGCGGTAGAACACGAGAAAGAAGGCGAGGTAGACCAGTGCCGAGCCTGTCTCACGTTGCAGGACGATGAATAGCATGGGTAGCAGGATAATGGCCAGGGTGATGCCGAAATGCTTCCACTTGTGAATGTCGTAGTTGTAGATGGTCATGAACTTTGCCACTGCCAGTGCTGTGGCGAACTTGGCAAATTCGGCCGGTTGCAGGCGCACCGGGCCTAAGACGAGCCAGGAACGGGAACCTTTGATGGTGTGGGTGTTGAAGATGGTGGCAAAGAGCAACAGCAGCAGTAGGCCGTAGACAATGTAGGCAAACATGTCGTAGAAACGGTCGTCGAGCATGAGCAGGATGAATCCCAGCACGATGCTGGTGCCAATCCACACTATCTGCATGCCAGAACGGGTGGACAGCGAGAGGAGGTCTGGGTCGCCGTAGTCGAAACTGGCGCCGCATACACTCATCCAACCTCCGGCGAGCAGCAGGAGGTAGAGTAATATCGTCCAATAGTCGAGTGACCGGAGTACGCCGGGCTGTTTATCTTTCTGTGGAGCCATAGTTGATGACCTTATGTTGTATATCGTTGGCCTTCTTTTCGGAAGCCGCTGAGAGTTTTCCGTGAATGAATTGTTCCATGATGAGTCCGCCTATGGGTACGCCGTAGGTGGCTCCCCATCCGCCATTCTCGACGTAGACGGCAACCGCTATCTTGGGGGCGTCCATCGGGGCAAAGCCCATGAAGACAGAGTGGTCGTGGCCTTTGTTCTGGGCTGTACCCGTCTTGCCACAGGCCATGAAGTCGTAGTGGGCCAGTGCCTTGCAAGTACCACCGAGAGCCGACGACCGCATGCCCTGTACAACGTAGTCGTAAGCTGAGCGGTCGGCTTTTGAATAGTGTTTCCTCGTAAAGAGGGTGTCGAGGGGTTCGCCCTGCACCTTGCGTACCACATGAGGCACGTAGTAGTAGCCACGGTTGGCGATGGTGGCACCGAGATTGGCTATCTGCAGTGGAGTGAGCAGCACTTCGCCCTGGCCGATGGAGATGGAAATGATGGTCAGTCCGTTCCACGAGCCTTTGTACGCCTTGTCGTAGAACTGGGCATTGGGTATCAGTCCGCGCTTCTCGCCAGGAAGGTCGATACCCAACTGATAGCCGAAGCCCATGCTCACCATATAGTCGCGCCAGGTATTCATGGCGTTTTGCACAGAGCCGTACTTCGAGATGTTGGTATTGATCATGTGGTAGAGACCCCAGCAGAAGAATCCGTTGCACGACGTTGAGAGTGCCGGTACCAATGGCAGGGGAGCGGCGTGGCCGTGACAGCCTACGTGCAGTCCCTTGAAGTTGAAGCCATGAGCACAGGGGTAAGGTGTGGAAGGAGTGATGATGCCCTCGCTGAGAAAGGTGAGGCCCTGCGACGTCTTGAAGGTGGAGCCTGGCGGGTAAAGACCCATGATGGAGCGGTTGTAGAGCGGTTTCCACACGTTCTTGCTCAGCTCGATGTGCTTCTTCGACCGCTGGCGGCCTGTCATCAGACGAGGGTCGTAAGTAGGCGATGAGACCATGCAGAGCACTTCGCCCGTAGACGGTTCGATGGCTACGATGGAGCCTATCTTGTTCTGCATCAGGCGTTCGCCCAAGGCCTGTAACTTGTAGTCGATGGCCAGAGTCAGGTTCTTGCCGGGCTTGGGGTGGCGGTCCAAGGCACCGTTCTGGTAGGAGCCTTGAATGCGGCCGTGAGCGTCGCGGAGCAGTATCTTGACACCCTTCTCGCCACGTAGCTGCTTTTCGTAGCTGCGCTCTACACCCATCTTGCCAATGTAGTCGCCAGGCTGGTAATAGTCGTCGTTCTCAATATCGGCAGGCGACACCTCAGCCACGTCGCCAAGGACGTGAGCGGCATAGGGATACTGGTATTGACGGATGCTGCGCCGCTGGACATAGAAACCGGGGAACCGGTACATCTTCTCCTGGAACACTGAGAAGTCCTTGTCGCTGAGCTGGCTCAGAAACAGTTGCTCGGTGAATGGTGAATAGCCATGATTACGGTTAGGGTCCTTGATGGTTGCCATGCGGGTGTCGAACTCCTCCTTGGTGATGTTCAGAGCCTGGCAGAACTCGAGTGTGTCGAGTCGGCCTTTGGTCTCGTTCATCACCACCATGATGTCGTAGGCTGGCTGATTGAACACCAGAAGCTGCCCGTTGCGGTCGGTGATGACACCTCGGGAGGGGAAATCAATCTTCTTGAGGAAAGCGTTGGAGTCGGCACTCTTCTTGTAGTCATCGCTGGAAATCTGTAGCGTGAACAAGCGGATAATGTAGATGACCACAATAAGCGTAGCCACCCCACCAATCACATAGCGGCGGTTCTCAAGCCCGTAATCCTTCATTATTTACGAACACTCTCCAAAGCCATCAGCAGAATCACTGTCAGGACGGTGCTGCCGATGACGTTCAACAACCATTGTAACCAGTTAAAGAAGCTAAACGACTCGATAGTGAAAAAGAGCAGACACTGGACAAATACCAAAATGGCAGCCAGAGTCAGGAACTTGGTAAAGCCCAAGGTCGATAGGGCCGACTTCATGTTCTCGGGAGCCTCGCGGGGCAGGAATAGCTCCAGCAAGTAGGGCTGGAGGAAACCCGTCAACGTGAGCGAGGCAGCTGCCATGCCCGGAGTGCTGGAGAACATGTCGACCGCCAATCCCAGGAAGAAACTCCACAACAATATGGCCCAGCGGGGATAGTTGCGGGGGAACATGACTACAAAATAGACATAGAGCAGCACGGTGGCATAGCCGAACAGGTGGATGTGGTTGAACACCAATACCTGCGTCAGACACAGCACCACAAAAATAAGGGCTCTTCTTAATGCGTCAATTGCCATACCTATCTTATTTGGGAGTCATTGTTATGGAATCCTTGACTTGTTCCATCAGCCGTAGCCGCTCGCTAATGCTCTTGTCGTTGATGACACAGACGTCGCGCAGACAGGCAAAGTCGGTGGTCAGCTTTACTTTCAGCCTATAGGACAAGCCGTCGGGGGAGTTGTAGATATTCGTTACCTTGCCGACCAGTACCCCCGGAGGGAATATAGCCGAGTAGCCGCTGGTCTCTACCCAGTCGCCGCGCTTGAAGCGGGCATGTCGGGGAATGTCCTCAACGTATGCCACCGATGGGTCACCACCATACCACTGCAGGTAACCGAAATAGCCACGGCCACGGATGGCACAGCTGATACGTGACGATGTGACATTGAGTACGGGAATGACCACCGAATAGTGACTGGACACTAAATAGACCACGCCTACCACGCCGCTGCCACAGGCCACACCCATGTCCTTCTCGACACCATCGAGGCTGCCTTTGTCGATGGTAATAAGGTTGTTGGCCTTGTCTACCGTGTTGGAAACCACCTTGGCAGGTATCAGCTTGTACTGGCTGAGGAACTCCAGTTCTTGCCGCTGCATGACGGTAGTGTCCTGTGTCAGGTCTCCATAGAGACGGCGCAGTTGTGTCACCTGCCGCTCAAGGTAGAAGTTGCGCAGCGTGAGCTCTTCGTTGACACGGGTCAGCGAGAAGAAGGAACGCACGGCGGCATCCCATTCATAAACCTTGCCCACCACGGCGTTGGCCGAAGTAAACCACACGCTGCTCTGGTAGTTGTTGTACTGGAACAACAACACCCCACTGGCCACTTCTAACAGCAGAAGTATGAACCAGTGATAGTACCTTGTAACGAACGTCAGCAGGTTCTTCACAAGAGATTATCTCATCAGGAACGTGAAACGGTCAATGTTCTTCAAGGCGATACCTGCACCACGGGCTACGCAGTGCAACGGGTCTTCAGCCACGATGAAGGGGATGCTGATCTTATCAGTCAAACGCTTGCCCAGACCGCGCAGCAGGGCACCGCCACCAGTCAGGTAGATGCCGTTCTTCACGATGTCGGCATACAGCTCGGGCGGTGTGTTCTCCAGAGCAGCCAGTACGGCAGCTTCGATGCGTGCTACGGTCTTGTCGATGCAGTGGGCAATCTCCTGATAGCACACGGGCACCTCCATAGGCAGGGCCGTGATGCGGTTCGGGCCGTGTACCACATAGTCCTCGGGAGCCTCGTCGCCCAGGTCGGTCAGTGCCGAGCCAACGTTAATCTTGACGCGCTCAGCCATACGCTCTGACACCTTCACGTTGTGCTGGCGTGACATGTACTCCTGGATGTCGGCGTTCAGGTCGTCGCCTGCCACCTTGATGCTGGTGTTGGCCACAATGCCGCCGAGTGAGATGACGGCAATCTCGGTTGTACCACCACCAATGTCGACAATCATGTTGCCTTCAGGGGCCTCAACGTCGATGCCAATACCGACGGCAGCAGCCATCGGCTCGAAAATCAGATAGACATCACGTCCCTCAGCGTGCTCAGCCGAGTCACGGACGGCACGAAGCTCAACCTCGGTAGAACCTGAGGGCACGCCTATAACCATGCGAAGAGACGGCGAGAACAGGCGCGAGCTTGGGTGTACCATCTTGATAAGCCCGCGCATCATTTGCTCGCAGGCTGTAAAGTCGGCAATCACACCGTCGCGCAAGGGACGGATGGTACGAATGCCGGGATGCTCCTTTTCATACATCATTTTGGCCTTCTCGCCTACGGCAATCATTTTGTCAGTACGGCGGTCGAGGGCTACTACGGAAGGCTCGTCAACAACGATTTTGTCATCACTGATAATAATCGTGTTGGCTGTGCCAAGGTCCATTGCAATTTCCTGAACGAAACTAAAAAATCCCATACTTCTTCAAACTTTCAATACTTCTAATCTTCAATTCTTATCCAATAAACCAGTTGTGAATGGCAGTGTCATAGTGGGAGCTGACTCCGAAGGCGCGTGTGGCAAACATACGACGCTGCTCGAGTGTAGTAGCTGCTCCCTGAGCGTTGATGATGTCGAGCAGCACGGAGTACTCGGCCTTGGAGGGGACGATGACAACGTCCTTGAAATTCTTTGCTCCGGCTCGGATGAGTGAAATGCCACCGATGTCAATCTTCTCGATGATGTCAGCCTCGCTGGCACCACTGGCTACTGTCTGTTCAAAGGGATAAAGGTCAACAATGACAAGGTCAATCTCGGGAATCTCATACTTGGCCATCTGCTCACGGTCGCCCTCGTTGTCACGACGTCCCAGAATGCCTCCGAACACTTTGGGGTGGAGTGTCTTCACACGCCCGCCGAGGATAGAGGGGTAGGTCGTTACGTCCTCTACTTTCTGGCACTCATAGCCAAGCGACTCGATAAAACTCTGCGTACCTCCCGTACTCAGGAATTTGACGCCCTCCTGATTCAATTTCTCCAACAACTCGTTGAGGCCATCCTTGTGGAATACCGACACCAATGCGGTCTTAATCTTTTTTGTTTCTGCCATTTGTGTATAACGTTATATGTACATGTATAGGGAAAATAGGATGCAAAGATAATAAAAAAGAAGTGATTATCGTAAAGTCCGAGGCACTTTTTTTATTTTTCCGCTGTAAAATTGCTTGAAGTCAAGAAGCGGGGAATCCAAATCCAGAAAGTGGAGCCTTTTCCGTCACCTTCGCTCGTCACGCCGATGTGGCCTCCGCAACGGTTGGCAATGGCTTTACAGATGGATAAACCGAGGCCTGTGCCCTGGACATAGTCGTTCAGTTTGACGAAGCGGTCAAATACCGAGGCTTGTTTCTCCTTGGGTATTCCGGCACCCGTGTCTTCGCAGTAGATGTAGATGCCGTCAACCTTTTCTCCCCGTTCTTCTCTCCACTCTTCTCTGTACCCCACCTTGATGTGTCCTTCCTTGGTGTATTTCACGGAGTTGGTCACAAAGTTGGTGATAATCTGCTGGATACGTTCTTTGTCGGTACAGGCCGGGAATGTGGAGTAAGGATTGTCCTTGATGAAACTGACGCTGGGTTCCTGTATCCGCTCGGCCACCACCTGACAGAGCTCGTCGAAGAAAGTGGCAAAGTCGATTTCCTCGGGCTCGATGCTTTGCGGTTTCTCACCCATGTTCGATGTCTCGAGTATGTCGTCGATGAGTCGCAGCAGCAGGTCGCAGTTGTGGCGTATGATGCTGATGTACTCTTTGCGCTCCTCGGGGTCTTCCACCATGTGCAACACGTCCGAGAAGCCCACAATGGCGTTCAGCGGAGTGCGTATTTCGTGGGTCATGTTGGCCAGGAACGTTGCCTTCAGCTGTCCCGACTGCTGTGCCCGCAGTGTTTCTTGCCGCAATTCCTCCTGCGACTTGATGAGTGGGGTAATGTCGCGCAAGGTGCCGAAGTGCCCCTGGGCCTTCCCGTTTTTGTCGTAAAGGGGCATTCCGCTGATGGCATACCACGCTTCGCGCTTGGTCAATATCGAGCAGGCATAGTGGCGTATGAAGTTGAACGGCTGGTTCTTCATGAGCGGGTTGAAAAGCGTGTTGGCGCCAGCCTCTTTCTCTTCGTTTGCCATGCTTCCTATGTAGTCGTCATACGAGAACTGGAAGTCCACCTTGTGTAGCGAGCGCATCACTTCCACTGTGCGTGTTTTGGGGTTGGCTTGCCAGATGAACATATTGCAGTTCGACAGCAGGTAGTTCAACTGCTTCTCAAACTTCTCGACCTCCTCGTTCGTCACGTCCAACTGTCGCTTGATGGCCTGCTGTTCGCGGTAGAGGTTGCGCTCACTGGTTACGTCTCTGACGGTGACGGTATAATAGGTGATTTCGTTTTGCTCGTTTTTGATGGACCGTACACGATACTCTAAGTATTTGTCAAGATGGATGTCGGGATAATGCATGTGCTGGCAGGCATGTACTGTATCTTCCATTCCGGGGAATAGTATTCCCTTGAAAAGCGGTGCATCAAACAGTTTCGTTTCGCTGAAGAATTCCTGGTTTTCCTCATTCACTCCTACCACCTCCCTCATACGTTCGTTCATGTCGATGAGCTGTCCGTCACAGTTATAGAACGACATGGCGACAAGTGCCGAATCGAAAGCTTTCATGTATTTGGCCGCCATTTCGTTGTTCGACTCCTGTTCGTCCATCTCCTTCGTTATGTCCTTGGTTACCAGCAAGAAGGTGGGGCGGTGGGTCTCTTCGTCTTTTTCCCTGATGCAGCTGCCTTTCAAGTGCTGCCATTGTGGCTGCTCGCTGGTTCCTGTGTTCCTTCTTACAGTCAGCTCCGAGGTGGTGGTTATGCGTTTTCTCAGCTCTTCGGCTTTGCTTATAAAGGCCTGACGGTCATCCTGGTGCAGACTGTCCACGGCATCAGCCATTGTCAGCGTCTCGTCAATCAGGTGTCCGCGCAGGTTCCTGAATTGGTCTTGATTGGCGTCGTATTCCGTCACCATGTAGCCTCCCATATCCAGTGCCATGTCCATCACTCGTGTCTGCTCGGAACTTCTGAGGGTCATCTTTTTGACGCGCAGCTTAGCCAGCCAGTGTGTCAGGAACATTACGAACAACAGCAGGATTGCTGCAATGGCGGTATAAAGCACGATGGGTGAGGCGTTGTCGTGGTGGCGTTCTGGATGGAACCACTTGTCGTGCAGGCGGATTAGCTCTCCCTCTTGCTCAAGGCGTGCAAACTGGTTGTCAATAGCGCTTATCAGCTCTTTGTCCTTGCTGGCAAATCGCAGTTCGGCGGCAGGTAGGTTCAAGTCTACGAGCTTTAGGTTTTCCAGGTTCAGTTCCCTGATTTTCCACTTCAGGGGTTGTTCGCCCCAGAAGAAGTAGTCGTATTTCCCGCTGGAAACGCCTGACAGGGCTTCCATTGGAGCATGAAATTCTATGTTGGCATCTAACGACATGTTTTTCAGGGCAAGTGCAGAGATGCGACCGTCTAATCTGGAAACAAGCAGATGGCCAGTGGGGATGTCGGTAATCGACGCTACGGATGGCGTTTCGTTGCGCATGGCCAGCATCATCTTGTAGTAGTATATCACGTTGCTTGTTACGTAGAACTCGTCGTGGCTCGGATAGTACTCTGACAGGATGAAGATATCGGAAATGTATTTCAGGCTGTCGGCATCCAAAGGTTTCTCCCTTGGCACGAATTCGTATGGTATATTTAGCTTGTCAAGAATGATGGTTAGCAACTCTATGGTATAGCCTGAAGGCTCTCCCACGTCGTTAAAGAACTCGTATGGAGGCAGCTCCCAGTCGCACACCATGGTCAGCGGTCTCTGTTCAGTATATCTGTCAGAGAGTTTTGCTTCACCCCTTATATTATATAATAAGGTAAGGAAAAGCAGCGCCAGGCGTATTGTGTATCTATAGTATCTGTCCATTTCCGTCTTCATTGGTTAGCAATTTCTTTTCAACCAGCGAGGCCTTGCAAGGTATGACAATCCATACGGTAGTGCCTTTGCCGGGGGCTGAATTCAAGTAGATAGAACCGCCCATTTGCTGGGCCAGCTCCATGCAGATGGGCATTCCAAGCCCCGTACTGTTGTGGTTGGTAGGGGTGTTGAACCGTTCAAATAGGTTCTTCTGCTTTTTGGTCTCAATGCCTGCCCCCGTGTCTTCGATTGTGATGAGCAGTTTGTCGCCTATGTAGTCGTATCGTGTGCGTACAAAGCCGCTTTCTGTATAGCGGGCCGCATTTTCTGAAATTTGCTCAATGATATGGCCCACGTTGGAATCGTCAATGTCAACAATCAAGTGCTCATAGGGATTCTCCGCGATGTACTTCACCCCAGGCTTCGTGTGTTTGGCCCAGCCCATCTGGCAGTGGCCCTCGAAGGTGAATGCAAAGTCTATGGGCGACTTGGTGAACTCCATCATGTGGGCGTCGAGTCTCGACAGGAACAGAATGTCGTTGACCAGTTTCAGCAGGAAGGATGCGTTACGCTTGATTTCCTCTATGAAGTTGTCTTCGTCGGCAGGGTCATGTTCTTGGGCAAAGAGTTCGGCAAAGCCTACCACCGTCGTGATAGGTGTGCGTATTTCGTGGCTCATGTTGTGCAGGAATACATTCTTGATGTTCTCCACTTCCTGGGCCTTCGACTTCTCGTACTTCAGTTCCTCTTCCGTGGCTTTCTCTTCGCTAATGTCACGGCATAGTCCGAAGTAGTTGTCCACTTTGCCCTTCTTGTCGAAAACCGGGACGAAATGGAATTGCAGCGCCAGGCTCTTTTCTCCGGGTGAGCGGAGAATGGTCTTGATATCCATGCCGACGGCATCATTGGTGAACATGTCCATGCTGTTAAGCAGACGTATGGCCGAGCGCTTTGATTTCTCGTCGACATAAGCCATGCAGCGCGACTGCGTCAGCATCAGCTGCACAACGTTCATCTCCTTGTAGACGGTAAGTATATGTGAATGGGGGGAATAGTTGACAAGACGTACACCCGCTTCATGCAGCGTAAGGTTGATGTTGCTGATATACTCCGTCACGTCTTGGGCAGCAGCCACCAGTTGCTCCACGGAGTGTTTCATTTGGTGATAGGAGTTGACAAATTCGCTTACGTCGCGCCCGGAACCGAAGATGCCGAGGAAATGGTTGCCTGCGTCGTACACCGGCACCAATTTCTGTTCGTAATACATGTCTTCCGGAATCTTGATGTTATTAGACAGATAGGCTTTGTTTGAGTCCTTGATGAGATGGGTCGAGTAGCAACCTTCAAAGTTGTCTACCGCGATGTCCATGTCCTCCACCGCATGGTTGAACGTCACGTGTTCGGACAGCAGTTCCTCGCGGCTACAGTTGAATGTTTTGCAGGCTTTCTGGTTGATGTCGGTCAGTACACCCTCGGTGTTATAGTAGGTCATGCCCACCATCGACGTCGAGAATATCGACTGGTAGCGTAGCATGTCGTCCTTGGCCTTTCGCTGTACCTGCAGCTGTTCCGTCTGGTCGTCTGTCATGCCTATTATCACGGCGGGTTTACTGTCCTTCGAGCGTCTGAATACTGAGAGAGTGCTGAGGTATTGGCGGTTTCCGGCTGCTTCGCCCGACATCAGCTCTATCACCAGCTCATCTTTCTCGCCCTTTGCTATCTGGTCGATGGCTATGCTCAGCGCGCTGAATGAGTCCGGGGTTAGGTTCTGGGCAAAATCCTGTAACTCGTATTCACGTTTCTCCATCTCGCCCCCGGTGTTCATCCACACAAATGACCTCTTCTGTACGTAGTAGAGCCACACCCGTATCTTGGTAGTCTGCAGGATAAGTGCCAACCGCTTGTTGTGCTTGGCTATGAGCTTCTTCATCTTCCACTCTCGTATGCGCAGGCTAAGGGTGTAGTAGGCTAACAGGAATACCAGCAGGCCAGTGACGGCAGCAACGTAGGCCACCCAATTGGGAATGCCCGTGTCAGCTTGCTCTGGATAGAACCATTTGTTCAGTATGGGTTGAGTACGGTCAGCAGCATCCAGACTGGCATAGACGCTGTCCAACCGATGTAGTAGCAGTGTGTCGTTCGAGTAGAATTTGTACTCGCCTGATGGTATGCTGATGGGGGTTATCTGCAGGTCGTTGGTGTGGTACTTCTTCATCAGCCATTTCAGCGACAGCGTGTTCCATAGAATATACCCCTCGCCCTTAGCGCAAATCTGTTGGATGGCCTCCTTCATGTCGCCTATGGGTATGCAGTTGCTCTCCCATCCGTAATCCACCATCATGCGATGGCTCAGGCTCCCCTCGTGAACTATGACCTTATGTTTGCCCAAGTCGTCCAGCGTGTTGATTTCTACAGGTTTTGACTTGACGCTTACTATGCTCTGGGTGAACATCTGAACCACCTCTTTGCCGTAGTGCCCGTAGTCTTCGTGGAATGTCGCTGCCAGTCGCATCATCAGGTCCGACCGTCCTGTCCTCATGTCTTCCAGGGCCTCACTGGTGGGTTTCAGCTTGATGATATATGGGATTTTCAGTTCCTCGAGCACCAGTTTCAGCATGTCGATGTTGAAACCCTGTGGCTCGCCGTGCTCGTTCAGAAACACGTATGGCCAAAAGTCCCACGCATCTTCATAAACAAGCGGGTTCTCCTTCGTATATTGTTTTTGTGCTGTGTCTTGTCCTCTGGTTTCCAACGACGTCAAGGCTGCCATCATTAGGACTACAAGCACCTTTATAGCATCCAATCTCATCTTTCATCAGGTTCTGTTCGCAAAATTACGGAAAAAATCGTAATCCACCAAGCTTTTTCCCGTTTTTTTTCATACATTGGTGTTGCGAACATGAACTTCTTGGCCTGCATACAGTTTTCATCTGCTCAACAGCAAGGCTACAACACCCGCCAACACGTTGGCAACGAAGGAGGCTGCTACCAGCAGCAAGACGATAATAAGTCCGGCAAACGCCGGAACACCTCCTAACAGCATGCCGGCATACAACATTGGCATGACCATCACTAAGGGTTGGGCCATAGATCTTACCTGAGGCAATACGCTCTCACGCCATGACATGTCCTGCTTGTGGGCCTCTGGGGTGTGAAGACTGCGTAGGTGGTTCACCATAGTCTGAATCATCGAGGCCGTCAGACAGGCCATCAGCACCGAGTACACAGTCATAAAGACGCTACTTGGCAGACATAGCATCGTACTGCCTGCCAACACGATACTACCCGCCAGTATCGAAGTACAGATGGGCAACAGCATCTTCTTCCACATAAAGTATAAAGGATACAGACACCAGCAAATAGACAAAAGCAGTATCAGCAGATACCAGAGCAGAAAGGCCCACCAGGCATGCGTCTGATATACCAGCCACACAACGGCACCTACGAGAGCCATCTGCACTACCGTCGCTCCGAATATTAGCTGCATTCGCCGCAGCATCTTCCTGTCGAGGAAAGCAAGTGTTACCAACGCTATAACCACTAAAAGCGCTACCAGCGCCGCACCCCATAAGGAGACATTAGATACTAACATGATTCTTTATAATTTGACATACTTGAATGAAACTTTCAGGCGACAAAGGTACAATTTTTAATCGAAACAACCATAAGAATTCGTAACCGAATTATGCAGAGTGTGTATGTTCTTCCGTTTTATGCATGACGACGGCGCAGGAGGCATCGCCTGTAATCGACATGACGGTGCGGCCCATGTCGACAATACGGTCGATGCCGGCCACGATGGCAACACATTCTACAGGAATCTGGTCTGAGGCGAACACCATCGCCATTAGGGCCCGCAAGCCAAGCTTGCCCACCTTCGACACGTCGTTCATCGACAGGATGCCGGCCATAAGCCTGGTGAAGAGGGCACCAAACCAAACATTCCCATAGGGGGAACGCCATGTCCTCCTACTGGGAACACGACGTTCCCCCTATGGGAACATGACGTACACCCAGAGTGAATGTCAGCTTAGCTGAACGACGGTGGGGTGTTAACTCCTAACCTCCTAACCCAACGCTCTGAATTCCCTTTCTACAAAGGCATTCTGAGAGGTTAGGAGTTGCTGAAACTCCTAACCCACACCTAACCTGACCATTCAGAATCTCTCGTAGCCGAGTTTTTTGACTTGTGGGTTAGGAGTTGGTTAGGAGTTTTGGGAACTCCTAACCTGCTTGAAACCACGATGTACAAAGCATTTCCAGACAGGTAGGTTAGGAGGTTAGGTGTTTTTTCGAAATCCCCATAGGTTTACACTACCTAACCCGGCGGTTTGGTACGACTAAACTGCCGGGTGTATACCTCAAAAGAGTGGTCTTTTAATCAAATTTTGGCTTATTTATGTAGTTTTTTGAGCATACCAGCATTTGTCTCGATTGTTTTTTGTAACTTTGCCGTCAAACAACAGAAATCTATGATGTCCCCAGCTTGTCCCCAGCTTTGTCCCCAGTCTTGTCCCCTGGCAAAGGCGTAGGAGAAGATAATAAGAAGTAAACAGGAGAATAAAAACAAAAAATAAAGATATGATTGCATTTATTGATACGGAGGTGAATCCGCAGACGAAGAAGGTGGCGGATTACGGAGCAGTTAGGGAGGATGGTGCCGTGTTGCACTCTCATTCCAAGGCTGACTTCGATGCCTTTGTGTCAAAATGTGATACGGTTTGTGGGCATAACATCATCGATTTCGATCTGAAATATACTTCATTGAGGAGTAATCCGACTATTGTTGATACGCTGTTTCTTTCACCGCTGTTGTTCCCTAAACGGCCCTATCATCATTTGGTAAAGGATGATAAGTTGCAAGTGGACGAACTGAACAATCCGCTGAATGATTCTATGAAGGCTCGTGACTTGCTGAATGATGAGGTGTCAGCTTGGAATCAGTTATCGGATAATAGGCGAGAAGTCTACTATTATCTACTGAACAAAACGCAAGAGTTCGGAGGCTTCTTTAAGTATATCGGATATTCGCCAAATGTCAGTTGGAAATCATCCATTTTTTCATCCAAACCGGATTGGAAACAATTGATTCTAAAGGAGTATGAGGGGAAAGTATGCAATCATGCAGACTATTGGACCTTGGTCAAACAGTATCCTATTGAGTTAGCGTATTGTTTGGCCGTAATCGGTGCTGACGATATCTTTTCTATCACTCCAGCTTGGGTGATACGGAATTACCCACAGGTGGTGAATGTAATGAACATGCTGTGCAACACATCTTGTGGTGATTGCGAGTATTGTCATCAGCGTTTAGATGCTCATTATGGGCTGAAGGAATTCTTTGGTTATGATGAGTTCCGTACCTTCGATGGCGTTCCTATGCAGCAACAGGCTGTAGAATCTGCTATTCGGGGAGAATCCTTGCTGACAATATTTCCTACAGGTGGCGGCAAGAGCCTCACGTTCCAATTGCCTGCTTTGATGGCTGGACGAAATACACATGGTCTTACTGTGGTTATTTCGCCTTTGCAGTCGTTGATGAAAGACCAGGTGGATAATCTTGTTGCTCGTGGAATTAGTGATGCGGTGACCATCAATGGACTGTTAGATCCTATCGAACGTGCTACCGCGATAGAACAGGTGGCTGATGGAATTGCCAATTTGCTATACATCGCTCCAGAAATGTTGCGTAGCAAGACCATAGAGCGATTGTTGATGGGGCGCAATGTTGTTCGTTTTGTGATAGATGAGGCACACTGCTTCTCTGCTTGGGGTCACGATTTCCGTGTGGACTATCTATATATCGGTGATTTCATTCGTCAGTTGCAGGAAAAGAAACAATTGGAACAACCCATTGCTGTTTCATGTTTCACAGCGACAGCCAAACAAAAAGTAATCAGTGACATCTGCGACTACTTCAGAGCAAAGTTGGGCTTGGAACTGAAAGTGTTTGCTGCCAATGCAGAGCGTAAGAACTTGCGCTATTCTGTGCTTCATGCTGATACTGCTGATGAGAAATATAACCTACTTCGCTCATTGATTCTTGGGCACAATTGCCCTTCGATAGTATATGTGTCACGAACCCGAAGAACTCGCGAATTGGCACAGCATCTGGTCAATGATGGCATCCGGGCTTTGCCATTCAATGGAAAAATGGAGGCTGCCGAGAAGGTGAAAAACCAGAATGCTTTTATGAGTGGTGAAGCTCAGGTGATTGTCGCCACTTCTGCATTCGGTATGGGCGTTGACAAGAAAGATGTGGGATTGGTAGTACACTATAACATCAGCGACTCGCTGGAGAACTACGTGCAAGAGGCTGGACGTGCAGGACGTGATCCACGAATGCTGGCAGAATGCTTTGTACTGTATGCTGACAGCGACCTTGATAAGCACTTTATACTTCTTAATCGGACAAAGCTCAGTATCAGTGAAATTCAGCAGGTTTGGAAAGCCATAAAGGATCTTACGGCTAAGCGAGATAAGGTAAGCTGTTCGCCATTGGATATAGCACGCCAGGCTGGATGGGGTGAAGATGTAGAAGACATCGAGACTCGTGTAAAGGCTGCCATCGCTGCACTTGAGGATGCTGGATTTATACAGCGAGGCAGTAACTCCCCTCACGTCTTTGCTACCGGCATTGCTGTGAAGAATATGGATGAGGCACGTCGAAAGTTGACTATCTCACCACTTTTTGATGAGCAATCACGTGAAGAAGCTGCCCGTATCATCAGGTCACTTATCAGTGCTCGTGCAACAGCTGAAGGCCGAGGGGCAGAAGCTGAGAGTCGTGTTGACTATTTGGCAGATATCCTTGGAATGAGCAAGGCAACCGTTATCAGGAACATCAACCTGATGCGGCAGGATGGCTTGTTGGCAGACAGTCGCGACATGCAAGCCTGGATATCCAAGAGTACTTCTCAACGCAATCTTGACATCATCTTAAAGTTAGAGCAATTCCTTCTGCAACGATTTGGTGGAGAATCACAAAAAATAAATTATAAAGAACTGAATGAGGAAGCTCAAAAGGCCGGTCTTACATATTCAAATGTCAAGCGTTTGAGAATGTTGCTTCATTTCCTGTCATTGAAAGGCTATATCCACAAACAGGAACATAGTTTCAGCGATAGCGTGAGTGTACGTTTGCAAGCTTCGCAAGAAGTTACGAAGGCTCGATTCGAACGGCGAATAGACATTTGCCGCTTTATTACAGATACGCTCAATGTCAGTCGAGACCCAAATAAAGACATGACGCTTGTGAACTTCTCTATTGTAGAGTTGCTTCAACATTTTGTTTCCAGTCGGCAGGAATCAATGTTTGCCGACCAAGAGAAACCTACAATTGCTGATATTGAGGAAGCGCTGCTTTATCTTACCAAGACGGAACTGATGAAGATTGAAGGTGGGTTCATCGTTATCTATAACACCATGCAGATAGGTCGAATCGCCGACCGTCGTACAAGATATGGTAAGGAGCAGTATCGCTTATTGGATGAATTCTACAAACAACGTATACGCCAGATTCATATTGTGGGTGAATATGCTAACTTGATGGTTCGTGACTATAATGCAGCCCTTCGATTCGTGAACGACTACTTCACATTAGACTTCCGTAAGTTCATCAATCAGTATTTTAAGGAGGAACGACGTTCACAGATAGATCAGAATATCACACCAGCCAAATACAATAAGCTTTTTGGTGAACTCTCGAATCGCCAATGTGAGATTATTGATGACAAAGAGTCGAAATATATCGTGGTGGCAGCAGGACCTGGTAGCGGCAAAACAAGAGTTTTGGTTCACAAACTTGCCTCCCTCATGCTGTTAGAAGACGTGAAGCATGAGCAGTTATTGATGCTTACTTTCTCGAGAGCTGCTGCTACCGAATTCAAAAAACGACTCATTGATTTGGTTGGCAACGCTGCACACTATGTGGAGATTAAGACTTTCCACTCCTATAGTTTTGACCTTATCGGTAAACAAGGAAATCTGGATGATGCAAAAGATGTGGTAAGACGTGCTGCAGAGATGATAGAAAATGGCGAGGTAGAACAATCGAAGATAGCTAAGAGCGTATTGGTTCTTGACGAGGCTCAGGATATGGGTGCAGATGATTTCCGGCTTGTTCAGGCTCTGATGCACCAAAATGAAGAAATGCGAGTCATAGCAGTGGGCGATGATGACCAAAATATCTATGGTTTCCGTGGTTCTGACTCACGATATATGCAATCGATAGTGGAGCAAGAAGGTGCGAAGTTGTACGAGATGACAGATAACTATAGGTCTGCGAAAGCTGTAGTTGATTGCGCCAACCGCTATGTACAGCGGATTCCCGGTCGCTTGAAGCGTACACCCATTCAATCTGCTACAGGAGAAGATGGTAAAGTAATGACATTGAAATCACTCCTTGATGCAGAAATAAAGGTTCAAGGAAGTACAGCAATACTGACCCGTACCAATGAAGAGACAATGCAGGTGGCTTATGAACTGGAACAACGAGGGCTGCATGCAATAGTAGCTCAGTCGATGGGAGGATTCCGCTTTGGTAATCTTGCTGAAATCCGTTATTTTCTCAAACAACTTGGCAGGAATGAAATATCAATATCAAAAGAAAAGTGGCAGGAAGCGAAACGACGTACGCTCGAAACATACGCATCAAGTACTTGCCTTAGCGTCATGAAGCATTTCTTTGCTGATTTTGAAGCTACTCGCCAAGTATTTTATCACAGTGATTTGCGAGAATTTATCTTCGAGTCGAATATCGAAGATTTCATCGCAGCTGATGATCAATCGTTGTTTGTAAGTACAATCCATAAGGCAAAAGGGCGTGAATTCGATGCCGTTTATCTCTTGTCACCTGTACCCGACGGTAGGGACATCAATGATATGCGAGCCTATTACGTAGGTCTAACTCGTGCCAAACGAAACCTTTATCTTGTTACGAATCCTCCTGTTGAGTATTCGTCGATATCAATAGCATTGAACATGCGTGATGTATGGCTCGACTTCTTTAGAGGGCGCAAAGATATTGTACTTCGACTTAGAAGTGGTGATAGCCTGCAATACCAAGATAGTTACTTGCTTAATGATCAAAGTATCAACATCATTGCGCTATCTGCGTCTGGAAAAGACAAACTAAAGGCGTGGGCTGATAAGGGCTATGAAGTTACGAGTGCAAAAGTGAGCTATACTTTGGCATGGAGACCTCAAGACTCTGAAACAGAATATGCAGTTTGTTTGGCAAATGTAGTCTTGTCAAAACTTTACGGACGCATCTGAATATCGAGCAATAGAGCAAGAAACAAAAACGTTATAAGAATAAAGTAAGACGAGATATGACAGAAGATAATAAAGACTTATTGATGAAGTTGCTCCAACAGCATAAGGCGCTGGGCATCTCTGATCAGATAGACTTCGACAAGTTCTATCTCTATTC
>CAMVLT010000017.1 GCA_947168395.1 uncultured Prevotellaceae bacterium | reverse complement strand
ACACGGCATTCATGCCAAGTGCCTTACACATCTGGATGCGGTGCTCCCAGTAGGGACGGGGAATACGGGGATAGTGTACTTCGGCTGCCTTCACGATGAAGGGCTGGCCATTTAACAAAAAAGTCTTGTTGCCTACGGTGAAGTCGCCGGGTTTCTGGGCAGCAAAGCCTGTGGCGGGCGACAAGGTCAGCAAAGCCGCAAGGGCCAATTGTTTTAGATTTCTGTTCATAAATGTTGTATATGTATATACGTTTATGGTGCAAAGATACTAAATTTCGCAAAAATACGAGGTATTCTAACAATTTTTAAGTGTTTTGATGATGGTAATTCAAAAAAAAGCCTTACCTTTGCACTCGAATTTATGTTGAAAGATTATCTATAGTTTTTTTGCCTTGGACATTTTCCAAGGATTGTGTTAAATGTAAATCCTCCCAATTCCCGTGACGGGAAGTAAGAGAGCCCGAAAATTGACCATAAACCTTCGGCCGTGAGGTCCAAGGTTTTTTTTATGGTATTTACTCTTGTGAGGGGAGCACTGAGAAGCGCTCCCCTCACCTCGTTGTTCCTACTTGGTGAAGTCAAAGCCCAGCCTTAGGCCGTCGTAACTCTTGCTGATTTCGCCGACCGCCTGGATGTTCTGATTGCCGCTCATGGCAGCCACCGTCTGGAGGATGTTCAGCAGTTTCTTGCCCTCAAAGAGCAGTCCGATGCCGTTTGCGTTGCGCTTGGCGTAGCAGTTGAAGCTCAGCAGCATACCCTGCAACGTTACTTTATAGGATTTCTCATCGAAAGTCCAGTTGCCGCTTATCGGAGTGCCGCGGAACTGTGCAGAGAAAGTGCCGTCCTCCTTGAAGGTTATGAAAGTGTTGGAACTGCTGATACCAATCTGCTGGTAGTAAGGCATAGCCTTCGACTTGATTTGCGCGGCAGCAACCTCACCGCCGGCCTTGGCCAGCAGGTTCTCGCTGGTGAAAGCACAACCGGGATTGGAGTACTTCCACGAACCGATGAGGTTGGCTTTGGTGACTGTCTGTGCGCCAATGACGCTGGTGATTACGTTGCTGATGGTGCCGCCCTGCAGCACATCATTAAGTACGGAACCTAAGATGTTGCCGTTTGACGACGAGGTGCCTGTGGCACCGGGCATGCCGCAACCTACTGCCAAGAAGGCAGCTGCGGACATTACAATTACGCTTACTTTCTTCATTGTCTTGTGATATAGAATAGGATTAGTCTTCAAATTGGAGGCTCAGTTGCCCGTCGCCTAAGAGGTTGTAGCTCATGCGGTGATAGGGCGTGGTGCCGTATTGGCGGATGGCCTCACGGTGCTTCTTCGTGGGGTAGCCCTTGTTCTTCTGCCAGTCGTACTGAGGATATTCCTTTGCCAGTTCGTTCATGTAGTCGTCACGGTAGGTCTTGGCCAGGATGCTGGCCGCCGCAATAGCCATATATTTGCCGTCGCCTTTGACGATGGTAGTGTGGGGGATGTTGACGGGGGAACCGCCAACCGCAGGATGATAGGGCTTGAAGCGATTGCCGTCGACGATGATAGCTTCGGGACGCACCGTCAGCTGGTCGAGGGCGCGGTGCATGGCCAGAATGGAAGCGTTGAGAATGTTGATGCGGTCAATCTCCTCGGGTGTGACGATGCCCACAGCCCAGGCCACAGCATCACGCTGTATGATGTCACGCAATTCGTAGCGTCGTTTCTCCGTCAGTTGCTTCGAGTCGTTGAGCAATGGGTTCTCGTAGCCGTCGGGCAGTATAACTGCTGCTGCATAGACGCTGCCTGCCAAACAACCCCTTCCGGCCTCGTCGCATCCGGCCTCTATCAGTCCTTCGTAGAAGTGGCTTGCCAACATAACCTAAAACATTTTTACGACTCTTCGCAGTCCGGCCACGAATGTGTCGATTTCCTCCTTGGTGTTGTAAAGGGCAAATGATGCACGTACCGTTCCCTGTATGCCAAGCCGCGTCATCAGCGGTTGGGCGCAATGGTGGCCGGTGCGCACGGCGATGCCGAGCCGGTCTAACAGCGTACCGATGTCCAAGTGGTGGATGTTGCCGACGTTGAAGCTGATAGGACCGGTTATGGGGCTTCCGTAGATGGTGATGCCTTCGATGGAACGTAGCTGCTCCAGACAGTAGCGGGCCAGTTCGGTTTCGTGAGCCTCGATAATATCGAGGCCTACTGAACAGAGGTAGTTGATGGCGGTAGCCAGTCCGTGGGTAGCCACGTAGTCGGGTGTTCCCGCCTCAAACTTGAACGGAAGCCGCTCGAAGGTGGTCTTCTCCCAACTGACACGGTCTATCATCTCGCCGCCGCCTTGATAGGGAGGCAGCCTATCCAGCCACTCCTCCTTGCCATAGAGCACACCGATGCCCGTTGGACCGTACATCTTGTGTCCGCTGAAAGCCAGGAAATCGCAATCTAACTGTTGCACGTCAATGGCCATGTGGGGTGCGCTCTGGGCAGCATCCACCAGCACGGGAATACCTTTCTCGTGCGCTGCTTCAATGATGCTTCGAACAGGGTTCACCGTTCCTAATACGTTGCTGACGTGGGCAATGCTCACCAGCTTGGTTCGCTCCGTCAGGTGGGCTGCGATGTCATCGCAGCATACTAAACGACCGTCGTCGGTGATGGGCAGGTGGCGTACCACGATGCCCCGCTGTGCGGCCTGCAGCTGCCACGGCACGATGTTGGAATGGTGTTCCATGTCGGTCACCAGCACCTCGTCGCCTGCCTGCATCTGAGACTGGCAGAATGTGGCGGCCACCAGATTGATGGCTTCCGTCGTTCCCCGTGTGAAGACCACCTCTTCCGTCTTCTGGGCATTGATGAACTGGCGCACGGTCTCCCGTGCAGCCTCGTGCAGTTCGGTAGCCTGCTGACTGAGGTAGTGTACGCCTCGGTGTACGTTGGCGTTCACGTTCAGATATTCCTCACGCATGGCGTCGAGCACCTGCAACGGCTTCTGAGTCGTCGCAGCATTATCCAAGTAGACCAGTGGTTTTCCGTACACCTGGCGGGACAGGATAGGGAAGTCTTCGCGTACCTTATTTATATTATATAGCATCTTTTTTTAGCTTTGTGGGTGCAAAGTTACGAAAAATAGTTGGCAATAACAACAATTTTTCGTAACTTTGCACTCAACAAACGACTAACCTATGAAAAAATTGTTATTTGCAGGACTATTATCGGTGTTCATGGCCAAGGTTGCCGTAGCACAGGATTTCGACTTCAACGAAATGGAGTATACGCCGCATCAGACGACGTTCCAACTTTTTGCCTCCCCTGCCGCCAAGTCGGTGAAGGTGCGCATCTACAAGGACGGACTGGGTGGGAAGCCCATGAAAACCGTTGGCATGAAACGCGAGGGAGACGTCTGGACGGCTACTGTCAAGGGTGACTTGATGGGCCGCTTCTACACCTTCGACACAGGATATGGCGAGACGCCAGGCGTGTTTGCCAAGGCCGTCGGTGTCAACGGCAAGCGCGGTGCCATCATCGACGAGGAAAAGACATTCCCCGACGACTGGTGCTGCGACCAGCATCCCATTATCAAGTCGCCAGCCGACCTCGTAGTCTACGAGATGCACCACCGCGACTTCTCCATTGCCCGCAAGGATGCCAAGTTTCCCGGCAAGTTCCTCGCCCTGACGGAGCCGTGGGCTATCGAGCACCTGACGGAGTTGGGTGTCAATGCCGTCCATATCCTGCCGAGTTACGACTATGGCTCGGTAGACGAAACGAAGCTTGATCAGCCGCAGTACAACTGGGGCTACGACCCCGTGAACTACAACGTGCCCGAAGGGAGCTATTCCACCGACCCCTACGACCCCGTCTGCCGCATCCGTGAGTTCAAGCAGATGGTGCAGGCCCTCCACAAGGCCGGCATTGCTGTCATTCTCGACGTGGTTTACAACCACACCTACGACATCGACCACTCCAACTTCCAGCGTACCTATCCCGACTACTATTATAGAGTGGGCAGCAATGGCTCCGGCTGCGGCAACGAGACGGCCTCGGAGAAGCCGATGATGCGAAAGTTCATGATTGAGAGTGTGAAGTACTGGTACAACGAGTTCCGGATTGACGGCTTCCGCTTCGACCTGATGGGCTGTCACGACATCGAGACCATGAACCTGATACGTCAGGAGCTCAACAAGCTCGACCCCTCTATCATTATCTATGGTGAAGGCTGGAGCGCAGGTCCCTGCGCCCTGCCCAACGAGCAGTTGGGTATGAAGGCCAATATCCTGAAGATGCCTGGCATCGCTGCCTTTAGCGACGAGATTCGCGATGCCCTGCGTGGCCCGTTCGACGATGACAAGAAGGGCGGCTGGTTAGCCGGTGTGCCTGACCAGGAGGAGAGCCTGAAGTTCGGCATTGTGGGAGCCATTTCTCACCCGCAGGTTGACATGACGAAGGTGAACTACAGCAAGGCACCTTGGGCCACGGAGCCTACCCAGATGATGTCCTACGTCAGCTGCCACGACGACATGTGCCTCGTCGACCGTCTCCGTGCCAGCATTCCCGGCATTACGGAGGAGGAGCTGATACGCCTCGACCTGTTGGCTCAGACCGCTGTGTTCACTTCGCAGGGTACGCCCTTCATGCTCAGCGGTGAGGAGCTACTCCGTACGAAGCAGGGTGTTCACAACAGCTTCGAGTCGCCCGATGCCATCAACCAGCTCGACTGGGCCAACAAGGAGCGTTACCCCCAGGTCTTCAAGTACTACAAGGACCTGATAGCCCTGCGCCATAACCATCCAGCCTTCCGTTTGGGCGATGCCCACTTGGTGCGCAAGCACCTGGAGTTCCTCAAGACCCCTGATGGCGTGGTGGCTTTCCGTCTGAAGGACTATGCTGGCCGTGACGACTGGCGCAACATCATCGTCATCCTCAATGCCAACCGCGAGACGGCCACCGTCAGCATCCCCAAGGGTATGTACACCGTCGTCTGCAAGGACGGCGAAATCAACGAACAGTCCACTAACAAGATTTTTGGTCGCCGTACCACGGTCAGTCCGCAGTCGGCTTTAATTTTACATGATTAGGAATATGAAAAAGAGAGTATTACTGTTAACCGCCCTTGTGGCACCAATGCTAACAATGAGTGCAGCAAAGATTAAGATTGACCGGATTGAGCCTACCGACTGGTTCGTGGGGATGAAGAACCCGACGGTGCAGCTGATGGTCTATGGACAAGGCATCCGCGACGTGAAGGATGTGACCACCGACTATCCCGGTGCCCGTATCGACAGCCTTGTGCGCCTTGATTCGCCTAACTACCTGCTCATCTACATGAACCTGAGGAATGCCCAGCCTGGCACGATGACGCTGAAGTTTGACAAGCAGAAAGTTGAGTACCAGCTGAAGCAGCGCGAGATGAAGGGCTATAAGCGCATGGGCTTCACCAATGCCGACGTGCTCTATATGCTGATGCCCGACCGCTTTGCCCAGGGAGCGGGGCACAATCCGCAGGTGAAGGGCATGCGCTCCTACAAGGAGGACCGCACACAGCCCTCACTCCGTCACGGCGGCGACCTGAACGGCATCCGCGAACACTTGGACTACTTCTGCGACCTCGGTGTGACGGCCCTCTGGCTGACGCCCGTCTTAGAGAACGACTCGCCCGACAACGAGAACGGCTTCAGCACCTATCACGGCTACGCCACTACCAACTACTACCGCGTAGACCCCCGTTTCGGCACGAACGACGACTACCGCCGCCTCTGCGACGAGGCCCACGCCAAGGGCCTGAAGGTGGTGATGGACATGATATTCAACCACAGTGGCCTTGAGCATCCGTGGACCAGCGACATGCCCAGCAAGGACTGGCTGAACCTGGAACCCACCCCCGGGGGTGGGTTCCACCTCACCAGCTACAAACTTACGCCCGTTCTTGACCCGTATGCCTCAAAGGTAGACCTGCGCGAGACCGTGGACGGCTGGTTTGTAACTACGATGCCCGACCTGAACCAGCGTAATCCTCACCTGATGACCTACTTGATTCAGAACTCGAAGTGGTGGATAGAGACGGTAGGCATCGACGGCATCCGCATGGACACCTATCCCTACGCCGATGCTGACGGCATGGCCCGCTGGATGAAGGAACTGGACGACGAGTATCCCAACTTCAATACGGTGGGCGAGACGTGGGTGACCGAACCGGCCTATACCGCCGCCTGGCAGAAGGATTCGAAGTTGTCGGATACCAATTCTTACCTGAAAACCGTGATGGACTTTTCGTTCTTCGACAAGCTCTCGCAGGCCAAGAACGAAGAGACCGATGCCTGGTGGAACGGTCTGAACCGCTTGTACAACTCCTTCGTCTATGACTATCTGTACCCGAACCCCAGCAGCGTCATGGCCTTCATCGACAACCACGATACCGACCGATTCCTCGGCAATGGCTGCGACTCGCAGATGCTGAAGCAGGCGCTGGCCCTGCTGCTGACCGTCAACCGCATTCCCCAGCTATACTATGGCACGGAAATACTGATGAACGGCACCAAGGAGGTAACCGACGGTAACGTGCGCAAGGACTTCCCCGGCGGCTTCCCCGGCGACCCGCACAACGCATTCACGAAGGAAGGCCGCACGAAGGCCGAGCAGCAGATGTTCCAGTGGCTGAGCCGCTTGCTGCATTGGCGCCAGAACAACGACATCATCATCCGTGGCACTCAGACACAGTTCATTCCCTACGAGGGTGTCTACGTCATCGCCCGACAGTATCAGGGCAAAGTGTCCCTCACCGTACTGAACGGCACGACGAAGCCTGCCGTGATGAAGGTGGCGCGTTACCAGGAGGTCATCGGCTCGGCTACCCGTGTCCGCGATGTGCTTACCGGTCGCTATTACGACCTGTCCTCCGACCTTTCCCTGAAACCGCGCCAGAGTCTGGTGCTCTCATGGTAGGGTAAACTCCCTTTATATACTAAGGAATCGGACGCTTTAGACGGCTTAGACTTTTGAATTCTCGAGAGAATTTGAGAGTTTAAGCCGTCTAAACTTTTGGTTTACCCTACTTAAACCTCCAAATTCTCTCGAGAATTTTGAAGGTTGCTGCGGGCTACTTGGCTGTTTGCCCTATTTCCCAGTAGAGTTTACCCTATCCGGAGTCTACTTTTGGACGGCGTGGGGGTATGGTTAGCAATCGGACAGATGGCGTAAACGTTTACGGTGCTTGGTTGTTAAAATTACACTATCTTTGAAATTTTTTAGTGAAAAATGCTTGAGTTAATAAAATTTTTATTATCTTTGCGCCAAAATCCGAAGTCCTTGTAGCAAATACTATGGACAGAAGGTTCGAATAACGTTATTTTATATACTACTTTTTATCTAAAACTTAAAGCTTATGAAATTCAAAAAACTACTCGTTTTGAGTGCTTTGTCCCTGATGGGGATGAATGCTTGGGCTGACGTGCCCGATGGTGTGTGGTCGATTCCCGATCCCTCCGCATCGTTAGAGTTTACGGAGTTTAATGTGGACGACTCTGGTACGCACGTCTATTTCTACAACCCTGTGGCTAAGATGTTCTTCGCCAGTGGTAACGACTGGAACACCCGTGCCTCTATTGCCTCTTTCGGTTATGAGATGTGGTGCGAGCCTTCTACCGAGGCTGATGCTCCCGAAGGTTCTTACGAGCTGTGGGACGACTGCCAGCACCCCAACCGTGTGTTAGGTTACAAGAACATGTTTACCGATGATGGCGGTTCAACGTGGGTTGACCATGCAGACCAGCCTAACTACTCTTGGACGGTGACCAAGGTGGGCGACGCCTATCGTTTCCAGAACGTTGCCCTCATTGCCGACAAGCCCGAATTCGACGGCAAGTATATGGGTTGGAAGGGTGACTACTCCGACACCCGTCTGTACATGCTGGCCGAGGGTGAAGGTGCCATCGACTGGAAGGCTGTGAGCTACGACTCTTATCAGGCATTCATTTCTTCCGACAGTTATGCTGCTTATCAGAACGGCGTTGACTGCTACGGTGTTGCCGTCAGTCTGAAGGCTGCTTTGGAAGAGGCTGAGGGTCTGGGTGCCAATATTGCTGCCCAGCTGGCTGTCTATACCAATACTGCCAGCACGAAGGACCAGTTGCAGAAGGCTCTCGATGCCATCAAGGCTATCAATGATGCCCGCAAGGAACTGAAGAAGGGTCTGGATGATGCTAAGACTGCTGGCTTCGGCGGAACTGCTCCTTACGACGCAGTTTATGCCAATGGCGATGCT
Organism: uncultured Prevotellaceae bacterium; assembly: GCA_947168395.1. Taxonomy (GTDB): domain Bacteria; phylum Bacteroidota; class Bacteroidia; order Bacteroidales; family Bacteroidaceae; genus Prevotella. The sequence goes on along the minus strand of CAMVLT010000017.1, from coordinate 53,950 downwards.
ACCGCTGCCGAACTGGCAAAGGCTCTTGAGGACTTGAAGAATGATTTGGTAGAGTGGGGTAAGAGCCACGCAACTGTGGAGAATCCTGCCGACATGACCGGTAAGATTAAGAACCCGAACTTCGACAATGCCAGCTATACTGGTTGGAGTGGTGATGCTCCCAACATGACCGGTAGTGGTGCTCACGGTCCTGCCAATGTTCCTGAGAAGTGGAATGCTACCTTCGATACCTATCAGGTCATTTCCGACCTGCCCGCAGGTGTGTATGCACTGGGTGCCCAGACCATGTGGCGTGGTTCTTGGAACGACATGGTTAACAAGGTTGGCCCGGCTTCCATGCTCTATGTGAAGGTTGGTGATACTGAGTACTCTACACCGTTCCACTTCGCTTACGATCCCCTGAACACCGAGTCAATGGCTGGTGATACTCCTTGGGGCGTAGGTGCCGGTGAGCAGTCCTATACGGATGAGGAGACTGGCAATACCTATTATATTCCTAACGATCCTTCTTGCTTCCGCCTGTATGCTGAGAAGGGACTCTATGACACCAAGGTGATGTTCGGCCTGACTGAGGGTGACATCCGCATTGGTACGAAGAACCCCGCCATGAAGGGTGATGCCGACAACTGGAGCTGCTGGGATACCTTCACGCTGACTTATTACGGTGCTGGTGCTGACGCTGCTCAGCTCTACTTGGACGAGACCATCAAGAACTACAGCGAGAAGACTATCGACGAAGACGTCATCTATACCGAGTCTTACCTGACTGCCTACAACGAGGCTCTGAAGGGTGATTTCCCGACCACTTCGTTCGCAGAACTTGCTGAAGCATTAGGTGCCCTCGACGAGGCTAACAAGGCTATCGACAAGAACATCGCACTTTGGAAACAGTGGCAGGATGATTGTGCAGCTGCATTTAATACGTATGTGCTTGATCCCGACTATGCTTACTTGGATGCAATGGCTGATTTGGCTGACTATGTAGACCCGTCAAGTACTGATTACGAGGAGAACATTGAAAATCACGACTGGACCAACGAGAAGCTGGAGGAAGAGATTGCACACATCGCAGCTATGGTTGATGCTGTGAAGAAGGAGTATCTGGAGCAGGACATTCCCGATGGTACTGATATGACCAAGTACATTATCAATCCTACTTTCGAGAAGAGCCGTACTGAGAACACTGGTAACCATGACGGTTGGACTGTTGAGCGTGGCGGTGGTAATGGTAATATTACTGAGGGCCCGATTGGTGGTGCTGGTGACACCTTCCTGGAGAAGTGTGGCTACTACAATGCTTGCTTTGAGTCTTGGCATCGTAACAACTGGGATGTATGGCAGGAGATCGAGGATCTGCCTAAGGGTATGTACGAGCTGAATGTTCAGGGTTATGTACGTTGCGAGGTCGATGGCTACGTTAAGGGTGGTGACCTGACCGATTATCCCTCACCCGTTTACCTCTATATGAACAGCGCTACGGCTCAGTTCCCCGATGTCTACTCGCAGATTCCTGCTGAGTACGGTGTTGAGTTCCAGATTATTGAGGACTGGACTCAGGAGGAGATTAACGGCAGCATGTTCCCGAACTCTATGGGTGGTGCAGCTCAGTGCTTCAACAACCCCGAACTGTACAAGATGAAGGCCTATGGTCTGATTGCTAAGAAGGGCGACAAGTTCCGCATTGGTGTACGCATGAAGGCCGATCAGAACTGGTGGTGTATCTGGGATAACTTCAAGCTGACCTATAAGAAGCCGACTGTAGAGGTGGTACAGCCCATCCTCGAGACTGAGATTGAGAAGCTCGACCTGAGCAGACCTATGGGTAAAAATATCTTCGATCAGGCTTCTGAGGTGAAGGCAGCTGCAGACGCAGCTATCGCTTCTGGCGACGGTGAGCAGATGTTCGACGCTCTGGTTGCCGTTTACGACCTGGGCGAGGCTATCAACGCTTCTGTTGCCCTGTTCGCTCAGTTGAACGATGCTAACGAGGGTCTCGGTATGAAGCTCAGTGGCTCTAAGGCTGACGAGGCTACGAAGACCGAGGCTAAGGCTCTGAATAATACCATCAACGATGGTATCGAGAACAAGACCATTGAGGACAGCGAGGTGGAAGGCTTCATGGCTTCTATCAAGACGATGAAGACCAAGCTGGGTATTCCTGCTGACTATGCAGAGGCTTCTGATGACAACGTGAAGGACTTCACCGGCGTTATCGAGAATCCTGCTTACGACGAGGGTGTTGCTGGTTGGGACGGCACGGGTGCTGCTTGGAGCGGCGACGGTCTCAACGCTGAAATCTTTGGTAAGAACTACGACTACTATCAGGACATCGTGGGCCTGCCCGCAGGTACTTACGAGGTCGACGTTCAGGCCTTCTATCGTGCAGGTTCTGCTGCAACTGATTACGAGACATGGACGGAGAATCCTGATCTGAACAACAACGGTTTCCTGTATGCAGCTTCTATCCTCGGTGGTGACACATTGGTTAGCTCTAAGCCGATTGTACGTCTGGCAGCTGAGGCTGGCTCTGACTTCGTCGATTCTGAAGGTTACGTGACCGTGAAACCCGCTTCTGAAGCAGGTGATGATGGTCTGGCAGTTCCTAACAACATGAACACTGCATCTTGGGAGTTCGACGCAGGCAAGTACAACAACAGCGTTATCGTGACGTTGGCTGATGGTGCTACGCTCCGCATCGGTCTGAAGAAGACTACTGAACTCACCGACAACTGGACCATCTTCGACAACTGGCAGGTGAAGTACTTCGGCGCCAACAGCTCGAAGACTGCCGACAGCGATCCTTCTGGCATCAATGCTGCAGTGGCCAATGCTGCCGTGGTTGAGTTCTTCAACCTCAGTGGTGCCCGCATCAGCAAGCCTGGCAAGGGTGTTGCCGTGATGAAGCAGACCTTCCGCGATGGTACTGTGAAGATTCAGAAGGTTACCATTAAGTAACTAACGTTGAACATTGAACGTTGAACATTGAACATTTTATGCAGATAATAATAATCTGACAGCCTGAAAAAGGGACTGGGGACGGAAGAAATTCCGTTTCCGGTTCCTTTCTTTAATAATATCGCTTCTAAAATGGCGCGTCGGAAGCAGCGCGCGAGCCTCGAACGAGGCATCCCGACAGTACTACGCAAGGTGCAGTCACCCTAAAACAGAAAGAACGTAAACACGATATATCAATAACAATAAAACAACAATTTATTATGAAACAAAGACAAATCGTAAGACAAGGACGTAAGGTGGCGTTTGTCGCCTGCGGCTTGCTGATGAGTGCCTGGGCCCTGCAGTCGTGTAAGGATGACGACTTGCTGACGGGGCAGCCCGACTGGCTCGGCAACTCCATCTACGAGCGTTTGTCGGAAGAAGGCAACTTCAAGTACACGTTGCAGCTCATCGACGACATGGGCCAGCACGAGGTGCTGAGCCACACCGGTTCGAAGACGTTGTTTGCCGCTCCCGACAGTGCTTATGAAATTTGGTTCAGACAGAACTCCTGGGGTGTACGCAACTACAACCAGTTGACCAGCGCCCAGAAGAAGCTGCTGCTGAACAACTCGATGATCAACAATGCGTACCTCATCGAGTTGATGTCGAACGGTCGTGCACAGGGCGATGCTGCCACTCCTGAGGAGGGTAGGACAATGCGCCGTGAGACGGCTACGAGTATCTTTGACTCGGTGTATGTGATGAAGCCTGAACTGATGCCTAACACGGCGGCTTGGGCTACTTACCGTGAGCGTGGAAAGTCGATTCCCCTGCTGAAGGATGCCACGACACCGCCGATGATTCACTTCCTGCCGGCCTACATGTCCTACAACAAGATTACCGATGCCGACCTGGCGGTGCTGACCAACAAGCAGGCCACCAGCACGAAGGAGGCCTGGGTGAACGGCAAGAAGGTAGTGGAGCGCGACATTACCTGTAAGAACGGTTACATCCAGAAGGTGGACGGCGTGATTGAGAGCAATCCCAACATGGCCGAGATTATCCGCACCCATGCCAACATGTCGATGTGGAGCCATCTGCTGGACCGCTACTCGGCTCCTTACTACGATGCCAGTGCTACCCGTGAGTACAACCGTATTTATAATAATGAGGACTCCGTCTTCGTGCTGCGCTACTACAGCAAGCGCTCGTATGGTGGCAATGAGAATGCCCGCGACCCGCAGGGTAATCCTGTGACGCCCTACCTGAGCTTCGACCCGGGTTGGAACCAGTACATCGACGGTAGCTCGAATGCCGACCTGCATTATGATGCCGGTGTGATGATGGTTCCCACCAACGAGGCTTTGGAGGCCTGGTGGAACGACCAGGGCCGCGACCTGCGCGACGAGTACAAGGAGTGGGACTCCATTCCTGACAACACGCTGGCTAAGCTCATCAACGTCAACATGCTGAGCACCTTCTCGGAGGCCGTGCCTTCGAAGTTCAACACCGTGCTGAACGATGCCAAGGAGGTGCTGGGTATCACCGAGGCCGACATCGACTCGTGCTTCATGGGCTGTAACGGTGTGGTCTATCTGACCAACAAGGTGTTCACGCCTGCCGAGTATTCGTCAGTAGCTTACCCGGCTCTGGCTCACGCCTCGACGATGAATGTCATCTATTGGGCTATCGATAACCGCAACTTCCTGCCTTACCTGCTTTCTATGGACTCTAAGTATGCGCTGCTGATTCCCACCAACGATGCCATGCTTAGCTTCATTGATCCGGGTTCCTACGGCAAGACCGCCAACGTGACGGACGAGGAGACGGGAGAGACGCTGGAGGCAGAGTCACCCGACCTCATTGAGTTCCGTTACGACAAGACGAAGCCCGCTGCATCGCGTGTCCAGGCCAGCCGCTATGCTTGCACCATCGATGCCGACGGCAACATCACCAAGGGCGACCGTACCCAGGTGGAAGTCGCTTCCAACGTCATCAATACGATGCTTGACCAGCTGCTTGACCAGCTCATCATCGTCATCCCTGACAAGTCGATGACGATGGACGACTACGTAGACCAGGGCTACCACTATTTCAAGTCGAAGGGTGGCTCTATGATTCGCGTCTCCAAGAATGCTGCCGGCCAGCTCTGCTTTGAGGGCGGTTGGCAGATGGAGCACAACCACAGGCTGATTCCCAGTACCGAGCGCTACCCGAAAGAGAACGGTGTGTCCTATCAGATGGAGGATCAGGTGCCGCTCGGTGCCCAGCGTTCGCTCTACATGACGCTTCGTGAGCATAGTGAGTACCAGGCCTTCATGAACCTGCTTGAGAACGACTATAGCGACCTGCTGACGCAGAAACTGAGCAACAAGTACAATCCTGGTAACGCTGCCGTCGATAACAAGAACCTGAAGCTGTTCGACAACTATAACTACACCGTCTACATCCCCACCAACGAGTCTATCGAGAAGTATCAGGACCTCACTGAGGACGGCCACAGCGGCAAGAACGCTATCCTGCCCTCATGGAGCGAGCTGGAGATGGGCGATGAGAACGATGAGGTCATCGACAGCATCTGCAGGGCCGAGGGCTGGTATGAGAGCAATCCCAACCGTGCAACCGTGCTGATCAACGTCAAGGCTGCTATGAAGGAGATTGTCACCGACTTCATCCGCTACCATGTACACGATAACTCGGTGGCCATCGGTATGGCCCACGACCCCAACAGCGAGGGTAAGTATGAGAGTATGAAGCGTAACCTGGAGACGGGCCGCTTCTATCCCCTGACCGTCAAGTACGACACGAAGAACATGACCATTATCGACAATGCCGGCAATGAGCGTCATGTCATTACTACGAATCCCGCACTCTACAACAACATCTGCCGCGAATACTGGTTCGAGGGTAAGGACCGCACGGCCCGTCTGTTCATGGGCAGTGACGCCGTCGTTCATCTCATTGACGGTCCGCTGGAATATGAGAAGATGCAACCCTGGCGCGATATTGTGAGAAAGGCCATTTTTAAATAAGAGAGAGGAGGAACTACTGTATGAGAATACTAAAATCCATCATCATGATGCTGGCCCTGATCGCCACGACGACGCTCAGCGCACAGACAATCACGTCGGTTCACGGTACGGTGAGCGACGATATGGGACCGCTGATGGGTGCCACCGTTTGCGAAATGGATGCCAACGGGCGTATCATCAACTCGGCCATTACTGACCTGAACGGTAACTTCACCATGAAGATTAAGAATCCGAAGGACAAGATCCGCTTCAGCTACGTCGGTCTGCAGACCGTTACCGTACCTATCAACAAGACCACCTACAACCTGACGATGACGTCGAAGACGCAGATTAAGGAAGTGGTGGTGAAGTCGAAGCGTCGCGCACAGGGTAACGGACTTCCCGTTCCCGAGCGTGAAATCTCGTATGCCTCGCAGAAACTCGACATGAAGGAACTCGAGGGTCTGGGCATGACCACCATCGACGAAGCCCTGCAAGGACGTATCGCTGGTCTTGACATTATTGGTAACTCGGGTGACCTGGGTTCCGGTTCTACCATGCGTCTGCGTGGTGCCGGTTCACTCTCTACCCTGACCGACTCCAACCCGCTGATCGTGGTCGACGGTAACATCCGTGAGGTGAACCTCGACAACTTCGATATGGCAGGTGCCAACAACGAGAAGTTCGCTGAACTGCTGAACATCAACCCTGAGGATATCGCCTCCATCAACGTGCTGAAGGATGCTGCTGCAACGGCCGTCTACGGTTCGCAAGGTGGTAACGGTGTCATCGAGCTGACCACCAAGCGTGGTGTCCGTGGTAAGCCCCACGTGACCTACACGCTGAAGCTCACCGCCACCCATCAGCCCAAGGGCTACGACCTGCTGAACGGTGACGACTACACCATGATGCTGAAGGAGGCTTACTTCAACCCCCGTCAGGATGATAACGCTTCGGACCAGACCCGCATCCCCGAAATCAACTATCTGGACGAGACGGGCGGATTCTCCGAGTGGCGTCAGTACCGCGACAACACCGACTGGCGTGACGCCGTCACCCAGACGGGTCTCCGCCAGAACCACTACGTCACCATCGCGGGTGGTGGTGAGAAGGCCTCGTTCCGTGTCGGTGGCGGTTTCGACCATGAGACCGGTACGATGATTCAGCAGAAGCTGAACCGCTTCTCTACCCGTGTGGCTTTGGACTACAACGTCTCTGAGCGCATCCGCGTACAGACCAACTTCGCGCTGACCTACACCAAGAACGACCGTAACTCCGACGGCTTGCTGAATATCGCCCTGAAGAAGATGCCTAACATGAGCATCTACGAGAAGGACCCCATCACGGGTGAGGACACTGACCGCTACTATAATATGATACAGAGTGGTCCCTTCATCGGTTCCGATGTGTTCCGCGACGACCAGCGCAAGTATGTCAACCCTGTGGCTTCGGCTCATCTGGCAAAGAACCAGCAGCGCACCTACGACATGTCGCCGGAATTGGTGCTCAACTACCAGTTGCTCGGCCTTGACGAAGACCATTGGCAGTTGAACTGGCGTGGTTCGGTCTACATGAATATCTACAACCAGTACGATGACTCGTTCTATCCCCAGGAGCTGCGCTCGGTGAACGCCATTGCCAACGTGGGCGATGTGAATACCTCGAATACTGGTTCTTCGAAGAGCGTGTCGTTCAATACGAAGCAGACGCTGACCCTCATTCCCGCCTTCAAGAACAAGGATCACTCGATGATGATGATGGGTCGCTTCGAGCTGACCTCTGGTTCATCGAGCAATCAGGGCACGCCGGGATATGGTCTGCCTTCTACTGGTCAGGTGATTGTCAGCCCCGCCGCAGGTGGCCTGATTGGTAACCTGAGCTCTGGCTACAACCAGTGGCGCTCGATGTACTATACCGTGTCAGCCCACTATGCTTACAAGGAGCGTTACATTGCCGACTTCACCATGCGTATCGACGGTACGACCAAGTTCGGTCCCGGCAACCGCTGGGGTTACTTCCCCTCTGTTTCGCTGAAGTGGATTATGAGTGACGAGCCTTGGATGAAGAGCCTGAAGCCTACGCTCTCTATGCTGGCCTTCCGTCCCAGCTGGGGTCGTGTAGGTAACCAGCCCGGCCAGAACTACCTGTACACTTCGAAGTACGGCTCTACTGCCCGTTATATGGACATGGCTGCCATGAAGCCGCTGAACATCCGTCTGACCGACCTGAAGTGGCAGCTCGTATCGCAGTACAACCTCGGTATTGACATCGGATTGTTCGACAACCGACTGAACCTCACCATCGAGGCCTATAGCTCGACAACCTCCGACATGTTGATGAGCAACTTCCGTATTCCGTCGAACGCCGGTTTCTTGACCGTTCCCTATCATAATAATGGTAAGATGCGCAACACGGGTTGGGAGTTCCACGTCAATACCAACCGTCTGGTCAAGAAGGGCAAGTTCATCATGGACCTCAATGCCAACTTCGGTAACAACCGCAACGAGATTCTTGAGATGGACGAGTACATCCTGAACAACCTGAACTCCACCTACGGCTATGCCAACGGTGAGACGCTGCGCCGTGTGCAGCTCCACAATCCGTTCGGTGCCATCTACGGCTTCAAGTATCATGGTGTTTACCAGTACAACTACAACACCTTCAAGAATGAGGTGGCCGGCATGACTAAAGAACAGGTCATAGACTACTATCGCACAGAGTATGTTGCTAAGAACAAGACCGTGCCTGTGGCAGTCAACGAGAACGGTGATGTCATTGTCGATGGAAATAACGTGCCGCTCCGTATGCGTTACGACTACCGTATCGACGGTACAGGCCACGACGGTGTTTTCCCCGGCTTCAACGGTGGTGATGCCATCTACGAGGATATCAATCACGATGGTCAGATCAACGCACTCGATATTACCTACCTGGGTTCGTCACTGCCTAAGCTGACTGGTGGTTTCGGCTTCACGTTCAGCTATGCTGACTGGCGCCTGTCAACCCAGTTCACTTACCGTGTCGGCAACAAGATTATCAACCTGGCCCGCCTCCATTCTGAATCCATGACTGGCAACGACAACCAGAGCCAGGCCGTGAACTACCGCTGGCGTAAGGAGGGTGACGTCACGACGATTCCTCGTGCCATGTTCGGTTCGACCAGTAACTACAACACGCTCGTCAGCGACCGCTTCGTTGAGGATGGTACCTACCTCCGTATGAGCTACGCCCAGTTGTCGTACTCCATCAAGAAGAAGTACCTCACCTGGATTGGCTTGAACCGCATCTCGTTCTATGCCAGTATCAACAACCCGTTCGTGCTGACCAAGTACACGGGTGTTGACCCTGATATTGTCAATGCCGGCTACGACCCCGCCATCGACAATGCGCAGACTCCGCGTTCACGTTCTTACACGCTTGGTATAACTGTTGACTTCTAAAGGAGATACAAGATTATGAAAAGAAAGATATATAATATAAATAAGGTGGGACTTATGGGACTCATGGGACTCATGGGACTCACTCAAACCGGCTGCTCCGACTTCTTGGAAATCAAGCCGCAGACGGAAATCATCCTCGAGGACTTCTGGAACGAAAAGGCCGACGTCGAGAATGTGGTCACCGGCTGCTACTCAGCCCTGTTGGAGTCCGATGTCAGAAACCGCATGATGGTCTGGGGCGAAGTCCGCAGCGAGAACGTCATGTCGGGACAGAATATCAACAACAATGTTGACCTCTACAATGTGCTCAAGGAGAACATCACCGCCATGAACAGCTTCACGAAGTGGGATGCCTTCTACGATGTCATCAACCGCTGCAACACGGTCATCAAGTATGCTCCTGGTGTGGCAGAGATTGACCCTGGCTATACGGAAGGCGACTTGAAGGCTAACATCGCTGAGGTGTCGGCACTGCGCGACTTGTGCTATTTCTACCTCATCCGTACTTTCCGCGATGTGCCTTACAGCACGGAGGCCTTTACGGACGACGATCAGGTGATGGACCTTCCTGCCACTCCTTTCGCCACGGTGCTCGAATATCTGATTGCCGACTTGGAGAAAGTGAAGAACGATGCCGTCACCCGCTATCCTGAGACAAAGCCCCGCTACCAGACGGGACGCATCACGAAGGATGTCATCCATGCCATGCTCTGCGAGATGTATCTCTGGAAGAAAGACTACGACAATTGCATCCGCTATGCCGACCTCGTGATAGCCTCGAAGAAGGAAGTTGATGAGGAGAACCGCAAGAAGAACAACCGTCAGACGGGCAGCGCCTCCAGCCAGGCACAGCTGCAGGCTCGTCTTAACGGCTACCCCTTGGTGAACGACCGCCTATCGGGAAACCAGTTTGGTGATTACTATGAGGAGATTTTCGTTGATGGTGCCAGTAAGGAGACTATCTTCGAGCTGATGTATGAGGACCGTCCCGAGTCTTCGGGTAGAGTCAACAACTCGGCTATCAGTTCCTACTATGGCAACTCTACCAACAAGAAAGGCCTGCTGGCTCCCAGCACCTACATCACCGAAGATATAGCTGCCACCTCGGGCCGTAACGTCTTCGAGGATACGAACAAGAAGATTGACAGCCGCCTGTATGTGAACTGCAGTTCCGATGACGGTGTCATCACCAAGTATGCCGTTGATGTAGTGAGCATCAATGCTTCCTCTACGGATCCCAAGACCTCGTATGGCTGGTTTTCCGAGAAGAACAATGGCAGCAAATGGATTATCTACCGCCTGCCCGACATCATGCTGCTGAAGGCTGAGGCACTCTGCCAGCAGATGGTTGAGGGGAACGACTCCATCGCACTCGCTACCAATAAGCCCAAGCTCGATGCTGCTTTCCAACTGGTGAACGCCATCAACAAGCGTGCCATCTGCAAGGCAACACTGGCCGATGCCGACACTCTGAAGCCTGCTAACTACACGACGAAGCACCTGATGGAGGAGCTGGTCATCCGTGAGCGTCAGCGTGAGCTGATGTTCGAAGGCAAGCGCTGGTACGACCTGGTTCGCTACGCCATGCGCGAGAACAGCACCTCCCGCATCATGTCGGCCGCATCTAAGCGCGACGACGTGAACAAGCAGTTCGTGCAGAGTTTCTTCAAGAAGATGGATGCCATCTTCTGGCCTTATAACAATGAGGAAATGAAGGTCAACCAGAACCTGATACCCAATCCTGCTTTCAGCAGCGGCGAGAGTACCAGTATGGAGAAGACGACTAAGCAATAATATTGACCATTAAAGTATGAAGACTATGAATATCAAGAATAAGATAAGAGTAACATTGATGACCGTGGCTGCTTTCCTGGCTACCGGCTCATTGACCAGTTGCTCTGACGAGCCCGACAGCGAGTACTTCTACACGTTTACGGGTGAGATGATGAGCGACTATCTGAAGAATCGTCCCCAGTACAGTATGTTTGCTACTATCTGCGAGCGGGCTAATCTGATGGACTTGCTGGCCACCTACGGACAGTACACCTGCTTCCTGCCTAACGACAGTGCCGTGGGTGCCTATCTGCAGGAGCGTGGCTTGTCCAGCCTTGACGGACTGACGGATGCCGACTGCGATACCATCGCCCGTACCCATCTGATTCCTAATATGTATGCCACTTACGAGATGAACCAGGACCGCCTGGCTACCGCTAATATGCTGGGGCGCTACTTGGCTACATCGGTGGACTCCATCACTGCCGAGATTGTCATCGAAGGTCTGGCACACGTGTACTATGACCTGAAGGACGACTCCGTGGAGAACGGTATCGTGCATCCCATTGACATGGTCATTGAGAAGTCGAACAGCTACGTGGCCGACATCCTGCGCGACAATCCCCTCATCAGTATCTTCTATCAAGGTCTGGTGGCTACCAAAGTCCGCGAGGAGATTCTGCCAGTGGAAGATCCCAATTATAATAAGAACGACTACCCCAAGTACTATTACAAGTCTCATATTTGGCAGGAAGTAGCTTGGGTGCCCTCTACGAAGAAATACGGATTTACGGCTTTCGTTGAACCTGATTCCATCTATCAGGCCAAGTTCCAGGAGTATGGCATCTCTACTGCCAACGGCACACTGCGTGCCCTCTACGACCTGGCCTGCAAGATTTACGACCCCGTATTCCCGGACGACGTGAATGCTCCCGGACACAGCTTCGACAACCTGACCGATAGCGTCAACCCGCTGAAGCGCTTCATGCAGTACCACATCATGACCCGCTATGTGCCGGGTACCAGCGACCTGACGGCCCTGGTCTGCAAGGAGACGAAAGAGCCCTTTGGTTTCGACACAAAGCTTGTCAACCCCATTGAATGGTTTCAGACGCTGCTGCCGCACACTATGCTGAAAGTGGAGATGCTGACCATGAACAAGGATGAGCATGGCAATGATTGTCGTGGTAAAGATGCTGCCTACGTGAACCGCCACTTCATCAACCGCCGCTATGCTGCCCCTGAATACAACTTCCGTGGTGCGTTGGTGGACAATAAGGTTGAGAAAGAACCTAACCACGATGCTCTGAACGGTCACTATTTCTATGTGGACGACTTGGTGGTATTCAGCTACGAAGTGCAGAACATCGTACAGAACCAGCGTATCCGTATGGACTTCTCGACCGTTTTCCCCGAGGTGATGACTAACGACATGCGCCTGAAGGGTAACTATACCGTAGATGATTCACAAAGCACGCCCGACGACTCCAACGAGCCTAAGAACGGTAAGAACTACTACTTCCCACTGGGCTACTTGGACGGTGTGACCTTCAACCCCAGCTGTTACCTCGTGATGCGTCGCCCGCACTGCAACTTCTGGTCGTGGCAGGGTGATGAGTGGAACCTCTTCGGTGACTACGACATGACGTTCCGCATTCCTCCTGTGCCTTACAGTGGTGAGTGGCAGCTGCGCTTAGGTTTCTGCGCTATCCCGACCCGTGGTGTGATGCAGGCCTACTATGGAGACGACCCGCAGCACATGATTCCACAGGGTATCCCTGTCGACATGACATACGAGCTCAGTCATGAGTTCTACTTGGGTGACCGTTGGGTTGAGGACAACCAGTTGGGTGACTACAAGAAGAAGACTGATGAAGAGAAGGCCGAGGAGCAGAAACTGCTGAAGAACCTGGGCGCTTATCGCGACGGTCGCAGTATGTATCACTTCTCAGGTGGTGGCGGCAAGAATTACTTCTTGGGTGAAAGAGGAACATTCCGCAAGATTATTTGCCAGACCTACATCGATGCCACCAAAGACCATTACGTCCGCTTCCGCGTGGCTTCCGATGGTAAGCAGGGTAATAACAATGAGTTTATGCTCGACTTCTTCGAGATGGTTCCCAAGAGCGTCTATGGCGTCGACAGCGACGGCCAGATGGAGGACGATCTGTAAATATTGAACATTGATCATTGAACATAGAAGATTATGATTACAAGAATGAAAAATATAATAAGTGCTGGCCTGTTGTGCTGCGGCATTGCCGCAGCCCTCACGGCCTGCACCGATACGTGGGACGACCACTACGAAGGCTTGGGCGGTACGAATGGCGTGCATGAGGGTACTTTGTGGCAGGCCATCAAGAGCAACCCCGAATTGAGCAACTTTGCCAAGGTGGTCGAGTCTTGCGACTTCGCCAAGTCGCTGGACGGTAGTCAGGTGTTCACCGTCTTTGCCCCCACCAACGACAAGTTTTCCGAAGCTCAGGCCCAGGCTTATATAGCTGAATACCAGAAGCAGGTGGCCGACTCCGTGCTGGAGGAGGACAATACCGTGCTGAAGGAGTTCATCCAGAACCATGTGGCACTCTACAACTACTCGGTATCATCGCTGAGCAACGATTCCATCGTGCTGATGAACGGTAAGTATGCCTTGCTGACGAACGATGCCATCGGTGGTGTCAAGATGAAGTCGAAGAATCAGTTGTACGGCAATGGCGTGCTTTACACCTTGGAGGACAAGGTTAACTATCTGTCCAACGTCTTTGAGTATGTACGCAAGGATGCCGACCTCGACAGCTTGCGCAGCTTCCTCTACAACAGTCACTATTACTACAAGGAGTTCATGCCTTCGCTCAGTGTGCCGGGCAGTATCGTCGATGGTAAGACTCAGTACCTGGACTCAGTGTTCACACAGCGCAATGAGCTTTACAGCTACCTCGGTCTTATCAATTCCGAGGATAGTACCTACTGGATGGTGGCCCCCACCAACCAGGTGTGGCAGAAACTGGTGGAGGAATACGAACCTTACTTCAACTATCCTGAGGGCGTGGAAGACCGCGACTCGATGGTCTATACCAACACTCGCATGGCCATTGTCAGTGGAACGACCTTCAGCCGCACCTTCAATCCCGATGCCTCGCTCAACGACTCCGTCCTGACTCAGAACAGTATCAAGAACTACACCAGCCGCAAGGCACAGTACGGAATGCCGTTTGAGTATTACATCTTCCGTCATGCCCAGGAGCATGAGGGATACCTTGACCAGGACGAGGCTGACATCGTCAACTGTAGTAACGGTCAGGTGCGCAAGGATTCCAAGTGGGACATCGATAAGCAGATGACCTTCTTCCAGTACCGCGTCATCGAGGCTGAGGCCCGCAACAGTATCAAGGAACTGAGTAAGGTCAAGGACTCGCATGGTGACTCCATTGCTACGATTTCGACAACCATGAGCTATGTCACCTCCGATAACCGTAACTTCTACGATCGTGTATGGAGCAACTCCTTTGTGGAGTTCAAACCGGAAGTAGCCACGGTGAACCACTCCGTGACGTTCTACATCGCCGACGTGCTCTCCAATATCGGCTATGACATCTATCTCGTATCGGCTCCTGCTCTGGCCAGCGACAGTAATGCCACCAGTGCCCAGCGCATTCCGACGCTGATCCGCTGTACGCTCAACTGTCCGGGACAGGGTACTGTGAACCTGCCTGTGACTGCGGACGGCAAGGCTACCAACCTGGCTACCAAGGCCGACTCCATCGACTACCTGCTGCTGGCCGAAGACTTCAAGTTCGACTACTGCACGGTGGGCGTCGAGGACGAGAACCTGCAGGTGACGCTCAAGGTTGAGACCCGCGCCAGTGCTTCCCAGTATCGTAACCAGACTTATTCGCGAACCATGCGTATCGACTGTATCCTGCTCGTGCCCCACGGCTCGCTGCTGCTGCCCGAAGCCCTGCCGGCTGACGACGACATCTCCGTCTCTGACCAGGGTTATCCCGGTGTGCTGATGTATCCGCACGGACAGTCTGCCAAGAGTAAACGATGGTATATGCTACGTTAATGTTTCACATCACTAAATACAGAAAGTTTATGAAACGATATATCTTATTTGGAATTACGCTGCTGATGGCCTTCCCGTTGAGCGTTCTCGCTCAGGACGATGAGACTGAGGACGACGAGGTAATGGTCAAGCCAAAGCGCACGATAACAATAAAGAAGTACGAGACGCGCACTGTCACGGGTAAGGTCATCAACGCCACCACCCAGCAGCCATTGGCCGGTGTCATGGTGCGTGCCGCCGAAATCGACGGCTATAGTGTGCTGACCGAGGACGACGGTACCTATTCGCTGAAGTTGCCCGTCTTTGCTACGGCAATCTATGTGTCATCGCCCGACTTCAATCCTGTTCAGGTGGGACTGCTCACAGGCACCGCCCAGAAGGTGGTCAGCCTCTATCCTACGTCGTTCACGCCTGAGTACCAGCAGAAGACTAATGTCCGTGGCGACCGCTCGGCTAATGACTTCCAGTACACCAACGCCATTAACATTAAGGATGAGGTGCAGAAGCAGCTGGGCGGCCAGGTCTACACCATCAGCCGTAACGGTACGCCCGGTGTGGGTAGCGTGATGTACATACAGGGTCTGAACTCGCTCAATGTCAATGCCCAGCCGCTCATCATCATCGACGACGTGATTGTCGACCAGCAGTATGGTCGTACCCTGCTGCACGACGGTTTCTACAACGACATCCTGACGAGCCTCAATCCCGCCGACATCGAGAAGGTGACCGTCATCCGCAATGGTACTGCTCTTTACGGTGCCAAAGGTGCCAATGGTGTCATTCTGGTCCAGACACGCCGCAATAAGTCAATGGCCACCCGCATTACAGCCAACGTATCGGCTGGCGTGGTGTTCGAGCCTAAGTACATCTCGGTCATGAATGCCGACCAGTACCGCAGCTATGCATCGGAGTTGCTGAAGACCACCAACACCACCATCCGCTCGTTCAAGTTCTTGAAGGAAGATAAGGACTATTACTACTACGACCAGTACCACCAGAATACGGACTGGAAGGACTTTGTCTACCATACAGCCATGACCCAGAACTACGGTATCAACGTCGAGGGTGGTGACGCTGTGGCCAACTACAACCTGTCGGTAGGTTACACGGCAGCGCAAAGCTCGCTGAAGTACAACGACATGGACCGCCTGAACGTCCGCTTCAATACGGACATCTCGCTGACGCAAGCCCTGTCGGTACGCTTCGACGCTTCGTTCTCGAACCAGACCCGCGACATCCGCAACGATGGTGCACCTGCTGGTTACGATGAGGGTACACCTACGTCGCCCGCTTTCCTGGCATACGTGAAGAGTCCCTTCATGAGTGCTTACAGCTACGGTCACGACGAGTCGGGTAGGGGACGCTTCTCCGACAGCCACTTCGACATCGACGAGGAGTCCTATTTGGACGAGGCCCTGGCCAACTACAACAACTACAACTGGCAGTTAGGCAACCCCGCCGCCATCAATGAGTACGCTGAGGCCCAGAATAAGAACCGCTTCGAGAACTCCATGCTGAACCTGACCATCACGCCGAAGTTTGAAATCAATCAGCATCTCTTCGTGAGCGAGCACTTCAGCTACAACCTTATCAACACCAATGAGATGTTCTACATCCCTATTAATGGTACGCCCCAGTACTACGTGGCAAGCTTAGGCGATAGGTTCATCGACAATGAGGTTCGTTCGTTGGCTTCGAAGCAGAACTCCGTGCAAAGTGATACCCGCATCGACTGGAACAATCGTTTCGGCGCTCACTTCCTGCACGTCTTCGGCGGTGCCCGCATCAACTGGGAGAGCTACACGCAGAACACCCAGGTGGGCTACAACACCGGTAGTGACAAGACCCCGTTCATGAGCGGTAGCTTGGCACACAAGGGTGCAACGGGTATCAGCGAGGACTGGAACTCGCTTTCCTGGTACTTGCAGGGTGAGTACAACTACAAGAGCCGCTACTTCCTGCAGGCCAACCTGACAATTGACGGTTCGTCGCGCTTCGGCGAGGATGCCGGTGACTTCAAGCTGCTCAAGGCTCCCTGGGCCGTATTCCCCGGTGTGCAGGCTGCCTGGGTCATCAGCAACGAGCCTTGGATGTCGGGTGTCAAGGGTATCGACTACCTGCGCCTCTCGGCTGGATTCGATGTGAGTGGTAACGACGACATCGACTTCTATGCTTCACGCAGTTACTTCCGCGCCTCGCAGTTCCTGCAGACCGTGTCAAGTCTTGCATTCGAAGGTATCGGTAACAATGAGATTCAGTGGGAGACCACCCGCCGCTTCAACGTCGGATTGGAGACCAACCTCATCAACAACCGCTTAGGCGTCAGTGTCAACTACTTCCGTTCCAAGACCAGCAACCTGCTGACCTATCAGACTCTGGGCTACCTCTCAGGTCTGGCTCAGAACTGGTCGAATGGCGGTAAGCTGAGCAACGAAGGCTTTGACGTGAGCTTCACGGCCAAGCTCCTTGCCCTGAAGGACTTCCAGTGGCAGATTGGTGCCAGCGCAGGCCATTACAAAAACAAGATTGACGAGCTGCCCGACGATACACAGTACATGGACACCAATCTCTACGGCGGTACCATCCGCACGCAGGTAGGTCAGGCTGCCAATCTGTTCTATGGCTACAAGGCTCTGGGCGTGTTCCAGTCCAGCGAGGAAGCCTCTGCTGCCGGCAATCCTGGCGAGAACGGCCTCTACTTCTTGGCCCAGAACGGTGTCGACAAGAACTATTTCGCAGCCGGCGACATGCACTTTGCCGACCTCAACGGCGATGGCATGATAACGGAAGCTGACCGCACCATCATAGGTGACCCCAATCCCGACATCTATGGTAACATCAGCACTTCGTTCACCTACAAGCGCCTCAATCTCGATGTCCGCTTCAACTACTCGTTGGGCAACGATGTCTACAACTACATGCGCTCACAGTTGGAAGGCGGCAGCCGCTTCATGAACCAGACCACGGCCATGCTGCGCCGCTGGCAGGTAGAAGGTCAGTCTACCGACATTCCACGCATCTCCTTCCAGGACAAGATGGGCAACTCACGCTTCAGCGACCGCTGGATTGAGGACGGTTCCTATCTGCGTCTGAAGACGGTGACGCTGTCTTACAACTTGCCGCTGAAGTCGGAGTATCTCCAGGGACTGCAGTTCTGGGTACAGGGCAACAACCTGCTTACCTTCACCAAGTACCTGGGCAGCGATCCTGAATTCTCCATGACGTCCAGTGTCATCGGCCAGGGTATCGATCTCGGTCGTGTAGGCATGAGCCGTTCTATCGTAGCCGGTGTTAAAATTAACCTCTAATTCCCGTATGAATATGAAACGTATATATATTTTCATCAGCATCATTTTAGGCTTGGGATCCATGACGTCCTGCGACGATTTCTTCAAGCAGGAGTCTGCCGACGTACTATATGCCGACCAGGAGCATCTGAACAATGCCGTAGACACCGTCTATTCCGTGACGGGTATTCTCGGCAAGCTGCAGGCTGTGGCCGACCGTACTGTCCTCCTCGGCGAGGTACGCGGCGACCTGGTGTCCCTGACCACCGTTGCCAGTAACGACCTGCGCGAACTGGCAAGCTTCAGTGTGAGTGACGACAACATGTACAATGCACCCAGTGATTACTACGCTGTCATCAACAACTGCAACTATTTCATTGCCCATGCCGACACGGCACTCAAGAGCAACCGCAATGAGAACATCTTCATGAAGGAGTATTGCGCCGTCAAGTCCATCCGTGCGTGGACTTACCTGCAGTTGGTGCTCAACTACGGACAGGTGCCCTTCTACACGGAGCCGATGCTCAGCAAGGAAGAGTCAGATGCCGCAGAGAGTTCTCCCAAGGCTGACCTGCAGACCATCTGCACCTACTTCATTAACGATCTTGCCACGCTCCCTGAGCGTTACAACACGGAGTATCCTGGCTATGGCAAGATCCGTGGCTTGGATTCGCGTCTGTTCTTCTTCCCACTCAGTCTCATGCGTGGCGAACTCTATCTGTGGCGTGCATCCGTTACGGGTAGCAAGGAAGACTACCGTCAGGCAGCTCTCCACTACTACACCTACATCAACGAGCGCAACGGCATGAACTCGGCCTATCCTACGGACCTCTCGTTCTACATGTGGTCTCCTGGTACGTCAACGTGGCTCTCTACCTATTCGTCAAACTGGGGCACCCATTATGGTGAGTCCAGCGAGTACTTTGATGAGCTGTCGGAGCTGATTACCCTGATTCCAGGTGACTCCATCCGCGCCGAGGGTAACTACAGCGAACTGCGCAACCTCTTCTCTTCACGCGAGGAGAACGACTACAAGGTGAGCATCAATCCGTCGCAGCGCATGGTCAACATCTCAGAAGCGCAGGCCAACTGTGTACTGTCCAACAACGGTTCCAGCTGCATCTACGCTCCTGCCGGTCTGACGCGCCACATGTCGGGCGACCTACGTCTGTCTGATGTCTGGGATGAAGGCTACCACCGCGATGCCATCACCAACGAGCGCATCGAGACCCAGTACATCATGAAGCACTACACCTCGCGCAACGTCCACATCTATCGCCGCATGATGGTCTATCTGCGCATGGCCGAGGCTCTCAATATGGCTGGCTATCCCCGTATGGCCTTCCAGATTCTGGCTGAGGGTCTGAGCAATCAGGCCATCCAGGAAAACGTCATCCCCTACTACAACATGGATGAAGGTAACAAGAGCGACTCGCTCTTCCTGGCACGCTTCGACTTCCCCGATACCCGCTATGGTGTAGCTACAGCCGAGGACATTGTTACCTCGCCCAGCCGTACTCATAATCAGATAGGTATCCACACCCGTGGATCTGGCTGGACACCCATGAACGAGTACTATCGTTTGCCCGACGTGCCCGACTCTCTTCGCTCTGCAGCCGTGGAGGCAGCTCTGATGCCCGTCCAGCAGGCATTTGTCGACAGTCTGATACTTAACGAGAGTGCTCTCGAGTTTGCTTTCGAGGGTACCCGTTACTACGACATCATGCGCTACGCCATGCGTCAGCCTAATCCCGGACAGGCTATGGCCAACATTATCGGCGCCCGTCTTGGCGAGGATAAACGCTCCTCAATGGCCGCCGTCATGGCCAAGCTCACTGACCAGCGCAACTGGTACATAAACTGGAAGGGCAAGATCGGCTTCTGATAACAGTTGTCATCCATCAAGTAAATGAGGGTGCGCCGTCAATACGGCGCACCCTCATTTACTTCCTGTGAGAATGTCGTTTGTCAGTAGAGTAACAGCAATCCGGCGAAGGCTGAATAGCAGATCATGCGGATGGGGTTGATTTTGAGGTAGCCGGTGCCGAAGGCGGTGGCGGCGAAGAGGGCACAGCTGATGATGAACTGCCACGTGTTCTCCGTCGGCGTGGAGAAGTTCTCGCGGTTGCAAAGTAGCAGGGTGGCGGCACCCAAGAGCCCCACCACGGCGGGGCGCAATCCGGCGAATACCGACTGCACGGGACGTGTCTTCATGTACTTGATGAAGAGTTTGCTAATCAGAATCATCAGAATGAGCGACGGCAGCACCAATGCTGTGGTGGCTGTTGCCGAGCCGAGTATAGCCATGATGTTGCCATAGCCCGCGTTGTGGATGGCGGTGTAGCCGCAGTACGTGGCGGAGTTGATGCCGATAGGACCAGGCGTCATCTGCGAGATGGCTACAATATCCGTGAACTCTGCCGTCGACAGCCAGTGGGCTCGCTCCACCGTCTCGTGCTGTATCAGCGACAGCATGCCGTAACCGCCGCCGAAACCGAACAGACCTATCTTGAAGAAGGTGATGAAGAGGTCGAGGAATATCATATACCCACCTCCTTCCCCATTCCTGAGCATGGATCGCCTACCCGTAGCCTTTCCCGAGTGGGAGGGGCGGTAAGATACTTTTTATCCTCCCTATTATTTCTTTGTAGTATCATTGTCGTTTGTTGTTACTTCGTTTTCTGCCTTTCCAGACTCCCCTCCCGTTCGGGAGGGGTTGTGGGTGGGTATTAGGTAGCCGGCGACACCCGCTATCAGTATAATATAAATAGGTGAAACACCGAGAAGCCAGATGGCCAGCGCCGAGACGATGGGAATCCAGCAGTTGGTCCAGCCAATCTTTGCCTGCTGTGCCATTCGGAATGTCGGAACAGCAATGAGGGCTACGACGGCGGGACGGATACCACGGAACATGGCGGCAATGACGCGGTTGTCCTCAAAGGCCTTGAAGAAGATGGCAATGGCCAGGATGATGAGGAACGAGGGTAGGGCGGTGCCAAGGGTCGAGGCCAGAGCACCGCGTACCTTCTGCAGCTTGTAGCCCACAAAGATGGCGATGTTGATGGCAAAGACGCCGGGGCAGCTCTGTGCAATGGCGATGAGGTCGAGCAGCTCCTCCTTCGAGACCCAGCGGTGACGGTTTACCACCTCCTCTTCTATCAATGGAATCATGGCATATCCACCGCCAAGGGTGAATATGCCAATCTTGAAGAAGGTCTTAATGAGTTCAGTCAGCATTCTCAATCCACTTACGTGCATTAACGAACGCTTCAATCCAAGGTGTCACCTCGTCATTGCGGCGGTCGGCGGGATACCAGGCATTCTGCCAGGGGAAGATGGCACGCTCCAAGTGCGGCATCATGCACAGGTGGCGCCCGTCGGCCGAGCAGATGCCGGCCACGTCGTAGTCGGAGCCGTTGGGGTTGGCGGGATAACCGTGGTAGTTGTACTTGGCCACGATGTTATACGTGCTCTCTGCTTCCGGCAGAGAGAATTTGCCCTCGCCGTGAGCCACCCACAGTCCGAGCTTCGAGCCGCTGAGGCTGCCGAACATCACGCTGTTGTTCTGCGGAATTCGTAGCGTGATGAACTCACTCTCGAACTTGTGGCTGTCGTTGTGTAGCATCTTTGCTCCTGCTGCGCCAGTTAAGCCAAGTTCCACCATCAGCTGACAACCATTGCAGATGCCGAGCGAGAGGGTGTCCGTACGGGCATAGAACTTGTCGAGAGCTTCCTTGGCCTTCGGGTTGAAGAGGAAGGCACCAGCCCAGCCCTTGGCCGAGCCGAGCACGTCGGAGTTGGAGAAGCCGCCACAGAAGACGATGAAGTTGATGTCCTCCAAGGTCTCTCGGCCGCTGATGAGGTCGGTCATCATGACGTCCTTCACGTCGAAGCCAGCCAAGTACATGGAGTAAGCCATTTCGCGCTCGCCGTTGGTGCCTTTCTCGCGGATGATGGCAGCCTTGGGACGTTGAACGTCGTCCTCCTTACAACGGTCTGGATTGAGACCGTACTGAGCGAGGGTACCAGTAAAGCCTTTTGGAAACTTCATCTCCAAGGGCTGCTGCTTGTAGTTCTCGTAACGCTCCTTGGCCTTGCCGTTGAAGCTCTGCTTTCGGTCGAGCAGGTAGCTGGTCTTGTACCAGACGTCGCGCAGGTGGTCGATGTCGAAGGTCAGCTCTTCGTCGCCGGCCTTTACCACTATTTCGCGACTGCCCTCCACGGGGTAACCTATCTTGGCGAAGCCTACGCCGCACTCCTCCATGAAGTCGGGGAACTCGAACTTGTGCTCGTCAGAGACCTGGATTACCACACCGGGATTCTCTGCAAACAACGCCTTGACGATGTCTCCGTCCTTGCAGATGTCGTGCAGGTTGATGTGCATGCCGCCCTTTGTGTTGGCGAACGTCATCTCCAACAAGGTGGTGATGAGACCGCCAGCCGAGATGTCGTGACCTGCCATCACCCAACCACGGTTAACCAGTTCCTGAATGGCGTTGAAGGCATCGGCAAAGTATTCGGCGTTCTTCACCGTAGGCACGTCGTCGCCCACCTTGCCGAGGCTCTGCGCAAAGGCGGAGCCGCCGAGGTGCTGCTCGTCGAAGGAGAAGTCGACGTGGTAGATGCTGGCGTTCTTATCGTTCACCAGTACGGGGCTGACCACCTTTTTGATGTCGCTCACCTCGCCGCCTGCCGAGACGATGACCGTTCCCGGCGAGATAATCTTCTCACCGTTGGGGTACTGCTGGCTCAATGATAGCGAGTCCTTACCCGTCGGCACGTTGATGTGCAGTTCGCAGCAGAAGTCTGAAAGGGCTTTCACGGCGCTGTACAGGCGGGCATCCTCACCCTCCTGCGAGCGGCAAGGCCACATCCAGTTGGCACTGAGGCTGATGCTGTCGAGACCCTCGCTGAGCGGTGCCCACACGATATTGGTCAGGGCTTCGGCAACAGACAGTACGCTGCCAGCCTCGGGCGAGGCCAGTCCGGCCTGCGGGGCATGTCCCAAAGCGGTCGCGATGCCCTTCACCCCACGGTAGTCGAGTGCTACCACGCCACAGTCGCTGAGCGGCAGCTGAATCTCGCCCTGACACTGTTGGCGTGCAATCTTTCCAGTCACGGAGCGGTCAACCTTATTGGTGAGCCAGTCCTTGCAGGCTACGGCCTCCAGCTGGAGGACGCGCTCTAAATACTCAGGGATGGTAGCGATGGAATCGCCGCCCACTCTGTAGGAGGCGTTCTCGTAGTGGTGCTCTACGGTATTGTCGCGCATGATGGTCTTCGGTGAGTGGCCGAACATCTGTGCTACGTCGAGGTCGAAAGGCTTCACACCGTCGCCCTGGCGGAACGAGAAGTGGGCGTCGCCAGTGGTCTCGCCGACCACGTAGAGCGGAGCACGCTCACGCTCAGCAATGCGGCGTACGTGCTCAATGTGCTTTTCGTCGATGAGCAGTCCCATGCGCTCCTGACTCTCGTTGGCAATGATTTCCTTGGAGCTGAGCGTCTGGTCACCGATGGGCAGCTTCGTCATGTCAATCTCGCCGCCGCACTCCTCGACCAGTTCCGACAGACAGTTCAAGTGGCCGGCAGAGCCGTGGTCGTGGATGCTGACAACGGGGTTCACGTCCTCCTCGCAGAGGGCACGCACCAGGTTGTAGGCACGCTTCTGCATCTCGGGGTTGGCACGCTGCACGGCGTTCAGCTCGATGCCGTTCGAGTAGCGTCCTGTGTCGACCGATGACACCGAGCCACCGCCCAAACCGATGCGGTAGTTGTCGCCACCGACGACAACGACCTTGTTGCCCTTCTGCGGCTCCTTTTTCAAACAGTCGCGCTTCGTACCGTAGCCTACGCCGCCAGCCAGCATAATCACTTTGTCGTAAGCATATTTTGTTGGCTGTTCAGCGGCAGTGCCACTGCCCTTCTCCTGATGCTCAAACGTCAGCACCGAGCCGCAGATCAGCGGCTGTCCGAACTTGTTGCCGAAGTCCGAGGCACCGTTCGACGCCTTGATCAGGATCTGCTCTGGCGTCTGGTACAGCCATTCGCGGACGGGAAGGATGTCCTCCCAGTCACGGGTTGTCTGTTCGTCATCGATCAGTCGCGGGTAGGCCGTCATGTAAACCGCCGTACCGGCAATAGGCCATGAGCCGACACCACCACCCATACGGTCGCGGATTTCACCACCCGTTCCCGTAGCGGCACCGTTGAATGGCTCCACCGTCGTGGGAAAATTGTGCGTCTCGGCTTTTAGCGAGATGACGCTTTCGATGTCCTTCACCTGGAACCAGTCGCTGGTACTCTGGTCCCTCGGGGCAAACTGTTCCACGACGGGTCCCTGTGCAAAGGCCACATTATCTTTATAGGCAGAGAGAATCTTGTTCGGGTTCTCCTGCGTCGTCTTCTTAATCATGGCAAAGAGCGAGTTTTCCATCTCCTTGCCGTCAATGATGAAGGTGCCGCCGAAAATCTTGTGGCGGCAGTGCTCGGAGTTAATCTGTGCAAAACCGAAGATTTCCGAGTCGGTCAGCGGACGGCCGTTCTGCTTCTCCAGTCCGTGCAGGTATTCTATCTCCTCGGGGCTTAGTGCCAGTCCCTCCTGCTCGTTGTACTCCTCCAGGTTCTCCACATGCTTGATAGGCTCAGGCTTGATGTTGATGGTAAAGATGCTCTGGTCTATACCGTTGTACATACGCTGCAGCATAGGGTCGTGGTCGGCATCTTCGCTGGCCACAGCCCAGTATTCCTCAATACGCTTGATGCCCTTGAGTCCCATGTTCTGGGTAATCTCGACGGCGTTGGTCGACCAAGGGGTCACCATCTCGCGGCGCGGTCCTACGAAATAGCCGTCCAACCGCTCTGCGTCCTGTAACGTGGCATTGCCGTAGAGCCAGCATAGTTCTTTCACTTCGTCTGGATTGAGCTGATGGTCCACTTCGGTGGCAATCACGCTCTGTTGGGGTGTTTTGAAAAAGAGAATCATACCTTATATATTTATTGTTATTTCTTTTGTTGCTGTTGCTTTTCCCTGAAGTTCTTCAGCGGCCATGCTGCCACCCTGATCTTGTTGAGCAGGTTTGGCTGGTAGTCTGGATGGCGGCTGATGAACGACTCGACGTGTCTCAGGGCCTCATGGCTCTTGTGGCTTCCCAAAAGTGCATTCAGCCAGTTGTTGGCAAAGAATATGTCGCTGGTCTGC
The DNA here is from genome assembly GCA_947168395.1 of uncultured Prevotellaceae bacterium. Taxonomy (GTDB): domain Bacteria; phylum Bacteroidota; class Bacteroidia; order Bacteroidales; family Bacteroidaceae; genus Prevotella. The sequence continues at coordinate 28,238 of CAMVLT010000017.1, read as the reverse complement.
TGGATGTAGGTCAGCGCGTCAAGGCTCTGGGGAATGTAACCGTTGTTTTGGGGCTCCCGAGTGTCGGCACTCAGCAGCCTGAGGGCGTGTAGTGCCCAGGGTTCGTGCAGCCGGTTCTCCTTCTCTATAATCTCGTTGAACAGGCTTTGCTGGGCAGTCAGGTCGGGATTGCAGGCCCGGCTGACGTAGTTGAACTCCTCCTTCAGGATGTCGCTGCGCAACTTACTGAGCTGCTTGGCGGTGATGTCCTTCCATTGCTGAGGCCGCATGATGGCCAGCCGGTAGGCCATTTCCATATAGTCGTGCTCGTCGAACAGCGGGTCGCTTTGTGCGCTCCACACTTTGTAAAGCTGGTTCAGTACCTCGGAGGCTGTTGCGTTGGCAGCCATCTTGCGCAGTATAATCTGTCGGCTGTCGGTGCTCTTGTTCTCCTGTAGCAGGTCCATGATGCACTGTTCCAGCGTATGCCGCTCCGTCGGGGTGCAGTCGAAAGCTATCTTGAACATGTGGTCGACGACCGTCTGCATGATTAGCGGATTCTGCTCCTTCATCATGTCGCGGTACAGCTCGCCGAAATAGTTGGCGGGAATGCGCCCCATCAGGTAGTTGTCGTACAGCGTCAGCAGCAGGGCGTAGCGTTGCAGGTCACCGCGTGTGACAATCAGCCGCAGCGGCAGTAGCTTAGTGTAGTCTTCATCCAGCGTGAAGCGTCCGTATCCGCGACCGGTGTAGTTGGGGATGATGAAGTTGGGACGCTTGCCGATGTCGACCGACACGGTGGGCTGCTGCATATCTATGGTGATGGTGCTGCTTTCGTTCAGGTCGTAGATGAGCCGCACCTCAAACTTCTGCCGCCAGAAGATGCCGCGACCGTAGGGGTCGGTCTGGCTGACGACGAGCTTCCCGTTGTCGTAGGCTGTGTGGATAAGGGGCATGCCCTTCTGCTTCACCCACACTTCGCTAAACTGGCGTACACCTGCCGACGGGCATTGGCGGTCAAGCTCTTCGATGAGGTCGTCCCAGGAGGCATTCTTGAAGAAGTATTTCTGTAGGTAATTTTGCAGTCCCTCCTGCAGTTGGCTGGGACCCATGATGTCTTCCAGAATGTGCATCATCACGGGTGCCTTGTCGTAGATGATGTCATCGTACAGCATGGAGGCATAGTTCAGGTTCTTCAGCTCCTGAGCGATGGGGTGGGTGCCTTCCGTGCGGTCGATGGCCAAGGCCCGGGCCTGATAGGTCTTCAGAAAATTCAGGTCGTGGTCGGTCTCCGAGAACTCGCGCCTCGTAATCTTCGAGGCCATGAAGTTGGCAAACACCTCCTTCGTCCATACGTCCTCAAACCATTTCAGCGAGACCATATCGCCAAACCACAAGTGAGCCGTCTCGTGGGCTATCAGCTCCATGCGGCTCAGTTCCTCTTCTTTCGACGGCTTGCTGCCTAAGAAGATGCGGCGGTCGCTCAGCTGGATGGCTCCGGGGTGCTCCATACCACCGAACTGGTAGCCGGGCAGGATGACCAGACCGTACTCCTCGAACGGGCATTTGATGCCTGTGTAGCCTTCCATCCAGTGCAGTGAACCTCCTATCTCGTCGAATACCTTGCTGAGCTGGGCAACCTTCTGCGGGTCCTGTTCCCGATAGAGAACACGTATGGGGTAGCCTTCACGGCGGGCTGTCTGTTCCTCAAACTTGCCGGCGACGAATGAATAGAGGTAGGTGGGAATGGGATACTGGCCGTTGCTGACCATCGTCTTCCAGCCCTGCGGCACATTCAGGGTTGTCGTGAAGGTGGCACGCATATCCGGCTGGTCGAAGCATGGGAAGCACGAGCGGGCCTGGTCGGGCACAAAGAGCGTGTACATATACTCCGAATTGCGGTTCAGCGCCTTGTCCAAGCAGGCGAAGCTCATTTCGATAGTGTTGGCACCTGCCGCTACCAGTTCTGCCGGTATGATGATGTGCTCGTTCTCCATCGTGGCGATGCGCTGCTTACCGTTGACGGTGCAGGCACCGGTGAACTTGCCTTGGAAGTCGAGCACCACTTCCGACTTTCTGGCGAGGTTGAAGCTGATGACCGCATTGCCCGCAACCAGCACTTGCAGGTTGTCGGGAATATCGAAAGTCAAGTCATAGTGTACATCCGAAATATTCTGCACACGTTGCTCCGCCAGCTCTTTCGACACCCCAGGCTCGTAGCTTTGGGCGTTCAGGCTATGGCAAGTCAGGCCGAGCAGAATAGCTAATATATAGCAGATTTTTCTCATATCACGCAATTTGCGTGCAAAGTTACGAAAAAAGTTTGTAAAGAGCAACGGATTTTGGAAGATTTGCACAATCTGGCTGAAATAAAGGCAAGACGCGAAGCTCCGCGTAGCACCTGATGTAGCAAGAAGCGACAACTTTGTTTTATCTGTCGCGCGCACTCTATATTCCCACGGTGGGAATGCTATGTTCCCAGTATGAGAACGCGATGTTCCCCCCATGGGAACATCAAGGGAGTGCCGTCGTAATATCGACTTCTGCTGGTTCTCACGTCAAGTCTTGCTGCCACTACTGCCGATAGCAATGGTCATCGTTAGTGGAGGTTAAATAAACATAAAGAAACGAACAATATTTCCGTATTGGGCGTTCAATGACTAAATTTGCACCCGCAAACACGTGATTGGCGTGGATAAGTATTATTAAAAAGAATTAGGAATATGAAAAAGAATGTATTTGTGATGATGGCTGTGGCTGGTCTGCTTTTTGCCAGTTGCGCCAGTAAAAAGGATTTAGTGAACTGTCAGACGGAGAATAAGTCGCTGACGGAGAGTCTGCAGTCGGCTAAGGAGGACTTGGCAGCCAAGAATGCCCGCCTTACCAGCCTGGAGGAGCAGTTGAAGCAACAGCAGCGCGCGCTTGCTGAGTCGAAGAAGGCCTACGAGGCTCTGCAGAATTCGCTCGACAAGAGTTTGACCAACGCTTCGCAGAACAACATCTCGATTGAGAAGCTTGTTGACCAGATTAACGAGTCGAACCAGTACATCCGTCACTTGGTGGAGGTGAAGTCGAAGAGTGACTCGCTGAACATGGTTCTCCAGAACAACCTCACCCGTTCGCTCTCGAAGGAGGAGCTGAAGGAGGTGGACGTACAGGTGCTCAAGGGCGTGGTCTATATCTCGCTGGCTGACAACATGCTCTACAAGAGTGGTTCATACGAAATCAACGACCGTGCCGCTGAGACGCTGTCGAAGATTGCCAAGATTATCAAGGATTACAAGGACTACGACGTGCTGATTGAAGGTAACACCGACAATGTGCCCATTACGAAGCAGAACATCCGTAACAACTGGGACCTCTCCTGCCTGCGTGCCTCTTCAGTCGTACAGGCTTTGCAGAACAAGTATGGTGTTGACCCGAAGCGCCTGACTGCTGGTGGCCGTGGCGAGTACAACCCCATTGCCGACAACAACTCTGACACGGGCAAGCAGCGCAACCGCCGCACCCAGATTATCATCACGCCGAAGCTCGATGAGTTCATGGAGCTGATTGGTCAGGCTCCCACCGAGGAGAAGTAATCAGAAGGTTGGACTGTTATGTGGCAGCCCTTGATTCAGTCTTGCTGAATCAAGGGCTGCTTCGTTTTCTCGGGGAACGCTTACTGGTCTTTCTGGGACGCGGCGTATTCCGAGGGTGATACGCCGAAGTGGGCTTTGAAGGCGGTAGAGAAGTGGGCCTGGTCGGTGTAGCCTACGCTGTCGGCTACCTGCGACACATTGATGGTGCCCTCGCGCAGCAGTCGGGCGGCCTGTTCCATGCGGAGGTTGCGCAGGAACTTGCCGGTAGAGATGCCAGTGATGTCCTTCATCTTGCGGTGCAGCTGTGCACGGCTGATGCCCACGTCGGCAGCCAGCGTGTCGACGTTGAAGTCGGGGTCCTGGATATTGGCATTCACCGACCGCATGATGCGCTCCATCAGTACGTCGTCGTTGCCCTTCACCTCAATATTCTGGGTGCGCTGTTCCTGTTTCACGGCACCGCTGAACTTGCCACGCAGGCGGCGCACGCTATCGATGAGGTTGTCAATCTGTATGTGCAGTTCCTCCATGTCGAAGGGTTTGGCGATGTAGGCGTCTGCTCCCGACTTCAAGCCTTCCAGCTTGTGCTCCACCTCGGCCTTCGACGTGAGCATGATGACCGGCAACTGCGAGATTTGCGGGTTGTCCTTGATACGCTTCAGCATGGTGATGCCGTCCATCTCGGGCATCATAACGTCGCTGATGACCAGGTCGTAGGGATGTTCGGGGCTGGCGGTGAGCAGCATCTTCAGGGCTTCCTTGCCGTTGGGCGCATGCTCGAACTTGTAGAAGTTGCCCAGCTCGCCGATGATGTAGTCGGCAATCTCGCGGTCGTCGTCGACCACGAGCAGGCGGAACCGTCGGAAGGGCTTCTTTCCGCCCGTACCCTCCGAGAGCACTTCGCGTGCAGGGCTGTCGTTTACTATCTGCTCGGGCTTCAGGTGCTTGTTGCCTTTCAGCAGGGTGACGGTGAATACGGCTCCCTGCTGTCCGTCGGTGCGGTTGCCGGCGCGGATTTGTCCGCCGTGCATCTGGGTGATGACGCGGCAGAGGTTCAGACCGATGCCTGTGCCCTTCATGCCGAGGTCGTCGGAGTTGCGGCCCTGGTAGAAGCGGTCAAAGAGCCGGTCGGGGTCTTCGTTCTTGATGCCCACACCGTTGTCGATGACCTGTATCATGACGTCCTTCTCCGTCTCGCTGAGCATCACTTTCACCTCGCCGCCGTCGAAGGTGTACTTGAAGGCATTGCTGAGCAGGTTGGATACCACCTTGTCGAAGTTGATGCGGTCAATCCATGCCAGCACGTGGTCGCCGGTATGCTCGAAGGTGAAGGTGATGTTGCGCTGGTTGGCGCCAAACTGGTAGAGCTTGCAGATGCCGCTGATGAAGTCGGTCATGTTGGTCTCGCGGCAATGCAGCTGCAGCTGGTTCTTGTCGATGCGTCGCTCGTCGAGTATCTGGTTGACGAGCATCATCAGGCGCTGGGCATTGCGGTCGATGGCATCGACCGGATTTGAGATTTGAGATTTGAGGTTTGCGATTTCGTTAGGTGCCAGTTCCTCAATCTTTAGCGTCTTGAGTTTGTTCACGGCACCCATGATGAGCGTCAGCGGCGAGCGGATGTCGTGGGTGGCGTTGATGAGGAACTTCATCTTCTCCTCGTCCAACTGCCGGTTGGCACGCCGCCTGTAAGTATAGCCCATTAGTCCTATAAGTCCTATAAGCGCTATAAGGTAGATGGCGTAGGCCAGCGTCGAGCGGTACCACGGCGGCGTTACTTCCAATGTGATGGTCGTTGACTTGGAGTAGATGCCGGCAGCGAGTGCGCGAACTTCGATGTTATAGGTGCCGGGCTGCAGGTGGTTCAGCATGATAGCGTTCTGCCCTTCGGGGTTCTGTCGCCACGTACCCTCCCCCTTGCTGTCGCCAATGCGGTACTCGTAGATGATGTTGGCGGGGTTGTTGTAGTCGAGCAGTGAGAACTCTAAGGAGACGGCGTTGTCGAGGTACGACACGCTGTAATGGTCGGCCAGGGTGCTGATGTCGTTGTCGGCAATGTAGAATCCCGTCAGTCTGACGTCGGGCAGTTCCGTGTGGCTGCCGGTCACCTCAGAGGGGTGGAACGCCGTCAGCCCGTTGTTGTTGGCAAAGCACACCAGGTCGTCGCTGGTGTGTATGCCTACGCTGTTGATGTATTCCTTGCTTGTCAGTCCGTTGCCGTTGACGTGGCCTATGAACGTTTTCTTCTTCTGGTCGTATTGCCAGATGCCCATCGACGTGGCGCACCAGATGTCGCCCTCGGCTGCCTGTACGATGGAGCAGATGACCTTTCCCCGCAGTCCGTCGTTTTCGCCGAATGGCACGGCCGACGACTCGCCCGGCGTATACGAATAGAGTCCGCGCTCCGTGCCGATGAGGATTTGGCCGTCGTTGGTCTCGCAGAGCGAGTAGCAGAGTATTTCCGTCAGCAGCTGGTTCCATTTGTAGGTCAGGAAGTCGTCAGTCTTCGGATTGAAGCACGACACGCCCGACGCGGTGGCCATCCAGATGAGGCCCTGGCTGTCGGTTATCATCGACATTACCCAGTTGTTGCAGAGATGCCCCGGTGCAGTCATTTCCTGCGGAGCTGTGTAGGTCTGCACCGCATGGGTCTCGGGGTTGAAGATGCAGAAGCCACGCGAGAAGGTCGAGACGTAGAGATTGCCCTGTGCATCGTCGGTCATGGCGTTGACCTTGTCGCAGTCGAAGGTCATTTGGCGGGTGGCCTGTCCCGTCATCGGATTATAGGAATAGACGGCGTCGCCCGTTCCCAACCAGTAGCGCTTCTGCCTGTCACGGAAGATGCACTCGGCCGATGCCGGAGCCGTGGGATGGGCCACAACGCGTCCCTGACGGTCGAAGCCGAAGACGCCGTTTCCCTGTACCGTACACCAGACGATGCCCTCGTCGCCTTCGCAGACTGAGGTGATGGCCGAGCCTAACCTGATGCCCTGAGCGGCAAAGTTCCAGGCCTGGAACTGGGGCGTCTTGGCGGGCAGCATCACCAGTCCCTTCGACTGGCATCCTAACCAGATGTTGCCTTGCTGATCCTCGGTGATGGCCCATATCTTGGCTGTGTTTAGGCTCATGTCCTGGGTGATGCTCTCGACGCGCTCTAAGCGGTTGCTGCCAGCGGGCAGGCGGAACAGTCCATCGCCTCGCGTACCTATATAGATATTACCGTGGCTGTCCTTATAGATATTGCGGATGATGGTGGTTGGCTCCATGCTGCTCATGTCGATGTCGGCCACGGTGAGGTTGCCGTAGCGGTAGCTGTGGATGCCGTGCAGGCAGAAGATGAGAATCTCGTCGCCCCGTTCGGCAAAGTCCACGGTGAAGCCCTGGGTGGTGGTCATCCTGTGCTGTCCCGCATGGTCGCGCATGGTCAGCCGGTCGCTGAAGCCGCATTGCCAGATGCGCCCCTTGCTGTCCTCAAACACGCTGTTGACGAAGCGCATCTCCATGTCGCCGTCCAGAAAGTCCTCCAACTGGCCGTTCTCCATGAAGTACAGTCCCCGGTAGCCGCTGGTGGCCACCATCAGCCGCCCGTCCTTCAGCTGTGTAATCTTCGTGACGCGGGGCTGCCGGCCTCGGGGGAACGGGTAGTGTATGAACTGTCCGGTGGCGTAGTCGAAGCGGTCCAGCCCTCGGCTGGTGCCCACCCACAGCTGTCCGTCGCGGTCGCAGAACACGTAGTCTACCACGTTGTTGCCGATGGTCGTCGTGTCCTGCTCGTGGTTCAGGTAGGTGGTGAACCGGTAGCCGTCGAACTTGTTCAGGCCGTAGTCGGTAGCTATCCACATGTAGCCATACTGGTCTTGGCACAGGTCGTTGATGAGCCCGCTCGAGAATCGCTCCGAGGGGATGTAGTAGCCCGTCTGTCCGACGGCTGTCATCAGTCCTATCAGCAGGACTGGCAGTAATATCCTAATTTTCCGCATACGCATTATCACTTCTCACTTGTAACTTGTAACTTCTCACTTGTCACTTCTCCGGCCCAATGTACGAAGGCTGCAGCCCGCCCCAGTCGAAGATGATGCGCTGAATCATCTGCCCCGGGTCGGCCTCGACGTTCAGGATGTTCATCTCGCGCTGCCTGTCTACGGCGAAGCGCAGGCGGCAGGCTATGCCGTTGCGCATTACCTGGTCCTTCCACGTGCGGTCGTACTCCTTGAATCTATTCTCAAAAACCTGCACGGGCTGGTCGTCGATGCTGACGCTGATGCGGTTGGGCTTGCCTTTATAGAGGGGCCAGAAGGGCACAGCGTAGATGATGATGTCAACAGAGTCCTTCATGGCGCGGAATTTGTATTCCACCGACTCGTTCTTGCCGCCCTTTGGCTCCTTTGAGGGATTGCCAAACTGCAGCACCTGTCCGTCATAGCCTAAGCCTTTGATGATTTTGACACCCTCCGATTTGCCGTACATACGGAAGTCTGATGGCGTGACAACCCAGCAGTCCTTGGGCTGGATGCCCCTGATGGGTGTCAACACCACGGGGCGCTCACCGGCCCCTTCGAAGCGTTTCACCTCAGGCTTCTGATAGTACTGGCAAGTAGGCGTGAAGCTGGTCGGGTGTGCCATCATGCCGTCCCACTTACCGTCGAGCAGTTTGTTGTAATGGTGGTTCAGGGCCTCGATGCTGTCGTAGGCCTCCTCCATCTGGCGGGCGGCCCAGTTGGCCTCCGCCTTTCGTCCCTCGGCGGCCAGCTCCTGGTTCAGCTGAGCCATGAGGAACTTGCGGTTCATCTGGCAGGCAGCCTGCACGGGGAACTGCAGCAACTCGAAGAAGGCGGCGGCAGATTCTTCGTTCTTCACTCTTAATTCTTCACTTATCCGCTCCGCCTCGTCGCTGATGCGCTGGTAGTCGGCCAGGCGGCGCTGCGCCTCGTCGTAGTGCTGGAACGAGAACTCCGTAGACTTCAGTCCCGTGTGCTCCTTGTCGTCCCACTCGTATTCCCAGCCCATGAACTCGGGCTTGCGGCTCCATGCCAAGCGGTAGTAGTCGTCAAGAATCGTCAGGTATGTTGCAATGGTATTGCAACAAACGGGACTGGGGAAGGTGCGGGCGAGGAACTCGGCCTGGTGGGTGTAGGCGTCCTCAATGGTGAAACCGTCGTTGGCGCCAATGTTCCATGCCATGTCGAAGAAGGTCTGCATGCCTAACTCCATAGGCTTGATGTCGCCCACGTTGAGCAGCCAGTAGCGGTCGGCCCCGTGGTCGTAGGCCTTGCGCAGCTCTTCGTACATCAGCACGGGCGGCGTGGTGTTGAGCCACAGGTAGTCGTGGGGTGCCCCTAAATAAGACAGGTGGTAGTAGATGCCGGCACGTCCGCTTCGTTTCTGCTCCTCAGGGTTTGACACGCGCTTCATGTAGCCGTAGTTGTCGTCCACCCACACCAGGGTGATGTCATCGGGTACGCGGAGTCCGTTCTCGTAGATGTCCATCGTCTCCTTGTAGGGCACGAAAATCTGGGGAGGCAGACCCGCCCCCGGCCCTTCCTTATGAGGGAGTGGGGTAAATGCCTTGTGTTTCACCAGCAGTTCACGCTGGTCTTTGATGACTTGCTCGATGAGCGGCACGCGCTCCTTCATTGGCAGACTGCCTCGCAGTCCTTCGTCGTGGACGCCGCGCATGGCCGTGGTGTAGATGTTCTCATAGCGGGCGGCCTCGGCCAGTCGGTCGTCCCACTTCTTATATATGGTATTTCGGTTGGTCTTGTAGTTCCATTCGCCGTCGCGCTCATGCTTCCATTCACTCTCGGCGGCATTGTTCAGCAGTAGTGGTTCGCAATGCGAAGTGGTGATGATGATGCCGAACGAGTCGCAGACAGCCTTGCTCTCAGCATGACTGTAGAAGGCTCCTGTGCAGGAGTGCATGGCCGGTGCCAGCATGTTGGCCTTCAGGCGCAGCAGCAGTTCGCAGACGCGGGCGTAGGTCCGTGGGCCGATGTCGCCTAACTCCTTCTCGTAGTTGTTCGAGGCCCACGGCTTCAGGCCCCAGTCCTCGTCGTTGATGAAGATGCCGCGATACTTGACCGAGGGCGCTGTCGAGGTATAGTCGGCATCGACGTAGAGGGCTTCGCGGCGAGCCACGGGCACGTCGGCCCACCAGTACCACGGCGAGACACCCATTGCCTCGCTCAGCGTAAATACGCCGTAGGCCGTGCCCCGGCGGTCGCTGCCGATGATGAACAACTGCCCGTCGAGCATGCGGATGACAAACTGCTCCCAGCCGCCTTTGATGGCCGACACATCGAGCCGTCCCTTCTTCACAAGCTGGTCGACGTGGGCATTATGGCCGAGCGTGGCAATGACGACGGCAGATTTCCGTGCCGATGTCGACAGCTGCGGACGGATGCCGCTGACGCGCTGCACGTCGTCGGCAAAGAGCGATGCCACCCGCTTGACCGCAATGGGCTCGTTCTTCGACACGACGATGGTGGCCGTCCGGCCATTGGCGCAAAGGGCGAAGCTGCCGCCCTTCTCGTTGACGGTCAGGATATTGCCTGCCACCGCCGAGGCGAAGGCAGCCAGGTATGCCGTCAGGAGTAAGCATATACGTTTCATCTTCCGATTCCTTTATTTGATGATTACTTTCTTTCCGTTCACAATATAGATGCCGCGTCGCGGCTGGGTCACCTGCTGACCCTGCAGGTTGTAGTAGCTGTGGTCGACCATCTCGCTGCCTGCGGTGCTGATGCCTGTGGTGCGCACAAAGTTGTTGATGCTGGTCAGCACGTTCTTCGTGCGGTAGGGGAAGTACTCCCTGAGCAGCCGCTTGCGCTCAGTCATGTATTGGTCGTCCACGGTGTAGAGCTTGCCCTTCGACTGCCAGCGGTGTACGTCGCGGCGGTAGTCGCCCCAGCGGGCGGCCTCGGCATAGAGGGCAGTGGAGATGGTGTTGTACAGACTGTCCCACACCTCGACCACCGACTGCTGGCCCAAAGGCCCGTCGTCGGCCAGTACCTCGATGGCGCGCTGATAGTAGCGGCGGGCAAACTGGCGGTTCTTCAGCAGGTTGTGGAAGATGCCCGTGGGGAAACCGTTGCCATCGTTCTTAGTCAGCACGTTCTCGTTGACGTTGACGAGGATGATTTCCGAGTCCCAGCACAGAAAGCGGAAACCCGTCGAGGGACCGCTCTCGTCGCCCCGCCGACGTATGGCGTACCAGTTGTGGTGGGCCCAGTCGGTGTTGCCGCCATACTGGTTGATGAGCATGTAGTCTATGAAGTTGCCAATGTCGAGCAGCGTGTCCAACTGCTGGTAGTACGCATCGTCGGCGGCACGGGCGGCCGTCTTGGTCATCAGTTCCCAGGCGTCGAGGGTGCCCTCGGCAGCCTCGATGTGGTTGCCGCCGTCCTCCTCAATCTTGATGACGTCAATGTCGCTCTTGCTGCCGCCGAGGTGATCCTTGCCATACTGGTCGTCCACACGCTCGGCCACGTTGTAGATGCCCCAGTACATGCCGTTGAGGAAGAGGTGGACGTAGAGGGCGTTGACGCTGGTATGCCCCATGCGGCGCTGCATGCGGCGGGCCCATACGTCGCGGGTGTACTGCGCCTTCTGCCGGTTGTCCTCCGACCAGTGTTGCCAGGCGTTGCCAAAGTGGCAGCGCAGCACTAACTGGTCGAATTTCGACGGCTCGTCCTCGCCGTAGAGCGGATATTTCAGCGTTTTCGGGCCGTACTGTTCCTTGAATACCAGACGGAATGAGTGCTTGGGATTCTTCTCGGCCAGTCGGCCGTGACCGCCGTGCAATCGGACGCCGCAGCCTACGCTGAGGTCGTGCCCCTGCGGGCCGCCCATCAGTTCGACGTTGGCCGCCCGTGTCCAGCCGTGCCCCGTGTTGTCGCCCACTGGCGGGCCAGTGAAGATGTAGATGCCGCCACGGTCGGGGTCGTTCTTATGGCTGAAGAAGTTGTCCTTGTCCGAGACGAGGCTCAGTATGGGCAGTTGCTTCAGCCCTTCCGCAATCTTGGGCCGCAGCTTGGCGTCGCCCGTCATCTCAGGGTCCATTTCGTAGTCGGCTATAGCCGTGCCCCATATCTGGGTGTAGCTGCCCCACTCGGCAGGGTAGCCCGCCGGCTTGTTCGACTGGCTGAGCACGGAGCTGACGAAGAGGTAGGAGGCGGTGGTGACGTCCGATGCCAGCGTGTCGCCCTTCACCTCGGCAGCCCGCAGGATGGTGGTCTTGCTGATGGTCAGCGGCTGGGTGTAGCGCAGGCTCGACTTCGTGGGTAGGCTGCCGTCGGTGGTATAGCGTATTTCCGCATCCGCATCCGTAGCCTCCATGCTGACGGTCAGCTGCCCGCCGTCGTAGAGTCCGTGTGGCTGGCTGAAACGGGGCTGAGCCACAGCTGCCGACGTGATGAGACTTGCGAATATGAGTTTGCCGATTTGGTTCATTTTGCAGTCATTTTAGGTTTTCGAGTGCAAAGATAAGAAAAAAAACGGCAAAACGTGCCGTTTTTTGTATCATGATTTATCGAGAAACGTTGCATAAAACCCAGCGTTACCCCGTTCCCCCTCGTATTCACCCTACGGCTGAGTGCCGCTGAGGGTAGGCCTGACGTGCCGTAGGGTTAGGCCTGAAGTTAAAACTGCGACGTTGGATGCTAAAACTGTGACGGCGTTTACTAAAACTGCGTCAATGGTTGCTAAAACAAAGGCAATGCTATATGTTTTTGAAAACGGCCCGCACTATTTGATAGTGCGGGCCGTTAAACGTTTGGGCAATGATGCTTACTTGAACAGGCTCTGTGCCATCTTGTAGAGGCAGCGGCGCCAGGTCAGGAACTCGTGGGCAGTGCCCTCGGAGATGAGACCTTCGGCGTTGTAGCCGGCAGCCTTCAGGGCAGCCACGCTGCTGTTGATGCCGTCGGGATTCTCCTTTGAGCCGCAGCCTTCGAAGATGTACTTCACGACCTTCGTGTCCTTGATTTCATCGGGCGCATACTGACCGCCGCTGAGCAGTCCCCAGTAGCCGAACATCTCGGGACGGCGCAGGGTGATGAGCTTGGTCTCCATGCCGCCCATGCTGAGGCCGGCCATAGCACGGCTCCACTTGTCGGCCTTGGTCAGGTAATTCTTGTCGATGAAAGGCACCAGCTCGTCGCAGAGCACGGTCTCGAACTCCTTGGCGGTGAACTGGCCGATAGAGCCGAACTTGAAGTCGTTGGTCAGGCCGTAGGCCATCACCACAATGAAGGGCTTGATTTTGCCGTCGGCAATCAGGTTGTCCATGATGAGTCCGGCGTGGCCCTGCTTGCCCCAGCTGGTCTCGTTCTCACCCCAACCGTGCTGCAGGTAGAGCACGGGGAAACGCTCCTGCTTGCCCTTCACGAGCTTGCCGTAGGTGGGGGGCAGGTAAACCATGGCCGTCTGCATCTTGCTGGTGCTGGGCGAGTAGAACAGTACCTCGGAGATGGTGCCGTGTGCAATGTCCTGGCGGCAGGCGTAGAAGTCCTTGTCGTGGGCGGGAATCTCGATACCGCTCTCCCAACGGCAGGAGCCAAAGTAGTTGTGGGTGCCGGGGTCGTTGACGGTAGCGCCGTCGATGGTCAGGTGATAGTAGTGGAAGCCCTCGTCCATCGGACCGTCGGTAGTACCAGTCCATACGCCGTCCTTATCCTTGTGGAGCACGGTGCCGCCACGGCCACCGAGACCCAAGCTGACGATGACCGACTTGGCATCGGGAGCCTCAATACGGAAGCGGGCGTAGCCCTCGCTGTTCACCTTGGGCCACTCCTGGCCGGGCTGGTTCATCTCGTTGCTGACGAAGTCCTCCTTCGGCACGCGCTTGTCGAGCACGGGGTCGAAGTCGCGGATGGCGCGGTAGCAGGCCTTCGGGCGGTAGTTCTCGTCGAAGGGCAGCGGGTGGTTGTTCACGCCGAGCCAAGAGTCCTTGTCGCCGAGGTTCCAGAAGGTCACGTTGTCGATGACGTCAGCGTGCTTGCGGAACACCTTGAACAGGCGGGCGTACTGGTCGGTCTGGAGGGTACCCATATAGCCGGGCATGGGCTTAGCCTCACCACGCGAGAACATCAGCTGACCGCCACTCTCGTTGTTCATACGCAGGTCGAGCTCGGTGATGTTGATGTGCTTCACAATCTCCTTGAAGCGGACAATGGCCTTCTCAAGCTGCTCCTCGCTGGGGAAGTAGATGTTGTAGTGACCCTGCATGCCGATACCGTCGATAGGCACGCCGGCGTCCTTCATCTTCTTCACCATGTTATAGATGCGCTCGCGCTTGCCTTCGTCAACGCAGCTGTAGTCGTTGTAGAACAGCAGCGTGTTGGGGTCGGCCTCGCGGGCAAACTCGAATGCCTTGGCAATGAACTCGTCGCCGCAGAGCTGGAAGTGACGGCTCTGGCGGTAGGGACTCGGCTGCTGACCGCCACGTCCCCAACGGGGGCCACCGTCGTCGGCCATAGCCTCGTTCACCACGTCCCAAGCGTAGACTACGTCCTTGTAGCGGTTCACCACGGTATGAATGTGGTCACGCAGACGCTCGTAGAACACTTCCTTCTTCACCGGCTTGCCTTTCTTGTCGGTGAACATCCAGTCGGCAAACTGGCTGTGCCAGCACAGGCAGTGGCCGCGCATCTTGATACCGTTCTCGCGGCAGAAGTTGGCAATCTTGTCGGCCTTCTCGAAGTTCCAGACACCCTCCTTCGGGTGAATCTCACCGGGTTTCCAGTCGTTCTCGGCGGTAACGCTGTTGAACTCCTTCTTGACGAGTGCCTTTTGGGCCTCGTCGCTGACGTTGCGCTGGTTGAGTGCCACACCGATGGTGAAGTAATCCTTGTAGGCATCCTTCAGTCCTACGTTAGCACGTGGGTCAACCTGTCGGAATTGTGCCCATGTATAGGTGCTGCTCAGGATTAAGAGGGCAGCAAGGGCCAGTCTTTTTGCTTGTTTCATCGTGTTAAGATTTGTTGTTAGGGGTTATTTAAATATGACTTTCTTTCCACCTTTTATATATATGCCGGCCTTAGGCTCGGCTACCGGCATGCCTGAAAGGTTGTAGCAGGGGGCGTCCTCATCGGCGGCCTGCACCTCGGTAATGCCCGTATTGGCTCCCTTGTAGTAGAGGTTGGACTGGCCTATCACGAGGTCGGCCCACGGGGCATCGGCCGTGTAGAAGGTGATGACGTAACGGCCTTTCTCCTGGATGTCGAAGACGAAGTACTGGTTGTAGATGGTGGCAAATGCCTTGTCGGCGGCATTGCCTACGTTCACCTCGGGGGTGAATACCTCGGAGCATACTTCCTGTCCGTCAATAGTCTCGACGGCTATTGTCACGGGCGAGAAGTTGGGCTGGTTCCAGTTGCATACCTTGTAAGCCAGCTGGTAGCGGCCGGGATAGAAGGTCAGCGTGGAGGTGCAACCCTCGTCGCCGAAGCGGGCGTATCCGGCTTTGGGGGTACCAGTCACGTTGCGGGTGTAGAGCCCCCACTCGAAGGCACGTCGGGAGTTGGTGAAATGGAACACGCGGCTGCCGCTGCTGAAGCCCGTAGCTACGCCGGTGCGCTTCTCCTGTCCGTCGTAGGTCGACCAGCCGTCGGGCACGCCGTTTTCCACCGTCTTGAAGTCCTGGGCCATGGGGTAGTAGCTGGAGCTGGTGGGTTCCAGCAGCTTGATGGATATCTCGTTGCTGCCCGTCCGTCCTTCATCGTCGGTAACGACGGCGCTAATCTTGTGGGTACCTTTCTTCAGTCCTGTCAACTGGTAGGTGTAGGGGGCCTTGTCGAACTCTGCCAGCAGGGTAGAACCGTCGTAGTAGGCCACGCTGACCACCTGTCCGTCAGGGTCGGTAGCCTCGACGTCCAGCGTAACGGACGCTGCGTCGGAAGTGCCGCCGAAGGTGACGAAGGTCAGATTGCTCTGGGGCGACGTGAAGTTCACCTTGGGATTCTTGTCGACCAGGCAGTAGCGCTTGCAGAAGCGCCATATCTCGTCGCCCGTCTTCACGCCGTTGTCGTTGGAAATCCAGTGGCCCTTGTCGGCCATCTCCATCAGCACCACCTCGACGCCGTTCTTGCCGGGACCCCAGGTGTGGCGGGTGATGTGGGCGGCATTACGGTATCGCTTTTCCACCTTTGCCGTCGTGGGGCAGCCGTTGTGCCTAATCCAGACGTTCAGCGCCCCTTGTACCCCGCTGAAGCCAACCACGTCGTCACTTGTGCCGTGCGTATGGATGATGGGGATGGGGCGCACCTTCGCGTCGGCTGTGGTGCCCCACATGGGGTAACCGCTGATGGGGGCGAAAGCAGCAATCTTGTCGGCAATCTTGTTCATGGCGTGATAGGTGAACATACCGCCCATGGAGAAGCCAGAGAGGTAAACGAAGTTGCGGTCAATCTTGTACTTTTTCTCCATCTCGTCGATAATGGCCAGCACGAACTTGATGTCGCGGTCGCCCGAGATGTCCCAGCTCTTGTCGATGCCTTCGGGGAAGATGGTGAGGAACTTGGCCGTGTCGGCCACCGACTCTATGCTCAGCATGTTCTTCTGGTAGGCTGCATCCTGGTTCATGCCGTGACACGAAATAAGGAGGGGACGGTAGTTCCCCATATTGTTGGGCAGGTAGCCGATGTATTGACGCTTACTACCGTTAACGGTGATGTTGCCGGATATCTGGCCTGCCGTCACCGAGAGAGCCTGCAAGCTGCAGAGCAGCAGGCAAAGGATTGCTTTTCTCATGTGTGTTCAGAATTTGCTGCAAAGGTAAGAAAAAAATGCGGCACACGCTGTTTTTGCATGTGTCGCATTGTTTTCTGTTTGTATCATTTACTTCGAAGTGAAGCTATATGTCTTTCCAGCTTCCGTTTCTATGTCGTATTCGTAGACCTTGCGAAGTGACATCGGCGAGAAATCCTTCAGCTCCTTCGACCGCAGCGGCTTCTGGATAGCGGCGGGGGCGAAGAGCGGATTGGGGCAGTCGCCGGTGGCCTCCTTCAGTCCCTTGCCGTTCAGCGGAACGTAGGAACGCAGGCGCAGGGTGCCGCCGATGGTCGAGCGCACTACTGCTGAGCGGAGCTTCCCTTCGCTCCATTCTTGGTCTACCACGAAGCCGCCACGGGTGCGCAGGCCCTTCACGCTGCCCTTGCTCCAGTCGTCGGGCAGGGCGGGCAGCAGATGGATGGCTCCGTCGTGACTCTGGACGAGCATCTCGCAGATACCTGCCGAGACACCGAAGTTACCGTCGATTTGGAACGGCGGATGAGCATCGAAGAGGTTGGGGTAGGTACGACCGTCGGGATGCTGGCGGGCAGCACGGTCGTCGGGTAGCAGGTGGAGCATGTTCTTGATGATGGTGAAGGCGTGGTTGCCGTCGAGCATGCGTGCCCAGAAGTTGGTCTTCCAGCCTAAGCTCCAGCCCGTTGCCATGTCGCCGCGTTGCTTGAGCGTGTTGGCAGCAGCCGTGAAGAGGTCGGGATGAGCGTAGGGCGAAATCTGGTTCGACGGGTACAGGCCGTAGAGGTGTGAGATGTGGCGGTGCTCGTCGCGTGGGTCGTCGGCATCAATCATCCATTCCTGTAACTGGCCGTAGCGGCCTATCTGCATGGGCGGAAGGTTGGATATCTGGAACTTGAGGTTTGAGATGTAGGATGGGTCCTTTCCCAATACCTCGGCAGCCTTCAGCGTCTGACTGAGTACGTCGAAGGCTATCTGGTTGTCCATCGTCGAACCGGCGGTGACGTTGGTGCCCTTGCCTTGCGGGCCGTGCTCGGGCGACACGGTGGGAACGCTCACTAACCAGCCGGCTGCCTGCTTCAGCTCACCACCGGCAGGGTACACCTGCATGTAGTCCAACAGGAAGTCGGCGGCTCCCTTCAGTACAGGGTAGTACGACTCGAGGAACTGGCGGTCGCCCGTGTAGAGGTAGTGCTGCCAGAGGTGGGTCGTCAGCCAGGCGCCGCCAGTGGGGAACATGCCCCAGGGCGTGCCGTCGACAGGACCGGCGATGCGCCAGATGTCGGTATTGTGATGGGCCACCCAGCCCCGGCATCCATACATCACGCGGGCTGTCTCGGCACCCGTTTCGCTGAGGTCGCGAATCATCGAGAACAGCGGCTCCTGCGTCTCGGCAAGGTTGCCGATGAGTGCCGGCCAGTAGTTCATCTCGGCATTGATGTTGATGGTGTACTTTGAGTCCCAGGGGGCGTTCATCTTGTCGTTCCACACGCCCTGCAGGTTGGCGGCCTGACCGCCGGGCTGGCTCGACGAGATGAGGAGGTAGCGGCCGTACTGCATCATCAGCGCCACCATGTCGAGGTCAGAAGCATCCGTCTCGAAGGCAGCCACGCGCTTGTCGGTCTCCAAGCCGGAATTAGCAGACTTTGGTAACGTCAGACTGACGCGGTTGTACTGCTCCTGGTACTTCTTGACGTGGTCGGCCAGCAATTGCTTGTAGGGTTTTCCCTTGACACTGGCCAGCGTCTGGTTGTTCTTCTTCACAGGAGAGCCGCTGACGTCCTTGTAGTTCACGAAGTTAGTGGCGGCGGTGATATAGAGTGTCGCGGTGGTGGCATCGTCGACGCTTAGCTTGTCAACGCCGCGTTCCACTTCGCCGTCGGTCTCGACCATGACGCGGCACTCGGCCTTCAGTCCGGCCTTGATGCCCTCCTGCTCCACGCCTTCGACAACAGCAGCCAGTTCATTGACTTTCCCGCTGATGCCCTCATGCTCGGAAACGGTAAACACATTCTTCTGCAGCTGGGTGGTGAAATCAATATCGAACTCCAGCTCGCCTTTCTTCGAAGCCTTCAACTGCACGACGATGACGTTGTCGGCCTGCGAGGCAAAGACGGTGCGCTCGTACTTCACACCTTTATATATATAAGATGTGGTGGCGGTGGCGTTGCCGAGGTTCAGCGCCCGCTCATATTTCTGCACGTCCTTATGGCCTAACGACAGCTTCAGACTGCCTAAGGGCAGGAAGCGCATGCCGTGAGGGCCTGGTACAAAGTACTTGTCGAGGAGCTTGGCGGCCTCGCCCTCCTTGCCTTGGAAGATGAGGCTGCGCACCTCGGGCAGATGGGCCAACGCCTCCTTGGGATTGTTGTTGTGGGGCTGTCCGCTCCAGAACGTCTCCTCGTTCAACTGGATTTCCTCCACATCGGTGCCGCCGTAAATCATGGCACCGAGATGAGAGTTGCCTACGGGTAGTGCCTCGAGCCAGTGGCTGGCAGGCTTTGAGTACCACATGCGGTGTGGCTGGCCGACTGCTGTTGCCACGCATACAAGGGGCAGCAACAAGGTTGTCAATAGTTTTTTCTTCATAAAATATGTCAATGGTTAAACTTTAGTTCTCCTGTTTTCAGAAATGGTGTTGTGGCCTGTATCGTTATCTCGCCGTTGCGCAGGTCCTGCAGGTAGCCCACCAAGCAGCCGTTCAGCACACGGAGCCTGTTGGGCATGCGGCGGCCAGCAGCAGTCGGGTCCATGATGTTGCCGTTCTCCATGCCGAGTAGCCGTGCCCCGCGAACGGAGAGCGTCACCTCATGGTCGGCGTTCTTCACAAGATTACCGTCTGCGTCGACCACCTCCACGAAGACGTGGGCCACCGAGTCGGTGGTTACCCGCAGGGCGTAGGGCTGGCCGCTGGTCTTGATTTGATAGGTGGCTCCGTTGTCAGCTTTACACAGCAGGGTACCGGGCTGGTAGTCGATGTCCTGATAGAGCACGCCTGTCTGCTCGTCGCGCTGGAAGGAACCCTCCACAGGCTTTCCGTTCAGCAGCAGCTGGGCGTTCTTGCCATTGGTGTAACAGACAATGCGGACGCGGTCGCCTTCCTGATAGTTCCAAGTATCGGAAGCGTAGGTGGAGACGCGGGGACGTTGCCTTCGCTGGGGCCTATTGGCCTCATTGGCCCCATGAGAAATAAACGATGTGCCGATGTAGCATACGGGTTGCTCGCTCCACAGCGAAGCGCGATACCAGCCGTTAGGCTTGCGCTGTCCTGCCAAATCGAGCAATCCGGCGCTGCTGCCGCGGGCAGGCCACGGGCCGCTCTCGCCTAAGTAGTCGATGCCCGTCCAGAGGAACTGCCCGAAGATGTGCTGCTTGTCGCGGACGGCCTTCCAGGCATCCAGGTCGTGGCGGTTCTCGGAACCGTAGATGACCCGTTTGGGGTAGCGCTGGTGGTCAGTATCGTAGCGGCTTTCGGTATAGTTGTAGCCCACGACGTCGATGGCGTCGGGATAGGCTGTCTCGTTGGACATCACCACGCCGGCCAGCGCTCCTGTGGTGGGACGCGACGCATCAATGCTCTTCACGATGGCTGCCAATCGCTGGGCAATGCGACCAATGCGCTCGGCATTAGGCTGTTCGGGCTTGTAGCCGCCGTACATGGGCTGGGTGAAGCCTGTGCCGTCGCCGTCAAGCACCGGGTGCGAGTAGGGGTCGTTGGGATAGTCCACCTCGTTGCCTATCGACCAGAGGAAGATACTGGGGTGGCAGCGGTCGCGCCGCACCATGTCGGCCACGTCGCGGTCAATCCACTCCTCGAAATAAGTGTAGGTGCCCTCGAAGCCGGGCCTGCCCTGGTTCCATCCCTTCAGCCACTTGCGCTTGGGAAACTCCCACTCGTCGGAGGCTTCGTCCATCACGAGCATGCCCTCCTCGTCGCAGATGTCATACAGTTCGGGAGCATGGGGATTATGGCTCATGCGGATGGCATTGGTGCCGATGGCCTTCAGCTCCCGGATGCGGCGGCGCCACACCTCGGCGGGTACAGCCGTGCCTAAGACTCCGGCATCGTCGTGTATGCAGACGCCCTTAACCTTCATCCACTGGCCGTTGAGGGCAAAGCCGCGGTCGGGCGAGAACTCCAGGGTGCGCAGTCCGGCCTTCACGGTAGACTGGTCGCCGTTGCTGAGCCGCGTAGTCAGCGTATATAGATAAGGCTGGTCGAGCGTCCAGCGTTGCGGGTTGCTGACGGTCAGTTTAACCGTCTTTTTCTGTTGTGGGCCGATGGCTGTCGATGCCTTTGCCACCACCTTACCGTTGGCATCGCTTAGTTCAACGGTGGCCTGTAGCGTCATGGGCGATTGGGCGGCACGGTTGTCGGTCGTCTCAACGTCAACCTCCACCTCAGCCTTCTTGCCGTTGATGCGGGTTAGCCTGTAGGCGGTACCCCATTGCGCCAGATGTACATCAGGAGCGGTGATGAGCCATACGTTGCGGTTGATGCCCGAACCTGTGTACCACCGTGAGTCGGCCTCCTGCGAATGGTCCACTCTCACAGCCAGCACGTTCTTGCCACCAGCATTCAGGTAAGGTGTCAGGTCATAGAGGAACGAGGCAAAGCCGCTGGGGCGTTTGCCTAATAGACGACCGTTCAGGTAGACCTCGGAGTGGTTGTACACGCCTTCGAAGTAGATGAAGAGGCGGGTAGCCGATGGTAAGACTTGTGACGAGAGATCCTTGCGGTACCAAGCCACGCCGCCCGGCAAATAGCCCTGGCAGGAGCCTTTGTCGGGCGACATGGAGAGTTCTATACCCCAGTCGTGGGGGAGTGTGATGCGACGCCAGCGGGAATCGTCGAAATCGACGTTACGCATATCTGGCGTCTCGTGGATGTTCCAGCAACTGTCGATACGGAGGAATCGCCAATCCTCATTCAGTTTCTCGGCTTTGCCGAACGACACTTGTGAACGTGCCTGCCCGACGACGGACAGGAAGAGTAGTAAAGTCAGTAGTTTCTTCATATTGTTGGGACTTGTTGGTTAGAATCCTCCTTGTGGACGCTGGCCTCCGAAGCCGCCACCACCGAAACCGCCGCCTCCGCCGAAGCCGCCGCCCTGAGGACGCTGGCCTCCGAAGCCGCCACCGCCACCGAAACCGCCGAAGTTGGGGGCGGGCTGCTTGCCGATGTCAATCAGCAACTTGAAGAGGGCACGGCGGCGCTGTGGCCAGGTGGGGAAGTCATCGGCACGCAGGGTCTTTATGCCGAAGCCCGGCATCTGGGGACCGCCTTGTTGCATGAACTCCAGCGAACTGGTGGTGATGATGCAAGGACGGGTCTTGCCGTCGGCAATGAGCCGGTCGGCAATGGCATCGGCACCGCCTACTTTGAACCAGCTTTCCATCGTGTCGCCCTCGCCGGGTATCAGTTGGATGAAGGTCGGCATGGAAGGTGTCTTGGGCATGGGCGACATGTACCAAGCCTCCTGCCGCTCAACGTCGTAGCCTACGCGGCCGTGCTCCATCTCGCCCATCGAAGCGAAGTTGAAGGGCGAGCGGGGATTGTCGGCAATGCTGTACTTGAAGCCCTTGTTGGGCGACAGCAGCATGTTGCTGGGGTCGGCAACGGGCGTGCCGTCGACGATGAAGCAGTATTCGAAGGTCGCGAACATATAGTCGTGGAGCGTGGCCGACCATACACCGTCGGAGTCGCGCACCATCGCCGTCTTGAGGGGCAGCATCTCGCAGGCCAGTTCCACCTGCTTGGCCTCGGGAGCCTTGAAGCGGAAGGTGATGCCCTGTTCGCCGTATTCAGGCGATATGATGGGTTTCGGGAACAGACGTGCCATGACCCCCGGTGTGAACTGCTGTTCCTTGCCGGTAGCGGCGGGAGCGGGCTGTCCGTCCTTCATGGCAGCCTCGGCAGCCTTCTTGTTGAACAGCAGCGGCAGGGTCTTCGCGAGGAAGTACTTGGCGTTCATCCATGTGTGGCCGAACTTATCGGTAGTGAACTCCTTGACGCTGCGTATGCCCTTCTTGTCGAGGAACTCCATGTAGTCGCGGGCGTTGCCATAGAGGAAGTCATCGGTACCGACGCCGAGCCAGAACAGACGAATCTTCTTGTTCGTATCGTCAGCGTTGTCGTAGACGTCGGCTATGTCGGTCGAGGTGAACGAGCTGTAGCTGCACAGGTACGAGAACTTGTCGAGGTTGGTCAGACCGTTGAACAGAGCCTGGTTGCCGCCGCGTGAGAAACCGCCGATGGCGCGGTTGTCGCGATTATTGATGGTACGGTAGTTCTTCTCGATGTAGGGCATCAGGTCGTTGATGAGGTCTTTGCTGAACACGTCGCCGCCAAAGCGGGTCTGTGGAGCCGTGGGGGCGGTAGGCGTGGCAAGAAGCTTCGTCGGGTTGCCGTAGGGCAGCACGACAATCATCTCCTTCGCTTTGTCATCGGCTATCAGGTTGTCCAGGATGTAGTTCACACGTCCTACCTTATAGTACACCTCTTCCGTGTCGGTCGTGCCGCTGATGAGGTAGAATACGGGATACTTCTTCTGGTCCCCCATGTTGAATCCCTGTCCCATCCCGCTGTTGTAGCTGGGCGGCAGGTAGACGACGGCCTGGTTCGTGCCTCCGAGGCTCTTGGAGTAGTAGTGAATATACTCTAAACGTCCGTGGGGCACAGGGCGGATGTCGTGTGGCAGCGAGCCGTCTTTCGAAGGTATCTCCAACAGGCTGTTCTTAAAGCCCTCGTTGGGGAAGTACTGTGGATTCTCAGGGTCCATGATGCTCACTCCGTCTACAATATAGCAGTAGGGGTACATGTCGGGGGCGACAGGCCCCAGTGTCACCGTCCACGTGCCGTCGGCACCTCGGGTCATCTCCTTACGTCCTGCAAACTGCACATCGACGAGCACGCTCTTGGCCTGTTCGTTCTTGTACTGGAAAGTCACCGTCCCGTCATCATTGGGGCGTGGTTGGGCACTGGCTGTGACTGCACACAGCGCGGCGGTCAGACAAACTAATGCTTTTTTCATAGCTCTACGTTTTTAGTGGTTTTGCTTATTTGCAGCAAATTTAGCAAAAATATCCTAAACTTGCATCTTTCTTTAATGTTTTTTTACATGTAAGGCCGTTTTGGCACAAGGAGAAAAGTTTGTGAGACACAAAACAGCCCTCGCTCCCCATTTTCTTTTGTAACTTTGTAGCCTGTAAAAGTAACTTAGAACAATGAAGAAGATTCTGTTGACGATTTTAGCGATGACGACATTCTTGGCTTCCGAGGCCAAGACAGTCAAGTTTGGTAAAGGACAACTGACGGTGACCACCGTGGCACGCAATGCTGTGCGAGTTCAATATGCTGAGAACGACGCGAAGAGCGACCTGCCCGACTGGCTCTATGTGAAGCACGGTGAGGTGGCTTCGAGCGATGTGAAGTTCGACATCGACACCCGCCGGCAGGTGCTGACGGTGAAGAACAGGCAGGGTAGGGTGGTGTTCACCGCTACACGTCATGAGTTGGCTGACGGCATTGCCACGCTGACCTTCGTTTCGCCCAAGGATGAGTGCCTCTTCGGCCTCGGGCAGTTCCAGGACGGCTACTCGAATGTACGTGGGTTGACCCGCCGACTGACACAGGTCAACACTCAGATAAGTCTGCCCATGCTGTTGTCGAGCAAGGGCTACGGCGTGCTGTGGAACAACTACGGACTTGTCGATTTCAACCCCAGCAGCCATTGCGTCAAACTGGTCAAGCGCGAAGGTGCAGGCAGCAGCGAGGTGGTGAACGTCACCTCTACCGAGGGCGGGCGCCAGGAGGTGCGCCAGCGTAACATCTATGAGGCTACGCTCGACATTGCCGAGGCTGGTGACTATGCGCTGTTGCTGGATGTGGGCCAGAAAATGGCTCGACGCCATAATCTGGTCATCGACGGACAACCCGTCATTGAGATGCAGAATGTATGGCTGCCGCCTACGGCCTCGAAGATAGTACACCTTAGTGCAGGCCGCCATACGCTGACGGCAGAACTATCAAGGGGTGACGTTCCCGTCCTGTATTATAATAAGGTGGTAAACTCGACGACCTTCCGTTCGCCTGTTGCCACGCAGGTTGACTATACGGTGTTCGTCGGTTCTGCCGATGAAGTCATCGCCACCTACCGCTCCCTGACGGGCGAGTGCCCGCTGATGCCGAAGTGGGCCTTGGGCTACATCCACTGCCGCGAACGCTTCCATTCCTCGCAGGAAATCCTTGAGGCTGCCAACCGGTTTAAGAAGGAACAGATGCCGGTGAGCATGATTGTGCAGGACTGGCAGTGGTGGGGTAAGTACGGATGGAACTCCATGCAGTTTGACGAGGACCACTACCCTGACCCCAAGGCACTTACCGACAGTCTGCACAAGATGGGCATCCGCCTCATGCTCAGCGTGTGGTCGAAGATTGACAAAAACTCGGCTTTGGGCAAGGAGATGACGCGCGACAATTACTACATACCAGGCACCGACTGGATAGACTTCTTCAATCCTGAAGCTGCCGCCTCCTATTGGCGCAACTTCCGCGAGCGTCTTGTGCCGTTAGGCATCGACGCCTGGTGGCAGGATGCTACGGAGCCTGAGAACGACGACCTGGCAGGCCGCCGCGTCAACAACGGCAAGTGGTCGGGCGAACAGGTGCGCAACGTTTATCCCCTGCTGGTCAACAAGACCGTTTACGAAGGGTTGGTGCAGGCAGGCCGCGAGCCGATGATACTGACCCGTTGCGGTTTCCCCGGTATTCAGCGCTACGGCTCTGCCCTGTGGAGTGGCGACGTGGGCAACGACTGGGAGGCCTTCCGCCGCCAGATTGTGGCTGGACTCGGCGTTCAGGCTGCCGGAGTACCTTGGTGGACGTATGATGCCGGCGGCTTCTTCCGCCCTGGCGACCAGTACACCAACCAGGACTACATCGAGCGTATGCTGCGCTGGATTGAGACCTCCGTCTACCTGCCCCTGATGCGCGTCCACGGTTACATGAGCAACACCGAGCCTTGGAACTACGGCCCCGAGGCAAAGACCGTCATCGCCGAGTGCCTGAAGGAGCGTTACAAGCTGTTGCCCTACATCGAACGGTGTGCCGAGCGCGTCGCCAAGGAGGGCTATACCCTGATGCGCCCCCTGGTATTCGACTTTGCCGACGACCCCGTGGCCCTGCAGCAGCAGTATGAGTATATGTTCGGCCCCTCGCTGCTTATCAGTCCCGTTACCGAGCCTGGCGTTACCGAGTGGAAGACCTACCTGCCTAAGAGCCGTGAAGGATGGCGCGACTACCGCACCGGCCAGCATTATGCAGGCGGCCAGACCGTTACCACCCGCGTCGATAAAGCCCACATCCCCGTCTTCGTAAGAGTCGGCACCGAGCGCCAGCTAAATGGCGATTGATGTTTTGCGGATTATAGGAAAAATCGAAAAGAACCTCATAACCTCATGTAAACCTCCGAAACCCCTTTCTACAAAGGTGTTTCGGAGCATGAGGTCTCTCCGAGATACCTCATAGATACCTCATAAATACCTCATCTGTGAGCTCTTTAAGAATTTAGGCTCCCACGGAGGGTCCCCAGAGTTTAGTTACGGTAAACCCTGGCTTTAGTTACGGTAAACCCAGACTTTACCCTACCCAAACTCCCACCCGCTGCGCCAACTGATTGACTTTTTTCTGCGAAAAGAGAAAAAAGCGTGGCTTTCTTATGCTAATTCGCGGAAAATGCGTATCTTTGCACCTGAATATTCAAGTTTAATACGTATTTACTATGGCAAGACCAATCAAGGAAACCCCTATCCTCTACGGTGAGGAGGCGCGCAAGTTCGAGACGCGCATGATGAATCCTGAACCCGTTTCGCGTGAATGGCTGGAAAACATGAAGCGCAACTACGAGTTTATGCGTTCTCGTTGTGTAAACTGCACGTTCTAAGACATGACCAGCAACTCCGCCTACAACCGTTTCCGCAAGCAGTTCTTCGCACAGGGCAAGATGTTCAAGAGCTATCCCGCCCTGAAGATATGCCGTCTGGCCACGAGCAAATCCTGCCGTGGAGAGGGTATCGGTTCAATGATGATTCAGACTATTATTGCTTCCTACCGTAACTCGATTTGCAGAGTGTGAATGTAAACGAATAATACTTACTACCGAACGATTCAACCGACATGACATTTCAGGCCATAAATGAGGTCTCTATGAGGTTTCCATGAGGTATCTCAAACATACCTCATGCGCTGAAACCCCTGTGTACAAAGGGGTTTCGGAGGATTATATGAGGTTATGAGGTATATTTTGATTTTTGCTCGTGTAAGCTGGTAGCACAACTACGCCAAGACTTAGTTCAAGGAGTTGGTTTTGCCATTTCATACATTCAAAAGCATATTTCATACAAACGAGGAAAAAAGGCTTTCCTATGTCTTTGAAGCTAACATGTTGAACCCCTTAACAAAGAAAAAAGTAATGTGTCTATAAAAAGTTGCAAAAGATTTGGGTGTTTCAAAGATTTGGAGTAACTTTGTAGCCTTGATATTGAGGCGCTGCGCGAATTTTTCGAGTGCGAGGACAAGGAGGTGACTTACCGCAAAGCCGTCACGTTCACCAGTATAACTGAATAAAACAAAGAGCAATATGGCACAGATAGACGATTTCTTTATGTACGAGAACCGCGTGGAGGGCATCACCGATGCCGACTACCAGCGGGCGAAGCCTTACGTGGAGGCGGCTCAGGCATTCGCACAGACCACCTACCAGAGCATCTACATCATCGACTACTACCGCAAGAACTTCCTCTACGTGTCGGACAATCCGCTCTTCCTCTGCGGCCACACTGCCGACGAGGTGCGCCGCATGGGCTACGGCTTTTACCTGAGCCATGTGCCCGAGGATGAGGTGCCGATGCTGACCGAACTGAACCGCTCCGGCTTCCGCGCCTTCTACGACGAGCCAGTGGAGAACCGCCGCCAGTGTATGATGTCGTACGACTTCCACATCACCCACGGCGATCGTCTATTGCTTATCAATCACAAGATTACGCCCCTTGCCATGACCGAAGAAGGCCGCGTCTGGCTGGCCCTCTGCACCGTCTCGCTTTCGCCCCACAAGGAGGCCGGACACATCGAGTTCTTTCAGTTCCATACAGGCGAGAAGCGCGAGTATTCGCTGGAGGCCCACCGCTGGAAGAGCCGCGAGACCATCACCCTGAAGCCCGAGGAAAAGCAGATTCTGACGCTCTCGGCCCAGGGCTACACCATGAAGGAGATAGCCGGACAGATGCTCCGCTCGTTCGACACCGTGAAGTTCTACCGCCGCCAAATTTTCGAGAAGCTCGACGTGCAGAACATCACCGAAGCCCTCGCCCTTGCCACCAATTACGGCCTCGTCTAAGCCGTCATCCCCACGTTTTTAACATTTTTTGTTACCCAAATGGGTAATTTTTCATCCCTGTGATGCAGAATTACCCATTTGGGTAGTAGGTTTAATTGGCTGTTTCATTTATTTTGCGGGCAAAAACTCGTAAAGGATATGAAAAGACTGATTCTATTTTCAATGATGTGCCTCGTGGCGATAGCCTCGACTGCACAGGGCATCAGCGGACGTGTGACTGACGAGCAAGCCCAGCCGATGCCATTTGCCAATGTCGTGCTCGTCAACCGTGCCGACTCCGCTTTCATTGCTGGAGCCGTAACGAAGGATGACGGAACTTTCAGCATCAATACCGATAAGCAAGATGGTCTGCTGAAAGTATCGAGTATAGGATATATAACAAAGTATATCGACGCACGACAGGGCAACGTAGGTGACATACAGATGCAGCCCGACACACAGATGCTGGGTGAGGTCGTTGTGAAAGGTCATGTCCCCCAGTTCCAAATGGGCAGTGAGGGCTTGCAAACCAACGTTGAAAACACCATTTTGAGCAAGCTAG
>CAMVLT010000016.1 GCA_947168395.1 uncultured Prevotellaceae bacterium | reverse complement strand
CAAAAATATACTGAAATTCGGTTACTACCAAATTCCAGCTATCAAGTGTTAAAAACAAAAGTTATTGAAAATGAGTGTTTTACAAATAGTTAGTATTAGATATTCCTGGTTGTTTATACCCGTTTAGATACAGCCATAAAAAGCATATGTTCCTATGGAAATTATTGTATTTGGGATAGTCACAGATTTTAAGCTAGCACAATTGAGGAAAGCTTGCTTGCCAATAGCATTTATTGTATAGGTTTTTATTATCGTTTACAATGTGTTCGGGAATGTTCACTACACCAGAATACAGATAATCACCTTTTGTCACCTCAGCTGTGAAATTACTCTTATTCAAATTATAATAAATGCCATCAATAACCACATCATAGGCAAAAGAGCCAAGACTGTGAGCAAGCACACACAGCAGAACAAGAAGCTTAAATCTCAAATATTTCATAGTTTCAGTATCTTTTTCGTTTCTATTATCAGTTTTATTTCTATCCCTTGTGACCATCTCCATCTCACTCATTCATAGTGACACAGTTTTTCAGTTTCCTCCTCCCAATTCATCTTAGCCAAGGGAAACGTTTATGAAGTTTTGCCCACGCTTCTTCTGAACTATACCATTTCACCTTACCAGCTTCCAAATCCTTCTCGAATTGATCTATCCTGGCTATTGCCTCCTCTTCTGAGAACGGGCCAAGGCTGGGTAGTCTGTCCCAATCAACCGAATGTTCTTCTTTCATAGTTGTGACTATGTATTACTGTTTTTAGAGTTCTCTTTGGGGCTTTTAGCTACCATTCTCTCAATATCATCAAGAAGCTGCCTCGCAGGTTCAAGCCGCTGCTGCAGCTCGTCCATCTCAACATCATAAGCGCAGTTGTAATCGCTTTCTTCACGCATCGTCTGGAGTTGATTGTAAAGCTGACCGTACTCCTTTGGCAGAATTCCAGTCTTTATGTAATGCTGGCTAAACAAGGCGTGCGACGCTCTGTGAGTGTTCACCTGAATACCATCGTTGATAAGCAGCGCACAAACGGCATGAAATACTGCATAGTACATGCGGTTGGCTGCACCATTCAGGCGATTTGCACTTATGAGGATACCTATTTCATCATAAGTTTCACGTGCCTTTTTCAGTTCTAAGGTCACCAGTATTTGACGCTCTTCATTGCTAAGGCTCATACCAAAACTATTTTATCACGTTCAACATTCTTATGGTAGGGCAGGAAAGTCCATTCGTCCCATTGTTTCTTGGTATAGATGTGCGGACTTATTTCCTCACCGATATCCCATCCCAGTTCCCTAAATGGGTATCCGTAATCGTAATCCTGAGACGAGAGTTTAGGCTTGTCGAGCAATATCAGCAAGTCCCAGTCGCTGTCAACACGGTTGTCGCCACGAGCACGAGATCCATAGAGCAGCAGAGAACTATTTGCAGGCAATGTCTTTACTGCAATCTCCTTGATGCTATTTATGACTGTGGGGTTATTCATACTAATCGAACATATTTGCCGCAAAGATAGCGATTTATTGTGAGATTACCAAATCTTCGTGCAGATTTCTTTGAATTGGCCTCCTCGCATACGTCAATTATATAACAATTTGCAGTAAACGGTGACACGGGTGACACAACCTTTGCAATTGAATGAATCACAGATGGTTAGTGTGCGTGTCACCCATTGGAAACGGTGACACACGCTGACACAACGTTGACACATCTCGAGATGTGGCTGAGAACTTGCGGTTACATTACCCTAAACTCAGTTAGAGCAGTAGTGTCGCTTGTGCTTATCTTGCGGTAATCCTTGAAATTCTCGAGAGAATTTAAGGGTTTACCCTACCCTAAGCTATGGTTTCCTTACGGTAAACCTCTGAATTCTCTCGAGAATTTCAAGGACTACTCCTAACTATCATCTACTGAGCGACTTGCAGTAATTGAGTTTACCCTACCCAAGCATCAAGCCGTGTCACCCTTGTGTCACCCTGTGTCACCCTTAAAAACGTTGCACAGCCTTTGTTTATCGGGGTTGTGTCAGCGTGTCACCCTTTGTTGAAAAAAATCCCTGTACTACGCTTGCTCCGTAGTTAGCGGGAGTTAGCGGGAGTTAATGAGCCTGCGGCTCACGGAACTGAGTTGTTACATTTACTGTGTCACTATGTCAAAGAGCGAAGACTCACCCCCACCCCTGCCCCTCCCCTAAAAGGGGTGGGGATTTCTTGGGGGTGGCCTCCCCTGTTTAGGGGAGGAATTGCGATGATGTTGTTACAGGTCGAAGTCGCTGATGGAGAAGACGTCTTCCTGCTTCAGGCGCTGAGACTTTGACTTGTCTAAGAACTCGGGCTGCCAGGTGCGGACATGAATCTGGGGCTGATACTCGTTGCGGAAGTCCCAGAGCATGAAGACGTAGCCGTCGTCGCTGTAGCGGTCGGTGGTCCACTTCTGACGGACGGTGACACCGTAGATGCCCTTGATGGAGGGGTGCTTCACGATGATGACGTCGTCGAACTTCACCCTTACGTTTCTTGACGACCTGAACACCTTTTCCAGGTTCTTCAGGTATTGGGTCTTGGTCTGCTTGGCATACTCCAACTTATAGCCTGAGGGGTGAATCTCGGTCTTGCGTGTGGTAATGACGCGGCCCGTGATAATCAGGGCATCGTCGGAGAACACCTGACGGATGAACTTCAGGTCCTTCTGGTTGTAGGCCGTGCGGAAGTGCTCAACATAGTCGAGTATCTTCATGCGCTGCTGCAGCTCAGACACCTCGTAGCGGCGGTTCTGCAGCACGTCGCGTATCTGCTTGCTGTAGATGTCGGGATTGGCGGCATAGTGGAAACTGGCAATGGCACCATTCTTGTCGAAGTTGATGACGGCTTCCTGGTAGCCCAGCTCCTCCTTGCCCTTGGCGGCGTTCACGATGAGGGGAATGTTGCGTACCTGAT
This sequence comes from uncultured Prevotellaceae bacterium, assembly GCA_947168395.1. Classification (GTDB taxonomy): domain Bacteria; phylum Bacteroidota; class Bacteroidia; order Bacteroidales; family Bacteroidaceae; genus Prevotella. Next base: position 62,243 of record CAMVLT010000016.1, on the reverse strand, counting down.
AGCCGTCGATGGTGCGCAGCACGTCCTCCACCACATCTTCCTCACATCGGAAGTGCTCGTTGGCCCAGAGCTTGGTGATGTCGGCTACTGCCTCGGGCAGCATGTACTGCGACAGGAGGCTGATATCGGCTGCATTCTCTTCCTGGCTGCGGTTGATTTCGTTGAGCAGCCGGGTGACGGCACGCTCCATCTTGTCCTTCATGGACTTGTCGCTGATACCATCGCGGATGGTAAACTTGACTACACTATAGGCCGAGGCTTGGATGCTCAGAGCCAGTAGAACGGTGATGATTGAGATAATCTTTTTCATATTGCGCTTTTGTTTTTATTGTTCTTTGATTTGAAACCAGATGCCGGCATAGCCCTTGCCCTGATAGTTGGCCAGGCTGTCGACGCGACCTGTCTTGAAGTTTTTCCTGATGGTCTGTCCCTTTCCCAAGATGGCCTTGATGTTGCCCGCCCGGTCGTAGACTATCCAGTAGCAGGCTTCAGGCTGACGGCAAGTCTCGCGCTTGCCGTAGTCGCTGACGGCACCCTGACGGATGAGGGTTTTCATCGTGTCGCGCAGCTCGAAGAAGTTCTTGGCTCAAGAAATTCCCAAGTCCGATTTCGACAGGATCATGGAGGAAAGGCTTGCCCTCTATGGTAGCTACAGTATCGTATGAGTATTCATGTGAAACCAGTTATGATGAGCACTTTGGCGAGAGCAATGCCAAACTCGTTTGAGCATGACCGAGCCCAAGGGCAGTTTCCTTGACTACTTCAAGGAGAAGGCCTACAAGAAGGGAGGGGCCGCGAGACAACGGCTTGTCTCGTGGAGGTTACCACACTAAGTGGGAGAACGTCTATCTCCACTTCGAGAAGTTCTGCAACGGCAAGTGCCGCTTCGATGAGATTAATGTTGACCTCTGTAACAAGTTCTTCGCCGAGCGAAGCGGCAAGCCGATTACAAAGAGTATCTGATGACCGCCCACCAGCTGAAGCATATTAATCAGACGCTACACACCAATAGCATCGCAGGCTATTGGTCAACGTTTCGCGCTGTGCTGCATACCGCCTACCGCGAGCACATTTGAGCATTCCCGTTAATCGGGAAGCAGCATAAGCCAAACAGACAAGAAAAAGACCGCCACAATGGACGGCCTATAATATATAATAATGTGGAGAAACAAGGAGCGGGAAGCTGAGGCCAACAGATGTCGGAGAGGCCATTACCACTTTAAGTCTAAATGCAGAAAGAGAAGTCTATCACTCTTGATTCTTTCCCTTTTCCTTATTCTTTTCTTTTCTAACTTTTTGAACAGCTTTTAGTTCATCTATGCTAAAGTTTGTTGTTGCCCTATTATCATGTAATGGCAAGGATACCCGAACTGCAAATGACATTGAAGTCATAGACGAATCCGAATAGTGTGCGCTTTTGCTCCTACCAACTTCACCATTATTTCCAAACATAACAGCGAACTTATATTTCCCGTCATTGCTCTTTGTTTTTGTCAGGGCAATATTATACTTAATTTCAGTAGTATTCCCATGACTAACAGATGGAACCGATGTCGCATCTGTGGTGAGAAGATGAGGGTTTACCGCTCCGCCAACCACCTCGCTTACTTCTTGCGCTGTTGTTACCCCGTTCATAAGCTGGATTATAGATTCTGAAATGAATTCTTCCAAACCCATTTCTTCTTTATCTTTGGAGCAACTAATATTCTTATTCCAAATGCCTATCAGCACACCAAAAGCTATTAATGCGATAGAGCATAAAATAATGATCCAGATTGGTATAGCCATATTGTTTTAAAAAAGTATCAGTCTTTTTTAACGTGTTCACCGAAACTGTCATAGAAGAAAATAAGACAGACCACCAATTACAAGAGGAATTAGCAATAATAACATACATCCACTATTTCTTTCTACTTTTGCCTTTCTTTCTTTTTCTCTTTCCAATTCTTCTGAAACAATTTCTGGATGATTTTTGCGTATTTCTTCTTGCAAATAAATATACTTTTCCTCTATTTGGGAGTCTTTGTCAGCGGCATACTCTGCATGGCTACTCAAAATGATGTCAAGTATGGCCACAAACTGCTGTAATGTGTTTTTGTGCTCCTCAAAATCTATCTCTATCAATGGATTAGATATACTTTTTGTTTTTATAACGATTGAGAGTCTGACGTTATTCGTTAATTCATCCCTTTCAAAAATGGTGGTTTTCGAAGAAGTATTTCCGCCAATAATTGCACCAGTCGCCCCTCCGATAACAGCTCCAACTGCGGCTCTCCCTAATACGCTGCCAGTATTTGTTGTCGTAACTGCACTCTCAGTACCTCCGGTAAGAAAACTATTGTCAATTATATCATATCCGTTAATTTGACTATATGGTAATACGATTTGCTTATCAGGAGAAATGAAAACGAGTCTTTTAGCTTCACCAAAAAACATAAATCTATGATAGAAATGGTTCTCTTCTACAGCAAAATAAGTCGTGTCAAGAATGCGGTCTGGTTTTCCATATTTTGATTCATACCCATTAGCTATCTCGTCAATGGTTGACTGATACAGCGACAAACTATAGAAGTCCAAGTTAAGTGAAGATGGAATCTCGTCTTCTAAACCTTGATTGCTGCATTTGCAATAAGGACATTCTGACGCATAGATATTAATATCAGCGTTACATTTTATACATTTTTTTGTTTTCATATAGCAACTTGTTGTTTATTACGTGTGCAAAAGTACGAAAAATCTGCCAATATGAGCCGAAAAGACGTAAAATTATTAAAAATTCGTGCAATTCTTTGGCAAAGTGAAAGTATATTGTAGATTTTTGACTAACTTTGTGGCACGATTCATTCAAATCATCGAACAACAAATAATAGTATTCACACTTAAAGATAGAAAGGATTAAGATTATGGCAGACTTTGAAGAACTTTCTTTTAGCTATCTTGGATTGCTGTCGAATGCACATCATGACGGCACGACACAGCAGATTCTTGCGTCCTTTCAGTAGCAAGCGTCACCCTTAGGGATGCCGAGCGGACGACTGCTGCGGCAATTATGAGACGGACAACGCTACGTTTTTGAGGAAATCGCAAGCTCTGCACCAGTGCCGCGTGAAGGAGGACGAGGCTTGGAAGAAGTCGCAGGTTGACCCCGTGGTGAAGCAGTTGTAGGCCGCGGATAAGCAGCAGGACCGCTCGAACTCTGTTCGCTTCGCTCGTCGAAGAACTACATTTCTTGCTTCGACAGGATGAGGGGCGTCTTTTCCATAATCATCGAATAAAGAATTACATGATGCTCTCGCCCTCAATGTATTGCGACATGAAGAGGTGTTCGCCGTCGTAGACGACGTAGGAGAATTGGGAAATCCAGTCGCCGAGGATAATCATGCGGGCCTTGCGGGTGAGCTGCAGGTCAACCTCGATGTGACGATGACCGTAGATGAAGTAATCGACGTTGGAGTGATACTGTATGTAGCGCTTGGTGTAGAGCACCAAGTGTTCGCGATTCTCACCCATGTAGGCAGGCTCCTCGCCGCCGTTACGCTTCAGCCGCGAGTGCTTGGCCCACGTCTGTCCGAACCATATACCCCAACGGGGGTGCAAGGCAGAGAATGCCCACTGGCAAAGGCGGTTGTGGAATATCCAGCGGATGAGCTTGAACGACTTGTTGGGGTCGCCCAGACCGTCGCCGTGAGCCAGGAAGAATATCTTGCCGTAGATTTCGGTGGTCAGCGGCTGGTGGTGCAGAATGACGCCACACTCCTTTTCCAGATACTCGTAGGCCCAGATGTCGTGGTTGCCTGTGAAGTAATGCACCTCAACGCCCATGTCGGTCAGCTCCGACAGTTTGCCGAGGAAGCGGGTGTAGCCCTTGGGCACCACGTAACGGTATTCATACCAGAAGTCGAACATATCACCAAGCAGGTAGACGGCAGCCGCCTTCTGCTTTATACTGTCGAGGAAACGCACCAGTCGGCGCTCCTGCATCCTGCTGTGCTCAACTGCCCACGAACCGAGGTGAGCATCACTGAGAAAATATATATATTTCATATCAGTCAAATCCGAGTTCGACGCGTGCTTCTTCGGTCATCATACTCTGGTCCCAAGCAGGTTCGAAGACGAGATTGACGTTGGCAGACTTGATGCCCTCGACACTCTCGACCTTCGTGCGTACATCTTCTAATATATAGTCGGCGGCAGGACAGTTGGGAGCTGTGAAGGTCATTTCCAACTCTACCGTTGCATCGTCCTGCACGTCAATCTTGTAAATCATTCCCAGGTCGTAGATGTTGACGGGAATCTCGGGGTCGTAGACGGTCTTCAGCACGTCAACAATCCGCTCTTCTATGGTTGTTTTCTCTTCTTGTGACATATAGTATTGTTTTGATTATTTTCTCATTAAGTCTTCCTTCTTCAACTCTACCACGCGGCCGTACTTCGTCAGGGCCTGTAGGTCGAGCTGCTTCTTGTTGCCGATGATGAAGTAAGCACGGGGCTGCTGGCGGATGTTCTGATTGTAGAAATCCACCATGTCGGCGGTGGTCAGCGTAGGCAGGTTATTAGCCACGACTGCCCGTGGATCCTCGGTAAAGCCTAAGGCCCGGTAGTTGGAAACGAAGTTGGGCAGCTGGCGGAATGTTGGGTAAGAGTTGTTGATGCTGTTCAGTATCTCCTGCTTGGTAGCGGCCACGCGCTGTTCGTTGACAGGCATATCCTTCAGCAGCGAGTCGAGCACGGCGAGGGCCTGCATGGCCTTGTCGGCCTGGGTGCCAAGATAAGCAAGGTAGCCCGAAGGATTGTCGCGGTGGCGGGAACGGTTGGGGGTGATGTCCTGTCCGCCTGTGGCGTAGGCCATAGCGCGGAACTCTCGAATCTCCTGGAACAGCACGGAACCCATGCCGCCTCCACCCATGTACTGACTCCATAACCGCAGCTGAGCCGTCTCGCGGTCGGTGAGCGATGGCTTGACGGAGCCGTATGTGCCGATGAGCATCTGGCGGCTGTCGGCCATGTGATAGACATAGACTATAGACTCGGTGGTCTCTTGTAGGCGGATTTCGTTGTCATGAGGTGAGAGGTGAGAAGGGAGAAGGGAGAGGTGAGAAGCGAGCTCTTTCGACGCATGGTTGCCGCAGTAAAGGACGGCGCAGTCGTACTGGCGCACGTCGTCGAAGAGGCGGAGCAGGTCTTCACCCGTCATCTTCTTGGCTTCGGCTACCGTCGGCTGGCGCAGGAAACTGGATTTGTCACCCTTTGATAGCTTGTTGACGACCATCTGCATGACTGACGTATTGGTGAGATACTGCTGGCGGAGGTTCACCTTGTACTCGCTGACCAGTTCGCTTACTGCCTTCTTGTCGGGCTTCAGCGATGTCAGCACGTGGCTCAACAGGCGGAGCGACGGTTCGAGGTTGCGCTCAAAGCCGGTCAGCGTCAGCATGAAGAAATTGTCCGACGACTTGTACTCCACGGTAGTGCCTAACCGTTGCCAGGCTTCACCCAACTGGTGCTTCGTCAGCGAGTCGGTACCCAATTCGGGAAGGTAGGACTCCAAGAGCGCCAGCCGTGGTTCTTCGCGCTCACCCTTGAACCACTTCAGCGACAGCGAAAAAAGGTCGTTGATGGGATTCTCTACCTTATATAATATAAGGTGGTCGTTGAGCGGAGTTATCTCTGTGTCGTGATTGATATCGATGAGCCTTGGGGCACGTTCGGCCACAGGCAGCTTTGCCAGCTGGCGGGCATACTCCGACTGCTCCTTGGCGTGCTTGGGCACAACAGGCTTGTAACTGGGTTGCGACACCTTATCTTTGGGATACGACCCAAACTTCTTGACACCACGCATATACTGATTGGAGAGCAGGTAACGGTTGGCAGCAGCAACGACGTCGGCCTTGGTGATACTCCTGACAGCCTCTAACTGCTGCAGATAATCGTTCCACGAACGACCCTCAGAAAACACCTTTCCCATCATCCCTGCACGCTCGGTGATGTCCTCCAACTCCAATTCGACACCCCGCAGCAGCTCCATCTTCAGTTCCTCTAACTTCTGTTCGCTGAAGTCGCCCCGCTTCAGCCGGTCTATCTGCTGCCAGCAGAGTCGCTCGGTCTTCTTCTTCGAGCCAAAGGGCACTTTAGGAATAGCCAGCAACCCTACGGCTCCAGCCTCGTTGAAGGCGAAACGCTGACCGGCAGCCATCATCACCTTATGGGCGGTGCGCAGCGAGTCGAGCATACCCGTCTCGTTGTCGTTGGTCAGCATACTCATAGCCAGCTCCAAGGCACGGGCATCCTTGTCCTTGTCTACAGGGCCGCGGAACAGCAGTCCTACGGCTTTGACGAGCGGTATGTTTACCTTGATGTTGATGGTCTCGCCATTAAACGGCTGAAGCGTAGAGGGTGAAGAGTGAGGGGTGAAGCCTTCACCACCTTTTGGGAGTCGTCCGAAAGTGCGCTCCAACAGCGGCTCGATGCCCTCAGCCGTGAAGTCGCCGCAGAGCATCAGTCCCATATTGCCCGTCACGTAGTAGCGACGGTAGAAGTCCTCCATATCCTGCAGCCTCGGGTTCTTCAGGTTCTCGGTACTGCCAATGATGGGGTACTCGTAGGGATGACCCTTGAAGGCGGCCTTCATCACGTGCTCATAAGCACCGGTTATCATGTTGTCAGCGGCACGGTTTTTCTCCTCGTACACCGCTTCCAGCTCACCCTGAAACAGTCGGAAGACGGGATTGATCATGCGCTCGGAGTTCAGTTCGCACCATTGTTCCAAGAACTGCGGTGCAAAGGTGTTGTGGTATTCCGTTACGTCCAATGACGTAGAAGCGTTCAGGCCGGAGCCGCCGTATTTCGAAATAAGACGTTCGTACTCATTGGGGATGGCATAGTCGGCAGCCCGCTGGCTCAGTCGGCTGATATCGCGCTGGATGGCCAACCGCTGCTGCTCGTCCTTGGTCTGCGACAGCTCGTTGTATTTCATCGAGATGGAGTCGAGCCACACCTTTTCGGTCTGATAGTCGGTAGTGCCAATTTTCTGCGTACCCTTGAACAACATGTGCTCCAAATAGTGGGCAATGCCCGTATTCGGGCAATCTTTGGCTCCAGCCTTCACCACCAATGCTCCATAAACCTTCGGTTGCGAATGGTCTTCGTTGAGCCATACGGTCAAGCCGTTTTTCAGCCGCAACTCCTTCACTTGCAGCTGACGTTGTGCATGAACTGAAAGGCAGGCCATGCAAGCCACCAACAATACGAATCTCTTTCTTATCATTTCAACAGTCTTTTGGAAAAATAACGGACGGGGTACCAGACAGCCAAGAAGCCGACCACGAGTACTGTGAGGAAAACGAGGATGATGTCCTCGGGATGTACGCTGACAGGATAGGCGTTGACCACGAATGACCCCGTTGAGGAACCCAGCTTCACGATGCCATACGTCTGCTGAATCCAGCACAGCAACAGGCCGATGATGATGCCGATGACAGCGCCGAGTGCCGATATGAGTCGTCCCTCAAACAGGAATATGCGTGTTATGAGCTTGTCAGTGGCTCCTAAGTTGCGCAGGGTCACCACGTCGTCCTTCTTGTCGATAATCAGCATCGAGAGCGAGCCGATGATGTTGAAGCAGGCCACAATAAGGATGAACGTCAGGAAGACGTAAGCGATGAGTTTCTCAATCTTCATAATCTTGAACGTCTCGTCCTGCTGCTCGAAGCGGTCCTTCACGTAGAAGTCGTTGCCGGCTATCTTCTGCATCTCGCTCTTCACGGCATCGAAATTGCTGCCCGGCTTCAGCCTCAGCTCCAATGACGACACCATGCCCTGCGTTTCGAAGATGCGGCGGGCAAAGCCCAGCGAGGTGATGATGTAGCCCTTGTCGTACTTAGCCTGGCGAACACAGAACAGCACACCTGGCGAGTACAGTTCATCCTCCATGAAGCCATCCTCTGGGCTGGTCATATCCAACTGTCCCTCACGGCGTGGCGCAAAGATTTTCAGCGGTTGCTCGTAGGTATAGCCCGTGCCTAAAGCGTCGGCCAGTCTGATGCCGAGAATGCCATAGTGCATATCGGCGGCATGCAGTTCGAATGTACCCTCGCCTAACAATATCTCGTTGATATGTGTCAGCTGGTCGAAGTTGTCGTCGACACCCTTCAGCGTCACCATTGCCTGATGACCATTGTAGACAGCTAATGCCTGGTCCTCCATGCACTCCGTAGCAACGTCCACCTGCGGCAGTTCGCGGATTTGAGTCAGCTTCGGGTCGTCAGCGGCGACGACCTTGCCTTTGACGGGTGTCACCTTCAGCTGCGGGTCAAACGATGTGAGGAACGAGGCCACCAGGTCGTGGAAGCCGTTGAATACGCTCAGCGTCACCACCAAAGCCATTGTGGCCACGGCCACACCCACCACCGAGATGCCGCTGATGACATTGATAGCGTGGGTCGACTTCTTCGAGAAGAGATACCTTTTGGCTATGTAGAACGGGAAATTCATTTCTTCAGCAGCTCATCAATCCGTTCGATGTAGTCCAACGAGTCGTCGAGGAAGAAGCGTAGTTCGGGTACGATGCGTAACTGTCCTCCTACACGCTGCCCCAGGGCATAGCGGATAGACTTCAGGTTCTGCTCGATGTTGCCAAGCAACTCGGCGCTCTTTTCAGAGGGGAAGATGCTCAGATAAGCCGTGCAGACGCTGAGGTCGGGTGAGATTTTGGTACGTGTTACGCTGACCATCACTCCGTGCATAGACCGAGTCTGCTGCTGGAATATCACGCTGAGCTCCTTCTGCAACAGCCGTGCGATTTTGTTTTGTCTTGTTTCTTGCATATCGTTATTCTTTTTATCTATATGGTTTTACGGTGCAAAGATACGGAAATAAAGTGAAAAGTGGAGAGTGAAAAGTGAAAAAATTGATGCTGCCGCAAAAATTATCAATTATAAATTGGCAATTAGCAATCTGGAGCCAAGATTTTATGTGAATAACAGTGTGGATAACTATGTGGATAACTTCCGAAAAAGTTGTGGATATCAAAAGCGCAACAAGGGAATGGAGGATATTCACAGAGTTATTTGCATGTTTTCAGCAACTTTTCCACAGATTTTTGATGGAAAAAGATATAAACTTAGTAATTTTGCACCGAAATTAGAAATTGTGGATAAGTGACGAACGTAACGAAGGGTCAACGAGTTAGAATCAACAAAGCATGTGGACATAGGAAAACCACGGGTTGATAAACAAATACGAAAGAAAAAGGACAGAAAGTTTTGCACGTATCAACGTCATATCATCCTACTTATTTCTATTTATTTCAAAAAGAAAAGAAAAAAATAAAATAATATTGTGATGTTGAAAAAGGATAGTTTGAAGGCTGAGATTCGCAGAATGTGCCAGGAGAAGGATGCCATTATTCTGGCTCACTACTACACAGTGGGTGATGTTCAGGATGTGGCCGACTTCGTTGGCGACTCGTTGGCTTTGGCACGCAAGGCTGCCGAGACGGATGCGAAAGTGATGGTGATGTGTGGCGTACACTTCATGGCTGAGACCTGCAAGTTGTTATCGCCTGACAAGACAGTGCTTTGTCCTGACTTGGAAGCTGGTTGTTCATTAGCTGACTCCTGTAAGGCTGAGGACTTGCAGAAGTTCAAGGAGGAGCATCCCGGCTATCAGGTTATTTCGTATGTCAACACGACAGCTGCCGTGAAGGCACTTACAGATGTGGTGGTGACTTCGGGCAATGCCAAGAAAGTAGTGAATCAGTTGCCGAAGGATGCAAAGCTGATTTTCGGGCCCGACTATAACTTAGGCAGCTATATCAATGAGGTGACAGGACGTAATATGCTGTTGTGGAATGGTGGTTGTCATGTTCACGAACGTTTCTCAGCCGCCAAAATCATTGAGCTGAAGAATCAGTACCCAGAGGCTGTTGTGATGGCTCATTTGGAGTGTAAAGGGCCTGTATTGGCTTTGGCCGACGTGAAGGGTAGTACGGCTACCATGCTGAAATATGCGCAGGAGAGCGATGCCACGCAGTTCATCGTAGCTACCGAGGCAGGTATTCTGCATGAGATGCAGCGCACTTGTCCTGGTAAGGAGTTTATTCCTGTTCCTCCTGAAATATCGGAGAGCGGACTGGAGTGTTCATGCAACGAATGTCAGTACATGAAATTGAACACGCTTGAGAAGATTTACAACTGTCTGAAGAATGGAGAGCCAGCCGTAGAGGTTGACCCAGAGATAGCCCGTGAAGCTGTGAAGCCCATTGAGCGGATGCTGGAACTGAGTTGAGTGAAAGGTAAAAAGGTAAAAAAGTAGAAAGGTAAAAGGGTAAAAAAGTAAAATGTGAAGAGGTGGGGCGATGTTTTATGGGTGTTGGTGTGTACGCTGCTGTTGTGCATACCAGTAGGTTATGAACCTCGTCATTTTGCCAAGCTGCTCTTTGCGGGTGCTTTTGTCCAGTCGTTGTTCTATGTGTTGGTGGCATGGTGGTTGACAAAGCGAAGTGCATGGGGTCGCACGACGGTGTTCACCATTGCATACCTATTATTTATTGTAGAGACTTTCACGTTTGTATTCTTTGAATCGAGGTTCGACCCAGGCATCCTGACGCTGATACTTCAGACGAATGGGCGTGAGGTCAGCGAGTTCTTTCAGACGTACGTATGGTCGGCAGGTACCTTGCTGTTTTTAGCAGCCGTTGCAGCGGTTTATGGGTTATTACTCTGGATATTGCGTCCTGCCAGAAACCGTGTTAAACTGTGGCCTGTTTTAGTGTCAGCAGTTTTGTTTATCGTGACATTGCTCCCTCTACCTTTCCCTATTGGTCAGAATACCGTTAATGAGTTGGTGATGTCAGTCAGCTTTGTGCAGCAGAAGCACGGTGAGATAGCATTGATGAAGCAGGCGATTGACGATATTGAGGTGTATGCCTATCCTGAAAAGGAGCAAGCTCCTGTGATAGTGTTGGTGATAGGTGAATCGTTCAACAGAACCCATTCCAGTCTTTATGGTTATGGTCTCAAAACATCGCCACTGATGGAACGTGAGCAGGCTGAAGGAAGACTGACTGTCTTCACGGATGTGCATACGCCTACTAATGGAACAGACTACGCCATGCGCTATCTTTTTACGCTGAAGGGATGTGAGACTGACCAGGCAGACAGCAGCCAATATGTGCTGATGCCTGCTGTGATGAAGAAGGCGCATTATGGTGTGGCTTATTTCGACAATCAATATACGCGGTCTTCGGGTGGTTCGCTGGATTACAGTTGCGGTTACTTTCTGAATCCGACGTATATCAACGACCATTGCTTTGATTACAGGAATACGGAAACGAAGGAGTACGACGGCAACTTCATCAGCTCCTGCCGTAAGCAGTTCTTGACAGCGCATCGTTCGCTGAACATTATCCATCTGCAAGGCCAGCATTTCAACGCTGCCCGCCGTTATCCAGCCAGTCACGGGGTGTTCAGTGGTTCAGATATTCAGCGTAGTGACTTGAGTGAAAGCCAGCGTCAGCAGGTGGCTGAGTACGATAATGCGACACGATACAATGACTACGTGTTGGGTATGATTATCGACAGTTTCCGAAAAACCGATGCTGTGGTCATCTATTTATCGGATCATGGTGAGCAGATATATGACGGAAGTGAGCAGAACTATGGGCGTGCTTTCAGCGGTGAGCAAGATGAGGAGACGCTGCGTAACGTTTACCATATACCCATGATGATTTGGTGTAGCGACAGCTATATAGCGCACCATGCTGAGCAGCACCAGCGCATCCATGCATCAGCAAGACGGAAGTTCTGTAGTGCAGATATACCTTATTTATTGTTTGACTTGGCGGGTGTTGACTTCAATCACAACCATAAGGACCGTAGTCTTATTGACTCGCTTTTCAAGCCGCACGAGACCATCATTACTGACTATTAGTGAGGCTTATCTGATGATGGCGATTTTGCAGACCGTGCCTTTGCTGCCATCGGAAGTGGCTGTGGCTACCATATAGACACCAGAAGCCACTTTCTTGCCATCACGGTCACAACCGTCCCAAGTGAAGGTACCGCCGTTGCTGCGACCTTCTGCAATGAGTTTGCCGCTTGTCGAGAGAATCTTCACGTCAGCATTGAGCGAAAGACCGACAATGGTGATTAAACCTGTAAAGTCGTGCGTGACAGGATTCGGATAGGCGTAGACATTATCCTTGCTCATGGACGAGTTCGAGACGGAAGCATCGCTCATGTAGGAACAAAGGCCATTCTCGGTCAGGAAAAATACTTCGCCTGTCTCATTATTGATGGAGACGGAGGTGATGTTATCAGAGAGGAGTTTCGAATTGGCTGTTGTGAAGTATTGCAACTGCGTCAGGTTATCGGCGCTGATAAGGAAGGCTCCGGCACCGTTGGTGCAGAACCACTTGCGACCTCCACCATCGACGGCAATGCTACTGGTGCTGACGCCGCTGAGCAGGTAGTCGGCATAGTCGCTGCCATCGTTGCGTGGTACTTTAATCTGCTGGAAAGTGACACTCGCCTGCCCTACCTCACTCTTCTGTACCATAAAGGGTCCTTGATTGGTACCCATCCAGATGTTGCCCTCCAAGTCTTCACAGACGCAGTAGACGTTGGTCACTTCATAGCTTGTGCCGTCCTGATTGACAAAAGTGTTGTACTTCATCAGCACGTTGCTGCTCATGTCGTAACAGAAGAGGGCAGGATTGCTCCAGTGTGAATTGACAAACCACAGGAGTCCACGACTGTCAATTATCATGGAGCGCAAGCCGGAGTAGCTCACATTGCTGGTGTTGGATAATTCCTGCTGATAGTGGTTTTCCCATTTTCCATCCTTTGTGAGCATCAGGATATTACGTTCCTTGGATTGGTTGTTGAGCACCCAGAGGTTGCCGTTGCTGTCGTATTTAATTCCGTTGACAAGCGTATAGTCATTGCCTAACTCATTGTTGTCGTCAACGGCACCACGTAGCAGACTGTTCTGCTGGTTGTGGTATTTCAGCAGGTGTCCGTTCTTGAACTCATACAAGCCACATCGGCCTCCTGCAGCTACGTGGGAAGGATCTGTGGGGTCGAAGTCGATGCAGTTGATGTCGATGTATTGGTAACCCGTGATACTGTCTAAGCGGTCGTCATAGACGAGCCAGTCATTGCCGTTCCACACTTGTACCGCTCCAGGCCGCTCAAAATCACCTACGCCTGACAGAAAGTAGCCGCCTGTTGTGTAGAGCTTGCCCGCAGCAAATTTCGACTCGTAGAAGTAGTTGTATTTGGGTCCGTCGGGCTTCAGTGTCGATACTAATGAAATGTATTTATCGTAGTCGCTGCGGTCGAATGTTGGCAGGTTGTGCGGATATTCCGGATGGTTCTTGGTATAGGTGTCGCTGATTTCCGCCCGTTGCATGTTGACTTTTACAATGCCGAAGCGGGCATAGAGGTAGGCGTATTGTCCGTCGATGGTGAGACTGTCGATGGTTTTGTCGTCTGTCATCGTCTTGCTGTAGAGCGACGAGATGTTTGTGATGTCGCCGTTAAGGTCAACGAGGTCGATGTTGGCATCCTTATAAATGGCAATGAGGCGCTTGACCTGTTTGTTCCAGGCAATATGGGTGATGTAGGAGTCGCTCAGACCGTTGATTTTGTCGTAGGTGGTGATAGATTGGTCGTTCATGTTATACTGGTACAAATCGTTGCTGGCCAGTACGAATAGATAGTTGTCGGCCTTCACTATCTGCTGCGGTTCATAGTACGACATATAGGCACGCCAGGTGCCGACTTGTGCTGACAAAATATGGCATTGCAGAATAAGCAATGTAACGAGTGCGACTCTTCTCATAATGTTATTTGTTTAACAGATAATCGGCCAGTTTAGCTGTAGCTCGGGCACGATGGCTGATTTGGTTCTTAATGTCGAGACCTAACTCGGCAAACGTCTGGTCGTAGCCGTCAGGCTGGAAGATAGGGTCATAGCCGAAGCCCTCCCCTCCCCTGCGTTCACGGATGATCTGGCCGTTGACGATGCCCTCGAACTCATGCACCTGTCCTTGTTGTATTAACGCAATAACCGTGCGAAATCTTGCACGGCGATTGTTATTTTCTCCTAATTCGTGGAGCAGGCGGGTCATATTGGCCTCGGAATCATGGTCTTTTGGCTGCGACGGCGTTGCAGCACAGCCAACAGCGGCATAGCGGGCGCTGTAGACTCCAGGAGCACCGTTGAGGGCTTCTACCTCTAAGCCGGTGTCATCGGCAAATACGTCAACGTGGTAGTGGTCGTAGACGTACTGTGCCTTCTGCAGGGCGTTGGCTTCAAGTGTGTCGCCCGTTTCAGGAATGTCAACATTGCAGCCGATGTCGTTCAAGGAGAGCACCTTTATGCTATCTCCTAAGATTTGTCGGATTTCACTCAGCTTGTGCTGGTTGTTGGTTGCGAATACGATGTACCCACCCCCTTCCCCTTCCGTGCAGGAGGGGAGATTATTTACTATTATGTTTTGTTTATTATTCATATCTGTTTTTATAGTTTTTACTATTTATTCTCCCCTTCCGTTTGGGAGGGGATGGGGGTGGGTTTCACCTTCACTTTCATTTCATCGAATCCTTCGCCATAGACGCCGATTACAGCACTTTGAGAAACGAAGGCATTAGGGTCAATCATCTTGATAAGACGGAAAATGTAGGTTGACTCACTCTTTCGTGCCAACAGACAGATGACTTTGCGCTCTTGTCCTGTGTACCAGCCATGACCGTTGAGTATGGTGACTCCATGATCGGTCTTGGTGCCGAGGGCGTTGGCTATCTCTTGCCACTTCTTTGAGAAAATGAAGAACTGCACAGACTGACGGCGACGGTTCATCACATAGTCGAGCATGAAGTTTTCGATGACCATCGTGCAGAAGCCAAACACAATCTTGTGGATGCGTTCCAAGGTGTCGCCAAACTGCGGAATGAACAGACAGGAGCCTATGACGATGAGGTCAACGAACATCAGTACGGTGCCTAACGAGACGTTGCGGAACTTGTTGACGGAAGCGGCAATAATGTCAGTACCACCCGTGGAGCCATTGTTTAGGAAGACGATGGCCAATGCCGTACCCGTCATCATACAGCCGATGACCAACGACATAAAGGCCTGGCCCTTACCTAAGATTTTGATGAAGTTGCCTGCTTCGTCTTTGGGTATGATTTCCTGGGCCAATCCTAACAGTAGCGTCAGCATCAGGATGGCATAGATGGTCTTGGTCAGGAACTTCCAGCCTAAAATCTTCAGACCCACAATCAGCAACAGGCCATTGATAAGAAAATAGGTGTAGCTGATGGGGAAACGTGTGGCATAGTAAACGATAGCACCAATACCAGAAACGCCGCCCGTGACAATCTCGTAGGGCATCAGGAAGAACGTGAAGCCGAACGTGTACAATAAGAGGCCGAGGGTTATGCCGACATAATCCCCGACCTCCTTGAGTATCAATTTGTGGTTTATTGTCATTTATTTCTTCAGCACGATGTTCACCATACGCTTAGGGACGATGATAACCTTTGCCACCTGGAAGCCCTCAAGATACTTTTTGGCACGTTCGTCGGCAAGCACAGCTTCCTCGATGGTCTTGTTGTCGGCATCGGCGGCGAACTCCATTTCCAGGCGGGTCTTGCCGTTGAAGGCGACACCCAGCTTGACGGTGTTCTCCACCAAGTACTGCTCGTCCCACTTCGGCCACTGAGCATCACAGACGCTGCCTTCGCCGCCCATCATCTCCCACAGTTCCTCAGCGATATGCGGAGCAAACGGAGCGATAAGCACTACCAGCGTCTGCAGCAACTCACGGTTCTTACACTTCTGCTGCGTCAGCTCGTTCACACAAATCATGAAGGCCGAGATGGAGGTGTTATACGAGAAGTTCTCGATGTCCTGCGTCACCTTCTTGATGAGCTTGTGGACGCTCTTCAGGTTGTCGGCGGTTGCTGTAGTCCCGTTTGTAGTCCCGTTTGTTGCGATATCATCGCAACATACTGAACTGACGAGGTTCCAGAACTTGCGAAGGAAGCGGTGGCAACCGTCAATGCCGTTGGTGTCCCAAGGCTTGCTCTGCTCTACAGGGCCGAGGAACATCTCGTAGAGACGCAGGGTGTCGGCACCGTATTTTTCAACAATCATGTCGGGATTGACAACGTTGAACATCGACTTCGACATCTTTTCGATGGCCCAGCCGCACTTGTACTGGCCGTTTTCGAGAATGAACTCAGCATTCTCGTACTCAGGGCGCCAAGCCTTGAAGGCCTCAATGTCGAGCACATCAGCCGAAACGATGTTCACATCGACATGAATGGGTGTTGTAGTGTACTTGTCCTTCAAGCCTACGCTGACAAACTTACCCTTGTCCTGACCCTCATCCTCAATGCGATACACGAAGTTGGAACGGCCCTGAATCATACCCTGGTTCACCAGTTTCTTGAACGGCTCGTCCTCGCAAGAGTAGCCTGAGTCATAGAGGAACTTGTTCCAGAAGCGGCTGTAAATCAAGTGACCCGTAGCATGCTCAGTACCGCCTACATAGAGGTCAACATTGCGCCAGTACTCATCAATATCCTTGTTCACGAGAGCCTTCTCGTTCTTGGGGTCCATATAGCGCAGATAGTAAGCCGAGGAGCCTGCAAAACCAGGCATCGTGTTCAGCTCCAAGGGGAATACGCTCTTGTTGTCGATAAGAGAATTATCGACCACACTGTCTGTCTTGGTGTCCCAAGCCCACTTCTTGGCACGACCCAATGGGGGCTCGCCCGTCTCTGTAGGCTGGTACTTGTCAATCTCGGGCAACTCTAAGGGCAGGCACTCTTTGGGTATCATGTAGGGCATATTGTCCTTGTAGTAAACAGGGAACGGCTCACCCCAGTAACGCTGACGCGAGAAAATGGCATCACGCAAACGGTAGTTCACCTTCACACGACCCAAGCCCTGCTCCGTCACGAACTTCTTAGTGGCAGCGATGGCCTCTTTGACGGTCAAACCGTTGAGGCTGAATTTCGAGCTGGCCGAGTTACACATGATACCCTCCTTGGCGTCGTAGCTCTCTTCGCTGACGTCGGCACCCTCAATGAGCGGGATGATGGGCAGGTTGAAGTGCTTGGCGAAGGCATAGTCACGGCTATCGTGAGCAGGAACGGCCATGATAGCACCCGTACCATAACCCGCCAGCACGTATTCAGCAATCCAGATGGGTATTTTCTCGTCCGTAAACGGATTGATAGCATAGCTGCCAGAGAACACACCCGTCACCTTATGGTCCATCTGACGGTCACGCTCTGTGCGCTTCTTCACGTAGTCAAGGTATTTTTCTACCTCCTCCTTCTGCTCAGGTGTGGTCAGTTTTGCCACCAACTCCGACTCAGGAGCCAGCACCATGAACGTCACGCCGAACATCGTATCGGCACGGGTGGTGAAGATGGTGAAACCCTCCTCGTCCTCTCCCGAGCGGGAGGGGTCATTTGCTACTTTGAAATAGACTTCCGTACCCTCCGAGCGACCAATCCAGTTGCGTTGCGTCTCCTTCAGCGAGTCCGTCCAGTCAATCTCCTCCAGTCCGTCCAGCAGTCGCTGAGCGTAGGCACTCACACGCAGGCACCACTGGCGCATCTTCTTCTGCACCACAGGGTAGCCGCCGCGAACGCTGACGCCATCTACCACCTCGTCGTTGGCAAGAACGGTTCCCAGTTTCGGACACCAGTTCACCATCGTATCAGCCAGATAGGCAATGCGGTAGTTCATCAGCACCTCCTGCTTCTTCTTCTCCGAGAAGTTGTGCCAGTCGGAGGCCGTGAAATGCAGTTCCTCAGTACCCAGAGCATTGCAGTTCTCGGTACCCATCAGCTCGAAGTGCTCAATGAGCTTGATGGTAGGCTGGGCCTTGTGTGAAGCTGTGCTGTAGTAACTCTTGAACATGCGCTGGAAAGCCCACTGCGTCCACTTGTAGTAGATGGGGTCGCAAGTGCGCACTTCGCGCTCCCAGTCAAAGCAGAATCCAATCTTATCCAACTGTGAGCGGTAGCGGTCGATGTTCTCGAACGTGGTCTTCTCAGGGTGCTGACCCGTCTGTATGGCATATTGCTCAGCGGGCAGTCCGTAGGCATCGTAACCCATCGGGTTCAGCACGTTGTAGCCCTGCTGACGCTTGTAGCGGGCATAGATGTCGCTGGCTATATAGCCCAACGGATGACCCACATGCAGGCCTGCTCCACTGGGATAAGGGAACATGTTCAGCACGTAGAACTTCTTCTTGTTTTTGTCCTCCACTACGCGGTAGGTCTTGTTTTCTACCCACCGCTTTTGCCATTTCTTTTCAATCTCTCTGAAATTGTAATCCATTACTTATGTTTGTTTTTGTTCTTATTGATTCGGTTTATTGCCTCAGCAGCACAGGTTCTGCCCATGCCACCTCTAACTTGTCGTAGACGTGAATGCTCAGCATCAGCACCTCGTAGGAAGTCTTGAAAGAGCAACTGAACAGGAACGTGCCGTCATCGTTCTCTCTGTACAGTTTAAGCACACTCTTGTACTCCTCCTCCACCGAGCTTACGTCTTGTCCCGCATGCATTTTCACGGTGATATAGGGCAACACGTTGATGTCGTAGGCTCCAGCTTTGCTCTGGTTTGTACGGTAACTTTCAGACACATAGAAGTTGCGCGACTGGAAATACTTGTCGGTGACTACCCGATACATCTTTGCGTTACCTGCCAGTCCTGAGTACACTTCCTGTATGCTTTTAATAGGGCTGCCTTCTTTCTGCCTGATGTAGTCGACTGCTTCCTGGCCTTTCTTGTCGCCCACGCTGATAAGTAGCGTGTAAGGTGAACTGCCTATAGGCGCCAAATCAACGAAGTCAGTATTGGCCAGCAGGTATCCTACAGACTCTTTGTTATGCGGAGGCTGTGCGTAGTACGTGATGCTATGATCAGCATCGACACTTTCGGGCTCAACGATTTCACCACCGCAGCCACCATATAGCATCACTGCCATAAAACCTATGAAATATCTCCATGATTTCATGCCTAAATCACCTTATTTATAATTCTAACTGCAAAATTAGCGATTTTACTGCATAATAACAAACATAATTAGGTTTTCTTAACTAATAGGTATAAAAAACTTGATTGCATTATTCATTTTGCATTATTTAACCTGCATAAACGACAATTAAACTGACACTGACCGATGACACCGATGACGATGACACCGATGACAGTGGGGGTATTTATTTTTTTGCCTGGCCATCAATTTGCAGTAGCATTATTATATATTATTATAATAATATATAATAATGAATATAATTTTTCTACATAGCGATGACAAATTACCCCACTGTCATCGGTGTCATCGTCATCGCTGTCATCACTGTCATCGGTGCTGATGCATTTTTATGCATTTTCCTGCATAAACATTCAGGGCGGTTATGGCTTTGGAATAGGCAAGGTAAAGTGGAGGTTTACTTACGTTAGTGTGTTGGCTTGCTTACGGTAAACTCTGTGGTTGCTTACGGCTAATCTTGGAATGCATAAATATACAAAACTTACCCCCCTATCGATGACAGCGATGACGATGACAGCGATGACAGTGGGGTATTATTATAATTTCTCGGGAAAGAGTTTATCCTCGAAAAAGTCAATTGCTTTCTTTAGTGGTTCGAGATCGTTCTTGATGATACTGAAGACTTCTTCAGCATCTACCTCAAAATAGTGATGTGCAATAATGTCTCTTGCACCCATTACTTTCTTCCAATCAATAGAAGGATATGTAGGAAGCAGTTTTTTGTCTGTGAGTTTATCAAGTGTCTTCACACTTTCTCCTAAGGCAATGATTACCATGCATGCAGCATCTAATTTTTCCATTCCCCAAGCAGAAATCAAATAGTCATTAGCAGAGTGGATTTGAACATTTCGTTCTTCCAATCTGCTGATAGCAATCTCAATATTCTTGAGAGTCTCATAGACCATTGCTATTTTATCAGTAGACTCTAACTCCATATTTTAGTATTTGCTTCTTGAATAACTGGTTCATATTCTCTCTCATACGGACAACATCTACAGGGCATCCTAATATTTCTTCTAAATAGACTTTCACGCCAGCCCGATTGAAGAGGTTTGGCTTCATCTCCACACATACATCCACGTCGCTGCCTTCCTTTTGTTCGTTTCTGGCAACTGAACCAAAGAGTAGCATCGAACTGACTCCGTAGTGCTCGCTGAGGTACTGACGGGTGGAACGTAGTTTTTCTATTGTCTGTGTTCTGTCTAACATAAGCTTTCCTTGTGCAATTCGTTGGCAAAGATAAGAATTATTTCTGAATATAAAAAGTTTTTGGGTGTGAAATGTTATTTTTCCTAAAGAATTTGGTGGTTTGGGGATAAAGCATTATCTTTGCGGATTGAAATCAATTCATTACTTTTTACAAATAATTTGTGAATATGAACAACGTACCTGTAATTAAGATTGGAATCGTGGCCGTGAGCCGCGACTGTTTCCCCGAGTCATTGGCTGTTAACCGCCGCAAGGCCGTGATTGCCAAGTATGTAGAGAAGTTCGGTGCTGCCGACATCTACGAATGCCCTATTTGCATTGTTGAAAGTGAGATTCATGCTCAGCAGGCTTTGGAGGATGTGAAGAAAGCTGGATGTAATGCCCTTTGCGTTTATCTCGGCAACTTCGGTCCTGAGATTTCTGAGACTATGATTGCTGACTGGTTCCAGGGTCCCACCATGTTCTGCGCCGCTGCTGAGGAGACTCAGAACGACCTGATTGACGGTCGTGGCGATGCTTACTGCGGTATGCTGAATGCCAGCCAGGCCTTGTCGCTCCGTAAGACTCGTGCCTATATTCCTGAGGAGCCTGTGGGTGATGCTGCCCAGTGTGCTGAGATGATTCACGAGTTCGTGCCCATTGCACGTGCTATCGTGGGTCTGCAGAACCTCAAGATTATCAGCTTCGGTCCCCGTCCTAACAACTTCCTGGCTTGTAACGCTCCTATCCGTGCCCTCTATGACCTTGACGTGGAGATTGAGGAGAACTCCGAGCTTGACCTGCTTGAGGCTTTCCAGAAGCATCAGGGCGACCCGCGCATTGACGATGTGGTGAAGGATATGGCTGCTGAGCTGGGCACTGGCAACAAGATACCTTCTGTGCTGCCGAAGCTTGCACAGTATGAGCTGACGCTGACCGACTGGATTGAGGCTCACAAGGGCTCGCGCCAGTTTGTGGCTATGGCCAACAAGTGCTGGCCTGCCTTCCAGACTATGTTTGGATTTGTTCCCTGCTACGTCAACAGCCGTCTGACGGGCCGTGGCATTCCCGTGGCTTGCGAGGTTGATATCTATGGTGCTCTGTCAGAGTTCATCGGCACTTGCATCACTCAGGATGCCGTTACCCTGCTCGACATCAACAACTCTGTACCTCAGGATATGTACGAGGAGAGCATCAAGGGCAAGACGTTCGAGTGCGACAGCTACACCGAGAAGGAAATCTTCATGGGCTTCCACTGCGGTAACACGGCTTCCAGCAAGGTATGCAACTGCCAGATGTGCTTCCAGCGCATTATGGCCCGCGCTTTGCCTGTAGAGGTGACCAACGGTACCTTGGAGGGCGACCTGAAGCCTGGCAAGGCTACGGTTTACCGTTTGCAGTCGACTGCCGACACCAAGCTGCGTGCCTATATTGCTCAGGGCGAGATTCTGCCCGTGGCTACCCGTTCGTTCGGCTCTATCGGTATCTTTGGTATCAAGAACATGAGCCGCTTCTATCGTCACGTACTCATCGAGAAGCACTATCCGCACCACGCTGCCGTCATGTTCGAGCACGCCGGTAAGTACCTGTGGGAGGTGCTGAAGTACATGGGCATCCCCGTTGAGGAGATTGACTACAACTTCCCGAAGGGTAACTTCTATCCGACGGAGAATCCGTTCTGTTAATTCCAGCATAGAAGCACAATCAAAATCTGCTTGTCTTGGCTGCAAGGTGGCCAGGGCAAGCAGTTTATGAAACTAAACGACTGTAGGACGATGAAAAAGAGGAGCATTCTTATAATGTTGATGGTTTTGATGACCGCTACCTTATGGGCACAGCGAACTGTGGTCAGCGGTAAGGTTGTCGACGAGTCGAATGGCAGTCCGATTGCAGGAGCCAGCGTGTCGGTGGAAGGCGTGTCGGTAGTGACCAACGATGACGGCTTCTTCACGTTGAAGAGCGACCACGAGGCCGAGGCTGTAGTGGTGTCGCACGTAGGCTACAAGTCGCAACGGGTGAAGGTGGGAGGCCAGGAGCTGAAGATAAAGCTGAAACCTGCCACCATCCAGCTGCACGAGGTGCTGATTACGGCCGACAATCCTCGAGACTTGGTGATGGCTGCCATCAGCAAGATTCCCCAGAACTACAGTCAGCAGCCAGAACTATACAGCTGCTTCTACCGCGAGAAAGCCATGAAGCGGCAGCACTACATTAGCGTGGCCGAGGGCGTGATTGACATGTACAAGACAGGCTATCAGCGCAGTTCGGTTCGCGACCGTGTAGCCATCCGCAAGGGTCGCCGACTGCTGAGTGCCAAGCAGAGTGACACGCTGGGCGTGAAGGTGATGGGTGGGCCGGTGGCACCCATACAGTTGGACTTGGTGAAGAACACCGACTTCCTGCTGAACGCCCAAGAGCTGGACTACTACGACCTGAAGATGGAGGCTCCGACGATGATAGCCGACCGCAACCAGTTTGTGGTGAGCATCATGCCTCGCGCCATACTGCCCTACGCCCTCTATTTCGGCAAGCTTTACATCGACCAGGAGACCTTGTCGTTCACCCGTGCCGAACTGATGCTCGATATGGGCGACCGTGAAAAGGCTACCGTTGCCATGCTGGTGAAGAAACCGTTGGGTGTGCGCTTCCGGCCGAGGGAGCTTTCGTGCATCGTGGACTACAGGCTTGGTAACGACGGTGTGACGCGCATCAGTTACATCCGCACCACCTTCCGCTTCAACTGCGACTGGAAGCGACGGCTCTTTGCCACGTCGTTTGTTGTATTCTGCGAGATGGCTGTTACCAGCACCACAGACCGTGACGTGCAGCCCATCCGAGGCCGTGAGTCGTTTGACCAGCGTGATGCTTTCTTCGACAAGGTAGATTATTTCCGCGACCCAGCCTTCTGGCAGGACTACAACATCATCGAGCCCACCGAGTCGCTTGATAAGGCCATCCACCGGCTATTGAAGAAATAACGCACTAAGGTCTGATTTTTCTCCGTAACTGATGATGGTTTTCGGAAAAAAAGTTGTAACTTTGTGCGCTCAATGTAACAATAAAAAAGACAGATGGCAAAGAAAGACGGGGAACTGACCCCGATGATGAAGCAGTTCTTCGACTTGAAGGCTAAGCACCCCGATGCGGTGATGCTGTTCCGTTGTGGTGACTTTTACGAGACTTATTGCGAGGATGCCGTCACGGCTGCCCGCATACTCGGCATCACCCTGACCCACCGTAACAACGGTTACAACAAGGGTGACGAGATGGCCGGTTTTCCACATCACGCCCTCGACACCTACCTGCCCAAGCTCATCAGGGCAGGCAAACGTGTGGCCATCTGCGACCAATTGGAAGACCCCAAGCTGACAAAGAAACTGGTGAAGCGAGGCATCACGGAGCTGGTGACGCCTGGTGTGGCCCTGTCTGACAACGTGCTGAACTACAAGGAGAACAACTTCCTGTGTGCCGTACACTTCGGCAAGTCGGCCTGCGGCGTCGCGTTTCTCGATATTTCTACAGGCGAGTTCCTGACTGGCGAGGGCACCTACGACTACGTGGAAAAGCTGATGGGCAACCTGCAGCCGAAGGAGGTGCTCGTTGAACGTCAGCGCAAGAAGGACTTTGAGCAGCACTTCGGTACGAAGTTATTCACCTTCGAACTCGATGACTGGGTGTTTACCGAGCAGAGTGCCCAGCAAAAACTGCTGAAGCACTTCAAGGTGAAGTCGATGAAGGGCTTTGGCGTTGACCATCTGAAGAACGGTATGATTGCTGCAGGAGCCATTCTGCAATACTTGGAACTGACGCAGCATACGCAGATCGGTCATATTACCTCGTTACAGCGTATTGAGGAAGAGAAATATGTCCGTTTGGATAAGTTTACCATCCGTTCGTTGGAGTTGATTCAGCCGATGCAGGATGACGGAAAATCGTTGCTCGACGTTGTTGACAGAACCGTCTCGCCGATGGGTGGCCGCTTAATGCGCCGTTGGCTGGTGTTTCCGCTGAAGGATGAGCGGCCCATCAACGAACGTCTTGACATCGTAGAATACTATTATCGTGAACCGGATTTTCGCCAATGCATTGACGAACAACTGCACAGGGTGGGGGATTTGGAGCGTATTATCTCGAAGGTGGCAGTAGGGCGTGTCTCGCCTCGTGAAGTGGTACAGCTGAAGGTGGCATTGCAAGCTATTCAGCCCATCAAGACGGCATGTCTCTATGCCTCGAACGAAGCGCTGAAAAGGGTAGGGGAACGCCTGAGTCTCTGTGAGTCTTTACGTGACCGTATTGAAAAGGAAATACAGCCAGACCCGCCACAGTTGGTGCAGAAGGGTGGGGTGATTCGTGACGGTGTGAACGCTGAACTTGACGAACTGCGACAAATTGCCTATAGCGGCAAAGACTACCTGCTGCAGATTCAGCAGCGAGAGGCCGAGCAGACGGGCATACAGAGCCTGAAGATTGGCTATAACAACGTTTTCGGCTACTATCTTGAAGTGCGCAACACATATAAGGACTTGGTGCCGGCTGAATGGGTACGCAAGCAGACGTTGGCGCAGGCTGAACGCTACATTACCCAGGAGCTGAAAGAGTATGAAGAGAAGATTCTTGGGGCCGAGGATAAGATTCTGTCTTTGGAAGCGCGGCTCTTCAATGAGCTGGTGCTGGCCATGCAGGAGTTTATTCCGCAGATACAAATCAACGGCAACATACTGGCTCAACTCGACTGCCTCTTAGCGTTTGCCAAGACGGCCGAGGAGAACCGTTATATACGCCCTGTAATTGACACTACTGAGGTGCTCGACATCAAGCAGGGCCGCCATCCTGTCATCGAGCAGGAGCTGCCTTTAGGCGAGCAGTATATACCCAACGACATTCTGCTTGACAACGAGCGCCAGCAGATAATCATCATCACGGGCCCGAATATGGCTGGTAAATCGGCGCTGCTGCGTCAGACGGCCTTGATAGTACTACTTGCCCAGGTGGGCTGTTTCGTGCCAGCAGAGGCCGCGAGAATCGGTCTGGTTGACAAAATATTCACCCGTGTGGGTGCCAGCGACAACATTTCGTTGGGCGAATCAACGTTCATGGTGGAAATGACGGAGGCTTCTAACATCCTGAACAACGTCAGCAGCCGCTCTCTCGTGCTCTTCGATGAGCTGGGTCGAGGCACATCGACGTATGACGGCATCTCGATAGCCTGGGCCATCGTGGAGTATCTGCACGAGAACGTCAAGGGTGGCCATCCGCGCACGCTCTTTGCCACCCACTACCACGAGCTGAACGAGATGGAGAAGAATTTTTCACGCATCAAGAACTACAACGTCAGCGTGAAGGAGGTCGATGGCAAGGTCATCTTCCTGCGCAAGTTGGAACGTGGCGGCTCGGAGCATTCCTTTGGTATACATGTGGCCGAGATTGCGGGCATGCCGCGCAGCATCGTGAAGCGTGCCAACGTTATTCTGAAGCAGTTGGAGAACGAGAACGCCCAGGTGGGAAACGTAGGCAAGCCAACGGCTGAGATTGCCAACAGTCGCGAGGGTATGCAGTTATCGTTCTTCCAACTGGATGACCCTGTACTCTGTCAGGTGCGCGATGAAATCCTTGGGCTCGACGTCAACAACCTCACGCCTTTGGAAGCGCTGAATAAACTGAACGACATCAAAAAAATCGTCTCCGGAAAGTAGGAGACGATTTCTTTTTATGCTTTTTTCTTGGCTCTTATCATGCACCACACACCGAGTATGATGAAGGGAATGGAGAGGATTTGTCCCATATCAATCGGCAGGGAGGCCTCGAAGGCTTCCTGGATTTCCTTCGTGTACTCGATGAAGAAGCGGAAGGTGAAGATGTAGGTCAGACAGAAGCCGAAGTACCAGCCAGTGCCGATTTTCTCGGGCATCCGCTTATGCAGATACCACATAATGGCAAAGAGCAGGGCGTAGGCGATGGCCTCGTAGAGCTGGCCAGGATGGCGTGGCAATAGGTCGACCTTCTCGAAGATAAAGGCCCAGGGCACATCCGTTGGCTTGCCTATAATCTCGCTGTTCATGAGGTTGCCCAAGCGTATGCAGCAAGCCATCGAGCCGGTTGCGATAGCAATGTTGTCGAGTACCGTCCACAGGCTCAGCTTTGTCTTCTTGACGTAGAGCCAGAGGGCAATCATCAAGCCCAGCGTACCTCCGTGCGAGGCCAGGCCTGCATAGCCTGTCATCTTCCAGCCGCCGTCGGGCAGGAAATGGATGGGCAGCAGCATCTCAACAATACCCTTCCATGAAGTCAGAAAATCGCCTGGCTGGTAGAAGATGCAATGGCCCAGGCGGGCACCAATCAGTATACCCAGGAAGCAGTAGAAGAACAAGGGGTCGAACAGTTCGTCTTTGATCTTCTGCTCCTTATAAAGTTGACGCACCAGCAGGTAGGCCAGGGCAAAACCTAACAGCCAGCAGAGGCCGTACCAGCGTAGTGAGAACCACCCAATGTGGAAGGCTTCCAGGTTGGGGTTCCAAGTGATGTATAGGAACCCACCCCCAACCCCTCCCGACGGGAGGGGAGTTTGGTTACTTATTAGCGAAGTTATCAATTGTCTCAGCACGATTATTCTGATTATTAAAATGGTTATAAAATCAATTTAATCACCACTCCCTTTGGGAGGGGAAAGGGGGTGGGTCAAACGTTAAAGCGGAAGTGCATGATATCGCCGTCCTGAACAACGTAGTCCTTGCCCTCGACACCCATCTTGCCTGCTTCGCGGACAGCGGCCTCAGAGCCATATTGGATATAGTCGTCGTACTTGATGACCTCGGCGCGGATAAAGCCCTTCTCAAAGTCGGTGTGGATGACACCCGCACATTGTGGAGCCTTCCAACCCTTCTTATACGTCCAGGCCTTCACCTCCATTTCGCCAGCGGTGATAAAGGTTTCAAGGTTCAGCAGGGCGTAGGCCTTCTTGATAAGGCGGTTGACGCCACTCTCCTCCAAGCCCAGCTCCTCCAAAAACAGCTGCTTGTCCTCGTAAGACTCCAGTTCGGCAATGTCCTCCTCGGTCTTGGCGGCAATGACCATCATTTCGGCACCTTCTTCCTGAGCCAACTCCCCTACCCTACGCGTAAAATCGTTGCCGTCTTTGGCATCGGCCTCGCCGACGTTGCAGACATAGAGCACGGGCTTGGCTGTCAGCAGGAAGAGATTGCGGGCAGCATCCTGCTCGTCCTTACTGTCGAACTCCACGATGCGGGCGTTCTTACCCTGTTCCAGTACCTCCTTGTAAGCCTTCAGCACCGTTACCTCTATCTTCGCCTCCTTGTTGCCGGCGGCAGCAGCTTTCTCGGTCTTGGCCAGACGGCTCTCGATGGTCTCGAGGTCTTTCAGCTGCAGTTCGGTATCGATGATTTCCTTGTCACGAATGGGGTCGATGGTGCCGTCAACGTGAGTGATGTTCTCGTCCTCGAAGCAGCGTAGTACGTGAATGATAGCGTCGGTCTCGCGGATGTTTCCGAGGAATTTGTTACCTAAGCCCTCACCCTTTGAGGCACCCTTCACCAAGCCTGCAATGTCGACAATCTCGCACGTAGCGGGAACTATGCGGCCTGGATGAACCAGCTCGGCCAGCTTTGTCAGTCGCTCATCGGGGACGGTGATGACACCCACGTTGGGCTCAATTGTGCAAAACGGAAAATTAGCTGCCTGCGCTTTTGCGCTCGACAAGCAGTTAAACAATGTGGACTTACCAACATTAGGTAAGCCCACGATACCACATTTCAATGCCATTTACTGATTGATATATTTAGACCATTCGTTGAACGTAGACTTGGTGTAGCCAAACTCAAACTTCTTGTCGCTTGACTCATACCAAGTGCCTACAAATTTGTCGCCGTTGATGATAAGCTCTGTTGTATTGTATTCTGCATGTACTGGTGCCCATCCGCTGTGGCGATAGGTAATTCTCAGCTCGTCGCCAGCAAAGCTCCAGGTGAACTCAGAACCATCCTTGTATGTGTCCTTGTATGAATTCTCAAAATACAGGACCAGACCAGTACCACTCAAGGCTGTTGTCGAGCTGCGGTCAAAGCGCATGATAGCATACTTTTCACCGTCGTCTGACCATTTACCCCATGATCTGCTCAGCGTCCTTTCAGCACCTTCCCATGTGCATGTCGTGCCGTTCTGGAGCAGCTTGTTGGCAAACTCCTCTGAGGAAATGCTGTCATCGTCCTTACTACAGCTTACCGTTACTGTGGCCATTGCTGCAATGACCGTCAAATAAAAGAATAATTTTTTCATAAATGCTTGATATTTAGAAATCGGCTGCAAAATTAGCAATAATTTCTGAGATATGGGCACAATTTCCTCTTTTTCTTGCTTTTATGCATTTATTTAGTGTGCTTCAAGCCAGTTTTCACCAAAGCCGGAGTCGGCTACGAGAGGGACGTTGAGAGGAAAGGCATGCTGCATCTCTTCGAGAACGATGGCCTCTACCCTACCCTTTTCTTCCGGATAAACGCTGAAGTTGAGTTCGTCGTGTACCTGTAGAATCATTTTGCTGCGGATACCCTCGGCCTTGAAACGCTGGTGGATACGAATCATTGCCACCTTGATGATGTCGGCTGCTGTACCTTGGATGGGCGCGTTGATGGCGTTACGTTCAGCAAAGCCGCGCACGGTGGCGTTGGCTGAGTTGATGTCTGGCAGATAGCGGCGGCGGCCGAAGAGCGTTGTTACGTACCCACGCTGGCGGGCAGTCTGCTTGGCTTGCTCCATGTAGTCGTGAACCTCTGGGAATGTGGTGAAATAGCCGTCAATGAGTTGTTTAGCTTCGTCGCGGCTGATGTCTAAGCGCTCAGCCAGGCCGAAGACGGTGATGCCATAGATGATGCCGAAGTTAGCACGCTTTGACTTGGTACGTTCATCGCGTGTTACCTCATTGATGGGTTTCTTATAGATGTTGGCGGCAGTTGCAGCGTGCAGATCCTTGCCTTCTTGGAAGACTTCAATCATGTTTTTGTCGTTTGAAAGGTGTGCCATCACACGCAGTTCTATCTGACTATAGTCTGCTGAAAAAAACAGACAACCTGGTTCTGGTACGAAGGCTTTACGTATCTCTTTTCCGTCTTCACCACGGATGGGAATATTTTGCAGATTGGGGTCACTCGATGAGAGTCGGCCTGTGGCAGTCACCGTCTGATTGAACGAGGTGTGGATATGTCCCGTTCGTGGATTGATGAGGTGGGGTAGGGTGTCGATGTACGTTCCTAACAGTTTTGTTATTCCCCTGTATTCCAATATATCAGCTACAATCTCGTGCTTGTTCTTCAGCTGTTGTAGCACATCTTCTGAGGTGACATATTGGCCTGTCTTGGTCTTCTTAGGTTTTTCGATAATGCGAAGTTCATCGAAGAGAATGGTGCCGACCTGCTTGGGTGAAGCAATATTAAACGATTTACCCGCCAGCTCATAGATGCGATGCTCTATTTCCTTCAACCTTGCTGTCAAAATGTTTGACGTTTCTTTCAACGAATCTGTATCTAAGCATACGCCGTTCATCTCCATTTCTGCCAGCACGGGCATCAGCGGCATCTCTATATTATAGAATAGGTCTTCACATTCAAACTTTTTCAGTTCGGCTTCCAACTTGTTTTTCAACCTCAATGTTACATCAGCATCCTCGGCGGCGTATTCGTAGACGAGGGTAGGGGAGAGGTCGCGCATCGAACGCTGGTTCTTCCCCTTCGGCCCTATGAGTTCGTCGATGTGGATGGTTTTGTAATTCAGGTACACCTCGGCCATGAAGTCCATGTTGTGACGCAGTTCGGGTTGTATGAGGTAGTGGGCTATCATGGTGTCCCACATCGGGCCTTGTAACTGAACGTTATAATTTCTTAAAACTTCTAAATCGTACTTCAGGTTCTGTCCGACCTTTAATATTTTGGGGTCTTCATAGACCGATTTAAAGATATTAACAATCTGTAGTGCTTTTTCACGTTCGGGTGGAATCGGCACGTAAAATGCCTCAAATTCCTTCACGGCGAAGCTCAAACCCACCAATTCTGCATCGATAGCTGAGGTTGAAGTGGTTTCCGTGTCTAAACTGAGAATTTTATTTGTCAAGAAATAATCACGTAATTTCACCATTTCTTCCTCATTTTCAACGAGTTTATAGTTGTGAGTCACAGTTTTTAGGCTCTCAAAACTCGAATTTTCGTTTGTGTCTTTGCCGTCGGCTGGAAATTCTGCGAACAAATCGAGTTGTCCGTTAGCAGGAATTGACGCTTTTTGAGGTTTTTTAAGAAGTTTGTCTGCCAGCTGCTTAAACTCCAATTCGGTGAAGAGTTGACGCAGTTTGTCGTTGTCCGGTTCCACGAGTTTCAACTCGTCCATGTTGAGTTCGATGGGTACATCGGTTTTGATGGTAGCGAGGAAGTAA
Organism: uncultured Prevotellaceae bacterium; assembly: GCA_947168395.1. GTDB lineage: Bacteria > Bacteroidota > Bacteroidia > Bacteroidales > Bacteroidaceae > Prevotella. The sequence goes on along the minus strand of CAMVLT010000016.1, from coordinate 31,539 downwards.
CTCATCTTGATGTCGTCTACATGCTCTGTGACTTTTTTCTGTAGCGCACCTTTCAGTTCGTTGGTTCGCGAGAGTAGTTGTTCGACGCTGCCGAAATCGTTGATCAGTTTCACAGCCGTCTTCTCACCAACACCCGGACACCCAGGGAAGTTGTCGGCCGAGTCGCCCATGAGAGCCAGCAGGTCGATAACCTGGAGTGGGGTAGTGATGCCGTATTTCTCGCACACCTCTTTGGGTCCCATTACCTCGTAACCGCCGCCGTGACGTGGCCGGTAGATATTTGCTAACTCCGTAACCAACTGCCCGTAGTCCTTATCGGGGGTGAGCATGTAGCACTTTACTCCGATGGAATCAGCCTTTTTAGCCAATGTTCCGATAACATCGTCAGCCTCGAAGCCATCGACCTGGAGGATGGGTATGTGGTAGGCACGTAGTATATCCTTGATAATGGGAACGGCCTTGTGGATGTCCTCTGGCGTAGCGTCACGTTGGGCTTTGTAGGCAGGGAAAGCCTCGCTGCGGAATGTAGGTCCATGAGGGTCGAAAGCCACGCCGATATGCGACGGTTGCTCCTTCTGCAACACCTCGTTCAGCGTGTTGCAGAAGCCGATGATGGCCGAGGTGTTTTGGCCTTTGGAATTGATACGCGGATTCTTAATGAAGGCGTAATAAGAACGATAAATGAGCGCGTAAGCGTCTAAAAGGAATAGTTTATCCATAACAAGTGAGAATTTTCGCGTAAAATTACTAAAAAATTTCTCATTATCCGAAGATTTTCACTAATTTTGTAACAAATTTCACGAACAATGGATTATTTGTCACTTATTAAGCACCCGATTGAGCAAGAATTGAACGATTTCAACCTGTTGTTCAATGATTCGTTGAGCCACAATGACGGCCTTCTCGAGGCTGCCCTTTCACACATTCGCCAACGCGGCGGCAAACGAATGCGGCCGATGTTGGTGCTGCTGATGGCACAGAATTTTGGACGAGTGACCAATGTTACTCAAAATGCTGCCGTCGGCTTGGAATTGTTGCATACAGCCTCGTTGGTTCACGACGATGTGGTTGATGAGAGTGCCGAACGTCGTGGTCAGGCTTCGGTGAATGCCAACTATAATAATAAGGTTGCAGTCTTGGTTGGCGACTATGTGCTGTCTACGGCGTTGCTTCGTGTATCTATTACTGAGAATCAAAGAATCGTACAAATCTTGTCAGAGTTAGGGCGCACTTTGGCCGCTGGTGAGATACTTCAACTCTCGAATGTTCAGAATCAGCTGATTTCGGAAGATGTTTATTATCAGATAATTAACAGCAAGACAGCTGCCTTGTTCGAAGCTTGTGCTAAGATTGGTGCTCTCTCAGCCTCTGCCTCAGAGCAGGCCGTTCTTGATGCTGCAAAATTCGGACAATATATAGGCATGATTTTCCAGATTCGTGATGATATTTTCGATTATTTCGATTCTGCTCAGATTGGTAAACCTACTGGTAATGATATGGCTGAAGGTAAGTTGACGCTACCCGTGATTTATGCCCTGAATTCTACCAATGATGACTCGATGATGAACCTTGCTCGAAAGGTAAAAGCAGGCACGGTAAGTCCCGATGAAATCAGCTGTTTAGTGGAGTTCACTAAACGGAATGGTGGCATAGAATACGCTGAGCGAAAGATGGAGGAAATAGCCAAAGACGCTTTGATTTTTATTGACCAATATGCTAAAGAAAAGGCCATCAAGGATGCCCTGACAGCCTATCTTGAATACGTTATTCAAAGGAACTATTAGAAGAATTTTGTTTCTTCTCCAATCACCTCGCTCAGCAGCAGGTTTGCCAGTCGGCTGGTACCCATTCTGAACCACTGGTTAGTGAGCCATTTTTCGCCTAACACCTCTTTGACGATGGTATAGTAGATAATAGCATCCATGACGCTGTTAAGGCCGCCAGCGGGCTTAAAACCTATCTGTACGCCCGTCTGCTCGTAGTACTCCTTGATAGCCTGGCACATGACGTAAGCTGCCTCTGGTGTTGCTGCAGGCACTTCCTTGCCCGTTGAGGTCTTGATGTAGTCGGCTCCGCTGTACATGGCCAATAGTGAGGCAGTCTTGATGTTGCTGGCTGTTTTTAGGCAGCCCGTCTCTAAGATAACCTTCATTTTCTTGTCGCCGCAAGCCTCCTTCATTTGCTGTATTTCGTCGCAGACGGTCTCGTAGTCGCCGCTGAGGAATGTACCTACCGACAGCACCATATCTATCTCTGTGGCGCCGTCTTTCACTGCTAATGCGGTCTCAACAGTCTTTACCTCAATCAATGCCTGAGAGGATGGGAACGAGCCACTGACGCAGGCTATTTCTACGCCGTCTACCTCCAATGTCTCGCTTACTATTTTAGCAAACCTCGGATAGACGCAAATTGTAGCCACATGGGGTAGGGTAGGGTAGGCCTCGTCAAACTGGTTCACTTTCTCAGTGAAGGCCAGCACGCTTTCATCTGAGTCTGTGGTCTTTAGGGTGGTTAGTTCAACACTTCCCATCAGGAATTTCTTCACTTCCAATGTGTCGTTTAGGGGTACTTTCGTGGCAATGATTTCCTTCACGGCCTTGCTTACTTCCTGGTCGCTGATTTCGAGGTTGTACTTCGATAACGCCTCTTCATACTTTGTTTTTTCTGCCATAGTTTTATGCTTTTAGTTTAGGGTTTTCTATATGTCGCAGGGCATCGCGGCGGGTTTTTTTCTCAATTGATTTCAGTAGTTCTTCTGTCAAATCCACACCAGTCTGGTTTGCCAGACAGATCAGCACCCAGAGCACGTCGGCCATCTCTTCGCCCAGGTTCTCACGTTCGCCTGGCTTAAAACTCTGGTCGCCGTATTTGCGTGCCATTACGCGGGCCAGTTCGCCTACCTCCTCGGTCAGCACGGCCATGTTGGTCAGTTCCGAAAAGTAGCGTACGCCGTACTCCTTTATCCAGCGGTCAACCGCCTCTTGTGCTTCTTGTATCGTCATCGTGTGAGCATTAAATAGAACAACATAGCAATGACAAACAGCATCATTAGGATGTTCTGTTTGTTGTCGCGTGCGTATTCCTTCCAATTGAAGGCCTTGTAAACCACTTGTAGCACCCATAGCCCAAGTCCGATGATGCATACCCAAATGGCCCATTGCAGGTTTAGAAACCGGTGGCAAATGCAGCCGATGAGCATCATGATTATGCCTGAGAATTCAATCTCTCTGATATACTTTTTCATTTCATTCTCTGTATGTTGCGATTGTATCGCAACCCTTATTCCTTATTCTTTGTGTCCATACAGATGGTTACAGGCCCGTCGTTCAGCAGCTCTACTTTCATGTTGGCTCCGAACTCGCCTGTCCCAACTGGTTTCCCCAGTTGCCCACTTAGCTGCTCGCAGAAGGCCTCGTAGAGTGGGATAGAGTGCTCGTGACTGCCTGCTCTGAACCAGCTCGGACGGTTACCCTTCTTGTAGCTGGCGTATAGCGTGAATTGACTCACTACAAGCACCTCACCTTGAACATCGAGGATGGAGCGGTTCATCACGTCGTTCTCGTCGCCAAACACGCGCAGGTTAGCAATCTTCTTTACCAACCATTCCACATCCTCCATGGTGTCCTCGTTGCAGATACCCAATAGGATGAGGAAACCCTGCTGAATCTGGCTTTTTACTGTGCCCTCGATGGTGACGCTGGCGTGAGTGACTCGTTGTACTACTGCTCTCATAGTTCTGATTTTTCGGCAAAGTTACAACTTTATTTTTTAACTACCAAATTTTCTTGCCGCTATCCTTATATTGTATCACATCGTAACATTGTAACAATGTAACTTTGTAACATTAAGGATTTTCTAATTTGCTCAGTGAGGTCTTAGGTATATTTATTATTTTATATATATTATAATTATTATATATTATAATATATAATAATTTCATTACCCCCTCTTCCGTGTATTCGATAATGCTTAATGTTACAATGTTACAAAGTTACATTGTTACATTCACACTACGCGGACTACCCTCAGGCCATCGTTGTTTACGACTTCATGCCCGCGAGCTTACGGCTTGTCCTGAGCGTGGAAATGGTTGTACACAATCTGGGCTTTTGCAGGGCCTACGATGGCCGACAGCGTTTTCACGTCAGCCTCCCGAATCCTACGAACCGATTTAAGGCCATTTAGAAGCGCGTCACGGCCTTTGGGGCCGATGCCCTTGATACTATCAAGTTCCGACTCCAAAGCGCGCTTAGAACGCTTGTTACGATGGAATTCTATAGCGAAGCGATGCACCTCGTCTTGTAGCTGTGTCAGTACATGGAAAAGTTCGCTGTCAGTCTTCAGCTGTATGCTCATTGGAGGGAAGCCGTAGAGCAGTTCGTTGGTACGGTGCCGGTTATCTTTTGCAAGGCCGGCTATGGGAATATCCAGTTGCAGTTCGTCCTGTATCACCTCACGTATCACCTCCATTTGCCCCTTGCCGCCATCAGCCACAATCAGATCAGGCAACGGCAATTGTTCCTGCATGAGGCGATGGTATCGCCTTGAAACCACCTCCTTCATCGACGCATAGTCATCAGGACCAACTACCGTCTTGATGTTATACCGCTTATAATCGCTCTTCGACGGCTTCATTTTCTTGAATACCACGCAGGCTGCAACGGCATCAGTTCCTGATATATTCGAGTTATCGAAACATTCTATCTGATAGGGTAGGGTAGGTAGGTGAAGTTTCTCCTGTAGTTCCTTCATCAGCCGCACTTGTTTCTGCTCTGGATTCAGCTTTTCCGACTGTTTCAGACGGTCAATTTTGTATTGTTTTCCGTTCATAATCGACAGGTCAAGCAGCTTCTTTTTATCACCCTGTTTGGGTACTGTGAACTTAACGCCTTCCAGCTCTACGTTCACTTCCTGCGGTACGATAATCTCGTTGGCTTCGCTCTTAAATCGTTGCCGTAATTCCACGATGCCAAGCTCTAAAAGTTCCTCGTCGGTCTCGTTCAGTTTCTTCTTGTACTCGATGGTGAAACTCTGGTTGATGCTACCGTTGGAAACGTGTATGAAGTTGATGAATGCCATCTTTTCGTCCGACGTAATAGAGTATGTATCGACGTTGTTGATGGTGTGGCTTACCACCTCGCTCTTGCTCACAAATCCCTCTAAAGCCAGGTACTTTCTTTTCACCTCTTCTGCTTCTTCAAATCGTAATTCCTCCGATAGTTTCAGCATCTCGTCACGCAGTTCTTTTTGCACTTGTCGGGTGTTTCCTTTCAGTATCTCGCGAGCTTGCGCAATGTTCTTTTGATAGTCCTCATAGCTCTGTTTGCCCACGCATGGCCCCAAGCATTTCTTGATATGATAGTCTAAGCAAACCTTGTATTTACCCGTAGTAATCCCTTCTTTTATGATAGGTAAACGGCATGTACGTGGCTTGTACAGTTCCTTAATCAAACTAAGTATCTCATACATCGTACCTACATGCGCGTAAGGGCCATAGTAGGTGCCCCATTTCTTGTTGATGGTGCGTGTCTTGAAAATGCGAGGTAAGTATTCGTTAGTCACACAGATGCTTGGGTAGGTCTTGCCGTCTTTCAGTAGCACGTTATATCGTGGATTGTACTTCTTGATGAGTGAGTTTTCCAGCAACAGAGCGTCCTCTTCTGTATTGACAACCGTATAGCTGATGTCGAATATTTTCGAGACCAGCACCTTCGTTTTGAACCTATCCACTTCTGTATGGAAGTAAGACGAGACCCTCGATTTGAGGTTCTTCGCCTTACCTACATAGATAATCGTATGCTCGTTATCATAGAACTGATAGCTACCGGGTTTGTCAGGCAAACGCCTCACAATTCCCTTCAGATACTCCAGTCTTTTTTCGTCTTCTTCCTTCGTCATTTTCTGGGTTCCACGTGAAACATTAGACGGTTATTAAAGTCGTCAACTCAATGTCTTTAAACAGGTCTCTGCCGTGCAGGCCTTCATCGGTTATTTCTATGATAAAGTTCATATACGTCTTCTTTGGATGGAAGTATTGCACAAGGTCGTAGGCTGCTTTGGCTGTCCCGCCAGTTGCCAACAAATCGTCATGTATTAGGATGACATCGTTTTCATTGATAGAGTCTATGTGCATCTCAATGGTGTCAACGCCATATTCTTTAGTAAATGGCTCCTTAATGACTATTGAAGGCAGTTTGCCAGGTTTACGTGCTAAGACCACTCCGGTACCCAATCGTGCCGCTAAAGCTGCAGCCATAATAAAACCTCTGCTTTCAACGCCAACTATTTTTGTGATGCCCTTGTCTTTGTAAAGCTCATAGAGTTCGTCAAGCATTATTTTCATACACTCAGCACTCTTGAATAGTGTTGTTACGTCACGAAAGTTAATACCCTTTCTCGGAAAATCTGGGACGCACCTCAGATTGTCAATCAATGTTTGGTTGTTCATAATCTTGTTTCTTTATGGTTCATTTTCAGTTACTTATCTCTGTTACACAGGTCTTGTTGTTTCACGTGAAACGTTACCTGCCCATCAGCACCAGCATGGCGTTAATGTCGCTCGGACTTACTCCTGGTATACGGCTTGCTTGAGCCAAAGTCTCAGGCTGAATCTTCGCTAATTTCTGTCGTGCTTCTGTCGAAATGGCGTTTAGGTTTTCATAGTCAAAGTGCCCACGGATTTTGATGTTTTCCAAGCGGTGCATTTTCTCGGCTACTAATTTTTCGCGCTCTATATATCCTTTATATTTGATGCGCACTTCGGCTGCTTCGCTGATTTCTTCCCGCCTGTTTGTCGGACGATTCAGCAATTCCTTCAATTCAGGAACAGCATCTTCCAACTTTTCAAACGACAGTTCAGGGCGGCTGATTAAGTCCGTCAGTTTACAGCCGTATTGGAGTGGGGTAGAGCCGAGTGCCTCCAAAGCCCCATTGATGAGCCTCGGTTTGATGGCAAACGAATCGCAAAAACTTTCGATTTCTTCGATGAATTTCTTCTTCTCGAGCCACCAGTTATAGCGGTCTCTTTTTACGATTCCAAGCTCATAACCACGTTCCGTCAGTCGTGCGTCAGCATCATCCTGCCTTAGCAGTATTCTGTATTCGGCTCTCGACGTAAACATCCTGTATGGTTCATCCACGCCTTTCGTTACCAAATCGTCAACGAGCACCCCAATGTAGGCTTCGTCTCTTGCTAATGTAAATGTTTGGTTTGCAGCTGTGCCACTGCAGCCTGCTGTACCTGCTTTCATCGCCGCATTGATTCCTGCCAATGTTCCTTGCCCGCCCGCCTCTTCATAACCGGTAGTGCCATTCACCTGCCCGGCCATGAACAGTCCGCTGATAACTCTCGATTCCAACGTATGTTCCAATTGCGTAGGGTCAAAGAAATCGTATTCAATAGCGTAACCAGGCCTATATACCTTCACGTCCCTCAAAGCCGGAATATGATGTAAAGCCGCTATCTGTACCTCCATCGGTAGCGATGAAGAAAAGCCGTTCAGGTACATTTCGTTCGTGTCAGTTCCCTCAGGCTCCAAGAACAGCAGGTGCTGCTCCCTGTCTGGAAACGTTACGAGTTTTGTTTCTATCGAGGGGCAATAACGTGGTCCTATTGATTGTATTTGTCCGTTGTAGAGTGGGGAGTCGGCCAATCCTGACCGTAGCGTCTCATGCACCTCAGTATTGGTGTAACATTCCCAGCAAGGCAGTTGGGGTAGGGGACGAGCTTTGCCCATATACGAGAAACGGTGGTAGTCGTTCTCACCGTCCTGCTGTCGCATATCCTCGAAGTGTATGCTCCGCTTGTCTATGCGCACGGGCGTACCTGTTTTCATTCGTGCAGAGCGTATGCCGTGCTGGGTGATGCTTTCCGTCAGTCGTTCAGCGGCTGGCTCGGCTATGCGTCCTCCCTTCACCATGCGTCGCCCTATGTGCATCAGCCCGTTCAGGAATGTACCTGCCGTCAGTACCACACAAGGAGCGTGGAACTCAGCTCCCCAAATCGTTTTCACGCCTGTTACCCTTTTCGTTTGTTGCGTCTCAGTCGTAACTATCAGCTCCTCCACCTGATCCTGCCAGATGTCGAGATTTTCGGTTCTATCGAGCACTTTCCTCCATTGCCAGATAAACTTCCCACGGTCACATTGTGCCCTCGGGCTCCACATAGCTGGTCCTTTCGAACGGTTCAACATTCGGAACTGGATGGCTGTAGCGTCTGTTACCAGTCCCATCTGGCCCCCCAGTGCGTCAATCTCGCGAACTATCTGTCCTTTGGCAATGCCGCCGACTGCAGGGTTGCACGACATCTGTGCGATTTTGTTCATGTCCATCGTGATGAGCAGTGTCCGTGAACCCATATTGGCCGAAGCTGTTGCTGCCTCGCACCCCGCATGACCGCCGCCAATCACAATTACGTCGTAGTTCTGATTCATTTTATCAACTATTTTGCCTGCAAATTTACAAAAAGTTTCGGAAAAACTCACGCAATCCGGAAATTCTTTGTATTTTTGCAACATGATAGAGACGATAACCAGCGCACAGAACCCTAAAATCAAGCTTCTGCTTCAACTCCAGCAGAAGTCGGCCGAGCGTCGTAAGGCAGGACTATTCGTTGTGGAAGGCCGCCGTGAACTGATGCATTGCTTGGAGGCTGGGTTTGTGGCCGACACCATTTTCTGGTGCCCGTCAGTAGAAGCAGCTACAGAGCCGATGCCTCAGTTGCCTGAAGGTGTCCGATTGTTTGAGGTGTCGAAGGAGGTGTACGAGAAGATAGCCTATCGTGGCAGTACGGAGGGAGTCATCGCTGAGGTAAAGACTCGCCAGCTGACGCTCGACGACTTGCGACTACCTGAACAGTCGCTCGTGGTCGTTTTAGAGCGAGTGGAGAAGCCGGGCAACCTGGGGGCTATCCTTCGTTCGGCCGATGCAGCAGGCGTTGATGCCGTCATCGTGTGTGACCCTCTGACCGACCTCTATAATCCCAACCTCATCCGCTCCTCCGTTGGTGGCATCTTCAGCGTCCCTTGTGTGGCTTGCACGTCCGACGAGTGCATAGCTTTTCTCAAGCAGCGTGGCATCCAGATACTGACCGCCCAGCTTCAGGACTCTTCACTCTATTACGATACCGATATGCGTCGTTCGACAGCTATAGTCATGGGCACAGAAGCTACGGGACTAACCGACCAGTGGCGCAACATTGCCGATGCCCATATCCGCATTCCCATGCTTGGCCGTATCGACTCTCTTAACGTTTCTGTGTCGGCTGCTATACTCATGTACGAAGCAGTCCGTCAAAAAAACTTTGTATAAATAGCACATTTTTTTCCGCAAACGTTTGCGATTCTCATTATTTTTTACTATTTTTGTACCCTCAATGTGTGCGCACGTACCTAAATTTGATTATTCAATAATCCTTAAATAATTTAAATTCAACAACTTATGTGGTTAATCAATTCATCAATTGGTAGAAAAGTTGTAATGTCTGTGACGGGCATTGCGCTGATCTTGTTCCTGACATTCCATTGTTGCATGAACATTGTCGCGCTGTTCTCGGAAGAGGGTTACAACATGATTTGCGAATTCCTGGGTGCCAACTGGTATGCTGTTGTGGCTACACTTGGCTTGGCTGCCCTGGCAGTGATTCACATCGTCTTTGCCTTCATCCTGACGGCACAAAACCGAACCGCTCGCGGCGACAATCGCTACGAGGTGGCTACTACGGTCAATGCTGGCAAGGTGGAGTGGGCCTCGAAGAACATGCTCGTGCTCGGCATCATCGTCTTGCTCGGCTTGTTGCTGCACTTGTTCAACTTCTGGTACAACATGATGTTCGCCGAAATCTTCGGCATCGTGGGTACTCATTCTCCCGCCGACGGCTTTGCCTACATCAAGGACACGTTCTCTAACCCTGTGTTCTCTATCCTCTATCTCATTTGGCTGGCTGCTCTCTGGTTCCATCTTTCTCACGGATTCTGGTCAGCTCTGCAGACACTCGGCTGGAATGGCAAGACCTGGTTCTGCCGCTGGAAGATTATCGGCATCATCTACGTGTCGCTGCTCATCCTGGGCTTCGTCATCGTCGTGCTCGCCTTCTGGCTCGGATGCGCTCCCTCACTCTGTGATGGTAGCTGCTGCGCTTAATTGTTAACTTTAAAATCTGAAAGAATTATGGCTAAAGTAATAGATTCAAAGATTCCCGCAGGTCCAGTACCTGAAAAATGGAAGGAGTATAAGGCTCATCAGCGTCTGGTCAACCCGAAGAACAAGCTGAAGCTTGACGTCATCGTCGTTGGTACCGGCTTGGCTGGTGCATCGGCTGCAGCTTCACTCGCTGAGATGGGGTTCAACGTGTATAATTTCTGCATTCAGGACTCTCCTCGTCGTGCTCACTCTATCGCTGCTCAGGGTGGTATCAATGCCGCCAAGTGCTATCAGAACGATGGTGACTCGGTCTATCGTTTGTTCTACGACACCGTGAAGGGTGGTGACTATCGTGCCCGTGAGGCCAACGTTTATCGTTTGGCTGAAGTCTCTAACAATATCATCGACCAGTGCGTGGCTCAGGGTGTTCCCTTTGCCCGTGAGTATGGTGGCATGCTGGCCAACCGTTCGTTTGGTGGTGCTCAGGTGAGCCGTACGTTCTATGCCAAAGGTCAGACTGGTCAGCAGCTGCTGCTCGGTGCTTATAGTTCGTTGAGCTGTCAGGTGAAGGCTGGCAAGGTGAAGCTGTTCACCCGCTATGAGATGGAGGACGTGGTCATCGTCGATGGTCGCGCCCGTGGTATCATCGCCAAGAACCTGACTACAGGTAAGCTGGAGCGTTTCAGCGCCAATGCCGTGGTTATCGCTACTGGCGGTTATGGCAACACCTATTTCCTTTCTACCAACGCTATGGGTTGCAACTGCACCGCTGCTGTTCAGTGCTATCGCAAGGGTGCTTATTTTGCAAATCCCTCGTACGTTCAGATTCACCCCACTTGTATCCCCGTTCACGGCGACAAGCAGTCGAAGCTGACGCTGATGTCTGAGTCGCTGCGTAACGATGGCCGTATCTGGGTTCCCAAGAAGATTGAGGATGCCAAGGCTCTGCAGGCTGGTACAAAGCAGGGTTGGGAGATTCCCGAGGAGGATCGCGACTACTATCTGGAGCGCCGCTATCCTGCCTTCGGTAACCTCGTTCCCCGCGATGTTGCCTCTCGTGCTGCCAAAGAGCGTTGCGACAAGGGCTTTGGCGTGAACAACACCGGCTTGGCTGTGTTCCTCGACTTCTCTGAGTCTATCAACCGCTTGGGCCTCGATGTCATTATGCAGCGCTATGGCAACCTCTTCGAGATGTACGAGGAGATTACCGATGTATTCCCTGGCGACGTTGCCAACGAGATTAACGGCGTGAAGTACTACAAGCCCATGATGATTTATCCTGCTATCCACTACACGATGGGTGGTATCTGGGTTGACTACGAGCTGCAGACCTCTATTCCCGGACTGTTCGCTATCGGTGAGTGCAACTTCTCTGACCACGGTGCCAACCGCCTTGGTGCTTCAGCGCTGATGCAGGGCTTGGCCGACGGTTACTTCGTGCTGCCTTACACCATCCAGAACTATCTGGCCGACCAGAGCATCTGGGGCAAGATTGGTACCGACCGTCCTGAGTTCGATGCTGCCGAGAAGGCCGTTGATGCCGAGCTCGACCGTCTGCTGAACATCAAGGGTAAGCGTTCCGTCGACTCTATTCACAAGGAACTTGGCCACATTATGTGGGAGTACGTGGGTATGGGTCGCACCGCCGAAGGCTTGAAGACGGGTCTGAAGAAGATGCACGAGCTGGAGAAGGAGTTCGACACCAACCTCTTCGTGCCTGGCACGAAGGAAGGGCTGAACATCGAGCTCGACAAGGCCGTCCATCTGCGCGACTTCTTCACCATGGGTCAGCTCGTAGCCTTCGACGCTCTCTCTCGTAACGAGTCCTGCGGTGGTCACTTCCGTGAGGAGTACCAGACCGAGGAAGGCGAGGCTAAGCGCGACGACGAGAACTACTTCTACGTAGGCTGCTGGGAGTACAAAGGCAAGGGCAACGAGCCTGAACTCATCAAGGAGCCGCTGGAGTACGAGGCTATCAAGGTACAGACACGTAACTATAAAAACTAAGGAATTATGGCTAAGAATATAAGCTTTACTATAAAGTTCTGGCGCCAGAATGGCCCCAAGGACCAGGGACATTTCGACACCCACGAGATGCACGATATTCCCGATGATACCTCGTTCCTCGAGATGCTCGACATCCTGAACGAGGAGCTCATCAACGAAGGCAAGGAGCCCTTCGTGTTCGACCACGACTGCCGCGAGGGTATCTGCGGTATGTGCTCACTCTACATCAACGGTACGCCTCACGGACTTACTGAGCGTGGTGCCACCACCTGTCAGCTCTATATGCGCCGCTTCAACGATGGTGACGTCATCACCGTCGAGCCCTGGCGCTCAGCTGCCTTCCCCGTGATAAAGGACTGCATGGTCGACCGCGGTGCCTTCGATAAGATTATCCAGGCTGGCGGCTACACCACCATACGTACAGGTCAGGCTCAGGATGCCAACGCTATCCTCATACCCAAGGAGGATGCCGACGAGGCTATGGACTGCGCTTCCTGCATCGGCTGTGGCGCTTGCGTAGCTGCTTGTAAGAACGGCTCTGCCATGCTCTTCGTCTCGTCTAAGGTGTCTCAGCTCGCTCTGCTTCCCCAGGGCCGCGTAGAGGCAGCACGCCGTGCTAAGGCAATGGTAATGGCTATGGAAGAGGCCGGCTTCGGCAACTGCACCAACACACGTGCTTGCGAGGCCGTCTGCCCCAAGAACGAGACCATCGCCAACATCGCCCGCCTGAACCGCGAGTTCATCAAGGCCAAGCTGGCTGACTAAGAAGTAACGCTCGGGCGGATTTGCAATCCGACCGCAAGGAATATAAGGATTTGCAATCCACCCGAGCTTATCTGAACCATATTATAATAAGGTAAAAGGTTTCTTGAGCAATTACTGATGCGTCCAGTCGATGTCATCCACATGCATCGTCACATCAACCCGTATTTACTTAAGCATATAGAGCGAGATGGAATTTACGTCATTCGATGAACGTGAGTTGGCGCAATTATGTGGAGGTCATTGCGGCTTTCACATTTGTAATTCGCCAGTCTGCGGGAGCCTCTGTCGCGTCTGTTAGGCCTTCCAGTGTTTTTGCGAAAGACAAACATGGCATTAAAATGACTATCGGGCAAATAAAGCATAAAAGATTAGGTAGCTGTTCATCAATTGATTAACTTTGCACCAAAAAGATGCAATGAATGATGGAGAAGACACGTAAAATAAAACTTTGTACGACTTTCGACAAAATGTCCCAAAATTAACAAAATGTGCACCGAAAAGTGCTCAAGATGTGGAAGTTTGGAATATTTTGTTTATCTTTGCAACCAAAACGTACGAATATGAAAAAGAGACTAGCCTTAACCGCCCCGTTGCTTTTATTGGCAACTACGTTCTGCCACGCACTGACATTAACGTTGGCCGAGGCCGACGCCATCATCGTAGTACTGATAGTCATCGTGATAGTGCTACTTGTGCTCGGAGGCTTCGGTCTGCATTATAATAGGGTTATCAGTCGGCGAAACGAACAGCTTCTCCGAATACTCAATGCGCTGGACGACTATCGGGCCATTGTGGCCGATGGGGCATTGTCGCTTGACGAGCAGGAAGATGTGTTGAAGTCACATCAGTCGAAGCGGAAGGCTGCCAAGGCTGTCAAGACGGACGGTAGTCAGGCCTTCTACGTGAAGATGGATGCCCGGGTGAACAAGGAGAAGCCCTTTACTAATCCTGATTTCAACCAGCAGTTGCTGGCTGAGTTTATGGGAGTCGATTTGGAGACGTTCCGCCAGCTGGTTCCACGCTATAAGGATCCCGAGAGGACACTTGATTATATCAATTCCCTACGGGCTGAATACGCCGCAAAAATACTCATGGAGCACTCGGATTACTCGATGAATGACATGGCCAGTAAGTGTGGCTTCAATAATGTAGCAGCATTCAACAGCGCCTTCAAGTTCGCTTTCGGCATCTCGCCGACGGACTACGTACACGGCATGAGTACGATGTTTAAGAAGAAAGCTATGTCGTAGGCGTTTTTTATCAGAAAAGTTTCTTATAAGCAAAAACACCTAACCTCCTACCTGAATCTCCCAGAATGCCTTTCTGCAAAGGCTTTTCCGGCAGGTAGGTGTTTCGCAAACACCTACCTGACACCTACCTATTTCTATATGTCACCTCAAGGTACCTGTCAAGGTAGGTGTTAGGTAGGTGTTCAGCCAACACCTACCACTTCAAAACCCCTATCTACAAAGAGTTTCCGAAGATTTAGGTAGGAGGTTAGGTGTTTTCTGAAATTCTCTCATTTTCCATTCCGCCACCCTCCGAGTTTAAGTAGGGTAAACTGGGAGTTTACCTAGGGTAAACCCTGGGTTTAGTTACGGTAATCCTCGGGTTTACCCTAAGCCTCATTTCTTGAATGCATAGCTAAAGCCTTTGATGCGATTCCAGGCGCCGCGCGTGAAGTCGGGAATGGCTACGGGCATGGAGTTGTTCTCTAACGACAGTCGGCTCAGCGGAGCTATGCAGCACCACTCGGCCATGTCGTAGACGTCCATATCGAGCGGTAGTCCGTTCTGCAGGCAGTAGACCAGGCGGTAGTCCATCAGGAAGTCCATGCCCCCATGACCACCGACGCGGCGGGCCTTCTCCTGTAGCTCCTTAACGAAGGGTGGCAGATATTTGCTCAGCATCGCCTGGCAGAGGCTGTCGGGCATAGCTGAATGGGCGTTCAGGTTCTGGTAGTCGGGCGACTCGTTGCTGAGCGTGCTGCTGCGGAATAGTAGCTGGTTAACGGGGTATTTGCTGGCGTAGCCGTCGGAGCCCACCACCTGAAACATTCGGCTGTAGGGACGCGGCGTGAGCACGTCGTGCTGAATGAGCATCGTCTTGCCCTGCACGGTGTGTATGAGCGTGGATGTCTGGTCGCCGTTCTGGAAGTCCGGGCAGTCCTTACCCGTCAGTTTCTTCACCATCCGAGGGCCGTTGTAGGGCTTGGTGTCCATTGCCACCAGATACTCCATGCGGTCGCCGCGATGAATGTTCAGCACTTGGCAGTCGGGGCCTATGCCGTGCGTAGGATAGACGTCGCCACGGTGCTTGGCGTTGTAGTCCAGCCGCCAGTTGTTCCAGTAGGCCGTCCAGAAGTCGTCGAGGTTGTGCAGGTAGGACCCCTCCACGTGCAGCACCTCGCCGAAGAGTCCCTGCTGCGCCATGTTCAGCGCAGCCAGTTCGAAGAAGTCGTAGACGCAGTTCTCGAGCATCATGCAATGCTTGCGGGTGCGCTCGCTGGTGTTGATGAGCTGCCATATCTCGTCCATATCGAGGGCTGCGGGCACCTCGATGGCCACGTGCTTGCCGTGCTCCATCGCGTAGACCGCCAGCGGCACATGGTGTATCCAGTCGGTGGCGATGTAGATGAGGTCAATGTCGTTGCGCAGGCACATTTCCTTGTATGCCTCCGTCGAGCCGCTGTAGGCTGTTGCACGTGCTCTCCCGTGTCGTTCTAATAGCTTCTGGCACGTCTCCACGCGGTCGGCCTCCACGTCACAGAGTCCTTTCACGTCGGTACCCTCAATCTGTGCAAAGCGCTCCACAGCCCCAGGCCCTCTCATGCCCAGGCCGATGAAGCCAACCCTTACTGTCGGGATGGGTGCCACCGAGAGTTGAAGCACGTCGCGCTGACCAGCCAGCCGCTGAGGAACGACGGTCTGCAGCATCTTTACTTCCTGTGCCGTGATGCTCGTCAGCACCATCAGCCAGGCCATTGTCATCAAACAGAAATAGCGTTTCATCGTGTTGATTGTCTTAGGAGTGATTACTGCCTGCAAAGTTACGAAATAAACCGCAGATTATGCAGATAACGCAGAAAAAAACGAAAAAATCTGTATAATCTGTGTAATCTGCGGTTTTATTTCGTAT
Organism: uncultured Prevotellaceae bacterium; assembly: GCA_947168395.1. GTDB lineage: Bacteria > Bacteroidota > Bacteroidia > Bacteroidales > Bacteroidaceae > Prevotella. The sequence continues at coordinate 15,489 of CAMVLT010000016.1, read as the reverse complement.
CTTTGTGCCGTGATTGCAGAAGATAAGATTACGGAGCAGCCGTCGCACTATGACCATCTGGAGCAGATGTCGGTCTCAGAGCTATTGCAGCATATCAACGAGGAGGATGCGTTGGTGGCTGATGCTGTGCGCAAAGCCATTCCGCAGATAGAGGCGCTGGTGACGGCCATCGAGCCGAGGATGAAGCGGGGTGGGAGGTTGTTCTATATCGGCTCAGGCACCAGCGGCCGCTTAGGGGTGTTGGACGCCAGCGAACTGCCGCCCACGTTCGGAGTGCCTGCGACCTGGGTGACGGGCATTATAGCTGGTGGCGACAAGGCGCTGCGGCATGCTGTAGAATGGGCCGAGGACATAGCCGAGCAAGGCTGGAAAGACCTGCAGACGCATCACCCAACGGAGGACGACACCGTAGTAGGCATTGCTGCTTCGGGTACTACGCCCTACGTGGTAGACGCCATCCGTCAGGCTCGCCAAAACGGGCTGCTGACGGGTTGCATTACAAGCAATCCCCATACGCCGCTGGCACAAGAGGCTGCGTACCCCATCGAGACCATCGTAGGCCCCGAGTTTGTGACAGGCTCCAGTCGCATGAAGAGCGGCTCGGCGCAGAAGATGGTGCTTAACATGATCAGCACCTCGCTGATGATTCGCATGGGGCGTGTTGAGGGCAACCGGATGGTGAAGATGCAGCTGACAAACGCAAAGCTGGTAGACCGCGGCACACGAATGATCCAGGAGTCGCTGGGCTTGTCGTACGACGAGGCCCGTTGTCTACTGATAGCTGCGGGAAGCGTAGACAAGGTATTGTGGAAGAAGAAATAAGGCAAAGCAATGACCTATATTGGTGAACTGATATCGATAGGCGTAGCGTTCTCGTGGACGGCAACGGCGCTGCTGAGTGAGTTTGGCTCGAAGCGGCTTGGGAACCTCACCCTGAATGTGTTGCGAATGGCACTGGCACTGCTGTTCTCGCTGGTGTTGTTTGGTGTGGCAACGGGCTCGCTGTGGCCTTCAGGCGTTTCTGCTGAGGCCTGCGGGTGGATGCTACTGTCAGGACTGGTGGGCTACGTTATTGGCGACTTCTGCCTGTTTCAGTGCTATATCATCATTGGCTCCCGCTATGGCCAGCTGTTTATGACCTTGGCCCCGCTGTCGGCAGCACTAATGGCCTGGGTAACTTTAGGTGAGCAGATGACATCGCGGGGCTTTCTGGCCATGCTGGTGACGCTGACTGGCATCAGCATATCCGTCTTGGGACGTGGCGAGCACCACAAGGTGTCGCTGAAGCTTCCGCTGAGTGGGGTGCTCTTTGCCGTAGGTGCTGCCGTGTGTCAGGGTGTAGGTCTGGTGCTGAGCAAGATAGGAATGGCACATTACGACACAGCGCAGACGGCCGAGTGGCTCATACCGTTCAGTGCCAACTTCTTCCGTTGCATTGCGGGCATCGTCGGTTTCCTGCTGCTGCACTATTTCCGCGAGGGGATGGCTCCCCTACGCGAAGCCCTCCACGACCGCAAGGGCATGGCGGTGGCTACTGCCACCACCATCTTCGGCCCGTTCGTAGGTGTGGGTTTCTCACTGATGGCAGTGCAATACACCAGTGCCGGCATTGCCTCAACGCTGATGGCCCTGACGCCAATCATTATCATCCTTCCCTCTTGGTGGCTGTTTCGTCAGCCCATCACGTGGAAGGCCGTCTTAGGTGCCGTCATTTCCGTCGTAGGTGTCAGTTTGTTCTTTTAAGTCAATGATCCGTATATGATGCAAAGGTTACTGTTTTTCCTCTTATTACTGTTGCTGAGCCTGCAAGTTCCGGCTCAGGAGTGGAAGCTCGTGTGGAGCGACGAGTTCAACGCCGAGGGACGGCCAGACGAGTCAACATGGAACTTCGAGCAGGGTTTTGTGCGCAACCATGAGGCACAATGGTATCAGCAGGACAATGCGTGGCAGCAGGACGGGCTGCTCATCATTGAGGCGCGCCGTGAACAGCGGCCCAATCCGACCTATGACCCCGACAGCCGCCGCTGGGGGCAGCAACGCCCCACCATCGGCTACACCTCGGCCTGCCTCACTACGGCGGGCAAGCGCACGTTCCTGTATGGCAGGATGGAGGTGAGTGCCCGTATTCCCACTGGTGGCGGTGCCTGGCCGGCTATCTGGACGCTGGGCAGCAGGCAGCCCTGGCCGTCGTGTGGCGAGGTTGACGTGATGGAGTATTACCCCATCAAGGGCGTGCCACATATCTTAGCCAATGTGGCGTGGGGCAGCGACCGGCCCTACGATGCGGTATGGAACAGCAGGAAGGTACCTTTCAGCCGTTTCACAGACCGCGACCCTCACTGGGCGCAACGCTTCCATGTGTGGCGCATGGACTGGGACGAGACCTCCATACGGCTTTACCTCGATGGCGAACTGCTCAGTGAGGTGCTGCTCTCACAGACGGTGAATGGCAGCGTAGGTCACCACTCCAACCCTTTCCGCCAGCCGCAGTACATCCTGCTCAACTTAGCCTTGGGCGGCGACAACGGTGGCCCCATAGACGATGCGGCCCTGCCCATGCGCTACGAGATAGACTACGTGCGCATCTATGAACAAAAGAAATAACACCCTATAATCACACAAAAGATGGTTACAAAAAAGAAGAACTTACGATTTTGCCTTACGTTAGCTGTCTGCCTGATGAGTACAGCCCTTTGTGCCCAGGCCAGTTTCAGCGAGGCTACTACGTTGTATCTGCTGCACAGCAGCGGCAATCATTTAGAGATGGGTTCAGATGCCGGCGGATGGATAGAGTCGCCGACGAAGAGCAGTCCACAGCAGATGACGCTGACACCCGACGGGAAGGGCTATTACAGCATTCAGGTGGCTGGTCAGCAGAAGTTTCTGTCGCTGTCAGGCCAGTGGAACTCAGCGTTCATCGACAAAGCTTCGGGCGACGAGGCCAAGTGGGCCATAGAACAGGGCATGGGACACTACGTGAAGTTGCGCTGCAAGGCCAACAACAAGTATTTGGGCACCGACAGCAACGATGGCCACCAGAAAGTGTACACGGACAAGAGTGGGTCGGATATGAAGCACCTGTGGTACTTTGCCGAGAAGTCCAATGCGACGCCACCTACCGATACCCTCCGCTACATGGTTCACCCACAACTGGTGCGTCAGCACTTTGACGGCTGGGGCGTGTCGCTCTGCTGGTGGGCAGGCCAATGCGGCAAGTGGACAGACAAGAAGATAGACGAGATAGTAGACTGGCTGGTCAGTCCCACCGGTCTTAACTACAGTCACTTCCGCTATAACATCGGCGGAGGCGACGACCCGCAGAACCGTCATTGCACCAAGCACCACATGGGCAACGGCAAGGGCCTGCGTGCCGAGATGGAAGGCTTCAAGGACTTCAGCGGTGACGAGTACCACTGGGAGCGCGATGCCGCCCAGCGCAAGATAATGCTGAAAATCAAGGAACGGCGGCCCGATGCCGTCTTCGAGGCTTTCAGCAACTCGTGCCCCTATTACATGACCTACAGCGGCTGCGTCAGCGGCAATGCCGATGGCGGCAAGGACAACCTCAGGCCTGAGTACTACGAAGAGTTTGCCCACTACCTGGTGGACGTCTGCAAGCACTATAAGGACGAGTACGGCATAGAGTTCAAGACACTTGAGCCGTTCAACGAGTCGGTCACCAACTTCTGGTATGCCAACGGCCCGCAGGAAGGCTGCCACTTCGACTATCAGTCGCAGATTAAGTTCATCCGAGTGCTGGAGCCTATCCTGCGTGCTTCGGGGCTTAATACGGTGATTTCCGCCTCAGACGAGACCAACGTGGGACTGTCCGTACAGGGATTTAGGGAATACAAGAATGCCGGCGTGCTGTCGAAGGTAGGACAATGGAACACGCACACCTATCAAGGCAGCAATGCCGAACGCGCCCGCCTGGCCCTGTTGGCCCGCCAGGAAGACATGCCCCTTTGGATGAGCGAGACCGGTTCTGGCGGCAATGGCATAGGCGGCAACCTGAGTCTGGCTCAGCGGCTGATTGACGACATGCGCTACATACAGCCCGAGGCCTGGATTGACTGGCAGTACATGGAGGAAGCCAATGATCAGTGGTGTACTATTCGGGGAAGCTTCGCAAGCCAGACTTATTCGAAGGTGAAGAACTACTACGTGCGCCAACAGTGCAGCCGCTTCATTCGCCGGGGCTACGATATCGTGACGTCGCTCTGTCCGCAGTCGTTAGCTGCCGTCAGTGCCGGGCGCGACACGCTGGTATTAGTGGTGCTCAATGAAGGTGCCAAGACCGTCCACCATGTCGACCTCTCGCTTCTGGGCCGTCTGCCGGCGCTCAGTGCCGTGAAGTGCTACCGGACGTCGGCCAACGAAAACCTGGTCAGCACCAGGACGGGACTCAGTCTCGACGGCAGCAGGCTTCAGCTGACCATGCCGGCCCAGTCCATTGTTACGCTCGTCATCCCCATTGAAAGTGCCGCTGCCGAGCCTCAGGAGCTGCTGTGCGACGGTTGGGAGTACCTGATTATCCCCCGCAACGAGAATGCCCGTGCCATTACCGCCAAGGGCAGCAGCGTGACCATTCAGGACATTGACTATGGCGACGCACAGCGCTGGACGCTCACCGACCTGGGTGACGGCACGTATAGCCTGCAGAACGCTCTCGGCTTGCGCCTCACAGCCCATCGCAACAACGGCAGTTCTTCGCTGACGGCGCAAAAGGCTCCGGCCAGCGAGCAGGGTTTTTATATCGACCCCGTCGACCAGCCCTACTACAAGATTCTGGCCAACAAGGGGCGCAGTCACGGCTTTGACCTGAGCAACGAGTCGTCGGCTGCTGGCACAACAGTCACGGTTTGGCAGTATAGTGACGGCAATGCCGCTCCCATTCATCGCCAGTGGATGCTGTTCCCCCTCACCGCTTCGCAGCAGCCCAGCGCCATCAAAGAACTGACCACCTCTGCCGCCACATCTCCGTCGGCTGCTTCCGCCTACGACCTCTCAGGCCGTCGGCTCGACAGCCGCCACCAGCTGCCCAAGGGTCTCTACATTATTCAGGGACGCAAGGTTGTCGTGCGGTAAGAGCTGGACCTTTCGCCTGCGTTCTGCTTTTCTGCTTTTACTGTTTGTGCGGTATCACACGTTCCTCAATGCTCTGGAAGATGATGAAGAGTACGGGAACGATGAACAGCAGGGCGATGGTGCCTATCACCATGCCGCCGATGGCTCCCACGCCGAGCGAGCGGTTGCCGTTGGCACCGACTCCTGTGGCCAAAGCTAACGGCAGCAAGCCGAACACCATCGTCATCGAGGTCATGAGGATAGGACGCAAGCGCACGGCTGCGGCATCGAGTGCAGCCTTGACGATGCCCATGCCATGACGACGCCGAGCCGAGGCATACTCCGTTAGCAGGATGGCCGTCTTCGAGAGCAGGCCGATGAGCATGATGAGTCCCGTCTGCATGTAGATGTTGTTCTCCAAGCCCCACAGGTGGGCGAAGATGAAGCTGCCCAACAGTCCGAACGGTACGCTGAGGATGACGGCCAAGGGAATGAAGAGGCTTTCGTAGAGACCGCAGAGGATGAGGTAGATAAAGACGATACAGATGACGAACACCAGGGCGGTGGTGTTCTGTGCTGAAGCTTCCTCACGCGTCATACCGCCGAACTCATAGCCATAGCCCTCGGGCAGCACCTCGGCGGCAGTCTCGCGGATGGCCTGGATGGCCTGACCGCTGCTGTAGCCGTCGGCAGCCGTGCCGCCCACTTGGATAGACGGGAAGAGGTTGAAGCGCGAAAGTGTCTCAGAGCCGTAGATGCGCGTCAGCTTGATATACTGGCCGATGGGTGACATCTCACCGCTGCTGGTGCGGACGAAGATGTTGTTCAGCGACTCCGTGTCTAAGCGGTATTCGGGCGAGGCCTGCACCATTACACGGTAGAGCTTGGTAAAGCGCACGAAGTTGGAGGCGTAGTTGCCGCCGATATAGCCGCTGAGGGCTCCCAGCACATCACTGGGCGACACGCCGCGCCGCTTGCAGAGGGCGGCATCGACCTCGACACGGAACTGCGGATATTTCAGCGAGAAATTGGTGAAGGCACGGCTTATTTCGGGCCGTTCGTTGAGGGCTGCGATGAGGCGGTTGGTGTAGCCCAGCAGTTCGTCGATGGTGCCGCCGTGCTTGTCCTGGATGTGCAGTTCGAAGCCGTTGATGCGCCCGAAGCCAGGCAGCATGTTCTGCGTGTTCACCTGAATCTTGGCATTGGCAATGTCGGCTGTGCGACGGTATATTTCGTCCACCACGCTCTGTACGTCGTCGCCCTCGCCCTTTCGCTCGTCCCATTTCTTCAGCTTCAGCGTGAAGTTGCCGTTCGATGACGACTGCTCGAAGTTGTTGCTCGCACCGGCTATGAGTGAGTAGATGCGCAGCTGGGGCAGGTCTTCTATGCGTTCCTCCACCTCCTTCAGGATGTGGTACGTCTGCTGCAGACTGCTACCTGGTGAGGCCTGTACGTTGATGAATACGGTACCCATGTCCTCGTTGGGTACAAGTCCCGTCTTCGTGGTCTTCATCATCCAGCCCAAGCCTATGATGGCCACCACAACGAGGGCAATGGCTATCCAGCGATGAGGCATCACACTGGCAACCGCCCGCTTGTAACGGTTGAGGATTTTAGGTAAAAAATGGGGAAGGTTGAAGGATTTCCCTTCACCCTTTCCTTTCATGATAAGCGCACAGAGAGCCGGAGAGAGCGTCAGAGCGTTAAAGAGCGAGATACCCACCGCAATGGCCATCGTGAGTCCGAACTGCGTGTAGAAGGTACCCGTTACGCCGCCAATGAAGCAGACAGGCACGAAGACGGCCATGAAGACAAGCGTTGTGGTGACCAACGCCGACGTAATGCCGTGCATGGCATCGATGGTTGCCTTGTAAGTGGTCTCGCTGTTGTCGTCAAGCTTGGCTTGCACCGCCTCTACCACCACGATGGCATCGTCCACCACCGTGCCGATGACCAGCACAAGTGCAAAGAGCGTCAGCATGTTCAGCGAGAAGCCGATGGCATAGATGACGGCCAATGTGGCGATGAGCGACACCACGATGGCCACGGCGGGAATGATGGTGGCGCGCCAGCTCTGCAGAAAGAGCCACACCACGAATACCACCAGCAGCAGGGCTTCGAGCAGCGTCTCTACCACGCTGGCAATGGAGGCATCGAGGAAGTCCTTTTTGCTTTCCAAGTCCTCGATGACGATGCCCGGTGGCAGCGACTGGCGTATTTCCTCTACCTCGCGGTCTATCTGCTTGATGATTTCATTGGCGTTCGAACCAGCCACCTGGTTGATGGAGATGTTCACGCTTGGGCTGCCGTTGGTCTCGCCAATGATGTTGTAGTTCTGCGAGCCGAGTTCCACTTTGGCTATGTCGCCTATGCGCAGCACGTCGCCGTCGGGCAGCGAGCGTATGACGAGGTTCTCGTAGCCCTGCTCGTCCTCGTAGCGTCCCCGGTATTTCAGCACATACTGGAACGTGTTCTGGCTCTCGGCACCTAAGGTACCCGTAGCCACCTCGACGTTCTGCTCGTTCAGCACCTGGGTGATGTCGGCGGGTGTCAGCCCGTAGCGGGCCATCTTCAGCGGGTCAAGCCAGATGCGCATGGAGTAGTCCGCACCCATCACGTTCACTTCGCCCACACCTGGTATACGGCTCAGGCGCGGCTCGATGTTAATCTTCGTGTAGTTGGCCAGGAATGAGCGGTCGAACGTGCTGTCGGGGCTGTAGACGGCCATCTGCTTGATGTTCGATGTCTGGCGCTTACGCACGGTCAGTCCGCTTTTCACAACGTCGCTTGGCAGTCGGCCCTGCACGGTGGCGGCACGGTTCTGCACGTTCACCATCGCCATGTCGGGGTCGGTGCCCTGACGGAAGAAAATGCCGATGGAGCCCGAACCGTTGTTCGAGGCCGACGATGTCATATACATCATGCCCTCCACGCCGTTGATGGCTTCCTCCAAGGGCACGACGACGCTCTTCTGCACCGTTTCGGCATTGGCACCCGTGTAGCTTGCCATGATGCGTACGGTAGGGGGTGCTATCTCCGGGAACTGTTCGAGTGCCAGCTGGCTCAGTCCGATGATGCCTATGAGTACCATCAGCACCGAAATAACGCCCGCCAGGATGGGCCTGTCTATAAATGTCCGAACGTTCACTTTGTTTACCTTTTTACTTTTTTACTTTTTTACTTTTTGTTTTTTACCTTTATCTCCATCCCGTCTCTCAGCAGTCCTGCCCCTTCGGCAATGATGACTTCACCCTCACTGAGTCCCGATTCTACGATGTATTCCTTGCCGTTGTTCAGCCGGAACACCTCAATGGGGGTGGCTTTCGTCTTGCCGTCAATCACACGATAGACGAACACGCGGTTCTGCAGTTCGTAGGTGGCCTCCTGCGGAATGACGATGCAACCATTACGATGGGTCGACACTATGACGCTGCCGCTGCCGCCATTGTGCAGCAGGTGGTTCGCGTTGGGGAAGGTGGCGCGCAGGCTCACGGCTCCCGTCGAGGCATCCACCGTGCCGCTCACGGCATTGATGCGCCCCTTCTGGGGGTACGTGCTGCCGTTGCTCAGCCGCAGTTCCACCTCTGGGGCCTGCTTGATGAACTGCTCTATGCTGCCGTATTGCTGGATGAGGTCGATGGTCTGATTTTCGGTCATCGAGAAGTAGGCGTACATCTCATGGTCGTCGGCCACGGTGACCAGCGGTTCGCTTATATTGCTGCTGACCAAGGCACCGACGTGGTAAGGTATCATCGATGCCGAACCGCTGACGGGACTCTTCACCACCGTGTAGCTCAGGTTGTTGCGGGCGTTCACTTCCTGTGCTTTCGCCTGTGCCAACGCGGCCTTCGCCTCGTTCAGCGTGTTCAGCGTTGTCTGTACGGTGTAGTCGCTCACCACCTGTTCCGTTTTCAGCGTCTGGCTGCTCTCATACTCCATCCTCGCCGTTTCCATCTTGGCCAGGGCGTTGGCTACGCTGGCTTTTGCCACCTCCAAGGCGGCCTGATAGGGAACCTGGTCGATGACGAACAGCGTCTGCCCCTTCGTCACCTGCTGCCCCTCGTTGATGCAGATGCGGGTGATGTTGCCCGATACCTGTGGACGTATCTCCACAATCTGCCGTCCCGTCAGCCTTGCCGAGTATTCCGATGTCAGTATCTCGTCGCTGCGCTCCACGGTCAGCGTTCTGTATTGAGCTTGGTCGCCGGGGCCCTTCTTTCCCTTTTCCGTGTTGCAGGCAGCCAGCAGCAGGCAGGCCAACGACATGATTTCAAATAGTCTTCCTTTGTTCATTCTTGATGAGTGTTGTTTATCCATTAAGTCTTGTTTCGGCCTCTTCTCGTATATTTTTGTTGCAAAGATAATAATTTTCTGTAAAAAAAGTGTCCTTTTCTTGTTTTTTTTCGTACCTTTGCATTATTATGCTGGAAATAATAACTAATAGTCAAACCTAAAATGATAAAAGAGTATGGAAACAACACTTGTTTTACTGAAGCCCAGTTGTGTACAGCGCCAGTTAATCGGCGAAGTGGTAAACCGTTTTGAGCGTCGCGGCCTGCGTATCTCAGGCATGAAGATGATGCAGTTGAGCGACGAAATCCTCCGTGAGCATTATGCTCACCTGGCCGACAAGCCCTTCTTCCCCTCACTCCAGGCCTCCATGCAGGCGTCGCCCGTTGTGGCGTTGGCTCTCAGCGGTGTCGATGCCGTCAGGGTGGTACGTGTCATGGCGGGTGTCACCAATGGCCGCGAAGCTGCTCCCGGCACTATCCGCGGCGACTTCTCCATGAGCAACCAGCAGAATATCGTTCATGCCTCCGACTCCGTGGAGAACGCCCAGATCGAGCTGTGCCGCTTCTTCCGTCCGGAGGAAATCTTCGACTATCAGAGCGGAGCCTTCGGCTATATCTATGGTGACGGCGAGTGCAAATAATTAAGGTATGTTGACTATGAACAGAAAACTGATGACCCTCGGCATCTCTGCAGCAGTACTGTCGACCTCTATGATGCAGCTCACCTCCTGCCAGCAGGCGCAGCGTGAGAACCCATTGCTGCAGGAGAGCACCTTGCCCTTCGGCGCTCCCGACTTCAGCAAGATACAGCCTACCGACTACCTGCCCGCCTTCGAGGCTGCCATCCAGCAGAATCGCGATGAAATAGCCAAAATAGTGGAGAATCAGGACTCGGCCACCTTCGAGAATACCATCCTGGCCTTCGAGGAGAGCGGCAAGACGCTCGACCGCGTCAGCCGCGTATTCTTTGCCATCGTCGAAGCCGACAAAACCGACGCGATAAGCGAGATTGAGAAAAAGGTGCAGCCGATGCTCACCGACCTCGAGAACGAGATTTCCTTCAACAAGGCCCTGTTCGAGCGCATCCGTCAGGTCTACGACCGCGACCACGATGCGTTGCAGGGTGAAGACCAGAAGCTGCTCGAGGAGACCTACAAGGACTTCGTGCGCAAGGGTGCCCTGCTGCCCGACGACAAGATGGCCCGCATGAAGGAAATCAACCTGCGCATCTCGGAATTGCAGACGCAGTGGGGCGACGTGGTGCCCAATGCTACCAACGACGCCGTCGTGTGGGTCGACAGCAAGGAGCAGCTGGCTGGTCTCAGCGAGGCCGATATAGCCCAGTGTGCCAAGGACGCCGAGAGTAGGGGCGGAAAGGCGCCCTACGCCATCGTCATCGTCAACACCACCCAGCAGCCACTTCTCGCCAGCCTCGACAACCGCGACCTGCGCAAGAAGGTCTACGAGGCTGCCGTCCATCGTGCCGACGGTACGGGCAAGTACAACACTTTCCCCCTGGTCGTCGAGATTGCCAAGCTGCGGGCCGAGCAGGCCGAGATAATGGGCTATCCCAACTACGCCTCCTACTCGCTCGAAAAGACGATGGCCAAGACACCCGACAACGTCTACGCCTTCCTCAGAAACCTCATCAGCCAGTACACGCCGAAGGCACAAGCCGAGACGAAGGCCATCGAGGACTTCGCCCGCAAAAGCGTGTCCGACGGTTCATCCGTCGCAGACTTCCAGCTGCAGCCTTACGACCGCTTCTACTACTCGGCCAAGATGAAGAAGGAGCTGTTAGCCATCAGCGACGACGAGGTGAAACCCTACTTCAACGTCGACAGCGTGCTGCTCAACGGCGTGTTCTATGCTGCCAACCGTGTCTACGGCCTGACCTTCAAGCAGCGCACCGACATACCCACCTACCATCCCGACATGAAGGTGTTCGAGGTCATCGACAAGGACGGACAGTCCCGGGCACTCTTCTACTGCGACTACTTCCGTCGGCCCACCAAGCGCGGCGGAGCGTGGATGGACGGCTTCCAGAAGCAGAGCCGACAGCGCCACCAGCTGCCCATCATCTTCAACGTGTGCAACAACGCCAAGGCCCCCGAGGGTCAGCCCTCGCTGCTCACCTGGGACGAGGTCACCACCATGTTCCACGAGTTTGGCCACGCCCTGCACGGCATTCTCAGCGACTGCCAGTACAACAGCCTGAGCGGCACCAGCGTCGCCCGCGACTTCGTCGAGATGCCGTCGCAGTTCAACGAGTCGTTTGCCACCATCCCCGAAGTGTTCGACCACTATGCCCGCCATTGTCAGACAGGCGAGCCCATGCCTGCCCAGCTGAAGGAGCGTATGCTGAAGAGCATCAACTTCCAGCCGTGCTACGCCCTCGGCGAGAACCTCGCCGCCACCTGCCTCGACCTCGCCTGGCATACGCTGTCGTCCGACAAGATTCCCACCGCCGACCAGGCACTTGCCTTCGAGGCCGAAGCCCTGAAGAACGTGGGGCTGCTCGATGCCCAGATACCTCCCCGCTACTACACCAGCTACTTTAACCACGTGTGGGGCGGCGGCTATGCTGCGGGCTACTACAGCTACCTGTGGACCGAGGTGCTGGCCGTCAACATTGCCGATGTCTTTGCCAAGCGCGGACCACTGCTCCCCGAAACGGGACAGGACATGCGCGACAAGATACTGAGCCGCGGCAACACTGGCGACCTCATGCAGATGTTCACCGACTTTACGGGTATGAAGCAACCTGATGCCTCCAGCCTGCTCAAGGCCAGAGGACTGTAAAAGAACCGTCGTCGAGAGCCATTACATCCCCGTAGATGAAAGACTATCCCGACAGGATGACGCCAGAGCAAGCACGGACGTTTCGCGACGACGTGCTCAACATTGTCAGCCAGATTCCACGTGGCTGGGTCACCACCTACGGCCATATCGCCGCCTTGGCTGGATGGCCCAGCCACTCGCGGATGGTGGGGCGTACCCTGCGCTACACGCCAGGGGCCGAGCTGCTCCCCTGCCATCGCGTCGTGAACAATGAAGGCCGTACCGCCCCTGGCTGGAGCCGCCAGCGACCCCTCTTGGAGTCCGAGGGTGTCACCTTCAAGGCCAACGGCCACGTGGATATGCAGCGGCACCTCTGGGAACCCACTTTATCAGATATGTAACCATTACCAATAACTATATTGCATGAAAAAGATTCTGTTTATTATCGGCTCGTTGAGGGCGAAGTCCTTCAACCGCCAGCTGGCCAACAAGGCTAAGGAGTTCATCGGCGACCGCGCCGAAGTGTCGGAACTCGACTACAGCGACCTGCCCTTGCTGAATCAGGACATCGAGCTGCCGGAGCCTGCTGCCGTGGCCCGCATCCGCAAGGCCGTCAGCGAGTCTGATGCCCTCTGGATATTTACGCCCGAGTACAACTTCAGCTACCCCGGTCACCTGAAGAACCTGCTCGACTGGCTCTCACGTCCCGTCATTCCATTGGACTACGCCACGCCCACCTGCATCAACGGCAAGTGCGTTGCCATCAGCGGTGCTGGTGGCAAGCCCGCCACCGCCAACTGCCGCGCCAAGCTCACCGAACTGCTCACCTTCATCAAGGCCGACGTCCTGCCCGAGCAGACCGGCATCGCCGTCCCCGCCGAGGCTTGGACCACAGATGTCCTCATCCTCGCAGACGAACAGAAAAAGCAATTGAATGTACAGGCCGACAAACTGATAGAACAAATCGGTTAAATGATGAACACATTATACACCATAGGACACTCGAATCAGTCACAGGATGAATTCTTGACGAAACTTCAGGCGTATGGTGTGGATTGTGTGGTTGACGTTCGTAGCGTTCCCGCCAGTAAATATTCTCCTCAGTTCAATGGCGACGCGCTGAAGTGGTTTCTGAGGTGGAAAGGTGTGCAGTATCTTCATTTCGGTGAAGAGTTTGGAGCGCGGCGCATGGACTGCATAAACGATGAGGGACTGGTAGACTTTGAACTAGTCGTGCACACACCTGCGTTTTTGTCAGGTGTGGCACGGCTACAAAAGGGACTGGAGAAAGGCTATACCATTGCGTTGATGTGCTCGGAGGCCAATCCGTTGGAGTGCCATCGATTCTCCCTCGTTTCCCGCTATTTTTATGACAACGGTATGGATGTGCGGCATATACTGAAGGGCGCAGAGTTGGCTCCACATAAGGTGCTGGAACAGCAAATGATTGAGGAGTATATGCGTTCACGGAAATTTCACGTGCCAGAGGTTGACGAGTTGTTCGGGTTATATACGGTGGAGAACCAACGGCGTGACGCCTATTTGCAGAAAAACAAGGAAATCGGATTTCGGTTGACGTTGTCAGATAAAGGGATATAAGGAATGGACGCATATTTCATTTGTCTGGCAAATTCATTAAAGCGTCGAGGGCGGTGCATTGCGGGCGTGGAAGTCACAGTAGATGACGAGCGACGTTGGACTGTTGTAAGAAAACCTGATGGCAGCCCTAAATGGATTCGACCGATAGACAAAACAACGGAGTTCGGCGAGATTGTGATAGACGAGGCGCGTACGATTCCACTATTGTCTGTTGTAAGGCTGACTGATGTCGTGCCGATTCCAGAACAGGCGCATCAGGAGGATGTTCACTATTCGGCGATGATGGCTATCGGACGTGTTCCTGCATCTCTATTTGTTCTTGGCCAGTTCGTTGACAAGGTTCATCCCGTTATATTCTATGGCACAGACCGTGCCATTGACATTCCTACTTATATGGCTGCCGACTATTCGCTGATGTTCGTACGTGCCGATGCGGTGGAAATAGTGAGTGAGCTCAAGGAGGATAAAACGCGCTATAGAATGTTGCTTAGTTATAACGGTGTGACATACAATCTCTCGGTGACCGACCCAGATTATATTGATGCGCTCAATTGCGGTCGTGCCAGTCCCAACGGCCTCTCCGATGTCTATGTTACTCTTTCGCTTGGACTTGTTTATGAGGGACGACACCACAAACTGGTGGCGACAGTAGTCGTTCCTACCGATGAAATTGTCGAAAATGTTGTTATCGAGTCCATTGCTGAAGTCGTTGAAATAAGTACACGTCCATTCACGAAAGCAGAGCGCAAATGTGTGAAGCGGGCGTTTATTGTTCCGAGCCAGGACGGTCTCTCCGTCTGTTTCCGTCGGAAGAACGGCAGCGAGGATTTCCTGCCGCTTGATGATAAGAGTATTGGCCGGGCATGGGACATAGTCAATCTAAAACAGTCAGTCGTTGTGACATATAAGGATGGGGTGCAGAAATTGAGGATTATGCCACGGAGGTCACAGAGATTTATCGATATATTTCGTAAAAATGTGTATTAATGCTACACTTCATAAGTTTTTATTTTCTACTCCCACCACTGCCACTAATTACTTAACCAACTGAAATAAAATAAGTTGCGGGGTGGCAGTAAGGTGGCAGTGGTGGCAGTATGAGGCCGATTTTAACATTCAGAACACCAAAATGGTCGCAAGAGCGTCCTTCTTCGTTCTATTTTGAACAGCTACAAGTCCAGTGAAGCATGCTTCACTCTCAATATTTCCACGGTGGGAACCCTTTGTTCCCCCTATGGGAACTTGATGTTTACCCTAGGGAAACTCAAGCGAGGGTGACGGCGCGTTTTTATGCAGAATATGAATGAATATGCAACGGTGACAGGCCGAGCGGCTGCTATTTTGGTTAATTTTGAAAAAACTCCTAACACCTAACCCAGGAACTCTCAAACCCTTTGTACATCTTGGTTTCAGACAGGTTAGGTGTTTGTTGAACTCCTAACCCACTCCTAACCCAGTTGCTTCGCAGAGGTAAAAGGTAAGAGAGGAGAGGTTAGGAGTAGGTTAGGAGTCCGGCACACTCCTAACCCCCATAAAGCCCTGTGTATTAGGTGCTTTGAGCTATTAGGTTAGGAGGTTAGATGTTTTCACTTGGTTATCAATATACAGCCAAGGATTTCCCTCGTCGGGTGGGGGGTCTTGCTCGATCGGGTGGGGGGTCTTGCTCGATCGGGTGGGGGGTCTTGCTCGATCGGATGGGGGGTCTTGGCCTGTCGGGTGGGGGGCTTCGGCAGCAGCATTTTTTGCCATA
>CAMVLT010000015.1 GCA_947168395.1 uncultured Prevotellaceae bacterium | reverse complement strand
CTAACGTAATATATTAATCGGTCGGACTATCCGACTTTTTAAAGTGGATTCATAAATAATATCCAATTTAATTATCACGCTCACTTTTTCATCTGCTCATCAATGAATATCTGTATTTCTCCCAAGTCTCCTATTTCTTTAGGGAGTACGAACATATTGTTCGGATTGGCATACTTTCTGAAATGCTCCTGTATATCTTTTATATCAAGTTCTTCTATGGATTTATTGCTGTTGAACCCAACAGGTTCTATGTGACATAATTTCCATTCTGGAAGTGAGTAAACTCCTAAAGGTTTGGTATATTTGCCTTTCTCCAAAATATCTTTCGTTCGCATAAAAACCATTGGTATTTCATTGCTTGATAACATCTCCTTGAGTTGACTAAGTGTATATGTCTTGCCATTCATCACACAATAATATACCCAAATAGCAAAGGTGTTGTCACTCACGATAATTTCGCGACCGCTGGGATGAATGAATGATTGTCCCCTCTTGTTTGTATCCTTTCTTATAATCAATGGCATATTATTGTCAGCAATCCATTCATCAATCACATGCTCCCAAATCTGTAACACATCATTATCTATATGTGGATTATGCTCTGACATTCTCCATAGGCGACCTATTTCCCTAATCTTTTCACGGATATCATTTCCTATTAGGTCTCTTATGGGCTCATGGACTTTCGTCTTTATTTTCAAATTGGGTGGAGCATCAGTCAGGAATTGCATTGCTTTTCTGGTTGGAGATTTCATGCTATACAATCTTCCTTTCCGATAACTCTCTGTTTTTACAATATTGGGGAATGTATTGTAGAACTCGGCCTTTGTCATCTGAAAAACTCCACAAGGAGTATGTACCGCGAATATATCGTAATTGTTCAACGGTTCAATAACATCAGCCTTAAAGCACAATCTACTAGATGAATACTCTATCATACTATTTTCCTTTATGCATATGTTAGAATAAAACTGCAATGATTTAGTGTAATACTCCTTATTGAGAAAGATATTCTATGTTTACTTTGATGATACCAATAATTCCTTCACATCCACGTCGAGGTGGCGTGCAATCTTATTTCAACAAATTTCTACCGCTATTGTCTTCCAATACCTGCATCTGCTGAATGGCTATCTGGTTAAGTTTCAGGAGTCGCTCGCCTTGGGGGAGGCCATCATTGATAAGCACGGCATTAATGTTCTCCATATTCGAGAGGCAGATGAGTTCGTTGATAGTGGCATAGTCGCGAATGTTGCCTTTGAGGTCAGGATTGGCCTCGCGCCACTGCTTGGCAGTCATGCCGAACATGGCCACATTCAACACATCGGCTTCCTCGGCATAGATGATGTTGGCCTGCTCGCGAGTTATTTCTGCAGGGATGAGGTGACTCTTGATGGCATCGGTATGGATGCGGTAGTTAATCTTAGAAAGCTCACGCTTTGCCGTCCAGCCTAAGAGTTTCTGTTCTTCGTCCTTGAGCCTTTGGAACTCCTCAATCAGATATAACTTGAACGTTACGCTGATGGCCGTTCCAAATTCAAAGGCAATGTCCTTGAAAGCGTATGTGCCACCATATCGCCCTTTCTTTACGATGATGCCAATAGCATTGGTCTTCTCTATCCACTCGCTAACACTCATCACAAAGTTGGGAAGACCGGCCAACATTCTAAAGTGGTCAAATTCGACCACTTTGAAATTTGGATTGTGAATCATCTCCCAAGTACCCAGAAACTCAATGGTGTATCTGGTACGAATCCAGTTTTTGATGATGTCGGCAGCACGACTTTCGCTTTGTTTGCCGTTGGCCATATCTGTCAGGGAAATGTAGTCTTTGTCATTGTGTGACAAGACCGTTATCTCCGTGTTTTGTACTATTATCTTTGCCATAGCTTATTAGTTATTCTTGTACAATAATGAGTGTTCTGTGCGCAAATATAATTAAAAATATCGAGGTTATGATAATTCCTGAACATAAATTAAGAAAAAGAGTGGTCTTTTCTCTTGATATGGCATCAGTCTGCACTAATATCTGCTTGCAATGCAGAAGTTAAGTTCCATAGGAGATGGCTAAATGAGGTTACGATTTGGCAACCTAACTCTTTCACCAATCCTCCCCAACTTGCTTTCAGCCCCAATTTGAACTTCCTCGTTCTGCCCCGTCTTGCCTTTATTTTAGGCCGAACTTCGTTAATCTTCCAAAATCCGTTGTTCTTTACAACCTTTTTTCGTAACTTTGCCGACAATATGAAGAAAAAGGACGAATAACAAAAGATGATGGAGCTTATGAATGATGTGAAAGGAATTATAGATATGAAGATAGGAATCATACAAATAAGTGAGGCGGGCAAGCATATTGCCAACGCCCTTCAGCGTGACTTGGGTGCAACGATGATTCGACGCACCGAGGTCGGCAAACGGTGGAACGACTACGACGGTTTCGTATTCATCGGGGCTATGGGCATCTGTGTCAGGACGATTGCGCCTTACGTCAAGGACAAGCACGAAGACCCTGCCGTGGTGTGTGTCGACAGCATGGGGATGAACGTCATTTCCGTGCTTAGCGGACATATTGGCGGAGCCAACGACCTGACGCGAGACATCGCGGCGCTGATTGGTGCCCGCGAGGTGATTACCACGCAGAGCGACAATGCTGGACTGTGGGCACTCGACACCTTAGAGCAGCGATTTGGCTGGCCGGTTGCGAGCGACAGCAACGACATGAACAGTTGTATCTTCGCCTTCGTCAACCGCAAGCCGACGGCCCTGCTCTTAGAGGTGCGCGACGAGGGGACGGACTATCTGATGCAGACGAAGCCCGAGCACGTCACCATCATCCATGACATCAGCGAGGCCGACCCCACGAACCATAAACTGCTCATCATCGTCTCGCCCTTCATCCGCCATGCTCCGAAGGGTATGCTCGAACTGCAGTTTGTGCCGATGGTGGGCACCATCGGCTTCGGCTTGGCGCATCATCCGGAGAACTATGAGAAAATCTACAACGAGATAGACGAGGCCTTTGCCGCGAAGGGGGTGCTGCCCTGCGCCCATCGCTATTGCACCATCGACGTGAAGCAAGACGAGGAGTTCTGCACGATGCTCGAAGACGAATACAACGAGGAGGTCGTCTACTATACGGCCGATGAGCTGGCCGACGTCGAGGTGCCCAACCCCAGTGAAACCGTCGCGAAGCATGTCGGAACCCCCAGCGTCTGCGAGGCTGCCGCCATTCTCGGCTCGAATCACGGCAAGCTCATCATCCCCAAGGTGAAAGGCAAGAACTGGACGGCGGCACTCGCCATTCCCATTGACCATTTAGCATCGGACGAACACGAACTTGCACGGAAAAAGGAAGAAGTCGGTATAAGTCCGTGCCAGTCCGATGCCCACATCGAGATTGTCGGTGCCGGCCCCGGCGACCCTGACCTCATCTCCGTCCGTGGCCGCCGGATGCTGGAGCGGGCCGACCTGATACTCTATGCCGGTTCGCTGGTACCCAAGGCGCTCACGGAGTGCCACAAGCCGGGGGCCGTAGTGCGGTCGTCGGCTGACATGAACCTCGAGGAGCAATGCGCGCTGATGAAAGAGCACTACGACCGTGGCCACTTCATCGTCAGGCTGCATACGGGCGACCCCTGCATCTTCGGCGCCATACAGGAGCAGATGGCCTTCTTCGATGCCAACGGCATGTCGTACCACATCACGCCCGGCATCTCGTCGTTCCTCGCCGCTGCCGCCGAGTTGCAGAGCCAGTTCACCATTCCCGAGCGTTGCCAGACCATCATCCTCACACGTGGCGAGGGGCGCACCCCGATGCCCGAGAAGGAAAAGCTGCACCTGCTGGCCCGCAGCCAGAGTACGATGTGCATCTTCCTCTCGGCCTCCATCGTCGATGACGTACAGCGCGAGCTCCTCGAGGAATACCCGGAGGACACGCCCGTTGCCGCCTGCTACCACCTGACGTGGCCCGACCAGCAGATTTATCGTGGCCAACTGAAGGACCTGGCAAGGATTGTCCACGACAACCACCTCACCCTCACCACGATGCTCGTCGTTGGCGAGGCCATCGACAACCGCCAGGGACTCTCCGAGCTATATTCGAAGCACTTCACCCACCTCTTCCGGCAAGGTGACGAGACGCAATGACCCTTTACTTCACATAAACCTTTCGTCCGTTAACGATATTCAGCCCCTTCCGCAAGGAACTGATGCGCTGGCCTTGGAGGTTGTAGATACCATCTCTTACCTCTAACCTATTACCTTTTACCTCCAAAATGCTTGTCGTTTGCGTATCAAATTGGGCGGTGAAGGACTCGTTGCTATTCTCCACAGTGACGGTGTAACGGCCTTCTGCGTAGTCGGAAATGTTGATGTTGAGGCCAACGATGTTGCCAGCGTTGACGGTCTTCTCATAGACGGCCTTGCCCGCTTCGTCGGTAATGCTTACCTGATAGGCATCGTCAAGCGTATTGAGATTGATGCCAAGTTGCTGTTCGTTGTATTCACCGTATAGCGACGCATCAGCTTCTCTTGTCGTCCTTGACTGTGGTTTTATCTTGACAGTATGGGTGAAGTCAATACGTTGTTTGCGGGCAGCGTCAGGTGTAGCTCCATCCTCATATTCGTCGTTGAAATAGATGACTTCATCACCAACGGTACATGACATCAGGAACCCACTTGGGTCTACCATTTCAACATTAAAGACATTTGTTGTCGGGGGAGCGTAAACACCTCCGACACCTTCCAGCCAAGGGGCACACCGGTAATTACGTTCATCGTCTCCACACTTCCAAACATCTCTATATACGCCCTTAAAGCCACTTATCCCTCCTGTCTTCCTCGGTCCAATCACGTATGAAAAATAATCTATCTGTAGAGTGTCGTTGGCATCGATGGAGAAGTCGTACTTCAACTTAAACTGATTGTTTGTTGGGTCACAAAAATACACTTTCTTGTCCTCTTCATACCAAGCTCCCACATAGCTTGAGGAGTGGGATTGTGAAATGGAATTAGATTCGGCAAATTCCTGATTGATATACCGTTGGCACATCATCTGCTTGCAAGTCTTTCCGCCAATGATGGTGTCTCCATCGAAGTAGTAATACTCAACCCATTGAACGGGATTCCCCGAGTCGACGGTTCCTAATTTCCACACCTTACCTTCTTCTACCAGTGGGCGGTAAGCCATCTGCGTTTCTTGTGCGTCCTGAGCCGTCTCGCTACCAGCATATTCAATCCAACCCATGGCAGCTTCGTACCAATAATATGATATCCATCCCTTGGCCTTTGCCGCAGCGACTTGCGTGGTTGTCATCACATTCTGTTCATTCTCAAAGTACATAACATTCAGCCTTCCATCGCTCACAGTGGGCAGACTCTCCAGAAGTGCGTCCATTCCTATGCCCTTAATCTGGTTCTTATAGCAGGAAAGCATGGTCAGCGCAGTATTCTCCGACAAGTTAAGCGTAGTAAGTTGATTGTAGCTACTTGTTACTCCTTCCAGTTCAGAACATCCAGACAAATCAAGCGTAGTAAGTTGATTGCCACTGCAGCCTAAAGATTTGAGTGCAGAACATCCGGAAACATCAAGTGAGGTCAACTGATTACTAGAGCATGTTATATATTCCAACGATTTATTATTTGACACATAGAGTGTCGTCAGTTTATTATTCATACAAGACAGGTATGTCAGTGCTGAATTCTTCGTTACATCAAGCGATGTTAGCAGGTTGCTGGAACATTGTAAAAAAGTCAGAGCAGTATTCTTTGACACATCGAGTACTGTCAACTGATTGTTATTGCATTGGAGGAAGTTCAGCACAGTATTCTTCGATAGATCAAGTGCTGTTAATTGGTTGCTATAACACCCCAAATATGTCAGTTTTGTATTCTTTGACACATCAAGTATTTTCAACGGGTTGCCAGAGCAGGCAAGTGTATCCAGTTCTGTACAATTCGATACATCGAGTGAAGTCAACTGGTTGCCCCCACACTTCAGACTTCTTAATTTTCTGTTTTCCAACAAATTGATTGTCGTTAGTCTGTTGCCACGGCACTCCAACTTTTCCAAAGCGGTGTTTTTCGACAAGTTGAGCGTCGTCAGCTTATTTGTCATACAATTCAAGTCTTTCAATGCGGTGAAGTACTCAATACCCTTTTGGTTATGGATATCCAAGCGACTTAAATTGAGAGAAGTAACACTATCCAGTTCCTCATTTGTCAAAACGCCATCAGCACCATATTCTTGACTCAACACCCATTTACGGAAATTTGAATCAGGGAATGTCGCCTCACTTATCTTCACATCAGCCGTGACGTTGAGAGCCACAACAGACATTATTGCCAACAAAAGTACTTTCTTGTTCATAGTCGTTTCTCGTTATTACGTCAATTGTTTACTTTACAAATACCTTCCGTCCATCGACGATATTCAGTCCCTTCCGC
Organism: uncultured Prevotellaceae bacterium; assembly: GCA_947168395.1. Taxonomy (GTDB): domain Bacteria; phylum Bacteroidota; class Bacteroidia; order Bacteroidales; family Bacteroidaceae; genus Prevotella. Next base: position 64,245 of record CAMVLT010000015.1, on the reverse strand, counting down.
AAGGAGCTGAGTCGCTGGCCCTGCAGGTTGTAGATGCCATCTTTTACCTCTAACCTTTTACTTCTTACCTCTACAAAGTTTGTCGTTTGTGCATCGAACTGGGCGGTGAAGGACTCATTGCTGTTCTCCACCGTTACGGTGTAGCGGCCTTCCGCGTAGTCGGAGATGTCGATGTTAAGGCCTACGATGGTGCCTGCGTTAACTGTCTTTTCGTAGACGGCGTTGCCCGTCTCGTCAGTAATGCGAACCAGATAGGCGTCGTCAAGCGGGTCGAGGTTGATGCCAAGTTGCTGGTCGTTGTATTCACCGTATAGCGACGCATCAGCTTCTCTTGTCGTCCTTGACTGTGGTTTTATCTTGACAGTATGGGTGAAGTCAATACGTTGTTTGCGGGCAGCGTCAGGTGTAGCTCCATCCTCATATTCGTCGTTGAAATAGATGACTTCATCACCAACGGTACATGACATCAGGAACCCACTTGGGTCTACCATTTCAACATTAAAGACATTTGTTGTCGGGGGAGCGTAAACACCTCCGACACCTTCCAGCCAAGGGGCACACCGGTAATTACGTTCATCGTCTCCACACTTCCAAACATCTCTATATACGCCCTTAAAGCCACTTATCCCTCCTGTCTTCCTCGGTCCAATCACGTATGAAAAATAATCTATCTGTAGAGTGTCGTTGGCATCGATGGAGAAGTCGTACTTCAACTTAAACTGATTGTTTGTTGGGTCACAAAAATACACTTTCTTGTCCTCTTCATACCAAGCTCCCACATAGCTTGAGGAGTGGGATTGTGAAATGGAATTAGATTCGGCAAATTCCTGATTGATATACCGTTGGCACATCATCTGCTTGCAGATCTTTCCATCAATGATGGTATCTCCATCGAAGTAGTAATACTCAACCCATTGTACGGGATTCCCCGAGTTGACAGCTCCTACTTTCCACACCTTACCTTCCTCGACGAACGGGCGGTAAGCCATCTGCGTTTCAATTGGAACAATGGTCTTGAAGTCACACCACGGGGCAGTTTCCTTATAGACTTGCAGTGAGGCAGCGGGCACATGGAGGGTGGCATCTGGATTGGCATTGTAGAACAGTCTCTGCCCATTATACGGGGGCGTGAGTGGACGGCAGTAAACATTCTCCAAACTCTCACAATAGTCAAACACATTGTGGTCCATGCTTGTTACGCTGGCAGGAATATCTACGACCTTCAAATTGATACACTTCTCGAAAGCCCACCTCCCGATGGTAGTAATACCCTCAGGAAGAATGACCGAGGTCAAGCCATTACACTCGGCAAAACTTGCACGTCCGATGACTTCGAGACTCGACGGCCATGAAATCGACGTAATGCCCGTACAGCCTCTGAAGGCCTGATACCCTATTTCTTTCAAGCCCTCAGGAAAGGTGATGGACGTGAGGCGCGTACAGTCTCTGAAGGACTGGTATCCTATTTCTCTCAAGCCATCAGGAAAGGTGATGGACGTGAGGCGCGTACAGTCCATGAAGGCATCCTGCCCGATTTCTTTCACACTTTCAGGAATGATAATGGACTCAAGGCGCGTCAGACCTTTAAAAGCATAATCAGCAATCTTGTCAACCGTGCAGTTGATTCCCCATAATTCTACCGACGGCAGGATGTCAATGCTACTCAACGACTTGCAATTTTCCGAACCGGATACGGAGGCTGTCTTCGTAGACAGATCAACGAAATACCATAATGGTCCTTTCTGTAACTCCGTACTGAACTCTAAGAGTTGACCGCTGTCTTTATAGAAGTCGTCGTTGGTAAAGATGCAAGTTTCTCCATCGTAGCAGGCCACGAACTGTATGCTGTCGGCCAGTACCCCGCTCCATTGTTCGAGAAGCCCTTTAGAACTGCCGATGCCTTCCACCCAGTAGTACAGACTGTCTTTGTCTAATGGCAGTTGTCCATTAGCATAGTTAAGCAGCAGGAGCCTATGGTATGTATTGTCGTTCACCACTATGTCGTCCTTATTGACTACATAGCGAGCGATGCCATTCCGTTCAAAGTAACCTTTATTTGAGGCAAACCGATAAAGAAACACATCTTCGTTGCTCCCTGCAGCCTGGTAGCACAAATATTCATTAAGTTGATGGAAGGCACCGACATAGCCAGAGCGTACCACCTTGTTAGTCTCACTATCTACCAGCGTCATGCAGAGCTTGGCACGATGGTAGGCATGCAGCAGGGTGTCGCCTTCAATAGAGTAGGTCAGCGTACCCTTCATCTGTCCATTGTCGTAGTCGTACACCCAACGGCGGCCTTTGGTCAGCATCTTGTTGGTGATTCCCATACGCTGGTTGTCGACTGTTGCGAAGTCGTATGCCAGAATAGCTTTATAAGTGCCGTCAGCTAATTTCTTGCCAAAGTATGTAAACGTACCAATGTAATCATGGTAGTTGGGGCTGATGTTCAGCCAGAACAGCATCAGTCCGCGTGAGTTGGTACAGCCTATACCCTCTATCAGTTCCAAACCATTGCTCAGTGTAAGCAGGCGGCGGGTCACTCCGTCCTCTGTTTTCATTACGCCGGTCTTAGTCACCGTCAGCGTGGTACCGTCTGTCAGCTGACAATAGGTGTCGCCTACATTCTTGCTGAAGTCGTAAAGCACCAGTTCGCCGTCTTCCGTTGTCTCGTAAGGCAGGTTGTTGCCATCTCCGATAGTGCGCCATATATATCCAGGGGTAAACAGTTCCAGATAGTCTTCCATGTTAACATACAAGCGTCCATCTTCGTACCTTATGCCAATGGTGTAGTTGAAGGGATCAGAAACAGAGGCTTCCGTTCCCCTTGCTCCATAACCATCACTATGAACGTGAAGCAAACCATAAGTCTTACCATTCACAACCTTCGATCCATCAAGGGTATAACTCTCTACAGTATAACTGCCACGAAACACCCACCTCATACCATCGCAGTACATCTCGTCACTACGAGTCTCTGTCACGTCGTTGGGATTCTCCTGTGCCGACATAGTCAAAGCTGCCAGCACGCATGCCATAAAGAATAATGTACGTTTCATATCTGTCTGTTTTTTAATTCTCAACACTTATGTACACTTTGCTTTCGCAATCTCGGTGCAAAGATACGACTTTTTTCCTAAAGTTGTATCAGTTACCTATGGAAAATATTTAGATACAAGAAAATCGTAAACTGTTGCAATTCAGACTGTTACACAAAACACCCCACAATACCCTATGGAAAATTGGCGATGGGGGTATTGACACAATGACAGATTTGACACATTATTTAGTAAAATTGTTATGCGTACCTGCATGCGCACAGGTACGCGAGCACTCTTCTGAATTTAGTGTCAAATGTGTCAATGTGTCATCGGTAACAATCTGCTGGATTCGTTGCTCCCCTGGTGCGGCTCCGACTTTCAGTAGGTGAAACCTGGGGTTTCAGTAGGGGAAACTCCAGGTTTCAGTAGGGGAAACTTCGGGCGTCTGCCGTTCAGAGTTTGAGCGTGTCGAATCGGCGTTCCTATTGCAATGACAAAGATACTACTTCTTCAGCCCCTGAATCATACGTTTCCATACGTTTCAGTACGACAAACTATTCCTTTACAAACACCTTCCGTCCATTCACGATGTTCAGTCCCTTCCGCAAGGAGCTGATTCGCTGGCCTTGGAGGTTGTATATGGCTCCCTCTCTATGGGAGAGGGCTGGGGTGAGGCTTATGCTTGTCGTTTGCGTATCAAACTGGGCGGTGAAGGACTCGTTGCTATTCTCCACGGTGACGGTGTAACGCCCTTCTGCATAGTTGGAGATGTCGATGTTGAGACCTACGATGTTGCCAGCATTGACGGTCTTCTCATAGACGGCCTTGCCCGCTTCGTCGGTAATGCTTACTTGATAGGCATCGTCAAGCGTATTGAGGTTGATGCCAAGTTGCTGTTCGTTGTATTCACCGTATAACGAGGCTTCAGCCCCTCTCGTTGTCCTCGACTGTGGCTTTATCTTGATGGTATGGGTGAAGTCGATACGCTGTTTTCGGGCAGCCTCAGGGGTGGCTCCGTCCTCGTAGTAGTCGATGAGGTAGATGACTTCATCGCCAACGGTACAGGACATCAGGAACTCCGGCCTAGGATCACCTAATATCGGATTACATGGACTACTAATCGGCCCACGAATACATCCGACACCTTCCAACCAGAAAGTATCATGGTAACTTTTGCCTTCATCTCCACACATCCGAATGTCTCTATAAACACCTTTAAAACCTTCTATTCCTCCTGTCTGTTTCGGGCCTATTATAAAAGGCGAAGACCAATCCGTCAAGAACTGCAAGGTATCGTTGGCTGCGAGGGAGAAGTCATACTTCATCACCATCGCCTGTTTCGACTCGTCGTAGAAGTACACTTTCTTGTCCTCTTCGTACCATGCTCCCACTTTGCTCAGCGAAGGCGTTGGCGTCCAATATTCATTTGAGTGATCAGGACTGACATACCGCTGGCACATCATCTGCTTGCAGGTCTTTCCGCCTACGATGGTGTCGCCATCGAAGTAGTAATAGTCAACCACCTGAACAGGATTACCCGAAACAGTCGGAATGGTTCCCACCTTCCATACCTTACCATCCTCGACGAACGGACGGTAAGCAATGCCTATCTCGAAATCTACATCTTCAGCAAAGTCTGCTACTGCCGATGTAAATTCTCCACTTTCAAATATTTCATTCGCACATTGCAATGGGCTTTTTTCACTACCCGGAGTAACATACAAAATATACCACAATGGCAAATAATTACTATTCCCAACAATTTTGAGTCCATACCTCTCCGCATAGGAAGCCAGCAAATCTGCATCCTCTTCCTTCTTGAGTCTTACATTTAGGTATGGAGTCTCAAAGACCTCCGTCTTGTCCTCTGTATAATAACTTGAAGTCAGAACCATAGACTTGGCGTCTTCTTCCCAGAAGTCTTGTGAGGTCAACCTCTCAAAGTCCGACCGAGGAATAATAAAGCTGTCGAAGACCCCGTCTTTAATCGTACTTAGAACCGGGAGATTTGCACGAATTCTTTTGCTTATGCCATCATACTCTTTAGGAATGCTGACAACGACCTTGTTCTCATTCAGAGTTAAAGGAATCCTCTTACCCTGATAATAGTAATAATACTCCCTTTCTTGTCCATCCAACACCAACGCCTCTCCCTCCGTCAGTTTCACTTGTCCTTTATACCACCAGCAGTCCAAATAGAAGCTGTTTGGTTCCAAGTCACGAACTGTGAACGACACGTTGAATGGACATGTGCACCACATCCCTTGGGGAATGACGGGATCTACATTGACTGTCAAAGACCAAGTTTCACCTTCGTTGGAACTAATATTGGGAGTCACGATGAAGTCTGTCGTTCCACAGTTACTTTCATAGTTAAGCAATTGTACAGATAAGACGTTGCCCTCTTTTGTCAGGACAATTGTCGGCACTATCTGAGCCTCTTCCGCTCGTTTTTCAGATAAGCACCCTCCAATCTGAACGTCCGACACTGTCTTGGCACTTGCCAACATTGGCGAGAGCATCATAGTGAATAAGAATAATAGTTTCTTCATAGCTGTTATTGTTTTTGTTATTATTTGTTTTTGAGTATCTGTTCCAACGTGACATCCGGATTGCTCTCTCCAAATACCTCCTTCTTCAACTTGAGTTTGCGATGCTGGACGGCTGAGACGGTGATGCAGTAGATGTTGCCGATGGTGCGGTTGCTGAGACCGAGGCGGGTGAGGATGCACAGGCGGATGTCGTCCTCCTGTAGATTGGGGTATTGCTCACGCAGATGGGCGAAGCGGTTGTTGTCGATGGCGTTGAGCGTGCGTTCTACCTCGCTCCATTCGTGCTGGTTGAGGGTGATGAGCGAATCGCCGCTCTGGTTGAGTTTCTTCATCACCTCCGTACGTTCGAGGATGAAGTTCTGCAGGAATGTCACCACTTCGTTTGCCTGATGCAGCTGGGTTTTCTGATGCGCAGCCTCCTGCTGGAGCTGAAGCTTCTCCTGACGTTGGGCCTGCATCCTGTAGCGAACCACCAGCACCATCGCCACAATGACGATGAGCGATGCTATTAGTATAATAAGGATGGTACGTGCATACATCTGTGAACGGTATTCCAGTTGCTGATTCTCCATCTCCTGACGCAACGTCTCCTGATAGTACTCATCCTTCTGTTCGAGGGCCTTATAGTAGATGTCCTCCACTTGTTCGAAGGCTTCATCCACATCGTCCTCTACCTGTTTGGCTCCCAACCGTCGGAGCGCAATCTTGGCGAGGTTGCTCTGTACGATATAGGCCAGATGGACATCGTCGCCCGGTTCCAGCTGCCGATAGATGGTTTCTGCCGAGTCGAGCATGTTGAGGCTGAGGTAGCTACGGGCCAGCACTTGGAGGGTGGCTGGCAGCAAATCGGTAGGCCCTCCCCCGTCCCCTCCCTGTTCAGGGATGAGGGTTTTTGCCTGACGGGCATAGTCGACGGCCTGGCGATAGTCTTCCTTTGCCCACGCGATGTTGGCAAGGCTGGTGAGCGTCTGGCACATCAGGTCGGTCATCTGGTTTTTCTCTGCAATGTCGTAGGCCCGACGGATGAAGTCGAGTGCCTCGTCGAATGTGCCCTCTGTGGCGTATGCCACTTGTGCGGCGTAAGTGCCAGCATAGTCGAGCAGGATGACGCGGTTTTGCTCATCGTCGGGATGCTGCTCATAGACGCTTAGGGCTTTCTTCATCAGCCGAAGGGCCTCCTCAGGGTTGCTCTGCGACAAGGCTTCGGCCAATCGCTGGTACGCGATATAATTGGTGTGCCAATCCTCCGACTCTTCCGACAACTGGATGGTTTTTCGCAATAAAGTCTCACCCTGCCGGATGCTGTCGTTGGCCAAGGCAGCCTCCGCTTCCTCCAGACAACCTGCTGCCGTCTGTGTATCTGCCTCCTGCCGTGACTGACTGCAGGCACCCAGCAGAACACCGATTATGAATATGTACACTGTTTTCATAAACATAGTTGTTGTTCCTAACTGGGTGCAAAGATACGACATTTTTCGTAATGTTGTATCAGTTGCCTATGGAAAATATGCGAATAAGCAAAATGGATAAGATACTAAAAATCAGGGGATTGCAAAAAGCACCCCCTGATACCCTATGGAAAGTTTCACGACGAGGAGCCGAACTGACCTTTACAGTCGGCTCTTTTCGTCGTTACCAGCACCAGTTCCGCGATACTTCGAACCAGTGACGTTGAAGTTGTAGCTCAGGGTAATACCGACCTGCTGCGTATAGTTGTAGACGTCCTGTCCCGTCTTGCCGATGGCATAGTAGGTGGTCGCCTTTGATCTGGCCGTGCGGAAGATGTCGTTGGCATAAAGCGTTGCATTCAGGCGTCCCTCCAAGAAGGATTTTTGCACGCGGGCATTCATGATGAAGTTGCTGTTGCGATACATGAATCCCCAGTGGTTGCTACCCGTATAGCTGGCTTGTATCAGTGCTTTCGTTGTGGGATTGATGACGAACCAACTCTTCAGGTCGAAACTGAACTCGGGTTTGTTCAGTCTCTCAGGTGCACCGTAAGCCTCGGCATCGAACATCTGCTGATAGTAGTGCAGCGTTGCGGTGGGTTGCCAGAAGCCTAACTTTGGCGAGGCTACGAGGGTGGCATATACACGATCCTGGTGGTCGAAGTTGGCTGGCCTGAAGATTCCTATCTCGTTCTCCTCGTCATACACCTGGCCGACATGGGTATAGAAGTCGTTCTCGCGGGTAAATCCCGTTACAAAGGTTAGCCACGAATAGGTCAGGTTCAGGTCGATGCTCTGACGTACCGAAGGACGCAGCAGCGGGTTACCGCCCTCATAGAGCATACGGCTGTCGTACACGATAATCGAGCTCAGCATATTGTAGGGCGGACGGGTGATGCGCTTGCTGTAGCTCAGTTGCGCGCCCCACTTGCCTTGCTGCCAGGCTGCCGAGAGGTTGGGGAACCAGTCGTTGTAGGTGCGGCTGGGTTCTGACTGCCAGACGCCGAACGAACTGTAATCGGTGCTCACATGCTCGTAGCGCAATCCGGCATTCAAGTGCCACTGGCCCAGTTGCAACTCGTACTCGGCAAAGCCGGCTATATTCTTTTCCTTCATCTCGTTGTCGGCTTCGGGTATGATGTTCTCCTGGTTGTAGTTGTTACCGTGGCTCTGGGTAGACGTGGCCTCCGATCCGGCACTCAATTCACCCTTCCAGACGGGATAGGTCAGTATCAGCTTACCTGCTGCCATCGTGTTCTTCTCTTTGCTGACGGTAGTGATAGGGCGGTCGCCCAGTTCCTGACTGTATTCCTGCTGATTAAGCTGGTCCTCCGATTCGCGTCGCAGTAAGGTGGCATTCAGGTCGATACCAAGTTTTCCTACCTTTCCAATATAGTATGTATTGAGTTCCCAAACTGGCCTGTCGAGTCCATCGATATCCGTCTCCAGAACGATGTCGCCATAAAAGGCCCCGTTTTTCCGATAGTGCTGATTCATGGCATTCGTCATGTGCTCGAAAAGACTCTTTTGCGACGAGAAGCTCAAGCCTGCCGAATGGTCGGTGCTGAAATCATAACTCAAGCCAGCCTTATACTGGAACATCGCCCACCGGCTACGCAAGGGCAGGTCGGCACAGATGTCGAACATATCCTTGCTGATGTGCAGCTCCTGCTCCAAGTCCTGGTCATTGCTGTAGTGCTCCCAGTCGAAGGCTACGTTGACAAAGGCCTCCAGTCCGCCCGTGCGATACTTCAGCGTCAGGTCGTCGTAGTTGTTCCAATGGTTGTTGCGCCATGTCTGACTGGTAGCCATCAGGCTCAGTCCGTCGCCCTGGGGCTTCAGCGTCCTGATGCGGATGACGGCGTTCACCTCGGCATTGTATCGGGCACCGGGAGCAGTAATCACATCTACGCTCTTGATGTCTGTAGACTTCAGCTGTTTCAGGTCGGCCATGTTGCGTACCTTCTTATTGTTGATATAGATTTCGGGCTCGCCCTTGGCCAGCACCTCAAACTTACCATCTCTGGCCTGAACCAGCGGAATCATCGACAGCAGGTCGTCGGCATTGCCGATGTCGTGAAGCAGTGAGTGCTGCACATCTACCGTCATGCCGCCATTGACCATCTTGTACTGCGGAATTTCACCCTTCACCTCGACACCTTTTATCATATAGGCCTCAGGCTGCAAGGTGATGGTGCCGATGTTGCCCACGCTGACATTCCGGGTAACGGTCTTATAGCCGATATACGACACATTCAGGGTGATGCGCTGGGCTTTACAGGGAATCACGAAGTCGCCATTCCCGTTGCTCACGCCACCGTTGATAAACCCGCCGTTGTGTAGCGAGATGTTGGCGAACTCTATAGGATTGCCGCTTTCATCCACCACATGGCCTATCACCTTGGTGTCCTCCTTCTGAGTACACTCAATGAAGATTTTTGTGCCGTCGTATGTCACCTTCATCGGATAGAAGCCGATGACCTCACGGATGGCCTCGTTGACAGGCAGGTCGACGAAATGGCTGGTAACGGTAAAGTCCTCCAGTTCGTCGTAGATGAAATAGATGGTATAGTCGGTAGTGGCGGCGTTCAGGTCAGCGAGCACTTTCGAGAGTGACTCGTTCTGATATTGGCGGGTTATCAGCTGTGCCTGGGCACACAAGGCCAGTACACAGAGCCAGGCTGTGAATATATACTTTTTCATAATGGTGATGGTTTGGGGGTTATTCCACAATCAGTTTCTTATTGTCGCGAGTGATGTGAATGCGTTCGAACTTGTTGAACGTATTGATGATGTCGTCTATGTCTTGTTTCTTGTCCCACGTGAAATAGAGGCGTATATGCTTGGTGTCCTCTCGCTTGCAAACGTATTCCATCTGATAGAAAGTTGCCATATCGTTCAGGATGACTGCCAATTCTGCATCTTCGTAGACAACGGGCTTAGTCAGGGTGCTGTCCTGCTCAGCAAGTTCGTGACTGACCTTCTGAGACTTACTGCTCACGATTGTTTCTGTAGCTTGTTGCTGAGTTGCCTGCGAATTGTTGCCGATTATCTGTACGGCAGCGTAAGTAATACCTGAGAGTATCAGCACACCGATAAACAGGGCGGCAATCTTGAGGAAAGGTAAACGTTTGCCCCTGACCGCTGACCTCTCACCTCCAAAGTGTTCTGCCTCAAACTTCGTCCACGCCTCATCGATGATGTCCGATGTGTCTATATCGTCATCGTGGAGGGATTCTTGGGCATACATCTGCTGTAGGAGCTGTTCCAGTTTGTCATTTGATTCCATAACCTAATGATTTAAAATGATCCTTTAATTGCTTGAGTGACTGCGACAAATGGTTGTGAACGGTAACTTCGCTGACTTGTAGCACTTGGGCTATCTCGCGGTACTTCAGCCCCTGCTGATAGCGCAGACGGAGTATCTGCTGCGAGAGTTTAGGCAGGCGAGAGTCGATGTAGCGGTGAAGCAGCTGCAGCTGCTCGTGTTCCGCTGTCTGTTCGGGCGTAATCATCTCTACCACGACGGCCTTCTGCATCTGCTGTTGTTTCTGTTTGTGTACGAGCAGATTGATGCAGCGATTGCGAACACTTGTCAGCAGAAAGGCCTGGAGCGTATCCGACTTCAAGTCGGTGTTGCTTTTCAGCAGATTGGCGAACACGTCGCTCACCACATCCTTGCTTTCAGCGTCATCGTTCAGCATCTTCCTGGCAAGTCGGAACATCCCATCGTAATGATGCCTAAAAACCTTTTCAAATTCACGTTTGTCTGTCATCTGTTTTTGCAGTCTTTTCCCTTAATACAATCGAACACTCCATTTTCCTAAGCAAAGGTACAACTTTTTTCGTATTATCTTTGTTGTTAAGCAGGAAAATGCTTACTTTTGCACCAAAAAGCAGTTATATCAGAAATGATACTCGTATTTGGAGGAACAACCGAGGGCCGTAAGGCGGTGGAAGTGCTGGAAGAGGCAGGCAATGTATTTTTCTACAGCACAAAGATGGGCGAACAGGACATCACCCTGCATCATGGCATACGTTTGGACGGAGCAATGGACGGCGATGCGATGCTGACGTTCTGTCGTGAGCACGGCATCCGTCTGATGGTTGATGCTGCCCACCCCTTCGCAGTCCAACTGCACCAGACGATTGCCCAGGTCTCTGAATCGCTGCACATTCCTGTTGTCCGTTATGACCGCATCTATCCGCCAAGGAATCCAGACATCGAATGGATTGACGACTATTCGCAAGTGCCCACCGACATCCGCACGCTGTTAGCGACAACGGGGGTGCAGAGCATTGGTCGTCTGAAGTGGATAGAAGAGCAAGGAGTGAAGGTTGTCTATCGCATCTTGAACCGAGAATCGTCTATCGCTTTGGCACACCTGCAGGGAGCGACCGACAACCAGCTGTGCTTCTATCCGCAGACGGCCGAGGCCGACGCAATACTCATGAAGGAGAGCGGCGAATCGGGCGGATTCAGCGAGAAAATAGCTGAAGCGAAAGAAAAGGGTATGCGTATCATCGTAATAAGGCGTCCAGAATTGTCTTTTTTACACTGTGTCAATGGCCCTTACGGATTGCGGCGGGCAGTAGAGAGGATGTTGCCTGAGTTCTATCCCCTACACAGCGGACTGACGACGGGCACCTGTGCGACGGCAGCAGCTGTGGCGGCGACGATAAGACTGCTGAAGAACGAGACACCAGAGGAGGTGCCAGTCATCCTGCCCAATGGCGAAACCATCAGCGTAGCCGTTGGCTATGGCGAGGGGTATGCCTACTGCATTAAGGAGGCTGGCGACGACCCTGATGTGACCAACGGTATCGAGGTAAGGGTAAGCCTCACCCCTAACCCCTCTCCTACTGGCGAGGGGAACGTAATTACCATTGAAGGGGGCGAGGGGATTGGTCGATTCACCCTTCCCGGATTCGATTATCCGCCGGGGGAGCCAGCTATCAACCGCAGTCCCCGCGAGATGATAGAGAAGAACCTCATGCCACTCCTCATGGACTCTAAGCTCCCCTCCATTGGGGAAGGGTTGAGGGTGAGCATCTCTGTTCCCCAAGGCGCTGACATTGCCCGTCGCACGTTCAATCCGCGTCTCGGCATCGAGGGCGGCATCTCGATTATCGGTGTATCCGGCATCGTCAAGCCTTTCTCGGAAGAGGCATTTATCAACAGCATCCGCAAGTGCATGACAGTGGCAAAAGCTTCTGGAGCTGAGCGTGTGGTCATCAACAGCGGCGGCAAGAGCGAGCGTTTCGTGAAGGCTCTTTACCCTACCCTACCCCAACAGGCATTTGTAGAATACGGCAACTACATCGGCGAGACTTTGAAGATGGCTCACGAACTTGGCATCATGAAAGTAACGCTCGGCATGATGCTGGGCAAAGCCGTCAAGCTTGCCGACGGGCACCTGGATACCCATAGCCGCAAGGCCACGATGGACAAGGCTTTCATCCATCAGTTACTCCACGAAGCCAACTGCGACATCGACATCAGCAACATCACGCTAGCCCGGGAAATCTGGGACCTTCTGACAGAGGACAAACGTCAAGCCTTCGCCAGTACCGTCATCCGACACTGTGCCGAATACTGCGATCCACTCCTGCACGAAGGCGAACTCACCATCCTGCTTATTGACGACGAGGGGCGTATCTATAAATAATTCATAAAATAACGTGAAAGCAAGCAGTTTCTTACAAAAATGTTGTACCTTTGCAGCATGACAACACTAATCATAGGATTACTGATTCCACTGCTGGGCACGATGCTCGGTTCGGCATTCGTGCTTTTCATGAAGGATGAGATGTCTGTGCGACTACAAAAGACGTTGTTGGGTTTCGCGTCGGGTGTGATGGTGGCGGCATCGGTATGGTCGCTGCTGATTCCTTCAATGGAGATGGTGGCGGACAGTGGGCGATGGTCTGTTGTGCCTGCTGCCGTAGGATTCCTATTGGGTATGGGATTCCTGCTGATGATTGACGAACTGACACCACACTTGCATATCGGCACGGACAAGCCGGAGGGTCCCCATTCCCGGCTTTCACGGACTGCCATGCTTGCTATGGCGGTCACCATCCATAATCTGCCTGAAGGCATGGCTGTGGGCGTGGTCTTTGCCGGAGCCGAGAATGGTACCTCGAATATCTCATTGGCCAGTGCCGTTGCCGTAGCTTTGGGTATTGCCATCCAGAACGTGCCTGAGGGTGCCATCATCTCCATGCCGATGCGGGCAGCAGGCAATTCGAAATGGAAGTCATTCGTTATTGGCTCATTGAGCGGTGCCGTCGAACCTGTCGGAGCCATCGCCGTTTTGCTGTTGGCTTCGTTGCTGATGCCTGTCCTGCCTTATATGCTGGCCTTTGCAGCAGGAGCCATGTTCTACGTCGTTGTTGAGGAACTTATACCCGAAGCGTCCAGCGGTCAGCATAGCAATCTCAGTACAATCGGTTTCGCCGTCGGTTTTGTACTCATGATGGTGCTCGACGTGGTGATGGGATAAATAATAAAGTCATGGAATCAGACAAAAATAATAACAAGATGAAAAAGATATTAGCTTTTTACACGATTGTCGTTTGTATAATCATGGGTTATTCGTGCAGTAATAAGGGGAAAACGGCTGCAACAGGTAAGGCGGAGACAGACGTTGCGATAATGCCAAAATATGCCACGGGCTACACGGTGAAGGACAGCGCAGGGGCGCGACTGGTGGATGTGGGCAAAGACTATCACTTTGCACTGGTAGCTACTGACGATGCTGCTGTTCCCGATGGCTACACCAAGGTATGCGTTCCCATTAAGAATACCATCTGCATGACATCGCTGCAGCTCTCGAACTTTACGATATTGGATGCACACGATGTAGTGAAGGGACTGACAGGTACGAAGAACCTCTTTAACGACGACATACTGCAGCGGGTGAAGGATGGACGCATCGTAAAGATAGGTATGGAGGGCAACTTCGATACGGAGATGGTGCTGGCGGCTAATCCCGACGTTATCTTTATCTCGCCCTCGAAGCGTGGCGGCTATGATGCCATCCGTGAGACGGGCATCACACTGGTTCCCCATCTGGGCTATCAGGAACTCGACCCATTAGGACAGGCCGAGTGGATTAAGTTCGTGGGCATGTTTATTGGAAAGGAGAAGGAAGCCAACGAGATATTTGCAGGTATAGAGAGCCGATACCTGGAACTCAAAGCCCAAACTTCAAACCTCAAACCCGAAGACCGTCCGACGGTGCTGAGTGGAGAGATGCACTACGGAAACTGGCATGCTGTGGGCGGCAAAAACTATCTGGCTCAGATATTCCGTGATGCCGGAGCCAAGTATGTGATTAACGATGAAGAGACTGCCGGCGAAGACCTGGAGTTTGAGAAGATGTATTCGCTCGCTGCCAATGCCGACTACTGGCGCATCCTAAACAGCTATCCTGGCGAGTTCTCATACGAAGCATTGAAAGCCTCGGAGCCTCGCAACGAACTCTTCAAAGCTTACAAAGAGCGGAAGGTGATTTATTGCAACATGAAGCAGGCACCGTATTACGAGATTTCGCCTGTGCAGCCCGACCTGCTGCTGAAGGACTTCGTAGCCATCTTCCATCCTGAGTTGGTGGAGAAGGATTATCAACCGACATTCTATAGTTTGCTAAAATGAAAGTCTTTATCCTCGTTATCTCCATTGTCGCTTTGGTTATTGTCAACCTGCTCATTGGCTCCGTCAATATTCCTATAGCTGATGTATGTAAGATATTGCTCTCCCCTCTTTCGGGGGGGGCGGGGGAGGCTTCGGAGATTTGGCAGAACATCATCTGGAAGTCACGCCTGCCTCAGGCGCTGACGGCAATTGTGGCTGGTGCAGGCTTGGCGGTCAGTGGTCTCCAGATGCAAACTGTCTTCCGCAATCCGTTAGCGGGTCCCTCTGTGCTGGGCATATCGAATGGCTCGGCCCTGGGTGTCGCCTTTGTGGTACTACTCTCAGGTCGTATTGGTGGTGTAGCCCTGAGTCGTCTTGGCTATTTGGGCGATGCAGCCATGAGTGTGGCGGCCATCATCGGAGCCTTGGCCGTGATGATGCTGATTGTTTGGATTTCGCAGAAGGTGAAGGGTAATGTCACCTTATTAATAATAGGTGTGATGATAGGTTACCTGGCCAATGCCATCATCGGCGTGCTGAAGTTCCTCAGCCCGGAGGAGGACGTGAAAGCTTTTGTAGTATGGGGACTCGGCTCGTTTTCTCGCGTTTCAGGCGACGAGATGATTCTCTTTGTGGCCATTATGTGTATCCTGCTGCCATTGGCCTGTCTGTTGGTCAAGCCCATGAACCTGCTGCTGTTGGGCGACCGCTATGCGTCTAACCTTGGGCTCAACGTAAAGCAAGCCCGTATGCTGGTAATAATATCGTCGGGCATTCTGGTGGCTATCGTCACCGCTTATTGCGGCCCTATTATGTTCATCGGCTTGGCTGTTCCCCATTTGGCACGCGCCATCTTCCGCACCAGCGACCATCGAATGCTGATGCCTGCCACCGCTCTTTGCGGAGCAGCATTGGCACTGGTTTGCAACCTCATTGCCCGTATGCCAGGCTTTGAGGGTGCCCTACCTGTGAATTCAGTTACAGCATTGGTGGGGGCACCCGTCATTGCTGCCGTACTATTCCGTAAAAGAAAGGATGAAGTTGGGATATGAAATACAAAGACCTGTTTATTGATTTCGACGATACGTTGTACGACACCCACGGCAATGCCGTGATTGCGTTGAGCGAGACTTTCGAGGCTTTTCACCTCGAACAGTATTTTGCTGACCCGCAAGTATTCTTTGATGCCTATTGGTGGGCCAACATCGACCTATGGAGTCGATATTCGAAAGGCGAGATAACCCGCGACTATCTGATTGTAGAACGATTCCGTCGCCCTCTCAGCGAAGGCAAAGGAATAGAAATCACCGAAGCACTCTGCCTGGAAATGAGTGATTGCTTCCTCGACTTCTGTGCCTCGAAACCTGGTGTTATCAACGGTGCCCACGAACTAATGGACTACCTGAAGCAACGAGGTTACCGGATGCACATGACGAGTAACGGCTTTCATGAGGTACAGTACAAGAAACTCGCAGCCTGCGGTATGCGCGAATACTTCGATACCATTATCCTGAGCGAGGATGCCGGTGTGAACAAGCCCTCGCCGGCCTTTTTCGACTATGCCCTCCGTCAGACAGGAGCCTCGCGTGAGACCACGTTGATGATTGGCGACAACCTACAGACCGATATCCTCGGTGCCCTCAGTGCAGGCATCGATGCCCTACTCTTCAACCGCTGGGAGGTTGACACCAAAGAAAGTCCACATGCTCCCACGTTCGTTGTGAACAACCTGCGAGACATTTTAGGTATATTATAATCAGCAGGTACTTATTTCCCTTCTGCTAATTGCAGGAGATACTGACCGTAACCGTTCTTGAGCATGGGCTTGGCCAGTTCCTTCAGTTGGGCAGCCGTAATCCAACCCTTTTTATAGGCAATCTCCTCGAGGCAGGCTACTTTCAGGCCCTGGCGCTTCTCAATGACCTCAATGAAAGTCGAGGCCTCGGCCAACGAGTCGTGGGTGCCGGTGTCGAGCCAGGCAAAGCCTCGCTGCAGCGTCTGAACCTTCAATTTCTGCTGGGCAAGAAACTCCTGGTTGACGGTGGTGATTTCGAGTTCGCCACGGGCACTGGGCTTGATGTTTTTGGCAATCTCCACCACACTGTTGGGATAGAAGTAAAGACCGACGACGGCATAGTTCGATTTTGGATGTTCGGGCTTCTCCTCAATGCTCAGGCAGTTACCCTCAGCGTCGAACTCTGCCACTCCATAGCGTTCCGGGTCATTCACCCAGTAGCCGAAGACGGTGGCTAACCCGTGCTTCTCGGCATTCTCCACGCTCTGGCGCAGTAGCCCGCTGAATCCCGAACCATAGAATATGTTGTCGCCAAGTACGAGGCAGGCACAATCGTCGCCAATGAACTGCTCGCCAATGATGAAAGCCTGTGCCAGCCCGTCGGGACTGGGCTGCTCGGCATACTCGAAGCGGACACCCAGTTCAGAGCCGTCGCCCAACAACCGTTTGAATCCAGGCAGGTCATGCGGAGTCGAGATAATCAAAATCTCGCGGATGCCTGCCAGCATCAATGCCGACACGGGATAATAAATCATTGGTTTATCGAAAATGGGAATCAGCTGCTTTGAGATTCCCTTAGTTATCGGATAGAGACGTGTGCCACTACCACCAGCAAGTACTATACCTTTCATATATATAAGTTGTTTATTAGTGTGCAAAGGTAAGAAAAAAACACATGATTAACACGAATTGCACGATTATTTTTCAATTCTTGGATTATTTTTCGGGTAATTCGTGTATTTCGTGCCAAAAAATGACTAACTTTGCACGCGATTTATAAACCTACTTATATATTATGGCATTTTGGAATAAACTTTTTGGAAAAGAGGAGGAAGAAAAGAAGATTGGCGGCATGGAGGATTTCATGACGCTCATCAGGGTATATTTCCAAGCGGTGATGGCTGCCGACCTCCATATCTCAAACTTGACGGCACTGCCCGACCTGCGGGTGTTCAAGTCCACTTTGAAGGTTCCTACGGTAAATAACCGTTTGGGGGTGGCTGAGAAACAGCGTGTAACGAAAATGATGAAGGACATCTACGGGATGGACGAATCGTTTACCAAGGAAATTGACCAGAGCATTCGCCGCCGCTGCAAAGGCATACAGGACGTACAGACGTATATGTATCAGTTCCAGGGCTTTACTCAGGATATAATGATGCTTACCTCAAACTTGATGAAGTTCAAACTGCGTGTACCCAGCATCTTCAAGAAGACCATCTATACAATGACAGAGAAGACCGTGAACGATATCTTCAACAAAAATGACTTCACGGATGCTGGTGTGCTGAAGTCGGTGGTCGATGTGCGTAAATACAACCAGAAGTTGGGCTTCTCACAGAAGTGGGTAACCGACTTTGTATATCGCGTCGTGATGCTGGCAAAGAAGGAAAAGCAACCGAAAGAACAATAAACGTTGAACAATGAACAATGAACATTTTATGTCGGGAAACATGCTCCGCTTGTTAAAAAAGCATAATGTTCAATGCGCAATGTGCAATGTTAAGCGAAAAAGCACTACCTTTGTAGAATTAAAGCTCAGTCATGACGCAGAATGAGAAGACTTTAGCCGCTTTTGAGGCCCGCGTACGGCAGCTGATTCTCCGTTTTCAAGAATTGAAGAAGGAGAATGAGGAGTTGTACCAGATGGTCGAGAAGAACGAGCAGGACATCAAGTCCCTGCGTGGCCAGTTGACTCAGGCTGACAATGACTACAACTCACTGAAGATGGCCAAGATGATGGAAATCTCCGACGGCGACCTGCAAGGAGCCAAGGACCGCTTATCGAAGCTGATTCGTGAAGTCAACAAGTGCATCTCAATGCTACAAGGTGATTAGGCAATGCCAAAAGCCAATAGTTAAAAGCCAAACAGAGAATGGCAGAAGTAAACAAAGAGAAACAACATATCAGTCTGAATATTTGTGACGAGAAGCTCGACATCTATGTGAAGTCCGATGAAGAAACGTTCTATCGCGATGCCGAGAAGCTGGTCAAGAATACTTATACAAAGTATGCTGAATTGTTCAGGGGACGTCGTAGCGAGCGCTTCATTGCCGCAACGGCGTTGTTGGAAATTGGCGTGAAGTATCAGATGGAACATGCCAACAAGGCCACTGACTCCTATAACAGTCTTCTCGAGCGACTTACTTCTGAAATTGATGAGGCACTGAAATAAGTCAAGAAGAAGATTACTAATTTTTATTATAGATTTAAATTATGGTTTATGTGATTATTGCCGTAGCCGCCCTCATCATAGGAGACTTATGCGGATACATGGTTTTCCGTTACGTCATTAAGGGAAAATACAACGAGATGGTAGAGGCCGCCAACAAGGAGGCCGAAGTAGTCAAGGAAAAGAAGCTGCTCGAGGTGAAGGAGAAATTCCTGAACAAGAAAGCCGAGCTGGAGAAGGAAGTGCAGCAGCGCAACCAGCACATCCAGCAAAGTGAGAACAAACTGAAGCAGCGTGAAATCTCGCTCAACCAGCGTCAGGAGGAGTTAGGCCGACGCAAGAACGACCTTGACAACCAGCAGCAGCGCATTGAAAACGAAAAGAAACTGCTCAACGTGAAGCAGGAGGAACTGGAAAAGATGCAGCTGAAGGAACGAGAGAAGTTAGAGGAACTTTCTGGTCTGAGTGCCGAGGAAGCTCGCAACCGCTTAGTGGAATCGCTGAAGGACGAAGCCAAAACGGCCGCCGCCAGCTACATCAACGAGATTATGGACGAAGCAAAGCTGAACGCTAATGCCCAGGCCAAGAAGATTGTCATACAGACCATCCAGCGTGTGGCTACGGAAACAGCTGTAGAAAACTCCGTATCTGTATTCCATATTGACAATGACGACGTGAAAGGTCGCGTTATCGGACGTGAAGGTCGCAACATCCGTGCTTTGGAGGCCGCCTGCGGTGTTGAAATCGTAGTTGATGATACCCCTGAAGCTATCGTCATCAGCGGATTTGACCCAGTCCGCCGCGAAACCTGCCGTCTGGCTCTCCATCAGCTGGTGAGCGATGGTCGTATTCACCCAGCCCGCATCGAGGAAGTGGTGACGAAAGTGAAGAAGCAACTCGAAAACGAGATAATCGAGACCGGTAAGCGCACCGCCATCGACCTTGGCATTCACGGCCTGCACCCCGAACTCATTCGTATTATCGGTAAGATGAAATACCGCTCCTCATACGGTCAGAACCTGCTTCAGCATGCCCGTGAAACCGCCAATCTCTGTGCGGTGATGGCTGCCGAGTTAGGACTGAACCCGAAGAAGGCCAAGCGTGCCGGATTGTTGCACGACATTGGCAAGGTGCCCGACGAGGAGAGCGAAATGCCCCACGCACTATACGGTGCCAAGATTGCCGAGCAGTACAAGGAGAAACCAGATATCTGCAACGCCATCGGTGCTCACCACGACGAGATGGAGATGCAAACGCTGCTGGCTCCGATAGTTCAGGTGTGCGATGCCATCAGTGGCGCCCGTCCTGGTGCCCGTCGCGAAATTGTCGAGGCCTACATTAAGCGTCTGAACGACCTTGAGGCCATTGCCATGAGCTATCCCGGTGTCACAAAGACATACGCCATCCAAGCCGGCCGTGAGCTGCGTGTCATCGTAGGTGCCGACAAGATGAGCGATGCTGAGACCGAGGCCTTGAGCGGACAGATTGCGTCGAAAATACAGAACGAGATGACCTATCCCGGACAGGTGAAGATTACCGTCATCCGTGAGACCCGTTCAGTGGCTTATGCAAAATAAGGAATGATTCAGACATTATTGATAAGTGGTGCTCTGTTGGCCGTGGGAATGGCCTTGCTGTTAGTAAAGGTGCTGGGGCGGAAAAATGGTACGTTCTCGTCGCAGCATATCCATGATAGCGAGGCGATGCGCGAACGGGGCATCCATTGTGTCATGGACCAAGACCGGGAAATGAGAAACCGGAAGACGTTGAAAATTGAACAATAAAGAATTAATATCAAGTAACAAAATGAAAAAGAATGTTTTCGGTGCACTGGCCATCGTCGCTGTGTTGGCTTCGTGCAACAATGCAAGTCCCAAGATGGACGAAAAGCCCCAGGCTGCTGGGACTGAGAGCTCTACCGGTATGAAGATTGCATACGTGGAGGTTGACTCGCTGATGACGCAGTATGACTTTGCCAAGGATTACAGCCTGACACTGCAGAAGAAGAGCAACAATGCCCGCAACACGCTGACCCAGAAGGGCAACCAACTACAGGCTGCTGTGAACAACTTCCAGCAGAAACTCAACAACAATGGCTTCACCAGCCGTGAGCAGGCTGCCAGCGTACAGGCCGCCATCGAGCGCCAGCAGCGTGACTTACAGGAACTACAGGCTCGCTTGGAGAGTGAACTGGCCAACGAGACACAGAAATTCAACGAGGCACTGCGTGATTCACTGAACAACTTCCTTACCTCTTATAATAAAGATAAGAAATACGACCTCATCCTTTCGAAAGCCGGCGACAACATTCTGTTTGCTGACCGCAAGTATGATATTACGAAGGATATCATTAACGGTCTGAACAAGCGTTACAAGCCCGTTGCCAAGAAGGAAGAGAAAAAGAAGGACGAGAAATGACAAGCAGACCTTGCAAATTGATAGGAAAAAGCACTATTTCTGTGAATTTCTGCTCAAATATTTGCCCAATTCAATAAAAAAGTGTAACTTCGCGCCGTTTTTCCGAAACAAGGAGTTATAACCATTTAAAAATAATAGCGTAAAACAACATGAAGAAGTACAACTTTAATGCCGGTCCTTCGATGCTTCCCCGCGAAGTCATCGAGAACACCGCAAAACAGTGTCTTGATTTCAACGGCTCAGGTCTCTCGCTCATGGAGATCAGCCACCGTGCAAAGGACTTTCAGCCTGTCGTCGACGAGGCAGTGGCTCTTGTGAAGGAGCTGCTCAGCGTGCCCGAGGGCTACTCTGTGATTTTCCTTGGTGGCGGTGCCTCCCTGGAGTTCTGCATGATTCCTTATAACTTCCTCATCAACAAGGCCGCCTACCTTAACACGGGCGTCTGGGCCAAGAAGGCCATGAAGGAAGCTAAGCTTTTCGGTGAGGTTATAGAGGTAGCTTCTTCAGCTGATGCCAACTATACGTTCATTCCCAAGGACTGGACGGTGCCCGCTGATGCCGACTACCTGCACATCACAACCAACAACACCATTTACGGTACCGAGATTCGCAAGGACCTTGATGTCAACGTGCCGCTGATTGCCGATATGTCGTCCGACTTCATGAGTCGTCCCGTTGACGTTGCCAAGTACGATGCCATCTACGCCGGTGCCCAGAAGAACCTCTCTATGGCAGGTGTGACCATCATCATTCTGAAGGACGAGAAGCTGGGCCGCGCTCCCCGCGAGATTCCCACCATGCTCGACTACCGCACTCACGTCGACAAGGGTTCGATGTTCAATACGCCTCCTGTAGTGCCCATCTACTGCGCACTCGAGAACCTGCGCTGGATTAAGAAACAGGGAGGTGTCGAGGCAATGGACAAGCTGGCCAAGCAGCGCGCTGAGATTGTCTACGGCGAAATCGACCGCAACAAGCTCTTCGTAGGTACCGCCAAAGAGGAAGACCGTTCGCTGATGAACCTCTGCTTCGTCATGGCTCCCGAGTACAAGGAGTTGGAGAAGGAATTCCTCGACTTCGCTGTCTCGAAGGGTATGGTCGGCGTGAAGGGTCACCGTTCTGTCGGCGGCTTCCGCGCTTCGTGCTACAACGCCCAGACCATCGAAGGCTGCAACGCCCTCGTTGCTTGCATGAAGGAGTTTGAGGCTCAGCACTAGACCCACTCCTATCCCCTCCCGCTCGGGAGGGGAATTTGAATAGCGAAGTGGGTTATTTCACATAATATAAAAATAAGTAACAAACAAAAAAAGGAGACCCCAAAAGCAATTTAATGCCCCTTCCATTCGGGAGGGGATGGGGGTGGGTTTATGAAAGTATTAGTTGCAACAGAAAAGCCGTTCGCAGTTGCTGCCGTGAACGGAATCAAAGCAGAAGTAGAAGCAGCCGGCAATGAACTGGTGCTGCTTGAGAAATATACCGAGAAGGCTCAGCTGTTGGATGCTGTGAAGGATGCCGACGCCATGATTATCCGTTCGGATAAGGTTGACGCTGAGGTGCTCGATGCTGCCAAGCAGCTGAAGATAGTGGTTCGTGCAGGTGCCGGTTACGACAACATCGACCTCGCCGCCGCTACTGCCCACAATGTCGTGGCCGAGAACACGCCCGGCCAGAACGCCAATGCTGTGGCCGAACTGGTGTTCGGTCTGCTGGTGATGGCTGTCCGCGGTTTCTATAATGGCAAGAGCGGCTCTGAGCTGCTCGGCAAGAAACTGGGTATCCTCGCTTTTGGTAACGTCGGCCGCAACGTGGCCCGCATCGCCAAGGGCTTCGGCATGGAGGTCTACGCCTTCGATGCCTACTGCCCCGCTGAGGTTATCGAGAAAGCTGGCGTTCATGCTGTCGAGAATCAGGATGCCCTGTTCGAACAGTGCGACGTTGTCTCACTGCACATCCCCGCTACGCCCGAAACGAAGCAGAGTATCAACTACGCGCTGGTAGGCAAGATGAAGAAGGGCGGCATTCTCGTGAACACCGCCCGCAAGGAGGTCATCAACGAGCCTGAACTGATTAAGTTGATGCAGGAGCGTGAGGACTTGAAGTTCGTCACCGACATCATGCCTGATGCTAACGACGAGTTCCAAAAGTTTGAAGGTCGCTACTTCTCAACCCCGAAGAAGATGGGTGCTCAGACAGCCGAGGCCAACATCAATGCCGGTATTGCCGCTGCCAAGCAGATCAACGCCTTCTTCAAGGACGGTGACACGAAGTTTCAGGTGAACAAATAATCAGTGAAAGCTGCACTTTTCGACCTTGACGGTGTGGTCTTTGACACCGAACCACAGTATACGGAGTTCTGGGGGAGCCAATGTAGGCTCTACCACCCAGAACGTCCGGGACTGGAACAAGAGATAAAAGGCTCTACCCTCACCCAAATTTACGACCGCTGGTTCTCAGGCGACTTGGAATCTGAGCAGCCAGTGATTACACGCCGCTTGGATGCTTTCGAGGCACAAATGCGATACGAATATATAGCAGGTTTTGAACAGCTCATTGCCGACCTGCATGCCCACGGCGTAAAGACAGCAGTAGTCACCAGTTCCAATCAGCCCAAGATGGAGAGCGTCTATCGTGCCCAGCCCCAGTTCAAACAGTTGTTTGACGCCATCCTCACATCCGAGGACTTCGAACATTCCAAGCCCCATCCCGACTGCTACCTGAAGGCCGCCGCCCGCTTCAATGTCAAACCCTCCGAGTGTATCGTCTTCGAAGACAGCTTCAACGGTCTGAAGTCTGGCCGCGCTGCAGGCATGAAAGTCGTCGGTCTCGCCACAACAAACCCCGCCGACTCCATCGCCCCCTTATCCGATATCCAGATTACTGACTATCAGCACACCACATACCAGTCCCTGAACGAAAGATTTATATGACCACAGCCGTTCCGCTGGTGGCAACCATCAGCATGGAATTGGTCTCGCCGATAGTCTCGTAGTCAATGTCAATGCCAACAATGGCGTTGGCTCCCATTACTTGGGCGCGTTCCATCATTTCCTTCATCGAAGTGTCCTTTGCCTCGCGCAGGACCTTTTCGTAACTGCTGGAGCGCCCGCCTACAATGTCGCGGATGCCAGCGAAAAAGTCCTTCACGAAGTTCGCTCCGATAATCGTCTCTCCTGTCACAACTCCCTTGTACTCACGGACGGGATGACCCTCAATCTGTTGTGTAGTTGTAAGTATCATAAGTGGCTTGTTTTTTCTATGTGCTTATAGGTTCTTGACGATAGTCTGAATCTTCTGCTTGATATCTTCCGTCTTCTGCTCGTCTATCTTGGCAGTAACAATGCCAGAGTCCTCAGCGTGCCAGTAGTTGCAGATGTCATGATACTCAGCCGTTGCACCAGAATAAACACCGGGCGAATAGGAAGACAACAGCAGAGCCATCTTCTTCACCTTAGCAGGGGCGTTAACGCAGTACATGCGCTGGATGGGAGCCTGAATCTGGGCGCAGAGCGTGAAGTAATAGATAGGTGCAGCCAATACCAGTACCTCAGCCTCGGCCATCAGTGGGTAGAGTTCCTGCATATCGTCCTTCTGGATGCAGGCACCATTGCCCTTGTTGTGACAATACTCACAAGCCAGACAGCCTGCAATCTTCTTGCGTGACACATTGACCAGTGTCACCTTGTGACCTGCTGCCTCGGCAGCGTTCTTGTACTCTTCCGCCATCCAAGCGGTGTTTCCGTTGGCTCTCGGAGAAGCCTGCAAAATCAGAATGTTCATAATCTTCTTGTATTTGTTTAGTGAGAATTCGTTGGCAAAGATAGTGAAAAATCTGCAAATAATAGTCTGACGGCTGTCTGTATGAATGGATTTTGTCTGTTTTTTAGTAATTTTGCAATGATTTTAACGCAACAAGCCATTGGCATTCCACACTTCCACTTCAATATTTTCCAAAACCTTTGGTGTTATGTACTATTCTTCGTAACATTGCACCCATACAATACATATTCGACATGGAGGATAGACACATTGACTGTAATTGGGCAATCGTGGATGTTTATTGTTCAGCAAGATTTAGTGTGCGTGAGTCAATTATCTTCAATATTCAATCACCGAAAAAAACATAAAACGATGTCATCGTTTATATATCCATTGGTTTCGTTTTATTAACCATTGTCATTGTTTTATCATTCATTGCCACAGTTTTAACTTTTGCACGGCCCTTCGCAGGCTTTTGATGGCACCTTTCTCATGCTTTCCCCGTGGCATTTCTGATTGGAAAAACGTAAAAAACGTTAAGCCATGTAATGTTGAGCGGGAATTACCGTATATAAAAGTGTATGGAGCAGCAAGAGACAGACCAGCAAATCATTGACCGCGTGCTACGCGACGGGCGCAGGGCATACTATGCCAGGCTGGTCGAACGCTACGGGCAGCGGCTCTTCGCCTTCGTTGCCACGATGGTGACGCGACGCGAGGACGCCGAGGAACTGGCTCAGGACTGCTTCGTAAAGGCCTACCGCCAGCTGTCGCAGTACGACGCCCGCCGCAGTTCGTTCTACACCTGGCTCCGCTGCATCGCCTACCGGCTCTGCCTCGACCATGTGCGCCAAGACACCGTGGTTTGGCTCGAAACCGACGAGCAGACACTTCAGGCCATACCCGACGACGAGGCTGACAGCGTGATGGACACCGACGACGACCGGCGCATCCGACTACTGACAGAGGCCATCAGCCGACTGCCGCCCACTGAGCGCCTGCTCGTGCAGCAGCACTACTTCGAGCAGCAGCCACTCACCGACATCGCCGAAGTCACCGACACCGACGCCGGCACACTGGCCACCCGCCTGCACCGCATCCGCAAGAAACTCTATCAATATATCAAACTGAAGGAACATGGAAGATAAACGATACGACAAACTCCGGGTCTCGTTCGAGACAAAGCAGCCGCAAATGCCCGCCGACTTCACCGAGCAGGTGATGAAGCGGATAGAAGCCAGACCGGCCAAGAGCTATTGGCGGTGGGTAGCCGCTGCAGCTTGCCTATTAATTATAATAGGTACAGGAATAGCACTATGGCCAACAGGAGATGCTGATGAGCCGGAACTTCTGGCGCAGCCACTCCCCTCCCTTGTAGGGGAGGGGCCAGGGGTGGGGTCTGTAACATCAACACCCCAGAAAGGAAAGATACTGACCCCACCCCTAACCCCTCCCCTACAAGGGAGGGGAAAGGCTACGGGTAGGCGACCAAAGGTCGGGAATGAGGCTGCGCACTCTGAATCGCAAGAAAACGTTTCGGCTCCTGTACTAACGGCCAAGGCTACTCACGCTTTAACGCCGACGAACCAGGAAGCGAGCGAAGCTGCGGACATCGTACCGCCCGACCGTCAGGCCCTCGCCGACATCTATCTGGCTGAAGCGGCCTTGCAGGTAGCCTACCGCCGACAGGCACAGGCCGAGGCGCTGCGGGCATACGCCATCAGCTTCGAGGAGGAAGAAGCGGCACAACCCATCATCGCATTCTAACCAAAACACCAATAAGACTATGAAAGAAATAATGAAAACCGTCATGACGGCGAGCCTGCTACTCGTCACGCTGACAGCCACGGCCCAGTCCGTAAAGGATATTGAGAAGCAGATGGGCTTTCAGATTACTGATGTCATCGACCATGGAGTGGAAGTAACCAAGAGCCTCGGCCAGGAGCGCGACATCCAGAAAGAGGGAAAGCCACTGAAATGGCGTTGCGACATCTACTCCTTCACACTCCCCAAGAAACAGCGCTACCTGCTTGACGAGATGATTGAAGAGTTCGAGACCAACGGCCGCGAGAACCCCAACTGCTACGGCATCAACAGCATGAGCGAGTCGAAAGACGGCAACCGCGTGGGTAATGAGCGGAATCTGATGGTTGGCGACGACCCTAACCGCTTTGTCACCATCGGCAAGGACTACACCAACTTCATCAACATCAACATCCTCGATGATACCGACACCACCAAGACTCACCGCTATGCCTACGCCCTGGAATGGCGGGACGGTAACAAGGGAGCGACCGACGTGCGCTACATCGTCACCTACGCAAAGATTCCATCGGCCACCACTACCCTCGCCGACCCAAACTGGCCGTTCCTCAATCTTGGCCAGTCGAAGGTGCGAAAGGGCAGTCCCATCCTGTTCAAAGGTGACGCCCGCGTACAGTGGGACGGCAAGGACTATCCCGTCCTGTCCCTCGACAGCCTCATCCGTGATGCTCAGCAGAAGGCGAAGGATGCCAAGAAGCTCATAGAAGGGCTTCGTCATAAGTACCAATCAGGTAATGCCCTTGTACTTTGGAACGACACCCTGGAACACGACACCGACCCGGTGACTGACGTTGTCATCCGCCTGCATCAAGGACAGCCTATCACGGCCGACGACCTCCTTTGCAACGACAACATCCTCCTCATCTTCTCGCTGCTCAAGCAGCAGTTCCTCGCCGGACAGAACACCGAGTTCAACGCCATCTCCGTCTACACCCTCTGCAAGCGGGCCCGCGAGTACGGCTTCTTCTCGTCGGACATCCCCGATGTCCCCAACGGCAAGGCCGAGCTGGAACAGCTCAAGCGCGACATTGCCCAGATGAAAGCCAACGCCGCTACCGACACCATCCGCAACTACCTGCAAATGGCCATTGCAGAACTCGATAAGATTAAGTAAAGTTAGTAAAGAGTAGTATAAACCCGGGAGATGGTATGGGTCGCAGCGATTGCGCCCCATACCTTTTTGGCTATCTTCAAAGCAGAATAACAATCTTTAACGCCCACCCGTGTAATATTTTCGCAGGTGGGCTGTCTATATAAATAGAATGAGCAAGAACAACGACACGGAAGAACGGCAGCGCATCAGGCGGATACTCGACGGCAGGAGCGACGAGTACGGCTACTTCGTCAAGACCTACTCGACGCAGGTGCTCGACTTCGTCAGCCGCATGGTAAGCGATGCGGGCGATGCCGAAGAGCTGGCGCAGGACGCCTTTGTCCGTGCGTACCGTGCCTTGGGGCAGTTCGACGGGCGCTCGTCGTGGCTCACGTGGGTGCTGCGCATCGCCTACCACACGGCGCTGAACCACCTGAAGCGACAGCGGCAGCAATGGCTGAGCATCGACGACCTGCCACTGTCCCGTATGCTGCGATATTATCGCAGCGAACCCACGACCGACGACGACCTCAGCACCGACCGCGAGGAGCGCATACAACAGTTAGACGCAGCCATCGACCGGCTGCCGGCAGACGAGCAACTGCTGCTCCACCTCTATTATTACGATGACCGGCCGCTACGCGACATCGCCTATATCATGGACGCGGAGCCCGGCCTGCTGGCCACAAGGCTACATCGCATACGCAAGAAACTATTACTAATGATGAAGGAGAACGAACAATGAACGAACAACAGAACGACAAAGATCTACGCGAAGCCCTGCGCCGGCGGGAAGCCCGACGGCAGAAGCCTCAGCCGTCGGCTGATTTCTGCGACAGCGTGATGCAGCGCATCGGTCAGCAAGACCAGCAGCCCAAGCGCCGCCGCCTGTGGTTCTACCCTGCCATCGGTGCCGCTGCCGCCATTGCCTTGCTATTATACATCAGTATCAAGCCCATCGACCAACAGCACGACACCCCCAGCCTCATCGTGCAGACAGACACCATGCAGGCCGTGCCACAGACAAACGTGGAAACGCCCGACTCGGTGAAAGTGGTGAAGGAGATACTGCACATGGCTCGCCCGCCCAAGCACTATATGGCAAAACGAGAAAAGCAGACGGAACCCGTCGTGGAGCCTGAAGTCATCGACGCGGCAGACCTTGCGGAAAAGGCCCTCGCCGAAGAAGAGCAGCGCATGACCATGCAGATGATGCAGCAGATGAGCACCAGCCTGCAAGACGACTACCTGAAGATGACGAGGGAAATCAGAGAACGGGGCAACAGCATGACCCAACAAGTAACGATAGCAATGAGCAATGAAGAATAAAGAGTGTATGGCGGTTTCCCGCCAAAACCAGCAACCAAAAGACAGCAAGATATGAAAAGAACAGTATTTGCACTTTGTGCCATCATCGTCTCCCTCTACGCCACGGCTCAGGGAACAATACAGCAGCGCCTGCAAGGCCACCCGAAGATTGACAGCCTCGTGAGCGAAATGGAGGCGTTGGGAAGAAGCGTTCGCGTTTCCTACTATTACGACGGTAGGCTCCATAAGACCATCATGATAGGCTGTGGCTTGATGAAAGACTACCAGCCTACGCCTCCGACAGGTGACCCTAAACGAGACTCGATAGCGCACAAGCAGGACAGCGTGCGCCAGATGGAGACTCTGCGGCTGAAACGGGCGTATGACGCCATGCGCCGCACCTGCCAGCAACTCACCGACGAGGCCAAGGAGAGTTACAGCTGGGAGTACCACCGGGGCGGAGTGGACAGCGTCCGCTATACCGTCGCCTTGGGAGAATACGCCAGCGGCGACACCATGCAGACCTATCGGCGTAACAGGGATGTGTTTTATTATAACGCCCCAGAAATCATCACCTTCGGCTATGACCCTTGGCCGGGAAGTGACGTGAGTCCGTGGCGACTCAAGGGATATGCCACGTTCAGATATGAGTACACGCCCGACAGCGTGAGCAAAATGCCGAAAGAGCGTTCACCGTTTGACAAGGAAGCATACAAGCGGCTGCTTCAGCCCATCATGAAACAAAAAGGCATCACCAGCCGCCAGTTCTACGTCTATCACGACAGCACCTTTACCATTGAGAAGAAGGATTGGGACAACGAGGAGTTTGTCATTCGTTCGAACACGATTTCGCCCCGCCAGCCAAAGAGCGAGACGTGGGGAACCGTCTACACGCTGAGCTCCAGCGCACAGGCAGGCACGGTGCTGAGCCAGATCAAGCAGGCCACATGGGCTTTCCTGAACAAGCATCCCGACATGGATTTCTCCTTCAATCCCACTTCCGAATACCATTCAAGGGCATTGGAAGACATGTTCCATACCTTCGACTCCAAGAGGGTGCCTTCTTCTTTCTACATCTATGTTCACCGTAGCCCGATACCCGGCAGCACGACAGACTCCGAACATCACATCGTCATCATCGAAAGCAAGGGCGACATGATGGTGCCCATGGAATGGCAAATCATGAAAAGTTGGAAGAACGGCAAGGCTGTCTATGATAAGAAGGCCTCCAAGAACCTGACGCCCAAGCAGGCACGGGACAACACCTCCGCCTCACGCTCCACCATAACACGGGGCTACGAGCCGATAGACTGAAACTGTACACTGAACAAGCAAACCATCTCGTTTTCTAACTTTCCAACTTAACATTCTCGCAGCTTCTGCGTATTATAATTGTATGACACGCTCAGAATTTGAACAGATAGCCGCGCAGCTGCGCCAGAAGGTGCTGAAGACAGGCCTCGACTTCTTTGGAAACAGAGAGGACGCCGAGGACGCTGCGCAGGACACAATGGTGCAGCTGTGGCGTTATCTGGAGCACATCGATGCTGAGCGCAACGTCGAGGCGCTGGCCGTGAGAGTGGCCAAGAACTGCTGCGTCAGCATCTATCGTAAGCGGCAACCCGTCACCCCTCTACTGGAGGGGCAGGGGGAGGCTTCGCCGCAGGAGCAGTTGGAAGCCAAGGACACCCAGCGGATGCTCGACGAGACGCTCAGCCTGCTGAAGCCCCGCGAACGACAGCTCTTCGACATGCGTGCCCTGATGGGCCTCTCGATAGACGAGATTACGCAGCAGACGGGCATCGCGAAGCCCTCGGTCACGGCGATGGTCTCGGCGGCACGCAAGAAAGTATTCACTGAACTTAAAAGGAGGATGAAACAATGACAGACAAGGACATACAACGACTCACAGACCGATACCTGGCAGGCGCAACGACGCCGGCCGAGGAGCGCCGGCTGGCCCTGGCCCTGCGGCAGCGCGGCGAGCTGAGCGAGGAGTGGCAGGCGGTGAGCCTGATGCTGGGCGAACTGACGGCAGGCGAGGCCGAATACGACGCCATCATGGCTAAGCGGAAAGCCAAACCGTCGGCCGTCGTCGTCGCCCTGCGCATCATGCTCACTACGGCAGCCGTCTATCTGGTGGGGCTGTTCCTCTGGCTACAGCAGGAGCCGACGGAGCCCGTGCGGCTGGCCGCCAAGCAGCCGGTGCAGGAGTCTGTGGTTCCCTGCACAGAGGGGACGCCCGACGAAATCATCGTATGCTATCTTGAACAAAGAGAAACTCGGCCGAATACTTATAGCTTAATCAGACGAACGCTTTATGAAAACAAACAGTAAAATGATAATCATGGCGATGATGCTGGCGCTGCTTGCAGCATCATGCGGAAACAAGGACGACCGCATGCTCACCATTGTCAACGAAGATGGCACGTGCAGCCGTGAGTACACCTTCCACACCACGCAGCAATGGTTGGCGGCGGCCCCCGACGAGGACTACGACAGCATTGTCGACAAGAGCTGGGAGCGTAGCTGGTCGGTCATCGGTGCCGACTCCGTGCGCTACCCTGTGCCCCTGACCGAGGCCCAGTTAGACAGCATGCAGGCGCTGGACAACAGCCGCCCGCTGGGCAACATGCTGATGGTCCACTGCCGCAAGACGTACGGCAGCGTCGAGGAAATGAGCGCCCACCTGTACCGCGCCGACAGGTCGCATCTGGTCGAGGTCAGGGGCATCAAGGCCAGCAGCAGGCTGGAGAAGCGCTTCAAGTGGTTCTATACCGACTACACCTTTAGCGAGACGTTTACCTACGAGGGCGAGTCCGTGTTCCCCGTGCCCATCAGCCGATTCCTCGGTGCCGACACCGTCGCCTACTGGTTCACGGGCCAGCCCGACCTGATGCGCAACCTCAGCGGTGCGGAGATAAAGGAGAGGCTCGACAAGATTGAGGCGAAGGTCAGCCAGTGGACCAACGCCAACTGGTTTACCGAGATCTGCAACATTATTATCGAGAACTACGACAGCATCAAGAATCCGCCCGTCAGCAGGGAACGCTTCATCAGCATGCGCGACTCGCTGGCCATGCATCCCCGCGTGCTCAATATGTCGGAGAAGGAATGGGGGGCGCCGGTCTTCAGTGGTGAGCTTGAAGCGGTCTTCCAGTCGGATGCCTATTCATCGTTCCTCGAGTCTTACGACGGTGGCCCTGGCCAGTACAAGGACCTCATGTCCTTCGGTATGCCCTACGACCTCGTGATGCCGGGCACGGTGACCGATGCCGGTATGGGCGAATACGACGGCCAGGTGATTCATTATCAGCTTGGGGGCGAGCGCCTCATCCCCGGTGCCTACACCATCAGCGCCACCTCGCGCGCCGCCAACGTCTGGGCCTTCATCGTGACGCTGCTCGTCATCGTCCTCGCCGTCGGCAGCTGGTTCTATCAGAGGAAGCGAAAATAGGCAGAAGAGAGATTTGTCAGAGAGTTTTTTTCCGTTTTGGATGTCACAAAACGGACTTTTTTGCGTATATAGAGTAAACAACGCCCAAGAATGACGCAAGAGGAATTCAAGGAGGAAGCCCAGCGACTGCGGCCCCGGCTGATGCTGACGGCGCGCCGGTATCTGGGTGACGACGATGCCGAAGACACGGTGCAGGACGCCCTGCTGCGGCTGTGGCAGATGGTTGGCGAACTGCGGCAACCCTTCGACGCGCTGGCCCTGCGCCTGACCCGCAACCTCTGCATCGACCAGGTGCGCCGCAGAAAGCCCACGGTGATGCTGACCGACAGCGGCGGGACGGACCAGGCTGACGGCGATGACGAGCGCATAGAGCGCATGATGGCCGTCGTTAGCACCCTGCCCGACCTGCAGCAGACCATCCTCCGCCTGCGCCACCTTGAGGGAATGGAAATGAACGAAATAGCCGACCTGACAGGCAGCAGCGAAGTGGCCATCCGCAAAGCCCTGAGCCGCGCCAGACAGGCAGTAAGACAAAAATACATGAAGCAATATGAGTGACATCCTTAGAATACGCACGCTGACAGACCGCTTCTTCGACGGCACGACCACGCTCGAAGAGGAGCAGGAACTGTATGACTACTACCGGCGTGAGCAGGCTTTGCCCGCCGACCTCGCTCAGCTGCGCCAGCTGTTCCTGGACTTTGCAGCCGTCCAGTTCGCTGATGAGCCGGCGGTGATCGTCAGCAAACCGCGTCGCTGGCTCCGCTGGGCTGTTGCAGCCAGTGCCGCCCTGCTGATAGCCGCAGGCGCTGCGGTGTGGCTGAACAGCGGTCGTCAGGGCGACGACGAGTGTGTGGCCTATATCTACGGCGAGCGCACCACCGACCGCGACGTGGTGCTCGGCGAGATGCAGAAGACAATGGCCGCCGTGGCCGCCGACGGCAGCGACGAGGTGGAGGAGCAACTGAAGATGATGTTTGGCAACGATAAATAAGCATGAAGATATGAAGCGATTCCTTATGATGATGACTGTATTGCTGTCCGTCGCACTTGCCGAAGCGCAGACGGGGCTGAAGACTAACGACCTCTTCGAGGGGCGCATCATCCCGCAGGAGCGGATGATCGAGACCCGCGTGCGGGGCAAGACGCTGGCCAAGTATCAGCTGAGCTACTACCGCAGCGTGCGGTTCACCGTCGGCGAGAGCGAGGCCGACCGGGTGCTGAAAATGGTGGAGGACGACGGCAAGGGCCACTTTGCCAGCGGCGGCAACAAGTCGCGCAAGACGGTGTTCGGCAAGGAGCACAGCATCAACTACAAGACGCAAGTGCGCCGGCAGGGCGACCGCAACTGCTTCCTCTGCTACCAGGCCTGGTGGCGGGGCAACACGTCGGAGCGCGAAGTGACCGTCATCTACATGGAGGGCAGCGTCAAGAGTCTGGAACAATTAGAGGAACTATTAAACAAGGACTAAGATATGAAGAAACTCATGACCATCATGGTGCTGGCTGCCCTGACGTTGGCGGCCGGCGCGCAAGAAAACGACACCGTCGTCATTCATAACCCCAGGAAGGTGACCATCGTCACGGGCGACTCGCTGCAGAGCATCATCGTCAACGGCAAGGAGGGCGACGACAAGTTTACGTACCAGAACACCATCCGATTGGTGGACTCCAACTACGTCAGCACCACCCGCATCGGCCGCGACCGCTGGGAACTGATACCCAGCGTGAAGGTGGGCAAGAAAAAGGATGACGTGGAGGGCCACTCCTACGACAATGAAATCACATCCCATTTCGGCATAGGCTTCACGGCTCCCACCAAGGCCGACGCACGCACCGACTTCTCCACCTTCAAGTCGTGGGAGATATTTGCCACCATCGCGCAGTGGGACCACTATTTCGAGCGCCGCCACCGCAACTGCGTGTCGTTAGGCTTCGGCATCGACTGGAAGAACTACCGCATGACCGGCGACACACGATTCGTGAAAGCGCCCGACGGCAACGTCGCCCTTGAAAAGTACCCCTTGCAGGTGTCGCCCGACTTCTCGCGCATCAAGGTCTTCTCGCTGACGTCCAACCTGGGCTATACCCATGTGTTTGACAAGGGCTTCTGGATTGGCTTCGGTCCCGTGGTGAACTTCAATGTCTATGGCAGCATGCTGACGGAGTATTCCCTGTATGGCGACGACATCGAGAAACTGGAGCGCCACATCCGCCAGCGCCCCATCACCATCGACTGGATGCTCCGCCTCGGCATTATGGGCGTACCGCTCTATCTGAAGTACTCGGGCGACAACGTGCTGAAGGACGGCGGCGTGAAGTTCCGCTCGCTCTCGTTCGGGCTTTATCTGTAAAATGCGCATGTAGATCACATACACAATAAAAAAAGGTTCCGGGACTCAACCCGGAATTTTTTTCTCCCCGACTGCAATGTTTCCACTACTTTCTGCGTATATATAAACAGAGACAGAAAATAGCATGACCGAGACAGACCTGATAGCGGGACTGCGCAAACAAAGTCCCAAGGCACAACAAGAGACCATCGACCGCTACGGCCGCGAGGTCTTCGCGCTGGTGGTGCGGCTCGTCGCCGTCACTGAGAATGCCGAGGAGGTGTATCAGGATGTCTTCATGAAGGTGTTCAGTAACATCGGGCAGCACGACGCCGGGCGGGCGTCGCTCCGCACATGGATTTCGCGCATAGCCTACAACGAGGCTGTCAGCTTCCTGCGCCGCAAGCGCATGCCCGTCGTTTACTTCGAGGATCGCAGTCATGAGGCCGACAAGCTGTCGGACGCCGAGGTGGACGAGACGCTGGGGCACGCCAATGCCGAGACGGTGCAGCTGATACGTGCAGCCCTGAAGCACTTGCCGCCCGAGGAACGGGCGCTGGTGACGATGTTCTACTACGAAGAACGGAGTCTGAAGGAGATTGCCGACATCACGGAGTCGATACCCACGACGGTGGCCTCGCGCTTGAGCCGAACGAGAAAGAAACTTTGTAGAATCATAAAAATGTTACAGTCATGAAGGAGGAACAAATCAATACCCTACGCCAGCAGGACAACGCCCTGCGCGAAGCACTCAGACAGGACGAGGCCGAGCTGCCAAAGATGCCCGCCGACCTGAATGCCCGGTTGATGGAGCGGGTGGCACAACAGAAGCCGGTGGCCAAGTCAAAAAGGCTTTGGCCGTGGGTGGCAGCAGCCTGCGTCGCCGCATTTATCATTGTCAATATCATGCCGCCAAAAGCCTCAACGCCAGCCCCATTCGCAGAAGCCTCACCCCCAGCCCCTCTCGCAAAGGAGAGGGGAGTGGTTACTTCTGAAACGCTCATGGCGGAGAAGCCGATGATAGCCGAAGCGGAGATGGAGGCAGCGCAGTCTGCTGCTCCGACCAAGGCTAAGAAAGCGAAGGCGCGAGCCGTCGTCGCCAAGCGCGACGCTGCGCTCCTGGCACAGGAAACGACGGCGGCAGAACCTGTAACGCCTGAAGTGAAAGCTGAGGAGGAGGCAGAGCCGGAGTTGGCGCAGGCCGTAACTCTGGATGCCAAGCCCGTGACGTTGACGGAGCGCGACATCCCCATCACCCGCCCCGAGAACTATAAGTACACCCCTGAGGAAATAGCACTCCTGAAAAAGCAGGCCGACGAGGCTTACCTGAAGTGGGTGGAACTGGAACTTGAAATAGCAAAACATCACTTAGAACAAA
Source organism: uncultured Prevotellaceae bacterium (assembly GCA_947168395.1). Taxonomy (GTDB): domain Bacteria; phylum Bacteroidota; class Bacteroidia; order Bacteroidales; family Bacteroidaceae; genus Prevotella. The sequence continues at coordinate 27,810 of CAMVLT010000015.1, read as the reverse complement.
CAGCACAACAATAAAAAAACAACAATATGAAACGAATCATTATCATGCTGCTCATCGCATGCAGCGCCATTACAACCGTTAGTGCCGATTCTGCTGCTACCCCGCAGAAGAAGGCAAAGAGCGTTGTCAGAAATCTGGAAGGCATTATCGCATTTTATGCTAAAGAGGGAAGCGAGACAACGTCCGTTACCAAAAATCCTGAAACAGGTCTTATTGAGTCAAGTGTACGCATCGTGCCATTCACCTGCAAAAAAGAAGACCTGTGGGCCATACCCATCGGTTTCCGCGCAGATGAGCCTTTGTCGTATCAGTATATGCACCTGCAGCCAGGCAGTACAGAACTATTCGACCTGAAGGTGGTGACTAACAACGGACAGAAGAGCAAGAATGTACGTATTCGCATCAATACTAAGCAGGAGATGTGGTTCATGTGCTGTAAGAACCCTGACAATCCTCAGTTGCGCGATGCATACGCCATCGTGTGGGAAGAAACCAAGGATAATCATGTCGCGGGCACCGTCTTTATGATTACCTCGCTGCGCCCCGACCTTTATCAGAAGAACATGTCGAGCGCTGGTCTCTTGAGCGACAATAAGAATACGTTTACCATCGACGGACGGGTGGGTTATGACCTGAAGGACTCCCTCTACGTGATCTATATGGCCGACACCGCTGAGGAACTCAACAATTTGAAGGACAGCGACTTTGTGGCAACGATGCCCGTGGTGAACAAGCGTTTCACGTTCAGCGTCGAACTCGACAAACCCAAGGTGGGCCGTATCCGTACCGTCATGCCAGACGGCTCGCTCTGCGAACTGTGGACGAATCTCGACTTCGTGCCTGGCGAGACCTACCGTATCACCACGCATAACGGTTACTACGACGAGGATCGCGACTATGAGCAGCGGGTAGGACGCTACTCAGGCAAGAGCCTGCTGAACGAACGGCAAAGCCGCGGAATAGACGATGTGGTAGTTGACGATGTGGTAGTTGACGATGTGGTAGTTGACGATGTGGTAGATGACGATGTGGTAGCTGATGATGTGGAGATTGACACGATACCCGGCTACAGCGAGTCCGTCACGCCCCGCCAGTCTTCAAGTTGGGAGCCGACACCCGAGCAGAAGATGCAGATAGAAGCGAAGGCAATGGCCTTGAAAACCAATATGGATGCCATCAAAGCTACATACGCCTCCTTAGAACCACACTTCAAGATGAAGTCACTCACAGGTTCTGAGCGCATCTTCGCACTGATTACCAAGCTCAACAAGGAGCTGGACATGAAGTTTCAGGACTTCATCAAATACCTGAATGGTCTCGACGCTGGCCTCGACGTGCCGCCAGCTGAAAAGGCAGAGAAAGCCGAGGTCATAGGCAAAATATACAAAGAATTCCTAAAGTTCTACACCGAGCAGAACCAAGCCTTCACGGAGATGTACAAGGAGGTGGGCGTGCTGACCAAGGCGGCGCAAAAGACTCAGAAATACATCAACGGCCTCACCGAGAAGTACCTGAAGGAGATGAGCAAGGCCGTGATGGGAGCAGAGTAAGTTTTTCTTATGATACCCGGGATACGAGCACGGACCGCAGCGACTGCGCTCCGTGCTTTAATTATCCAGAAGACCATCTCACTCGCTTCACCATCCAGAAAACTCAAAGATATAAACAATGAGGATGTGCCTTTGTGGAGACACATCCTCATTATTTTTTGTATATACCTTTTTATATTAGAAGAAGAGGTAGCGGTTGTCGGTAATGTTAGCCTTCTGGTAAAGTTCCTGCATGAAGCGGCTGGCAGCCTGCATGGCACGCTGCTTGAGCTGCGTCTCGGTGGCCTTGGCATCGAATGCCTGCTGGCTCTTCTCGGCGTTGAGTACCTGGAAGACGAAGGCACCGCCGTTACCCTTGACGGGATTAGCATGGAACTCGCCGGCCTTGGTGGCTGCCACTGCACCTGCCAGAGCAGGCTCTGAAGAACCGGTAGCCTGAATGAAAGCGGGTGAAGAGAACGACACCTGCTTCACGGAGTCAACCACGGCACCCTTAGCCTTGGCATCGGCAACGCTCTTGACACCCGAAAGCTTGTTCTTCAGCACCTCAAACTTCTTATCGCGGATGACCTGCTGCTTGATTTCCTCCTTCACGCCGTCGAGGTCACGATAGCCAGCGGGATGAATCTTGGTGAGGGCTACGACGAGCAGGTGATCGTTAGAACCGCACTCGTAGAGAGGACTAACCTGACCGGGCTTGGCGTCGAATATCCACTTCATGGTCTCGCGGGTAGCACGGACACCTACCACATTGTGCTCAGAGTTGACAATGTCGTTGCGCTCACGAACGCTGTAGCCCTGAGCTGCTGCGTTCTTCTCGAGTGCCTCAATGGTAGTATTCTCGCTGACAAACTGGCTGAACTTGTTGTAAGCGTCGCTATAAGTCTGCTTCGAGAAGTCGATGGTGTGCTTGATGATGGCCACATCGTACTTGGTGGTCATGGCGCGACGGTCGGTCACCTGTACGATGACGTTACCCTGCGAGAACTTCAGGTTCTTCAGTTCACCAGAAGGCATGGTGTTCAGCGCAAGCAGATACTCCTTGGAATCGTTGTCCATCGAAGTGGAGTTCTGGTACTGGGCAGAGGTGAGCCACTGCTTGGCACCCGTCTGGCCATACTTCTTGGCGATAGAGTCGAAGGGAACACCCGTCTTCAGGGCCGTGTAGATGCTGTCGGCTGTCTTCTGAGCAGCCTCCTCGGTGGCACCGCCGACCTGAATCATGCGGAACTCAACAGAGTCGGGCAACTGCTGCTTGCTGATGAGCTTCACGACGTTCAGCGTGTTGTCGGAAGTGGTCTCGAACGGAGCGGTGGTCTGACCAACAGCCATCGAGTCAATGCGACGGGCAATGTCAGAGGGCAGAGCACGGCTGTTGACGGGCAGGCCGAGGTAAGGAATCTGCGACTGAGCCTTGCGGACAATCTCAGCAGGGGCAGCACCGCTCTGCAGCTTCTGGCTGGCATCCTGCATGGTCTTCATCAGGGCGTCGCGGTCGCTCTGCGAGGCGGTCACCTGGAAGTCCACATACTTGATGTCGCGGCTCTCCATCATCTGTTTGAACATCTCCTTCTCGTCGTTGTACTTGGCCTTGATGTCGGCATCGCTCACCTGCACCTCGTCGTCCTTCACGCTGTTGTAAGGCAGGGCAGCGAGCAGGATGTCGCTTTCCTGACTCTGAGCCTCGTAGGCAGCCTTAGCGCTGACGGGGTTCGACAGCAGGCAGTTCGACAGCAGCGCCTGGTACTTCTGCATGAGGGTCTGCTGGCGCAGGTTCTTCTCGATGAACTTCCAGTAGTCGTAGATGGTCTTATACTGCTCTGAAAGCTGCGCATTCTGGTTGTTCTTGTAATCGTTGATGAACTTCGTCAGCTGAGAGGCGTCGAAGCGTCCCGTCTGCTGGTTGACGAACGGAGTCTGCATCAGCATGGGGTTGGTGCCCTCACGCAGCATGTTCTGCATCTCCTCATCGGTAACGGTGAGACCAAGCTTCTCAGCTTCAGCCTCGATAATCTTGTTGTTCACGAAGGTGTTCCAAACCTGGTCCTTCACCTGGTTCTGCTCATCCTCGCTCAGGTTGTCGCGCCCCTGGGTCATCTTAATGACCTGCTGATACTCGTCGTACAGAGCCTGGAACTCCTGAACGTTGATTTTCTCACCTAACACTTCGCCGATCTGCTGACGCTGCTGGTTCTTGGATGCTTCACAAGAACGGAACATCTCCTCGGCAATGAATGCAAAAAGGGCCAGACCGATGACTATGACAAGGGTCGGTCCCCAGCTTCTGATTTTTCCTATTGCTGCCATTTGTTTTTAATTGTTTTTTGTTATTTTTGTTTTCTTACTTTCTCTGTTTTCGCAATCAGTCGGCAAAATTACTAAAAATGTCGGACATGACGAAATTTTTCGGCAAAAAACCGCTCATTCTGTTACTTTTAATCGTACAAGTTCGATTTTTGTGGCCGTATTCTTGACTATTTTGAACTCAAAGTGCCCTATTGTGACAATTTCGTTCAGTTTCGGGAACGACTGATATTCGTGCAGTATGAGTCCGCCGACGGTCATGTATTCGTCGCTTTCGGGCAGTTCCAATCCGAACATTTCGTTCACTTTCTCTATCTCGAGTCGGGCAGATAGCATATACTCGCCGTCGCCCAGCTGCTTGGCCACATAGTGGTTGGAGTCGTGCTCGTCCTCAATCTCGCCAAAGATTTCCTCCACGATGTCCTCCAAGGAGATGAGGCCGCTGGTGCCGCCGAACTCGTCGACGACAATGGCTATGGAGCGCTGCTGCTGCATGAAGGTCTTCATCAACCGCGAAGCCTGCATGGTCTCGGGCACAAACGACAGCTGCCTGATGGCCTGCCGCCAGTCCTCCGGATTATGGAACATCTCGGAGGAGTGGATGTAGCCGATGACGTGGTCGATGTCCTCATGATAGACCACCACCTTGGAGTGGCCGCTCTCGATGAACACCTGCTTCAGCTGCTCGATGCCACAGGTGTCCTCGACGGCATCAATCTCGGTGCGGGGCACCATACAGTCGCGGACACGGGTCTCGGTGAACTCCAGGGCGTTCTGGAATATCTTGACTTCCTCCTCGATGTCTTCCTCGCTCTTGGCATTGTCGATGCTCGTCTGCACCAAGTAGTCAAGGTCGACGCGGGTGAACTCCTTCTCGTCGCTCTCCTTCTCCATCCTGATGCCTACCAGGCGCAGTATGCCACGCGACAACAGGGTAGCAAAACGCGAGATGGGATAGAGCAGTACATAGCAGACGAAGGCCGGAACGGCAAAGAACGTCAGCAGCGTATTAGGGTTCGACTTGAAGATGGTCTTCGGCAGAAACTCGCCCGTGAACAGCACCACTAAGGTAGAGAGCAGCGTGTCGGCTGTCACCCGCATGCCGTCGCTCAGACCGCTGAACAGCAGCGTATCGAAGATGCGGGCAAAGAGGAGACCATAGATGACCAGCGCGATGTTGTTGCCCACCAGCATGGTCGACACAAAGTTGTTGGGGTGATGATAGAACACGCTGAGTGCCCGCTGGGAGAAGCCGTTCTTCTCGCGGTCCATCTCGGCCAGCAGCCGGTTACTGCTCACGAAAGCAATCTCAAGCCCCGAAAAGAAGGCCGAGAACACCATCGTTACAGCGAGTCCTATAATCAATCCTGTCATTCCTATGCTCCTGTTCTTAATCTCTCTTAATCATTAACGCTCTTCGCATGCTTCTGCGCAGCCGGCCGCTGAGGCATCTGGAACTGCTGCGTCGAGTCGCCAGGTTCGCTGCCGCTACTGTCGTCACTATTCTCCTCGGGCACGAACGAGCCTTTCGAGTTCGACACGATATAGTGGGTCATGCGCTCATCGCTGCGGAAATAGGAACCCTGCAAGGTACGCTCCGGAGTGGTCACATGGCTGAACACATGCGAATAGAACTCGTGTCGCAGTCCGTCCCAGTACAGTTCCTCGCTGGTGTAGATAAGTCCGTTGCTGTTGCGGATACGTACCCGGCCCCGTAATTTCCAGAGTTTCAGCTTGTCGAAGTACCACGCCGTGTCGGCCTGAATATAGGCCTGCACGTGGAACTGCTCGTCAAACTGCTCGAAGAACACGCCCTTCATGAACTCCCAACGGTTAGGCTGGCGGATGACGTTCACGTCCCATCGCTCGGTGACGATGCGGTACTTGATGACGCCCGAGTCGCTGATAAGGGTATTGACGCCGTAGGTGGTCATCATCGACACCGAGTCGCGGTCGTGGATGGCCGGGGCAATGTGCTCCTTCGCCTCCTCGCCACAGGCTGTAAAAAGCAAGAAGGTAAAAAAGTAAAAAGGTAAAAGATGTAGCCACACGCTTTTACCCAACTCGCGAATGATGCAATTCATACAATGCACTTTTATTCCTTTTTACTTTTTTACTTTTTTACCTTTTTACTTTTTTACTATATCACCTTCCCCATCAATCTACCGTCCACTTCATGAACCATCGCTCGTTGAAGGTGATGCCAATGTTGATGCGGAACATATTCTCGGTAACGAATCCGTCGGCCGCATTGTGAACCCACTGTCCGCTGATGTTCAGCACCGAGCGGTTGTTGTGCATGTTGGCTATGGGTATGCCGAAGCCTGCGCTGACGCTCACTTCCTTAGGACCGTTCTGCCCATTTATATTATAATAAGGTGTAGCGTAGCCCACACCGAAGCGGTAGTGAACGTGCTCAAGGAACTTACCGCCCATAGGGTCGGGATGCGGCAGATAGTCGACTCCGAGACTCACCTTCGTGCGGTCCTTCAATATTCCGTCCTGCAACACATAGCTGTTGTTGACGTAAGCCGGGAACTGCTTGTCGCCCCACTTGGTCAGCGTAAAGTCACCAGCCACCGTCAGCTTGCCGGCACGGCAATAGGACGCTCCGATACCAAGCGACAGCGGCAAACTGTAGGCATCGGCCACGCTGAAGCGCGTCGTGTCGTTCAGGCTCGATACCGAGTTGCGGCTGATGACCGTCATGGCTGCATCGTTCTTCAGGTTATGCCCCAGTCCGACGACGGCACCCAGCGTCAGCTTGTCCTTACGGCCTATTCTCTGTTCCCACTGCGCACCCAAGTCCAGCTTGTAGCTGCTGATGGTGGTGGAATACGACTTCGTCAGCGTGTTCGACGCAGCCGTCGAAGTGGGAGTCACCGTGCGGTCGATGCTGCCCCAGAAGTAAGAGGCGTTGACACCGAGAGAGAGCGGCTTGGCCAGTCGCACACCCACACCGAGGAACACCTGGTGCAGGCCACCGCTGCCCGAATAACTCTCAACCAGCGTACCCGTCTTGGAATCCTTCGTCGTAGTCTCATACTCATAACCCACATTCGAGTAGGGCAGAACGCCGAACGCCACACCCACATTCTTCCATGCACGGAACGAGCCTACCACATATTCGAAGTTAGCCTGCGAGACGTTGCGCCTCACGGCACCTTCCTTGAAGTTGGTTATCTGCCCCGACAGCCCCATGTCGAAAAGCATGGTCAGGGAGTCTACACTTGAGTATGAAGCGGGGTTCAGCGTGTTCACCTGCGAACCGCTGCGCAAAGCCAGGCCGACACCGTTCATGCCACGGCTCATGCTCTGCGACTGGTCGCTCAACACACCGACGCCAAACTGGCTGTAGGGTGACTTCGTGCCACTCTGAGCCACGGCTCCGCTCGCTGTTGCTGCCATCAGCAGGCAGCCCATTATCCTTTTGAAATTCATAGTTTATAATGCGTAATGCACGATACGGGGTGCAAAGGTAGGAAAAAAATATGAATTATAAATTATAAATTATAAATTATTTCGTATCTTTGCAGAAACTTTAGCAAAGATGAAAAGAGAAGACCGTTACAAAGCAGTTCTTGACTACTTCGAGAGACAGATGCCCGAAGTGAGCACAGAGCTGGAGTTCGGCAGCGTGTTCCAGCTGTTGGTGGCCGTCATCCTCAGCGCCCAGTGTACCGACAAACGCATCAACCAGGTGACACCCGCCCTCTTCAGCCGCTACCCCGACGCCCGCTCTATGGCGCAGGCCGAACCCGAGGACCTGTTAGCCTACATCAGCAGCGTCTCCTACCCCAACAACAAGGCCCGCCACCTGGTCGACATGGCCCGCACGCTGACCGAGCGTCACGGCGGCGAAGTGCCCTGCGACATGAACCAGCTGCTCGACCTGCCCGGCGTGGGCCGCAAGACCGCCAACGTCATCCAGGCCGTTGCCTTTGGCAAGTCCACGATGGCTGTCGACACCCACGTCTACCGCGTCAGCCACCGCTTAGGGCTCGTCACCCGCCGCGAGAACACCCCTTACAAGGTGGAGCAGGTGCTCATGCGCAACATTCCCCCTGAGCAGATTCCCCTCGCCCACCACTGGCTGTTACTACACGGTCGCTACGTTTGTACCTCGCAGCGGCCGAAATGCCAGAAATGTGAACTCGCAGCCCTCTGTCCCAAGCTCTTGGAGGGTTCCAAACTCGAGTAGCAGCCTCGCCACTCAGGTTTACCAGTCGTCGTCCTCGTTGCCTACGATGCCGTTCTTCAGCGCCTCCTCCACCTTGTCCATGATGGCGTTCGAGTAGGCGTGGGTCATTACCAAGGCCTTCGAGCAAGTGCGCTTCTTGTTGTCCTTTTCTATGAAGGGGTAGTGCTTTATGATTTCCCACTGCTCGTCGTACAGGCGGCGGTCGGTTTTGTCACCATTCAGGCGCTTGCCGTCGCTATATATGTTCTGGTTCTTGTTATTGCTCTTGGTGTTATCAGCCAGAACGCCCAGCCATCCTGCGTCCTCCACCTTCAGTATGTCGTAATTCTGCACGGTATAGGTGACACGCGCCTTCCCGTCCTTGATGTCAATCCTGATGACAGGAGTAATGTTCACAACATAGCGGTTCAGCGTACCCGTATGGTCGGCAATAGCCTCCAAGGTCGACGAGATGATGATGCACCCTGCTTCCTTGTCGTTCAGCGTGATGGCCTGCTTATCCTTGAACGTAGCGGTCACCCAATAATTCAGCGCCACGTACAGCTGCTGCTTGGTCTTGCCCGGAGCCTCAATCACCTGCTGGTAGGTCAGCGACTCGTTCTTGTCGAAACTCAGTCCCTTGGCCAGGTTGGCGGCAGCGTCGAGCCACTTTTCGCCGTAACGCTGCTTGGCGTACTTCTCTAAATCGGCAGCCTTCATCACCTGCGCCTGAACACTCATTGTGCCGCAGAACGCGAGGATGGCGGCAATCATCCAAAATCTAAGCTCTTTCATCATCGATTATCTTTAAAAACTGGCTGCAAAGGTACGAAATTCTCCCCATACCTCCAAACTATAAGTCGAGTTTTTGTGAAATCTTCGCTTCTTCGCTTCTTCGTGTTCCTTACATGAAATTTTAATGAAAAGGGTGACACGCTGACACAACCCCGATGTACAAAGGCTATGCAACGTTTTAAAGGGTGACACACGGTGACACAACGGTGACACGCTGTTTGCGGGCACGGTGGCTTTTGAGCCATATTTACCCCTACTTAAAGTCACCTGGCGAGCAGGATCAACTATTAGGCAGGCAGCATGCAGCTCTTAAATTCTCTCGAGAATTTGGGAGTTTGCCGTAGGGTGAGCGGAGGTTTGCTTAGGGTAAACCCTTCAATTCTCTCGAGAATTGAAGGGTCATCCCTATGGTTGTCATTGCCAAAGCTTATCCTCCAGTTGAGTTTGCCCTACCCTTACTCGCCGATGTGGCTTTTGATTCAAAAATGTATGCCGTTCCCACAACTTTTTCCGCAAACTTGCTGCAAACAGGGCGGTAAAAGTAACGAAATGAGGCGAAGATGCATCGTTCTACTCATAGTTGAACACACATCGGCGCTTTTGAGCCCGAAATAGCGAGCAGAAATGTTAAAATCGCCCTCATACTGCCAACACTGCCACCATACTGTCACCGAATAACCATCTGTTTGTCAACTGGTTAAGACACTGGTGGCAGTGGTGACAGTTAAAAGCAAAAATCTTATGATATTGACTGATGCCTGCTGGCCGAAGCCCCCCCACCCGATAAGCTAAAAGGGAAATGTCATGGAGAACAGCAAGAATTGTACAACATTGTTCACGAAAACCTGCCAAAAAGTAACGCACTTTTTGCGGGGTGTCAATAGTTTTCACATCTGCCTGTTGGGTTCCTCATAGGAGGAAAATTTATGAAAAGATATGTTTTAACAGCCATTTTTGCGTTTTCACTGACAATTATAGCATCGGCACAGGGACGGGTGACGGTACTTCGTCTCGGAAATGAAAAGAAAATCAAGTTTTCCTTTTGCAATTCTCTCGACTTTTTGTAACTTTGCACGCTAAAAGGGAAATGTAATGGAGAACAACAACGAATTTGTACGCCAGGTGGCCGAGCAGAAGTATGAGTTCGGCTTTACGACCGACGTGCATACAGAGATTATAGAAAAGGGGCTCAACGAGGACGTGGTACGCCTGATTTCATCGAAGAAGGGGGAGCCTGAGTGGATGCTCGACTTCCGGCTGAAGGCCTTCCGCTACTGGCAGGGGCTGACGGAGCCGACGTGGGGACACGTTCACGTGCCGGCGGTGGACTATCAAGCGATATCGTACTATGCCGACCCGACGGCGACGAAGAAGTCGTCGACCAAGAAGCCGGGAGAGTTAGACCCGGAGTTGGAGAAGACGTTCGACAAGTTAGGCATACCGCTCGAGGAGCGGTTGGCGCTGAGTGGCAATACGGCGGTGGACGCCATCATGGACTCGGTGTCGGTGAAGACGACGTTCAAGGAGAAGCTCCGCGAGAAGGGCGTCATCTTCTGCTCCATCGGCGAAGCCATCAAGGAGCACGGCGAACTGGTGCGCCAGTACCTTGGCAGCGTCGTGCCCTACCGCGACAACTTCTATGCTGCGCTGAACAGCGCCGTCTTCAGCGACGGCTCGTTCGTGTACATACCCAAGGGGGTGCGCTGTCCGATGGAGCTGAGCAGCTACTTCCGTATCAATGCCCGCAACACAGGACAATTCGAAAGGACGCTGATAGTGGCCGACGACGATGCCTACGTGAGCTACTTAGAGGGCTGCACGGCTCCGATGCGCGACGAGAACCAGCTGCACGCGGCGGTGGTGGAAATCGTGGTAAAGGAACGTGCCGAGGTGAAGTACTCGACGGTTCAGAACTGGTATCCGGGCGACGAGCACGGCAAGGGCGGCGTGCTGAACCTGGTGACGAAGCGCGGCGACCTGCGCGGTGCCGACTCGAAGCTGTCGTGGACACAGGTGGAGACGGGGTCGGCCATCACGTGGAAGTACCCCTCGTGCATCCTGCGGGGCGACGGTTCGGTGGCCGAGTTCTACTCGGTGGCCGTCACCAACAACTACCAGGAGGCCGACACGGGGACGAAGATGATACACATAGGGCGCAACACGAAGAGCACCATCATATCGAAGGGCATCTCGGCCGGACACTCGCAGAACTCGTACCGAGGACTGGTGAGGGCGGCAGCCTCGGCCGACGGAGCCCGCAACTACTCAAGCTGCGACTCGCTGCTATTAGGTTCCAACTGCGGTGCCCATACCTTTCCTTATATGGACGTGCATAACGACACGGCCATCTTTGAGCATGAGGCCACAACGTCGAAGATTTCGGAGGACCAGCTGTTCTACTGCAACCAGCGCGGCATACCCACGGAGCAGGCCGTCGGACTGATAGTGAACGGCTATGCCAAGGAGGTGATACAGAAGCTGCCGATGGAGTTTGCCGTCGAAGCGCAGAAGTTGCTGAGCGTGTCGTTGGAGGGAACCGTTGGATAGGAAGAACAAAGCATGATAAGCAAGAACCAGGTAAAGCTGATAAGGCAGCTGGAACAGAAGAAATACAGGCAACGCGAAGGCTTGTTCGTGGCCGAGGGGCCAAAGGTAGTTGGCGACCTGATGCGCCGCTGGCAACCAGCCACCGTCTTTGCCACCGACGACTACACGCCGCCGACGGCGGTGGAGGTGCAGCGCGTTACCGCCGACGAGTTGCGCCACATCAGCCTCCTGCAGCATCCGCAGCAGGTGCTGGCCCTGTTTCCGTTGCCCAACGTTCAACGTTCAACGTTCAACGTTCAACGTTCCATCATACTCGCCCTCGACGGCGTGCAGGACCCCGGCAATCTGGGGACGATAATCCGCATAGCCGACTGGTTTGGCATCGACGACATCGTGTGCAGCGAAGACACCGCCGACGCCTGGAATCCCAAGGTGGTGCAGGCCACGATGGGCAGCATAGCAAGGGTCAACATCAGCTACACCAACCTGCCTGCCCTACTCGACCGGCTGCCGGCTGACACGCCCGTCTACGGCACGCTGCTCGACGGCGACAACATCTACAGCCAGCCGCTGTCGGCAAGAGGTATCATCGTGATGGGCAACGAGGGTAACGGACTGTCGGCCGAAGTGCGCCGCCGCGTCACCCACCGGCTGCTCATACCGTCGTTCAGGGAGGGCGACGGAGCCGAGTCGCTGAACGTCGCTGTGGCTACTGCTATCGTGTGCTCGGAATTCAGGAGAAGTGAGAAGTGAAAGGTGAGAGGTGATGAGAGGTCGTGGTCTGAAGTTGCTGTTTGCGGCGGTGCTGCTGGCCGGGTGTGCGGAGACGAAGTACGTGCCCGACGGACAGTACCTGCTCGACGAGGTAAAGGTGACGGTGGACGGCCACAACAGGGACATCACCCCCACCCGCATGAAAAACTACGTGCGCCAGCAGGCCAATGCGCAATGGCTCTCGGTGGCCAAACTGCCGCTGATGACCTACTCGCTGTCGGGCCGCGACTCAACGAAGTGGATGAACCGCCTGCTGCGCGGCATGGGCGAACAGCCGGTGATATACGACTCGACTATGGCGGCGCAGACGTGCAACGACCTGCAGCAGATGCTGCGCAACAACGGCTACTTCGACGGCCGCGTGGAACTGTGGACAAAGGCGAAGGGCAAGAAGCTGAAAGCTATCTACAAACTGTACCCCGGCGAACCTTATTACTTAGGCAACGTTGACTACCAGATAGCCGACGAGGGAATAGTCAGCCTCCTGCAATTAGACAATCCGAAGATGTGGGGACTGCAGACGGGCCAGCAGTTTATAGCCGACAACCTTGACCGGGAGCGCAAGCGCATCACGACGCTGCTGAACGACAAGGGCTACTACAGGTTTCACAAGGAATACATACGCTACGAGGCCGACACCCTGGGCGGCAACCGCCGGGTGAACGTGAAGCTGCTGCTGGCTGCCAACAAGACGGCCGGGGGCGTCGACACGCTGCACACGAGGTACAAGATGAGAAGCGTGGACTACGAGAGCGGCTCACCCAATGACACCGTGATACACCTCCGCAAAAAGGTGCTCACGGAGAGCACCTACATCCGGCCGGGCGACTACTACTCGGGCAGCGGACTACAGAACACCTACACCCACTTCGGCCGCTTGGGGGCGGTGAAATATACGAACATCAGCTTCCGCGAGGTGCCCGACACGGCACTCTTGGACTGCAAGATTCAGCTGCAGACCAACAAGCCCTCGACCCTGAGCTTCCAGCCGGAGGGCACCAACACGTCGGGCGACCTGGGAGCAGCGGCATCGCTGACCTACCAGAACCGCAACGTGTTCCACGGGTCCGAGAACCTGTCGATAGAGTTGCGTGGAGCCTACGAAGCCATCAAGGGACTGGAGGGCTACAGCAACCAGGACTTCATAGAGTACAGCGTGGAGACGAGGCTGAAGTTCCCGCGATTCCTCATGCCTTTCTTAAGCTACGACCTGCGCCGACGGGTGAACGCCACGAGCGAGGTGTCGCTGCTCTACGACCTGCAAGACCGTCCCGAGTTCCACCGGCGGCTGGTATCGGCAGCATGGCGCTACCGCTGGACACCGCTGGACAAGAACATACAGTACCAGCTTGACCTGATAGACATCAACTACGTATTCATGCCCTGGATAAGCAAGACGTTCCACGACCTGTACCTGGCCGACGTGTCGTCACGCAATGCCATCCTGCGCTACAACTATCAGGACCTGTTCATCACGAAACTGGGCTTCGGCTTTGCCTACAACAACGGACGGATAGCGCTGAAGACGAACCTCGAGACGTCGGGCAACGGACTGGACGCGATATCGAGACTGATTGATGCCACACAGAACGACCAGGGCCAGCGGCAGGTGTTCAACATCGCCTACGCGCAATATATAAAAGGTGACATCGACATCACTCGGAACATACGGTTAGACTACTCCAACCAGCTGGTACTGCACGTAGGGTTAGGCATTGCCTATCCTTACGGTAACTCCACCCTGCTACCTTTCGAGAAGCGTTACTTCTCGGGCGGTGCCAACTCGGTCAGGGGATGGTCGGTGAGAGGACTCGGCCCCGGCAAGTACAAGGGCCACGACGGGCGTATAGACTTCATCAACCAGACGGGCGACATGAAGCTGGACCTGAATGCGGAATTCCGCACGCACCTGTTCTGGAAGCTTGACGGTGCCTTGTTTGTTGATGCGGGCAACATCTGGACCTTGCGCGACTATGCCGACCAGCCCGGCGGCAAATTCTCGCTGAGGGAGCTGCCCAGCCAGTTGGCGGCCAGCTACGGCATGGGTTTCCGTTTCAACTTCGACTTTTTCATTGTGCGCTTCGACTTAGGCATGAAGGCCGTCAACCCTGCCTACGCCGATGAGGACGAAGAGCACTACCCCATCATTCATCCCCGGCTGAGCCGCGACTTTGCGTTCCACTTCGCGGTAGGCCTTCCATTCTGACGTAATACACCCCTTCACGCTCTACCACGGTCAGCTGGAACGTGGCTTCTTCGATGAGCTGCATGCCGCCCTCGATAGCCTTTTTTTGCAGATAGTCGGTCACCTCGACGGTGGCGGTGCCCATCGAGTCACCCGGTGCTTGCCAATAATCGGTGACGTCGACAACGGTCGGCGTCTCTTGGGCATTGAGCATGTCAATGTCTTGCTGGGTGATGTTCGACGCAGCAAAGCGCAGCCACTTCATAGACTCGGGGGTAACGAGTTCGGCGGCCCGCTGGAAGTCGTAGTTGAAGTAGGCCTCGGCAAAGGCCTGCACCCGGTTGCGGGCTTCGGCATTGGGGACGGGCTCCTGTTCGAGACAGGACGTCAGCAGCAGGATGCCAAGGGCAAGAAATGATGTTTTCTTCATGTCATAAATCTTAATAAAGTACAAAGGTAAGAAATAATTGTCAATTATCAATTATCAATTATCAATTATTTTGTACTTTTGCAGAAAATAACAACTAAAATGCTAAAATTTATATCCTTTGGAAGCGGCAGCAGCGGCAATTGCTACTATCTCTTTACCGAAACGGATGGTTTGATAATAGATATTGGTGTAGGTATAAGGACGCTCAAAAAGCAATTCAAGGACTATGGCCTGAGCTTTAGTTCCATACACTACGTGCTGATTACCCACGACCATGCCGACCACATCAAGTCGGTAGGGAGCATCAGTCATGAGTTAATGTTGCCCGTCCACGCCACGGCAAAGGTGCATAACGGCATTGAGCGCAACTACTGCGTGCAGCGCAAGCTGAAGCCGGAGATGAAGTGCCGCATCGTGGCGGGCGAGCCTTTGGAGTTGGGCGACTTCCGCGTCACCCCGTTCAGCGTGCCTCATGATGCCACCGACAATGTGGGCTACCAGATTGAGGCAGAGGGCATCACGTTCTGCATCATTACCGACGCAGGAAGCATCACCGAAGAGATAGGCACCTACATTTCAAAAGCTGACTACTTGGTGATAGAGGCTAACCACGACGTGGAGATGCTGAAGCACGGCCCCTACCCGATGCACCTGAAGGAGCGCATCATGAGCAGTACGGGCCATCTGAGCAACAAGGACTGCGCCAAGGCACTTGCCGAGAACATGACGGAACGGCTGAAGCACGTATGGCTGTGCCACCTCAGCGAGGAGAACAACCACCCTGAACTGGCCCGCAAGACGGTAGAGCAGGAGCTGAGAAGCTACGGCATAGTGGCCGGAAAGGACTTCGAGCTGGAAGTCCTGAAGCGGAACACGCCGACGGGAGTGTTTGAATTGAGGTAATAGTGAAAAGTGAATTTTTCACTTTTCACTATTCACTTTTCCCTTTAATAGAATAATCGCGTAAGCAGGTAAGCAACGACGGTCGACGTGGATACACAGATGAGACCAGGCATCATGAACGAGTGGTTCAGCAGGTACTTACCGATGACCGTAGTGCCCGAACGGTCGAAGTTTACTGTGGCAATGTCCGAGGGATAGTTGGGAATAAAGAAGTAACCATAGACCGACGGCAAGACGCCAAGCAGCACGGGGCCGGCAATACCCAACTGGTAGGCCAACGGCAGCATGGCCACCACCACAGCACCCTGGGAGTTGATGAGCACCGAGACGAGGAAGAACACCAGGGCGATAGACCAAGGATAGGCGCTGACGACGTCGGCCAGCATCAGCTTCATCTCGTCGAGGTAATTGGAGAAGTAAGTGTCGGCCAGCCAGGCAATACCGTAGATAGCCACAACGGCCACCATACCCGACTGCCATACAGGACCTGCCACAGCCTTCTTGGGCTTTGCCCTGCAGAAGATAATCATGAGGGCAGCAGCGGAAATCATCACGATTTGGATGACAATGTTCATCTTCAGCGCCTTACCGTCCCACGAGGGCAGCAGCGAGGGGAAGATAGCAAACATGACAATGACCAGCAAAGCGGCAAGGAATACGAACACAGCGTTCTTCGACTCACGGGCAATATCCTTGTCGAGCGTGGTAGCCGAGTTGCCGTAGATGTAGTTATAATACTCGGGATCCTTTAGCTTGGCCTGGAACAGCGGGTCTTTGTCGAGGTCGAGTCCGCGATGGTAGCTGGCAGCGGCGGCAGCCATCAGTCCGCAAATACATGCCGGTATGGAAATCATCAGCACCTTCGGAATAGTGATATCGAAGCCGTTCTCGTTGGAGATGGTGAC
The DNA here is from genome assembly GCA_947168395.1 of uncultured Prevotellaceae bacterium. Classification (GTDB taxonomy): domain Bacteria; phylum Bacteroidota; class Bacteroidia; order Bacteroidales; family Bacteroidaceae; genus Prevotella. The sequence goes on along the minus strand of CAMVLT010000015.1, from coordinate 11,237 downwards.
AAAGGCCACCACAGCAGCGGCAATGGGCGAACAGGTGATACCAACCTGCGAGGCGATAGAGGCCACACCGCATGGACGCTCAGGACGGATGTTTTTCTTCAGGGCAATGTCGCAGATGATAGGCATCAGTGTGTAGACCACGTGACCAGTACCGACGAGCACCGTCAGGAAGAAAGTGCATAAGGGTGCCAGGAAGGTGATGCGGTCGGGATGTTTGCGCAGCAGCCGTTCGGCAATCTGGATGAGCCAGTCCATACCACCCGAAGCCTGCATGATACCTGCACAGGTTACTGCAGCGATGATGATGTAGATAACGTCGGTTGGCGGAGTACCAGGCTTCAATCCGAAACCGAACACAAGGATGGCAAGACCTATGCCCGAGATGGCACCGAGCGCCAGCGAGCCGTAGCGTGAGCCTACCCAGAGTGCACCGAGCACGATGCAGAGCTGGAGAATCATTGATACTGTAATCATAATTGATATTGTTTTAGGAATTTAGTTACGTTTCTCCTTGATGATACCGTGGCGATAGGCGTGGAGCAACTGCTTCAGGTCGTTGATTTGCTCGCGCAATTCTTCACCCTTATCAGTATCGGCCACGAGCATGCGGTGGGCCGACATTTCCACAATCTGGGTCGTCGACTTGATGTCGGTACCCCTCATGATAGCGTCCTTGGTCGAGGTGAACGGTTCGTGCTGCACGAGCTGGAAACCGCGACTGTGGTAGATGAGCGTGTAGCCGGCAATGCCGGTCTCGGAATGGTAAGCCTCCGAGAAGCCGCCGTCGATGACCATGAGTTTGCCGCCGGCCTTAATGGGGTTTTCACCCTTAGAGGCATGGACGGGCACGTGGCCGTTGATGATGTGCCGGTTCTGGCCCTCTACCCCGAAGGCATCGAGTATACGGTCGCACACCTCCTCGTTGTTGCGTAGCCGGAAGTAGGCGCCTTTCTCTTCCTTGTAGGTCTCGCGGTCGGTCAGGAAGTAGCGTTCGAAGGTTGCCATCTTCGACTTGTCGAACAGCGGCGAGTCCTTGCCACACCACAGATAGAGGAAGTAGTCCTTGGCGTAGGCCCTCAGCTCGGCCTCGGTGTCGTTCTCAAAGGCTGCACGTACCAGCTGGCCGATGTACTCCATCAGCTTACGTCCCTGATAGTACTGCCCCATAATCTCGACATTCTTCAGCGAACCGTCGTCGTTGAGGGGCACCGAGGCGTGGTAGAGCAGGTTCTGGTTGCAAATGTTGTACATACAGCCGTGACTCAGGATGGTGCGAATGTGCTTGCGCAACTTCTCTGAGACACGGAACGAGTGGTGCAGCTTCTGCATGAGGTCTGCCTCCTCGGGGGTGAGGTCATAACTGACTGGTCCTGTGGGAAATACCGTTGGGAAGTTGCACGACCTCATGGTGTACTTCCGGCCGTCGAGGGTGCATGTCTTGGCCTCGGGGTCGATGGCTTCCAACAGGCAACGGTCTTCCATCTGCCACTCGGGACGGCGGTGGAATATGCGGGCTTCCTCCTTGAACTGTATGACGCTGATAGCCTTGTGCATCTTGGCAGTCAGCAGCAGGGTTTTCTCGTCCATCTTCGTGTCCTTCAGCAGCACGGGAACAAACTCTTCACAAGGGTCGTCGCCATAGGTCTCCAAGGCAAAGGTGGCCAAGGGCACGAGGTTGATGCCGTATCCGTCTTCAAGAGTAGCAAGGTTGGCATAACGCAGCGAGAGTCGCAGCACGTTACAGATGCAGGCGTCGTTGCCTGCTGCGGCTCCCATCCAGAGTATGTCGTGGTTTCCCCACTGGATGTCCCACGACTGGTAGCGGCGCATGACATCCATGATGATGTGGGCACCGGGGCCTCGGTCGTAGATGTCGCCAAGTATGTGCAGCTGGTCGATGGCCAATCGCTGGATAACGTTGCACAGGGCACAGATGAAGTCATCGGCACGTCCGGTGGAGATGATGGAGTCGACGATGACGGCTACGTAGGCAGCCTTGTCCTGGTCGTCAGTACGCTCATGCAACAGTTCCTCAATAATATAGGAGAACTCTTCGGGCAGCGACTTGCGCACCTTCGAACGGGTGTATTTCGACGATACGTCGCGGCATACCTTCACCAGCTGATGGATGGTGATGTGATACCAGTCGTCAATGTCGTGGTCGACGGCTTTCACCAGTTCCAGTTTCTGTTCGGGGTAATAGATGAGCGTACACAGCTCCTTCTTCTCTGACTCACGGATGCTGTTGCCGAATATCTCGCCCACCTTGCGTTTGATGTTGCCCGAGGCATTCTTCAGCACATGCTCGAAAGCCTCGTTCTCGCCGTGGATGTCGGCCAGAAAGTGCTCGGTGCCCTTAGGCAAGTTCATAATAGCCTCGAGGTTGATGATTTCCTTTGCTGCGTCGGCCACCGTCGGGAACGATTGCGACAGCAGGTTCAGGTAGTGCATATCTGTAGTATTCATATTCTCAAGTGATTAGCTAAATGATGGCGTATCGTCTGTGTCTTTCTGTCGTTGATGGGGACGGCAGGCATGAAGCCCTCGTCAAGTCCCGTCAGTTCACTGAGCAGTTGGAGCAGTCGGCGGAAGTACTTCAGCAGGTGTCCTTCATCGAGCGTCTCGCAAAGCCAGTCGTCCTGCACGTTGTCACGCCGCAGGGCACGGTCCAGTTCCACAAAATGCCGCAGGGTCAGCTGGCCGCGTTGCATCTCTCTGACAATACCCGCCACGTCGTGGGCTTCCACCTTGGGCAGCCGGTAGTCCGTTGGCAGGTAGCTTTTTATCTTGCCGGTCTCGATGTATGGTTCACGGAGTCCAAGCACATGGGTGCCGCCATCAATGGTGGTACGTACATTCTCATGGTCGGCATACACCAAGAGCCGCCGCCACTCGCGCTCATCAATGTCGGGCAGCCGACTGGTAATCCACCGTTCGTCGCCGGTGATGCCCGCTTTCAACAGCAGCGACATGAGCTGCCTTGTGTCGTCCGACATCAGCTCCAGCGTATTGGAGTCCATCACCTTGCGGTAGACTTCTCTTGTCTGCTGGGCCATGGCTTCCGGGGTGATGGAGTTGGTGACCACCGCATTGCGTACAATCTCGATGCGCGGGTTCCATCCCAACTTGCGCAGGGCCTCGGCTTCCATGTTGCCTTGGGCTATCATGACGTAGGAATACTCAGCCATGCGGCGTTGCCACAGCAGGGTCTTACTCAGTTTCTCGCTCAGCCGGCGTTCGCTGATAATCCAAGGCTCCAGACCGCCATGGGGTGTGAACACGATACGTGCCCCTTGACGGTGATAGTGCATGGCCTGCCTCACCACTTTGTACTGCCAGCAGCCATGTATGTGTACGATGTCGGGGGCTGCATCAGGACTGCCGCTGTCGAGCATTTTCACATGACGGGCAATCAGCTGGTCGTCTTCGGGGTATAGATGCAGTATCTTCATGGCCGACGGAGCTTAGTGGTACAGGTTGTGGAAGAAGATGCCGACGCGCTGCTCTAACAGTCTGAGGCCCCGAACGTTGCGGTCGAACAGCCGCAGCGCATCGTGCCCTTGGCGGGTACGGACAACCAAGAAGTCGTACTTGCCCCGTAGGTAGCGCAGCCAGTGGCCGCCGTGGCCGTTTGCCCGGCTCCGTTCGGCCTTGTTGACGATGGAACGGGCCTCGTCGATGCTTCCGAAAGCCTGCAGGCGCATCTCACCGCTTTTCCGATGGATGTAGCCTAACAGCAGCTCAGTAGACGGGCTGAGATTCTCAGCCAACTCCTGCAGCCATCCCTCCGAAGGCGGAGGGGTGGAAATGTCGATAAAAATGACCCATTGGTATTTCGCTGCCTTCACGCCCAGGGTGAAGGCAAGCCTCCTGCGGTTATTCTGGAAATGATATTTGGGCAGGAATGTAGTGTACAGGTGGGGATGATTGGACTTCAGTCGCTTCAGCACGTCAACGGTCTCGTCGGTGGAACTTTCGTCCACCACTATCACCTCGTAGCCACCCTCAAATTGCTGGGTGAGTAGGGAGGGCAGGTTCTGCTCTATCTCCTCGGCTTGGTCGTGGACGCCGATGACGATGCTAAATGTAGGTCTGTGATCAGGCGTGTTCATTTAAGTTGTCTTGCAGGTAATCTTAACTCCCTGAGAGTCAGCGCTTTTTTCCGAACAGGCTCTTATAGTTCTTCCTCAGTTTACGGAACAACAGGAATAAGTCTATCACCGTCACACTGTTAGTCACCAGACTGGCAATGTAGTCGCCTTTGGTGTTGTTTTCGCGCTTGACGAATATCTGATTCCACACAGTGGTGAACTGCTTGTTGTCGGCCTGCATCTGGTCGAGCAACTCGTCTTTGCGTTGACGTATTTCTTCCAGTGTGCGGTAAGCTGACTGGGACTTTTTCACTGGGAGCATAGGCTACTTACTCATTAGAAGGTTGGCAAGAAAGCGGACGAGCGGGCGCTCTATCCACTTTTCGTGGAAAATGAAGAACAGTATCAGTATCAGCAAATGTATTATGCCGATGACTATAAAGGCAGGTGAGATGCCAATGAAGCGTCCAAGCCAGTAGGCAGCCGCAAACGACAGGAACATCATGACGGCAATGATGAGCAGGAAGAAAATGATAGCCAAGGCGGCCGCCGTCAATATGCGAACCACCTTGTCTATCACGTCCAGCTTGACGTATTCCGCCTGAAGTCCGAGATAGTGCTTGAGCAACTCGATGAGCTGCCCAATGTTCTCAACATTCTTGTCGCTCGACAGCATGCTTTACTCCTCTTCGGCTGCGTCCTGAATGTCGTCAACCAAGTCGCCCACTTCCTTGCGGCTGAGCTTGATGTTATGCTTCTTCAGGAAATCATCCACTGCGTCAGTAATTTTAACACGGGTGTCGGAACCCTTCTCCGGGGCCATCAGAAGGCCCAATGCTGCGCCGGCGATTGCACCGCCCAAGAAAGCGCCAATGTAACCTAAACTTTTCATATTACTATATATTTAAAGGTGAAACATAAAATCTATTGGCAAAGATACGGAATTTCTTTGAAAGAGGCGTTAAAAGATGTATCATTTTTTGTTAAAATGTGAGTATTTTGCCTATTTAACAAAGTTTAGGTACGTTTTTTGTCCTTATTTGCCCAATATTTTGTAATTTCGCACAGACTTTTGGAAAGAACTAATTAATAATTCATCAATAAAACAAAGAAAATATGAAAAAGTACATGGTTGTTTGCGCAGGGTTGAGCCTGGCTTTGGCTCTTGCAAGCTGCGGTAAGAGTAGTGAGAGTGCTTACAAGAAGGCTTACGAGAAGGCCAAGTCCCAAGAGGCTGCCCAACGTGTGTCTGAACCTACGGAGGTGCCGGCAACGGTCGTCGCTCCTGTCACCAACAGACCAGCTAACCAGAGAGTGGTCGACAATTCCGACAATGTTTCGGTACGTCAGGAAAGAGTGTCGCTGATTAACGGTTCTGGTCTGAAGAATTTCAGTGTCGTGGTTGGCTCGTTTGGTTTGCAGGCCAATGCCGAGGGACTGCAGCAGCAGCTCCGTGACGGTGGCTACAATGCACAGATTGTGAAGAATGAGTCGAACAACATGTTCCGCGTCATTGCCACCACCTTCGACAGCAAGTCAGAAGCCGTGAGTAGCCGTGACCAGATTCGCGGTTCGAAATACAACCCCAAGGGCGACGCCTGGTTGCTCTATAACGTTCAATAACGTTTGGCGCGAATACTGTCTATTGACTACGGTCGCAAACGTACTGGTTTAGCAGTCACCGATCCTCTGCAGATTATAGCTGGAGGATTGGCGACTGTTTCTACATCAGCGTTGTTCGAGTGGTTAGAGTCGTATATGCAGCGTGAGCCCGTGGAGCGCATCGTCATCGGCGAGCCCCGCCAGCCTAACGGGCAGCCCAGTGAAAACCTGCAGCGTGTGCAGCAGTTCGTGGCTCGTTGGCGCAAGGCCCATCCTGAAGTACCCATCGACTACTACGACGAGCGTTTCACCTCGGTACTGGCCCATCAGGCCATGATTGACGGCGGCCTCCGCAAGAAGGCGCGTCAGGATAAGGCACTGGTCGACGAAATATCGGCCACCATCATTTTAGAGGACTACCTCCGTTCCATCAAAAAGTAAACTGTACATCGTCAATAATAAATGATTCTACCTATTTATATATATGGGCAGCCCGTGCTGCGAAAAGTAGCCGAGGACATCACTCCAGACTATCCCGGTCTGGAGCAGCTGATTGCCGACATGTGGGAAACCCTGGCCGAAAGCGAAGGCATAGGTCTGGCAGCACCCCAGATAGGAAAGCCCATCCGACTGGTGATTATCGACCTTGATGTCATCAGCGACGACCTGCCTGAGTACAAGGGTTTCAGGAAGGTATTCATCAATGCCCACATCATTGAGAAGGACGACTCGAAGACCGATACCAGCGAGGAAGGCTGCCTCTCGTTGCCAGCCATCCACGAAAAGGTGTCACGTCCCACCCGTATTCATGTACAGTGGCTCGACGAGCAGTTCCAGCCCCACGACGAGTGGATTGAGGGCTATCTGGCCCGTGTCATGCAGCATGAGTTCGACCACTTGGAGGGGCACATGTTCATCGACCACATATCACCCCTTCGCAAGCAGCTCATCAAGAGCAAGCTGAAGGCACTGACGCAGGGCCGCTACCGCTGCGCCTACAAGACGAAGCCGGTGAGACGCTGAACGGGTAAAAAGTAAAAAGGCAAAAAAGTAAAAAGGTAAAAAAGATGTTCACGGATTATATTTATGACAGTAAAGGCAAAAGGTTTTGCAGCCTTTTACTTTTTTGCCTTTTTACCTTTTTACCTTTAAAAGCCCAGTTCAACACCGACCGCCTAATCACCAATGGCCGGTCAGCACTCTATTTCGAGGACTACGTCCTCTCCATCCAGTACTTCAATCAGGTCATCTCGGCCAAGCCCTATCTCTATGAGCCGTGGTTCTTCCGGGGAGTGGCCAAGTATTACCTCGACGACTTCGCCGGGGCCGAGGCCGACTGCACGAAAGCCATCGAGCGCAACCCTTACGTCACCAACTGCTACGAACTGCGCGGCCTGTGCCGCATACGGCTCGACAAGTACGAGGAAGCTGCGGCCGACTACACCAACGCGTTGAAGTACGACCCCGACAATCAAGGACTTTGGCACAACCGCGTGCTCTGCTATATCCGTGGCAAGGACTACGCCCGTGCCTTGGGACAGCTCGACACCTTGCTGACCAGGTGGCCCAAGTACTCGGCCGGCTACTCCATGCGGGCCGAGGTATATATGCAACAGGAGGACACCACCCACGCCATCGAGGCGTTAGACAAGAGCCTCGAGATTGACCCCTACGATGGCCACACATGGACAGCCCGCTCCATCATCAGCCTCTCGCGCAGCGAATGGAAGGAGTCTGAACAATACCTCGACAAGGCCATCCACCTGCTGCCCAAGAACGGCGGCAACTACATCAACCGTGCCTTGGCCCGCTATAACCAGAACAATCTCCGCGGAGCCATGGCCGACTACGACACCGCCCTCGACCTGGAGCCAAACAACTTCCTCGGCCACTACAACCGGGGACTGCTCCGTGCACAGGTCGGCGACGACAACCGAGGCATCGAGGACTTCGACTTCGTGCTCAAGATTGAGCCCGACAACATGCTGGCACTCTTCAACCGAGGACTGCTCCGCGAGAACACGGGCGACCTGCGGGGAGCCATCAGCGACTACACGAAGGTCATCAACGAGTACCCTAACTTCTGGACGGGACTGCACTACCGTGCCGGCTGTTACCGCCGATTGGGCATGAACCGCCAGGCCGAGCTCGACGAGTTCCGCATCCTCAAAGCCCAGATGGACAAACGCTACGGCGGCAAGCAGCCCCGTATGAAGAAACGGCCCGTCCGTAAACGCAGCGACGAGGACATGGAGAAATACAACCAGTTAGTGGTGGCCGACGAGCAGGACATCGAGAACGACTACAAGAACGACTACCGTGGAAAGGTGCAGAACCACAAGGTGGAGGCAACCTATCTGCCGATGTACGAGCTGGCGTTGGAGAAAGTCGTGAGCGATGTTCATTCGTATATCGCCTACGACGAAGCCGTCGAGCAGTTCAACAACCAGTCTGCCCGTCCGCTCTTCATCGTCAGCAGCACACCGCAGCTGAGCGAAGGCAAGCTACAGTCATACTTCGACGACATCGCGTCGTTCGGACGCTCAATCAACAATTTCAGCACCCTCAACGGCGTGCGCAACGCCCTGCTGCTGAGAGCCGTATGCTATTCGGCCATACAGAACTTCGGCGATGCCATCGACGACCTGACCACCTACCTGCAGATGGACAGCCTCTCGGTGCTGGCATTGTGGCAGCGTGCCGTCTGCCAGTCAAAAATCAACGACTTCCAGGCGTCGCAGGGCACCAACATCGACATGAAGACCGCCAACGTGCTGATGGACCTCTCGGCCGCCGTCCGCTTAGAGCCTCGTAACGCGTACCTATATTATAATAGGGGCAACGTCTACGTTACCCGCCGCGACTACAACCGCGCCATCGACGACTACACCCGTGCCCTCAGCCTCGACTCCCATCTGGCCGAGGCATACTACAACCGGGGAATCGCACTCATCGACAGCGGCAAGCTAAACGAGGGCATCAGCGACCTCAGCAAAGCCGGCGAGTTAGGACTCTATACAGCCTACAGCCTTATCAAGAAAGCAAGAAAATGAGTAATTGAGCAGCGGACTGACACAGACTGAAGAAAAAGTCCGTAGAGTCCGATGCAAAATAAAAGAAGATTATGGATAAAGAGAATTTAGTTTGGAGCAAAGTGCTGGCAACCGTACTGAAGATGCCAGGAGTGAAAGTTGACCGTGTAGGATTCCTGCGTAAGGAACTGCGCCCCTATTGCAACCAGTCGCGCCTCCAGATGCTCGGCAACGTGCGGCCCTACACCGTTGTCTCAGAACAAGTGGTCGACAAACTGGCCAAGCAGTGTGTACGCTACCACACCACACTGGCCACCGCCACCTCCACCGTCGTCGGACTGCCAGGCGGACTGGCTATGGCCGCTACCATGCCCGCCGACCTGGTGCAGTACTTCTACCACGTATTTGTACTCTCTCAGAAGTTAGCCTACCTCTATGGCTATCCCGACTTCTGCGAGGACGACGGCGAACTGAGCGACATGGCCACCGACCTGCTGACCATCTTCATGGGAGTGATGATGGGAGCACCCGTCGCCGAGAAAGGCATCGACGAACTGTCGAAAGCCGTTGCCGAGAGTGCCGTCACCCGTATGCCACGTATGGCACTCACCAAGACCGCCATATTCCCCATTGCCGCACAAGTGGCCAAGATGATAGGCTCACGACTATCGAAAGACGGCTTTGCCAAGGGCATCGGCCGCTTCATACCGCTGGCCGGAGGACTGTTCTCGGGCGGCCTGACGCTGCTCACCTTCCGCAAGGGAGCCAACCGCCTGCGCCGCCAGCTGCGTGCCCAGCGCCACCTGTTCGACGACGGAGCCATCGACACCATCGAGCTGGCAGGCATCAAGTCGTCGTTCGTCAAGGCCGACGAAGCAGAGCACAATCCCCAAAAGGTGCAGATAGCCATCATCCAGGCCATGATCAACATTGCCAAGATCAACGACGAGGTCACGCCCGAGAAGTATCAAACCATCGAGCAGCACATTGCCCGAGCCAAAATCGACAGTCAGGACAAGCTCGACCTGTTAAGCAACATCGACTCAGACAAGAGTTACGACGTCGACTTCGACCTGCTATCCACCGACCGCGAAGCTGCCCAGCAGACCTACGACGCCATGCTCAGCCTGACCAGTCAAGACACCCAGCTCACGATGGCCGAAAAAATCTACCTCAACATGGCTGCCCAGAAAATGGGAATACCAAGGGAATGACAAAGGAAATAATTTCCCGATATTCTTTTGAGTATCGGGATTTTTTTCAATAGTTGCTTGTTAAGCAGTTCTCCATGCCGACGGCCTTGACGCGCTCGTTCAACTGGAACTTTCCACGCAGTATGAAAGCGCAGATGTTCGTGTCAAGCATGTATCGTTGCTCTCTCATGGCTCGGTAAAGAATCTTTCGAGGAACTCGTCCCTCTTCGGATTAAAACAACGGGCGTCGTGAATCTCTTTCACCAGCTCATCGGCGTCCATATACTCCTCGTCGCTCCAAATGCCGAAGTAGTCATCAATGTTCGGCTTCCGTTTCTTGACCTCGGGCTTGGCCGGCTTCACGCTTTCCACAAGCATTGTCACCAGCTGCAACTTCTGGCTGTCGTCCAAGTCTTTCAGCATCCCCCAGTAGTGGGTGATGGGTCGTCTGGTCGTCCGTTTTCTTGCTGTTCCTTCCATATTCTCAATTCAATGTTTTGCTGTTTCAACGGCACAAAACTCGTGCAAGCCGAATGCAATGGAGCTTGCTCCAATTGACTGACGTCTTCTTCCTTCGCACCTCGGCCATTCAAGTGAGCTTGATGGCTCTCGGTTTGTCGTCAGTTGCTGAGGTGCAGCTGAGTTTCGCACGCTTCGCGTGCAAAGATAAGCATTTTCTTTCAATTATTCTCCGTTTTGCCTGAAAAAGAAGCAAGAAGCGAGCGAAAAAACAAATTTATTTGAGTTTTCCATCACTTGCCCATTTGTTTCTTTGTGGTGGTGATTACTTTTTTCCGTCAATGTCTAACCCTTAAAACCGCAGATGCCTATGGGCTGAAGAAAGATGCTTCTGCCCTTTTGCATATAAAAATGCAGGACTATCATCAGCCCTGCATTCTTTTCTTATTCCGCTTTTCACACATTACTTCCTAAAAAAGATATTCGTTTCAGTGGCAGCATATTCTTGTCGTCGTCGGTCATCTTGTCGTAGAACTCCAGCCACATATCAATGAACTCGTCACCATCTATCAGACGAATGAACTCACGCGAACTGGTGCCCGTGCTCTTGGCATCGGGCGAGAATGTGCCGCTGGTGACGAACAGGGCTATGTCGCCAGCACGGAGCACACCCAGCAGGGCGCGTATGTCCGAGGCTCCAATGGCGGTGTCGGGCTTGTGTTTCACCTGCACCTTTATGCGAGGGGTCTGTGCGCCCAGCGGATCTAAGTAGGCCGTGATGTCGATACCGCCGTCTTTGCCCTTGGGAGCGATAAACGGCGTGTGATAGCCCATAGCCCGCAACAGCGCAGCCACCATGT
>CAMVLT010000014.1 GCA_947168395.1 uncultured Prevotellaceae bacterium | reverse complement strand
AGAATTGACTATCGGATGGCAAGTTGATAGGGGACTTTTTAACCGTACAGGTCGATATTTTTTATTATCAATTTTAATGTTGACGGTATTGCGAAAGGAGAACAACACTTGTTCAATGTCTCCTGTTTTATCGCTTTAGCGGCGTTCACGCCGCAAAGATACATATTTTTTTCAATTAGTGGTAAGATTTGAAGAGTTTAACGTGATTTTGGGGCGATTTTGTTACATTTTGACGCCGCCTGCGCCATCGTGAGCATCATCACAAGCAGCAGCATCGCTGAACGGCGCAAAAATCAAAGTATACCTCATAACCTCATGTAATCCTCCGAAAACCCTTTGTACACTGGTGTTTCAGCGCATGAGGTTCCTCTGGGAAACCTCATGGAAACCTCATAGAAACCTCATTCAGAACAATTCGTGAGTGAGTGAGTGAATATCTTCTATCAAGAATCAAAAGTTAAGAATTAGCTGCGCAAAGTAGGGGTAAGTCATCTGATGCAGTAGAGTAGCTATGGGTTGCTCCTCGGCAACCTTCCAAATTCTCTCGAGAATTGAAGGGTTTACCCTACCTAAACCCAAGCTTACCCTACGGTAAACTCCTGAATTCTCGAGAGAATTTAGAAGCTGCTCGGCACCTTTCCCGTCCTACACCCTATAGCTAAATCAACTTTAGGTAGGGGTAACCCAGAAAGAGCTCGCGCCACCCTTATACGTAAAAAGTCTTGTATGTTGCAATTATTGTACACACTTTCAATTCCGGCATTACAATTCCGCAATGACTTCAGCAGAAAGACCTGTGTATTTAGCAATCAGCTCTGCCGACATTCCGTCTGCCTTCATCCTGCGGGCATTGTCACGCTTACCCTTCTCCTCACCTTCGGCCATGCCTTTCTCCATGCCTTCGGCCATGCCTTTCTCCAAGCCTTCGGCCATGCCTTTCTCCATTGCTTTCTTCTCGGCCCAGGCGTAGGTGTTGTATGCGTCGCGGAATGCCTTTAGGGAACGGTCGTACTTGATGCGGTCCTCCTTGCTCAGCGCACTAACTTCTCCAATTTCGGCCAGCCGGCGGAACACCGCATTCTGGGCTATCCACGGCAATCTGTTCAGTGTATCCATATTCTTCAATACATAAATCCAACGTTCAAAATCATTATTGCAGTCATCTGCCTCCTTTCGGAACAGGGGCAGTTGCAGGTATATCAGTCGCAGCTTGTCGCAAAACATATCGCCGCTGCTAAGATTTGTCAAGCCCGCATCTATACGGAATTCATCAGGCAACTCGCCGAACGAGAAGTTCATGAATGCCACAACATAGACGGCTTTGATGCCATAGTCCCATAGGGCACCCTTCTCGCCCTGCCTCACTATCGACTCTGCAGCATAGTAGAGCGTGCGCTCCTTGAAGTTAGGCTGCTCACGGTTCTGCATCTCGACAATTATTTTCTCGCCGCTGTCGGTCTCGCAGAATACATCGAACTCGGGAGAACGGTCGCCGTTATACTCGGCAGGCTGTTCATTGTTGACTATCTGCACGCTTGTGATATGCCGCTCACCTACTAACAGGTTGTTGAGGAAGTCAAGTAGCAGCGGTTTCGAGAATTCCTGCCCGAAAATGCGCTTGAAGCCTACATCAGTGAATGGGTTGATGAACTTTGCCATATCTCCACAGTTTGTTGTTGGCGACAAAGTTAGGAATAAATATTCAAATAGCAAAGGAAATCGGCAAGAAAGTTGCAAAAAAACAGAATCGACGAAGCATTACTCGCATTGGCGCATACGATTGCTCACGTTGGTACAAACGACAAGACATTACCGGATAGTGGCAAGTTGCCTATGTGAAAACCTTGAACTCGTAGCCTTGCTCCTTGAGCCACTTGATGCTTTCGGGCAGGGCAGTACGCAGTTTGTCAATGGACTTCACGGAGTCGTGGAAGGTAATGATGCTGCCGTTGCGGGCATAGCGTTTCACATTGCTGATGACGTTCTCGGCAGTCATCCATTTGGAATAGTCGCGGGTAACCAAGTCCCACATGACAACCTTGTACTTACGACGGAGTAACGCATACTGGGGAATTCGCATCCAGCCATGCGGGGGTCGGAAAAGATTGCTCTTGATGTAGGCATTGGCTTTCTCGACGTTATAGCTATATTCATGTAGTGATCGCCGCAGGCCGCTGATGTGGTTATGGGTATGGTTTCCTACCTGATGCCCTTCATCGAGGACACGCTGGTAGAGGTCGGGATACTTGCGCACGTTGTCGCCCACCATGAAGAAAGTAGCCTTGACGCCATGTTCTTTGAGTACATCAAGAATGAAAGGAGTGGCTTCGGGGATTGGGCCGTCATCGAAAGTCAGGTAAACTGCCCTTTCGTGACGGTCCATTCTCCATAAAGCTCTGGGGTAGAGCCAGCGGAGATATACTGCCGGTTGCTCTATAAACATCGTCTATGAGGGTTGGTCAGAGGTTTAGAAACCGATATTACCCCCCTTACCCTGGTACGTACGGAACACCAGCTCCAGCTGGCGCTCATACTGTTCGCCCAGCTCGGGCTTGATATCCGCAGCCTGCTGAGTAAGCATCTGAAGGATGTAGAGATGCATCTGGCAGTCGCGCTGACTGTTGGCGAAGCGCATACCGTCGAGCGAGCAGTACCACTGCATATACTGGGTCGACTTCTTCCAAAGCTGCTCCAGCATGTCCTTGGCCTTGTCCTTCTGGCCGATAGCGTTGTAGGCCCGGACGATATCGAGCGATCCGCTGGCGAAGTCGGCAGGAACATTATAGGTAGGAATCTCCTTCTCGGCCAATGCCAGCACCTCGGCGGCCTTGTCTTTCTTACCCTCGTCAACGAGGTTCATAGCGAGCTGTGCCAAGAGACGGCGGTGGGTGTAGCACATACGCATGACCGTCTCGTCCAAGTAGATGCCCTTCTGGCTGACATTGCCGAACTTATATCGGTGTGTTACATTGTCGAAGGTCTTCTCGGTGTCAAAGTTCTTCAGTCCCGTATCCTTGGTGGTGAACGGTGTGATGCGGTTGGCCAAGCCCTCCTGTATGAAGTTGTCGCCGAGGTTCATGTAGTTCTCAGAGCCTACCGTGAGTGCCACATAGATGGGACGTGTCCAGTTGCACTGGTCAATCATCTCAAGCATCATAAGGTCACCTTTGTAGAGGGCGCCTTTGCCCTTCAGCGAGATAACCATGCGGTCGGGTATGGAGTCCTGAATCATCATTCCGCTCTTGCGGACGGCCTCCTTGTCGATGGTCATGTAGAGGGTATCGGTCGGTATGACGTGGAAGTCCTTGTTGGTTGAGCGTACCCAGTACTTCAACACGTTCTTCAGTTCGAACGGCTCGTCGCCAAACATCTTCCGTGCCTCCTCAGGCTGTTCCTTGTAGAGGTCGAACACCTGCTGCTTCAGGGTCGGGTCAATCTGAACATACTCGTTGGTGCCGGCACAATACTCCAAGCGGCTCCACGAGATGGGCACACTGGGCGAATCGTAAGCCGGACGGCGCATCTGGTCGATGTACCAGTCAGTCTGCAGATACGAGAGGTTGCAGACGCGAGTGTCGGTGCGCACACCCTCAGTATCCTGGTTATACCACAGGGGGAAGGTGTCGTTGTCGCCGTTGGTGAAGATGATGGGATTGCCTTTCTCCTGCAGAGTCATCAGATAGTTCTGGCCGAAATCGCGGCAGGTATAACGGCCTGAGCGGTCGTGGTCGTCCCATGTCTGCGAGGCCATCTGGATAGGCACCATGAGACCTACAAGACCAATGAGAGCCATGAGCCACGCGGGTTCCTTCTTCAGCTTGGTGGCCAGCAGGTCGCAAATGGCAGCCACACCCATACCACACCAGATGGCGAAGGCATAGAACGAACCGGCGTATGCATAGTCACGCTCACGGGGCTGGACGGGCGTCTGATTCAGATAGAACACGATGGCCAAGCCGGTCATGAAGAACAGGAAGAACACGACCCAGAACTGCTGGATGCCCTTTTGTCCCTTCTTCATTGACTGCCAGAACAGGCCGATGAGGCCCAGCAGCAGCGGCAAGCAGTAGAACACGTTGTGTCCCTTGTTCTCTTTCAGCTCGTCGGGCAGCTTCGACTGGTCGCCCAGTCTCATGTTATCGAGGAACGAAATGCCCGTAATCCAGTTACCGTGCTCCAGTTCGCCGTGTCCCTGGATGTCGTTCTGGCGACCTGCGAAGTTCCACATAAAGTAACGCCAGTACATCCAGTTGCACTGGTAGCTGAGGAAGAAACGGATGTTCTCATACTGCGAAGGCACCTTTACCATGATGTTCTCACCGCAACGGTCGTAGGGCACCTCCGAGCCGCTGATGTCACCCATCCAAGCCTCATAGTCCTGGGCATGGGCAGCATCGTACATACGCGGGAACAGCATATTCTGAGCATATTTGTACTCATCCTTGGTACGTACCACGAAGTAAGAGTCCTTCTCGTCCTTTGAGGCTTTCTCCTTACGCTGCCAGACGGGCTTGCCCTTCGACATCACGGGCTTGCAGTATCGGCCGTCGGGTTCAAGTGCCACCTGCGACGTATAGGCCTGACCGTAGAACAGCGGGCGCTGGCCATACTGGTCGCGTCCTAAGTAGTCGCCAAGGGTGAAAATGTCCTCGGGCGAATTCTGGTCCATGGGCGGGTTAGCATCCGAGCGTATAACAATGACGGCATACGTGGAGTAGCCTATCATCAGCATCAGCATGCACAGCAGGGCGGTGTTCTTCAAACGTGGGGTGACGAGAGCCAGCTTCTTGGTCTCGCCTTTCAACTGCACCCGACGGCTCAGCACGAACCACAGCGCAGCAAGGACGACGATGCCAATGATGAAGGCCGACCAGCCATAGCCGTAGAAGGGTACACCAAGCATGGCAACGGAGAGCATAAACGCAATATTCTGGCGCTTCCAGTTGCCCTCTGTAGCGTTCTGGGTCTCCCAGATTGCCCAGATGACAGCAGCCGCCAACAGAAGTATATAGACATAGAGTCCGGTATTGAACGACATGCCGAGGGTATTGACAAAGAACAGCTCGAACCAGCCACCCACAGTGATAATGCCAGGTACGACACCATAGAGCACAGCAGCCACCAGCACAAACGAGACGAGCAGTGCAATGAGCGAGCCCTTGGCATTGGCATTGGGAAAGCGCTTGTAGTACCACACCAGCACAATGGCAGGCAGGCACAGCAGATTCAGCAGGTGAACGCCGATGCTAAGTCCCGTCATATACATAATGAGCACCAGCCACCGGTCGCTGTGAGGCTCGTCGGCATGGTCCTCCCACTTCAGGATGAGCCAGAATACGACGGCGGTGAAGGCCGACGAATAGGCGTAGACCTCACCCTCGACAGCCGAGAACCAGAAAGTGTCACTAAAGGTGTAAATCAATGCGCCTACCATGCCGGCAGCCTCGATAGCAATCAGCTTGGCGGTAGTCAGCTCGTCCCATCTGTCAATCAACAGCCGACGCGTAAGATGGGTAATCGACCAGAACAGGAATAGGATACACGTGGCCGAAAGTAGCGCACTCATGATATTAACCCAATAGGCCACCTGCGTAGGGTCGCTGGCAAACTGCGAGAACAGGTTGGCCGTGAGCATAAAGAACGGTGCCCCGGGTGGGTGTCCGATTTCAAGTTTGTAACCAGTGGTAATAAATTCAGGACAGTCCCAGAACGAGGCTGTCGGCTCAATGGTGGAACAATAGACGAAGGCAGCGACCAAGAAAGCAAGCCAACCGCACACGTTGTCCACAAGTCTAAACTGTTTCATCTCTCTTCGCCCCCTAAGTTAGGGAGATTGGGGTCTGAACAAGCGAACCAGACCACGTTATTAAATTTGTAATTCATAGGGGGCTACGCCTGTTCAGCCCCCCACCCCCTAACTTAGGGGGCTTATCAGTCTGCAAAGGTACGAAAAAGAATGCTCAAATGAATAGGCCGACACCGTAAATTAAGATAATATAACGGAATATCTTGCCTAAAGTGATGGCGATGAAGGTAATGACGACGTTGGAACGCATCAGTCCCAGCAAAATAGTGATAGCAGAACCGAGCACAGGCAGAAAGGCAAAAAAGCCCATCCAGGCACCCCGGCCAGCCATAAAACGCTCGGCACGGTCGAGGTCTTTCTGCTTGACGTGCAGGTATTTCTCGAACCACTCTACCTTACCCAGCCGGCCCACGCCGTAATTCAAAGCCGAGCCGAGCACATTGCCGATGGTACCATAGAACGCCAACAGCCACGGGTCGAGCCCCGTTGCCATGAGTCCTGCCATAACAACCTCACTACTAAAGGGAAAGACGCTGCCCGCCAATAATGATGCCACCAGCATGCCCATGTAGCCATAACCCGTCAGAAACTGAATGATGGCATCCATAGGCTGAAGAGCATCAGCAGCACAGCAACACTGCAGATGACGTAAAAGGCGATGTTGGTGATACGGGTGTAGGTGAGCGACAGGAAGTGGGCAATAAGCGGCGACACGTTGATGATGAGAATGCGGATGAGCATGTCGTAATGCTGGGGTTGCAGCACCAGGAATATGACTGTCAGCAGCCACATCTGGATAAAACAACTATAGAACAATCTTGTACGGATGCTGTCGGACGATTGCTTACGCCAATAATGAATTGTGCCCGTGATGCCCAAAACAACGACCAGCACAAACAACAGCGACTCATTAACAGTAAGCTGAGCGTAGTCGAAGGGGAAAACGAAGTCGGCCAACGCCACGAAATGCTGCACCAATACATCGGGCTCTCCTTTATATAGCAGGACGGGAAGTGCAAACCAATAGGGCGTAAGCAGTCCGAGAATGGACGCAAAGAACGTGCGCCAGCTGAGCGAGGTGAGCTGGAAGAACATCATGGCCCATAGGAAAGGTACGTAGAACAGCACCTGCACAAAAACGGAACTGGCCAGACCCACACAGAGGAAAGCATAGTATATCCAGCCCATCGACTGCTTGTCCTGGTAGCTACGGAAGGCCAGCGCATAGGAAGCCACAACACATAGCTGGGTAATGGCCCCACCCATAGAGCCAAACAGGAAGCACCCAGCACATAGCAGGACGATGAACGAGCATGACACGGTACGACTGTAGATACGAATGAGAGCATTGCTGTTGTTCAGCTCCACCATCACGTATGCCGAAACGAAGAAGCACACGAACTGCACCCATGCTCCCTTCCACAGGCCCTCAGAGGTGATAGGCACGGAAGGGATAAGCAAGCCGCTGGCCAGCCACACGGCAATAGCATAGAGCACCACCACTGGCAGCGTGAAACGGCTCTCGGCCACATGATTCTGCGTGCGCTTAATCATTTGTTAAAGGTCAGCGCCGATGTCGCGACGGAAATACTTGTCGGTAAACTGTATCTTCTGGGCTTCGGTGAACGACTTTTGTAGTGCCTCGGCCTTATCCTTACCGTATGACGATACGGCAATCACTCGGCCACCATTAGTTACGACCTGACCTTCGTTCAAGGCCGTACCGGCATGAAAGACGATGCTGCCCTCCACCTGGTCAATGCCCGTAATCTCGTAGCCTTTCTTATATGCTTCAGGATAGCCGCCACTGACAAGCATGACACAAACAGCGGCACGTTCGTCGAAAGCAATGGCGCGCTGGTCGAGGTTACCCTCTGCCACACCCTCGAACAAGTCGACAATGTCACTCTTCAGGCGCAGCATCACGGTCTCGGTCTCAGGATCCCCCATGCGGCAGTTATACTCAATAACCATCGGGTCGCCACCGACGTTAATCAGTCCGAAGAAGATAAAGCCCTTATAGTCAATACCTTCCGATGTCAGACCTTCGACAGTAGGACGAATGATGCGGTCTTCCACCTTCTGCATCCACTCCTTCGTGGCGAAGGGTACAGGTGATACGCTACCCATGCCACCAGTATTCAGGCCCGTATCGTGTTCGCCGATACGTTTGTAGTCTTTGGCCTCAGGCAATATTTTGTAGTGCTGTCCGTCGGTGAGCACGAAGACGGAACACTCGATGCCGCTGAGGAACTCTTCGATGACGACGCGGCTGCTGGCATTGCCGAACATGCCGCCAAGCATCTCCTTCAGCTCCTTCTTGGCCTCGTCGAGGGTAGGGAGAATCAGCACACCCTTACCGGCACAGAGGCCGTCGGCCTTCAGCACGTAGGGAGGCTGGAGCGTTTCCAAGAACTTCAGTCCCTCTTCCAAGTGCTCGCCGTCGAAAGTCTCATAACGGGCTGTGGGAATGTTGTGACGCTGCATGAACGCCTTCGCGAAATCTTTCGAGCCTTCGAGCACAGCACCAGCTTTCGACGGGCCTATGACGGGAATGTCCTTGGTACGCTCATCCTGCTTCAGGTCGTCGTAGATGCCCTTTACCAGCGGGTCTTCGGGACCGACGACCACCATCTGGATGCCGTTCTCGACGACGAATGCCTTCACAGCCTCAAAGTCATCGGCCTTTATGGCTACGTTTTCACCAACGTTGCATGTCCCGGCATTACCTGGGGCAATATACAGTTTCTCACACTTGCTGCTCTGTGCTATTTTCCAAGCGAGGGCGTGTTCACGGCCGCCGCTGCCTAACAAAAGTATTCTCATAATGTCGTTATGCTGTTATATCGTTATTTTAAGAAATCTTCAAAGTATTGGGTGATGCGCTCATGCAGATGGACACTGGCATGACCGCGCATATTGTGCTCCTCACCGGGGTAGGCGAAGAAGTCGGGCTGTGTGCCGGCCTTGATACAGGCATCGAGGAACGAGAGACAATGCTGGGGCACAACGGTGTTGTCGTTATAGCCTGTGATAATCTGCAGTTTGCCCTTCAGGTTGCCAGCCTTGCTCAGGAGGCTGCACTTCTCGTAGCCCTCAGGGTTCGACTGCGGCGTACCCATATAGCGTTCGCCGTACATCACCTCGTACCACTTCCAGTCGATGACGGGGCCTCCAGCCACACCAACCTTAAACACATCGGGATAATTGGTCATCAGCGAGATGGTCATATAGCCGCCATAGCTCCACCCGTGGACGCCAAGTCTGTCGGCATCGACGTAGGGCAGCGATTTCAGGTATTTAACGCCCTCCATCTGATCCTGCATCTCCACCTGTCCTAACTGATGCCAAGTGACCTGCTCAAACTCGCGGCCGCGGTTCTCTGAGCCGCGGTTGTCGAGAATGAAGACAATGTAACCCTTCTGGGCCATGTAGGTCTCCCACGAACGGCTGGCCCAGTGCCACGATGCCTGAATATTGTGGGCGTGAGGTCCACCATAGACATAGACGACGGTGGGGTATTTCTTCTCGGGGTTAAAGTTGTAAGGCTTCACCATACGATAGTACAGGTCGGTGGTACCGTCGGCAGCCTTGATAGTGCCACACTCAAAGATGGGTTGCTCATAGTCTTTCCACGGGTCCTCGGCCTCTAAGATGTTTGTATGGCGGGGAGTCTTTGCGTTGACATCCACAATGTCGATGACACGCGGCCTTGTCGGCGTTGAGAACCTGTCAATCAGGTAGTTACCCGATGGCGACAGTTCTCCGTTGTGTACGCCGTCCACCATCTCCAACTGCTTGATGTTGCCAGTCATGCTGACGCTGTAGAGCCGCTGGTGCAGGGGATGCTCCTTGTTGGCCTTAATAATGACGCTCTTTTGCTTCAGGTTGAAACCAAGCACATCCAACACCACCCACGGCCCTGAGGTGAGCTGCTTCAGGCACTCCCCCTTTATATTAAATAGGTATAGGTGATTGTAGCCGTCGCGCTGGCTCTGCATGATGAACAGCGTATCGTCCCAAGGCAGGAACTGGATAGGATGCAGCGGCTCGACATACTTATCGGAGGTCTCGCGGTCAAGTTCTGCCATACGGCTACCCGTCGTCGCATCATAGCTGACGAGGCGGCAGTCGTTCTGGGCACGGTTCAACTCCAGCATATAGATGGTCTTCGCATCAGGACTCCAGGAGATGTTCGTGAAATAGCAAGCCCCACCCCTGGTCCCTCCCTGTTGAGGGAGGGGAGTTTTCAGGTAGACGGTCTTATCCGTCTTCAGGTCATAGACGCCGACGGTTACCTCATGGCTCGTCATGCCGGCCATCGGGTACTTGTCGGGCTCGTATGCTGCTGCTCTGGGGAAAATGTCAACCTGCGGGTAGTCGGTGACCATGCTTTGGTCCATGCGGTAGAAAGCCAGGCGTTGGCCGTCGGGACTCCAGAACGTGCCTTTGTTGATACCCCACTCATTGCGGTGGACAGCCTGGCCATAGACAATCTCACGCGAACCGTCTGTAGTTAGTTGGTGCTCATGACCTTCACCGTCACAGACATAGAGCTGATGATCCTTGACGTAGGCCGTAGCCTTGGAAACGCTGTTCCAGTCGTTGGCCTCCGGCTGGGAGATGCTGTCCTGCCAGACAACCCTCTTATCCTTGAAATCCACCAGGATGACGGCCTTTCTGTTGCCCACCATCACCAGCGGTTTGTCGGCATAGGGGAAGGTTGCGTTCATCAGGTGGCGCACATACCTTACGCTATCATCGCTCTCAGCCCAACGGTTGATGTCGTCGAGCGTGAAGAGCCGCTTCTTTTTTCCCGTCTTGACATCAATGGTGTAACACTCCTCCACATCCGTCTGTACCAGTTGGTCACCCCACCACGTAAGCCATATATTCTTGGGCTGCATGGCGTGGTAGTTTGTACCACCGAAGTTCAGGTCTTCTAACGTGAAAAGTTTGTTCTGGGCCGTCATGGTCAATGCCACGAATAACAATAGTAAGACTGTCTTAATCCTCGTCATCATTGTCAAATCTATTACGTTTCTTGCCAAAGTCACGCTTGTCGTTGCGTTCGAAGCGATTCTTTCCCGGCTTGCTGAACCTGGCACCTTTGGGGCCTCTTGATTCTCTGGGCTCTCTGGGCTCTCTGGGTTCCCTGGAGCGTCTTTCCTTCTTCTCCTCGAACACGTCATGGCGATGGAAGGTGAACGAACGAATGTCGGCTTCCTCGTTCTCCTCCTGCTCCTCCATGCGTTTCTTGAACTCACGGTTCTTCTTGAAGCGGTGCTTCTCGGCCATCTGACGACGTTCCTCGTCACTCTTGACCTGACCACCCTCCGAGCGGAACACCTTCATCTTGCCATCAAACAGCTGGTACTTGCGGAACTCACATTCCAACGAGCCGTTGAACAGCGGAATCTTGATGCTTGGCTTCAAGCCTATCTGGTCGAAACACTCCTCACGATAACTCAGCACCCAGGCATCGTTGCCCGTAAACTCATGCTTCAGCCGCTCACCTATCATTTTATAGGTACCCAACAAGTCGGGCGTAGAGATGCGTTCGCCGTAAGGTGGATTGGTCACCATGATGCTCTTCTCCTTAGGCTGCTTGAAGTTCTTGAAGTCCTGTTGCTCCACCGTGATGCAGTTGGTCAGCCCGGCTGCCTTCACGTTCAGGCGAGCCGTGTTGACGGCCTTCATGTCGATGTCGTAGCCGTAGATATGGTGTTTGAACTCCCGCTCCTGCGAGTCGTCATTGTAGATGCGGTCGAAGAGGTCGGCATCGAAGTCGGGCCACTTTTCGAAGGCATACTCCTTGCGGAACAAGCCGGGTGCCATATTTTGGGCAATGAGAGCAGCCTCCACAAGCAGGGTACCCGAGCCGCACATGGGGTCGATGAAGTCGGTATCGCCATTCCATCCTGTCAGCAGAATCATGCCGGCTGCCAGCACCTCGTTCAGAGGAGCTTCTACCGACTCCTGACGATAACCGCGACGGTGGAGCGACTCACCGCTGGAGTCGAGCGACAAGGTACACTTGTCTTCTGCAATATGAATGTTCAGCCGCAGGTCAGGATTGGCCACAGAAATATTAGGACGGCAACCCATCCGCTCGCGGAACTGGTCGACGATGGCATCCTTCACCTTGTAGCTCACGAACTTCGAGTGGCGGAACTCCTCAGAGAACACAACGGCATCGACGGCAAACGTCTTGTCCTTGCCTATATACTCCGACCAGTCGATTTTTCGGATTTCCTCATAGACGTCGTCCGCACTCTTGGCCTTGAAGTGACGGATGGGTTTTAGAATCTTGATAGCTGTGTACAGTTGGAAGTTAGCGCGATACATCATTTCCTTGTCGCCAGTGAACGACACCATGCGTCGTCCAATTTGCACGTCGTTAGCCCCCAACTGGGTCAGTTCTTTCGCCAATACAGGCTCTAAGCCCATAAAAGTCTTGGCAATAAGCTCGAATGTCTGTTCCATTAAAATAATAAAAAACCTGTTTCTGGGTGCAAAGTTACGAAAAGTCGGGCGCAAAACAAAAATATTTCCCAAAATAATTCCTTATTTCGAAATAATTGTGTAATTTTGCGCTGATGTTTGCACAGTTATTAGTTATTCAGCAGAATTATCTCAGCACTGAGATGCTGGTATGGGCAGTCGGAATCCTCCTGCTGCTGGGTGCTATAGCACTCTATTTCTACCAGCGGAAGGTAGGCAGAGAGTTAACTGAGGAACTTTCCCAACTGGCGAAAATCCAGAAGCACAACATCGAGTTCGAGTTCGTGCTGAAGGCCATGAAGCTCTGCACGTGGCACATCGACGTGAAGGACCAGATTATCATCTACGACAACGACTACCGCGAGCGCAGCGACTGTTTTGTCCCCACAGAGGGCACGACATTGGACGATTTGGTAAACGTCATGGCCGACAGCGACAAGGCACGTATCAGAAAGTCGCTCGAAGACATCTGCACCGGACGGAAGGAGGAATACCACGAAATAAGCCAGGTGAGGATTGCCCACACCGACGACTACTACTGGACGGAAGCTTACGCTACTGTGGCCGCACGCAACGACGACGGACTACCCAAGTACATTGTAGGCACCTCTATGCGTATTGACGAGCGCAAGGCAATGGAAACGGCACTCATGGAGGCCCGCAACAAGGCCGAGGAGAGCGACCGTCTGAAATCGGCTTTCATTGCCAATATGAGCCACGAGATACGCACGCCTCTGAACGCCATCATAGGTTTCACCAGCGTGCTGCCCGACGTTGAGGGTGCCGAAGAGCGGAATGAACTCATCAACCTGATACAAGAGAACAACCAGAAACTGCTGCGTATCGTGGACGACGTGATAAACATCTCGAAGATTGAGTCGGGCAAGGAGAAACTGGTCATGACAACCTTCGACCTGAACGACATTCTGCAAGCCATTATCAGTGAATATGCTTCGAAGGCCCAGGACGGTGTCAAAGTCTCAACGATGTTCGCCTCGGGTTCCCAGCAGATTACCACCGACATGAGCCGTCTGACCGAGGTCATCAACCACCTGATGTCGAACGCCCTCAAGTTTACCAGCCAAGGCAGCGTCATCCTGGGATACGACTCCACCGCTGGCAAGCGCATACGGATATGGGTGCAGGATACGGGCAAAGGCATCGCCCCAGAGTATCAGGAGCGCGTGTTCGAACGGTTCTTCAAGGTCGACGAGTTTATCCCCGGAGCCGGTCTGGGACTGAGCATCTGCCGCACCATGGCCTACAGTATGGGTGGCGACGTCGGGGTGGAGTCAACATTAGGCGAGGGGTCGAAGTTCTGGTTTGAAATACCCATCCAATGAGGCATGCATTCCTTGCACTCCTTTTTATTCTATGCATGCCTGCGCACGCACAACTGAATGTAGACGTCGACAGCGACACCACCAAATGGTTCAACCGCACACAGCACATCGGGAATGTCGACGTGCTGGCACAGCGTGGCCGCTACAGCCGCAAGGGCAATCCAGCCATCGAGCTGATGCGCAGGGTCATCAGCGCCAAGCAGCATACTGACCTCAGCCGCCGCGAATACTACCGCTACAACAAGTACCAGAAGCTGACCCTTGCCATCAACGAGATAACACCCACCAGAATGGAGGACCCGATGTTCAAGGACAAGCAATGGCTGCTCCGACAGGTGGAGTTCTGTCCCTACAACAACAAGCTCATCCTTCCTGTTTCAGTGAACGAGACCGTCACCGAGCAAATCTACCGCCGTGAACCCCGCGCAGGGCGCTCCATACTCCGAGGCATCAACTCCCAGGGGGTGGGCGATCTGCTTCAGACGGGCGACATGCTGAACACGGTGCTGAAGGACATCTTCACCGACGTCAACATCTACGACGACCAAATACGACTGCTGCAGTCCTCCTTCACCTCACCTATTGCCGAGGGGGCTCTCGACTTCTACCGCTACTATATAGAAGACACCCTCTACATAGGCCGCAACCTGTGCTATCACCTGTTGTTCTTGCCCAACAACCAGCAGGACTTCGGGTTCCGAGGCGAACTGTTCGTACTGGCCGACTCCTCCTATCAGGTGCGCCGATGCCTGATGACCATCCCCCCGCAAAGCGATGTCAACTTCATCGACGGCATGAAACTGGTGCAGGAATTCTCACAACTCGACGACGGCAGCTGGGTGCTCACCGCCGACGACCTGTTCACCGAGCTGCGCTGGGCCAATTTCATGGAGTCGTTTGCCATTGTCCGCAGTACACGGCTCAGCGATTTCGACTTCATGCCCCTGCCCCACACGCTGTTCAAATCAGGGGAAGCCCAAGTCAGGCGGGAGGAGCGCGAAGCCAGGAGACGAGGCGATGACTTCTGGGAACAATACCGGCAGGTGAGGCTCACCAGGGGCGAGAGCAGCATGAAGCAGTTCATTCACAACATCGGGCACGTCAGAGGCTTCAAATACCTCGTATTCGGCTTGAAGACACTCATCGAGAACTACATCGAGACTGGCACCAGTCGGCATCCCTCCAAGATTGACATCGGCCCCGTGAACACACTCCTGACGGGCAACTACGTGGACGGACTACGCACCCGCCTGTCGGCTCAGACAACGGCCAACCTCGACTCCAACTTCTTCTTCAACGGCTATGTGGCTCGCGGATGGTCGTCACACAAGACCTACTACCGCAGTGACATCATCTGGTCGCTGAACAAGAAGGACTACCTGCCCCACGAGTACCCCAAGCGGACGGTTACCTTTTCGTCATCCTACGATGTCATGTCGCCCTGCGACCGTTTCATCGATACCGACAAGGACAATGTCTTCGCTGCCCTGAAATGGGCCTCCGTCGAGCAGATGATGTTCTACAACTGCCAGCAACTGGCATTCGAGTACGAGACCTACAACGGACTGAAATACACACTGAGCGCCAAGACCGAGCACGATGCGCCAGCTGGCGACATCGACTTCGAGCCTTTCCGCACCACCGAGCTGCATGCTGAACTGCGCTATGCACCTGACGAGACCTACATCAACACCAAGCAGCGGCGACTGCCCGTCAACCATGAAGCACCCGTGCTGACCCTCGGCCACACCGTCGGACTCAACGGCGTGCTGGGTGGCGACCACAACTTCCACCTCACCGAAGCCACACTCTACAAGCGCTTCTGGCTGGCCGACAGCTGGGGAAACATTGACTGCCGCCTGAGGGGAGCCATCCAGTGGAGCAAGGTGCCCTATATGCTGCTCATCATGCCCGAGGCTAACCTGTCGTATATCCTGTCCGACAACACATTCTGCCTGGTCAACAATATGGAGTTTCTCACCGACCGCTACCTCTCTGCCATGCTCAACTGGGACATGAATGGCAAGCTCTTCAACCGCATACCGCTGCTCCGCCGCCTCAAGTGGCGCGAGTGGCTCGCCGTCCGCTGCCTCTGGGGCGACCTGACTGAGAAAAACACGCCCCTCTCACCTCTCGCTTCCCACTTCTCACCTCTCACCTCCCCTTACTGGGAACTCAGTTTCGGCATACACAACATCTTCAAACTCTTCCACATAGAATACGTCCGCCGCCTGAACTACCTCGACCAGCCCTCCGTCCACAAGCATGGAGTGAGGTTCAATATGCGACTGACGTTCTGACACGCAAAAAAACCAGAGATATCATCACGACAGCTCTGGTTTACTCTAACTAACTTATTATCAACTATTCATTACTCTTTCTGGGCGCAAAGGTAGCAAGATTTCCGCTTACAGCCATCAGTAGCACAGAAAAAAAACCACGTAAACGTTTGCGGGGTTCGCAGATTTTTCCTACCTTTGCAGCATGGCAAAACATAGAACATCACTCAAAGACCTGGCTCAGGAGTTAGGCGTCAGCATTGCCACCGTCAGCCGGGCACTCCATTCCTCGCCTGAAATAGGCCTGGAGATGCAGAAACGCGTGAAAGAACTGGCCAAGCGCCTCAACTATAGGCCCAACCCCTTTGCACAGAGCCTGCGTAAGGAGGCGCCAAAGGTCATCGGCGTTGTCGTGCCCAACCTCGTCACCCACTACTACGCCGCCGTGCTCGACGGCATCGAGGACGAAGCCCGACGTGCCGGCTACAGCGTTATCAGCGCCAACACCCACGAGGACTTCAAGAATGAGCAGCAGGCCATCGACAACTTCATAAGCCTGCACGTCGTGGGCATCATAGCTTGTCTAGCACAAAACACCACCGACTATACCCACTTCGAGACCCTCAACGACATGGGCATCCCCCTGGTATTCTTCGGGCGCACCTACATGACCGACCGCTTCTCCAGCGTTACCGCCAACGGCGACGAGGCTGCCCAGCAGGCCACTCAGCACCTCATCGATACCGGCAGTCGGCGCATCGCCTTCATCGGAGGCCCCAACCACCTCGACATGGTACGCCGTCGCAAGCACGGTTACCTTGAGGCCCTGCGCGAAAGCCGCATACCCATTGACCGCGAACTCGTCGTCTGCGACAGCATCGACTACGATGTTGCCATGCAGAACACCATCAAGTTGCTCGAAAGGCCCAACCGTCCCGACGCCATCATTGCCTTCAACGACATTCTGCTCTTTGCAGCCTTCAACGCCATCAAGCAGCAGAACCTGCGCATACCCGAGGACGTTGCACTCATCGGCTTCACCGACGACGTTCACGCCCAATACACCACCCCACGACTCTCGGCCATCGAGGACCAGTCGTTCCAAATCGGACAGGTAGCTTGTCAGCTGATGCTCAAGAACATCAGCGGCGACACTCGTGTACGCAAGGAGATAGTACCCCAGAAATTAGTTATCCGCGAAACGTCGGCCAAGCATCGGTAATTCAGTCGAGCCTCATGCCGTCGATGTCGGGACACCAGCCCCGCGGGTTGTTGATGCGGATGATGTTGTCACCTTTCCTCAAAGCCACTTCCACGCTTACCGTCTGACGGTCGTTCCAGTCGCGGGCAGGCACCTTCAGTGTCTTCACAAACTCGCCGTTGACATAGACGTCCATCTCGCGTTCCTCGCCCGTGAAGCAGCCGATGGTCATCGTGCGCACGCCGGCCTTCTTCATGTTCACATGCTGCCACAGCAGGTCGTTGTCGGCACGGCTGCCTAAGAATCGCACGATGTAGCCGCCCTCGGCCCCCTCCTTCTGGTCGTAGCTCGCGGTCACCTCAGCCTGGTTGTTGCGCAGTTCCTGATAGCGGCTCAGCCAGGCCGTCTCGGCCTCATAGCAGGTGCGCTCCAGTCGCTTCTGACCCTTTACACGGTATATCTTCGTTCCGTGGGCAGGCACATTTATTGTAATGGGGCCCTCTAATTGTTTCTGAACCTTCATGTTAATGTCCATAGGAATTGTGATGGTGCCTTTACTGAAGTGGCAATACCTCTGGTTGAAACAATCGTAATACTGTACGGCCCCGCCGAGGTCGATGGTGGCGGGATCGAACCTGAAGGTCTGCTCCTCGTCGCTGGGGTTATAGATAGCTACTGCACGCTCCTTGCCCCCCAGTTTCTTGATGTCCTTCACCAGCACGTAGCATTCGCCCTGCTTGTCGGCCACGTAGGCCTGCAGGTGCAGCTTGTCCTGGTTCAGGGCGATGAGGTCGCTGTTGCACATCAGCTTCAGCGCCTCAGGCTTGATGTTGGCCATGTCACAGCCTATGAGCAGCGGCGATGCCATGATGCACCACATGCCGAAGTGCGTCTCGTCCTCCGTCTGGCTCATCGAGCGTCCCACCTCCAGCATGTCCATGTCGTTATAGTGACCGTCGTGGCAGTAGGCCGACAAGTAGAGGTTCTCGGCCAGGATGCCCTTCACCGATTTCCAGGCGTCATAGATGTCGCCCGTCGTTCGCCACGAGTCAGCCACGTCGCCGCCCCACGTTCCAGGGAAGGCCCAGCGGCACATGTTGTAGACGATGTCCTTCTTGCCGCAGTTCCTGATGGCGTTCGAAATCTTCGTGTACTGCTGCTGCTCGTCGAGCCGCATGTGCATGCCGCCGCAGTAGTCCACCTTGATAAAGTCGAAGTCCCAGTCACGGAAGTAGAGCTGGCAGTCCTGCTCCTCATGACCGGCAAAGCCCACCCCGAGGCCCCATGCATGCTGCCCGCCCGAGCCGCAGGTGTTGTCGCCGGCATCGCTGTAGATGCCAGCCTTCAGGCCTAACGAGTGGATATAGTCCACCAAGGTCCGCATACCGTTGGGAAACAGTTTCGTATTCAAGCGCAGGTGACCGTCCTCGCCGCGGCCGTCCCAGTAGCCGTCGTCGATGTTCACGTAGCGGTAGCCGGCCTTCTGCAGCCCAGTATTGTGCATCGCATCGGCCTGCTGCCTGATCAGCTGTTCGTTGATGTTCAGGGCAAATGTGTTCCATGAACTCCACCCCATAGTAGGTGTTCGCTGTGCGCTGGCATTCATTGTCACGACAAGCATCAGCATGAAGAATAGTTTTTTCATCGTCTTACCTTTATTATATATTACAGTTCCTCAATATCCTCGATAGTGAGGCCGGTAATCTCTGCAATGTCTTTGACGGCAAAGCCTTTGGCCTTCATCTTGCGGGCAGTGTCGATTTTTTCTTGCTTTAGCTTGGAAACGGTTTCGGCCTTTGCGTCCTTTAACTTCTGCTCCCAGTCATCTTCCAGAGTTTTCAACGAGGAAACGCCATCCCAGAACTTGTCGTAGGCTCGCATTTCAACATCGCTGAAAGCGGCACGCTCCACGATTTCAAGAGCTTCGCAAACTTCTGCATTTTCCAACAGTTCCGCTGGAGCCTCCTGCGTCTTGTCGTTGATTTCGGTAAGGAAGCGGAGCCAGAGAACTTGCATCTTTCTGTCGCTGAAGTTCTGTGGCTTGAACTTCGGCAGCTCCACGAAGATGAGGTGCAGGCCATCGATAACCTTGTCGGTGTATTTGTCATGGACGAGATGGAAATAGTGGTAGTAATCATCCACGTCTTTCAGGAACTCTGCATTGACGAAGTTCAAAGCATAGACAGGCTGAAGGTTCTTATATGACATGCCCTTTTTAGTCTGTGCCACGTAGGCTTTTGATGCGTTGAGCAGGACGCGCTTCTTGAATGATTCCGTCCACGACATCTGCATCTCGACGATGAACTCTCGCTGCTTGTTGTCCTTGCAGCACACGTCCACGATACTATATTTCTCAGCCTCCGTTCGTTCTGGAACCTGGTCGGCAGGCCAATACTCAATGCTCTCTACGCACTCGTCATCCTCCAAGGGAAGAAGAGCGTTAAGCAGACTGATGACGAGGTTCTTATGCTCGCCGAACACCTTCTTGAAGGTCAGGTCGGCTCTCGGGTCTAAATACTTTCCCATTGTTGTAATGCATTAAATTTATGGCGCAAAGTTAGTGATTTTTTTTCAGATTAGCGAATAATCGGGAGAAAAATCAAATTTATTATGTAATATGGCATCCGCCTAAAAAGGCTGGGGCAAAAGCATTCATCCGATATGAAAGCTTTTGGCCTTTTATGATAAAAACAACGCGACACCTCACTAAATCTTCTGAAATGCCTTTGTAGAAAGGGGGTTCGGAGAGTGAGGTATGAGCTGGACACCTCACTTGTACCTCACTCATACCTCACTTGATACATCACTCAAGTATTCAAATCAACAATTATGAGCACAAATCAGAAGGTCATGTCTTTGATTCCCTTGATGAATCAACCACCGGTCCCCATGATTTCAGCTATCGTATGTCGACTATAGAACTCAATTGCCATCAAAAGGCAGTTCTCCCAAATATCTGTCAAAGTCACTTTGGAATAGACGATCTTGTACGATGCGGTACTTCTCAAATTCAGTTTCGGCATGCTCCTTGGCTTCTTCGGTAGTTACACTCCCTGCCGTTTGCAGCACCTCATTACCGCCAGCCGCTAAAATGATATCAATCTGCTTGGCCCAGTCCTCCATAGTCATAGGGATATGGCGTTTAGCCATACGTTCTGCCAATTCCAGCACACCATTCGCCAACTGCCCCATGTCTGCCAGTTCTACTTCTTTTAGGTAGTTCTTAGCTATCAACACATCTGTTTTGACAATCTTACCGTCAGGTGCATTTTCCCAAGTTGTCAGTCCCATGTGTTCCTTTTCTGCATTAGCTCTATCCACTATCATTTCTGCTGCCGTGCGTCCATGAACCGCATAGTGCATCTTGTTCTGAATCCGTTTGAAAAACAACCGCGTGGTTGGGGCATCTTTGTTATAGTCCATACTCGTGGCATAGATGTCCGTCAGCTTCTGATAGAATCGACGCTCAGAAAGACGTATCTCCCGAATCTCCGCTAACAGATGTTCGAAATAGTCTTCATTTAGAAACGTTCCATTCTCCATACGTTTTCTATCAAGCACATAGCCACGAATGGCATAAACCTTTAAAACGCTGGTTGCCCATTGGCGGAATTGGGTGGCACGGACGCTGTTCACACGATAACCTACAGCGATAATAGCATCAAGTGAATAGAACTGTGTCTGATAATGTTTGCCATCAGAAGCAGTTATTTCCATTTTGGAAACAACTGAATCATCCTTCAGCTCGCCCGACTCAAAAATATTCTTCAAATGCTTACTGATGGCAGGTACATTGACATCGAACAACATTGCCATCGTTTTCTGAGTGGCCCAGATGTTTTCGTCCTTGTAGTACACTTCCACACCCTGCCCCTTAGCCTCTGCCTGGAATATCAGGAACTCCGCCGTACTATTTCTTATTTCTCTCCGTTTTGCCATATCTTTAATATCGTTTGCAAAGATACAAAAAATTCCCATTCGTTGTTCTCTGCAAGGCCTTTTTTTCACCTTTTCTTTATTTCAGGCTGTTTTTTTGCAAGAGGTTACCGTATGACTAAGGCCACTGAGGGAAAAATTTCCCTGAGTGAATAACAAGGATGCCAACCAATGCAATTTTGCATCCATTACTCAGAACGATACGCTGGGCTATGTTAAAAGCAGGAACAAGCCGAAGCCTGCTCCTGCTGAGTCTTAAGAATGATTACACCTTCAATTCTTTCTACATAACTACTTTGTACGTCCGTCCACCGACCTTGACAATATAAAGCTGTCCTTTGGGAACCTGCAGGTTTATAGAACCAGATGCGGCAGACTCTCTTGCAATCAGTTTTCCACCAACGGAATAGACATACACATCCGTAGGCTTATCAATGTGCTCAATGCTGATTTCGCCGTCACCTCCAGTTACTTTCACGTCTTCCAAGCTCAAAGAACCAATACTCGCTGTTTCTGCATCTTCCTTTATCCTTTTGAAATAGCGCCAATCATGCGCGGTTGAATAATCCTCCTTACTACCGTTAGGTATATGCAGAGTAGCGTAATTATATACGTCATACTTATCGCGGACATACTTCGTTGAACAAGCAAAAATGTCAGTATTAGCTACAGTAGGTGGAATTGGGTTTAAACTATAGATATTGTTAAGACGGTAACAATTATAGAAAGCTTGAGTGCCAATGGAATTAACGTTTTTGCCTATAATTACATCTGTAAGTCCAAAACATTCAAAAAATGCAGCAACCCCAATACTCGTCACAGAATTGCCAATGGTAACACTTGTCAGACTGCTACATCCTTCAAAAGCCGAACTTCCAATACTCGTCACAGAATTGCCAATGGTAACACTTGTCAGACTGCTACATCCTTCAAAAGCCGAACTTCCGATGCTTGACACAGAGTTAGGAATGGTTATGTTCGAAAGACCACTACAACCTTCAAAAGTAGACCTTTCTATGGTTTGTATGGAGTTGGGAATCGTCACGCTTGTCAGTCTGTTGCATTTATAGAATGCATAATCACCAATGCTGGTCACGGAGTTAGGGATAGTCACGGAGGTCAGGCTGTAACAACCAGAGAAAGCAGAACCTGCTATGCCCAAAGTTCCTTCTTTTAATATTATAGTAGTATTTTGAGGCATTGTTCCTTTATATCCGTATGCTATCATTCCCGCATAAACCAAGCCATCGGGTTGGTTGTAATACCACGCTGTGTCATAGAAAGCGGAACTACCAATTGAAGTCACGGAATTGGGAATGGTCACGGAGGTCAGGCTGAAACAAAAATAGAAAGCATTAGCCTCGATGGAAGTCACGGAATTGGGAATGGTCACGGAGGTCAGGCTGGAACAACCATAGAATGCGGCGCTTTCAATACTCGTCACAGAGTTTGGAGTTGTTATACTGGTCAGACCACTACAGTGCATAAACGCACCTCTGCCGATGGAAGTCACTAAATAGTTCTTTCCATTGTAAGCCACAGATTCAGGAATAACAATATCACCTGAATACCTTCCACTGTAGGAAGCGGGATCAACATCTCTATAACTCACCGCCAATGTGGTCTTGTTATTAGTCCACTTGTAATAGATGGTCTTACCATCTGAATTCTTCACGGCAATGTCGTGTGCGAATGTCTCAATGCCAATCATGCTCATAAGCATGGTTAGCAAAAAAAATGTAAGTCTATGTTTCATGCTCCTCATTCTTGTATTCGAGTTTAAATGGTTCCACTATTGCAGGAGATTGTGCGATAACATTTTCATTGTCATCCATAATCTCTACCTTCTTAGCCATAGAGTATTTACAATTATCTTGCTCTTGCTTGATAAAATAAGCTATCAACTCTTCATCCTTTATTTGGTTCATGGAAAGTTTATAGTCAACCTCTATCACATGCCAAACAGGAGAGTCGCCTAAAGTAAATCGAATCTTAGTCATAACATTCTTAATTTAGATTAGGGTATAAGTATCTGTAAAATCGTCATCATCATCCAAATCATTAATGTCATAATTATGCTCGGTATCAATATCCAAAATTATATAAAGCATATTGCTATTTTCATCACAGTCAGAAATCATTTTAACCTCATAGACATTTTGCTTTGAGAGTGAGGCTGAAATTGATTTCTGAGCCTCAGCAATAACCTTAGGCTTACCATACGCGATAGAAATTATTTTATGAGGCCTTTCCTGCTGTATGAAATTGTCTGGGTCTGTCTCTTCCCTGATACCAACATACACCTTATTAAGATTGTGAACCAGTGATAGTTTTTCACTAATCTCTTTAGTGAGTTTAGAAACCGTAATTTCTTGTGCCATACGCAATACTTTTTTGTGCCTATAGCCACCCCGATTCAGCGGTTAATAGTGTTAAACGTAAAGACGTGGGTGCTCTACTTCTCGCTTATCCCGCCGTCGGGCTCTCGCATTGCCTTGCACAAGGATAAGCAACTTGAGATAGCCCACGCCGTGAGATATTATACAGAGTCTGCATCCCACGGCATTCGTGAAACTGCAGGGTATAATACACCCAACATGGACGCTCCGTTGCGTATCTTCTTGTGCCTGAACTGCGAGATTCGACGGCAGAAGACAACGTTCGTAAACGTCCTTTTCCAAAAATTCTTGACCCGTTCACCCTGCCGGGCTTCCCGAGTCGGCTACAAAGATAGGAATAAAAAATGAAACAGCCAAGCGATTTACTGAGAAAAATTGAAAAGAATCGGAAATAGATAAAAGATGAATGTCTCATTTCTCTTCATTACCTAAGAAGCAAATTTATGTATAATCGAACTGCGACGCTGCAATGAGGGCTAATTTGCGTCCGTTGATCAGAACGAAGCGGATACCTCACATACCTCACTAAATCACTTGAAACACCTTTGTACAAAGGGGTTTTGAGAGGTGAGGTTTCTTGGAGATACCTCACTTGTACCTCACTTGTACCTCACTTTGAGGGAAGAGGGAAGAAGGAAGAGGGAAGAGGTAAAAGGTAAAAGGTGAGGTTTAGGTGAGGTTTAGGTGAGGTTTGAGTGAGGTATCTCGAGGACACCTCACTTGCTGAAATACCTTTGTATAAAGGGGTTTTGGAAGATTTAGTGAGGTATCGGCATAAATTACACGAAACTGGCATGATAGTATGGAAAGGCGTATACTTATGCATGTCATGGATAAAAATACAACGGAGGAACGGGTGGTGAGTTTGCCGTAAGTAAACTGGGGGTTTGGGTAGGGTAAACTATGGGTTTACTTACGGTAAACTGGCAGGTTGATACGAGCCTTCTGCAAGTGCATAAATATGCTTTGACCTACATGTTATAAAATAATCTGCTGAATTGTTTGGCTGTTTCAGCAATTTATTGTAAATTTGCAAGCACATTTCCACATACAACTAAAACTTAAAGCAAAAAGATGAAGAACATCAGTCTTGACATCACGAAGGCTGCCTGCTTTTTAGAAGCTGGCGCCGTGAAGGCTTTCGAGCCAAAAGTAAAGGCCGCCCAAGAGGCCTTGGAGAACGGAACATGCCCTGGTAACGACTTCTTAGGATGGCTGCACCTGCCTACGAGCATCACGCCCGAATTCATTGACGAAGTACAGGCCGTGGCCAATACCCTGCGCGAGAAGTGCGAGGTGGTGGTGGTGGCCGGCATCGGCGGCAGCTACCTCGGCGCACGCGCCGTCATCGAGGCTCTCGGCAACTCGTTTGCCTGGCTCATTCAGGACAAGAAGAATCCCACCATTCTCTTTGCCGGCAACAACATCGGCGAGGACTACCTCTCGGAGATGACCGAGTACCTGAAGGATAAGAAGTTTGGCGTCATCAATATCTCGAAGTCGGGTACTACGACTGAGACCGCCCTCACCTTCCGCCTGCTGAAGAAGCAATGCGAGGCCCAGATGGGCAAGGAGGCAGCCAAGGACGTCATTGTGGCCGTGACCGATGCCAAGCGTGGTGCCGCCCGCACCTGTGCCGACAAGGAGGGCTACAAGTCGTTTATCATCCCCGACAACGTGGGTGGCCGCTTCTCGGTGCTCACGCCTGTGGGTCTGCTGCCCATTGCCTGTGCCGGTTTCGATATCAAGGCACTGGTTCAGGGTGCTCAGGACATGGAGAAAGCCTGCGGCAAGGATGTTGCATTCGACGAGAACCTTGCTGCCCAGTATGCTGCCGTGCGCAACGGGCTGTACGAGGCAGGCAAGAAGATAGAGATTATGGTGAACTACCAGCCGAAGCTGCACTTCGTCTCGGAATGGTGGAAGCAGCTCTACGGCGAGTCGGAGGGCAAGGACAAGAAGGGCATCTTCCCCGCCAGCGTTGACTTCACCACCGACCTGCACTCGATGGGCCAGTGGATTCAGGACGGCGAGCGCACCATCTTCGAGACGGTCATATCGATTGAGAAACCCAACCGCGAGCTGCTGTTCCCCAGCGACGACGAGAACCTGGACGGTCTGAACTTCCTGGCTGGCAAGCGCGTGGACGAGGTGAACAAGATGGCCGAGCTGGGTACCCGTCTGGCTCACGTCGACGGCGGCGTGCCTAACATTCGCATCTCGGTGCCCGAATTGAACGAGTACTACATCGGACAGCTCATCTACTTCTTCGAGATTGGCTGCGGCAT
The DNA here is from genome assembly GCA_947168395.1 of uncultured Prevotellaceae bacterium. Taxonomy (GTDB): domain Bacteria; phylum Bacteroidota; class Bacteroidia; order Bacteroidales; family Bacteroidaceae; genus Prevotella. Next base: position 48,055 of record CAMVLT010000014.1, on the reverse strand, counting down.
CAGCGGCAACGTGCTCGGCGTGAACCCGTTCAACCAGCCGGGTGTCGAAGCCTACAAGAAGAACATGTTTGCCCTGCTCAACAAGCCTGGCTACGAGGCTGAGTCGAAGGCTATACAGGAGCGGCTGGCTGCCGAGTCATGAGTCCCATGAGTCTAATGAGTCCCATTGGTTCTATTGGCAATTACTTAAGCAAGCACGGCTTTAAGCGGTTTGAGCCCAAAGCTGTGCTCTTTGATATGGACGGTGTGCTCTACGACTCGATGCCCCACCATGCCGTTGCATGGAAAGGGGCGATGGAGAAGTACGGCATACACATGACCCACGAAGACGCCTACGCTACCGAGGGTGCACGCGGCATCGACACCATACGCATCATGGTGCGCCAGCAAAAAGGAATTGAGATAAGCGAGCAGGAGGCTCAGGAGATGTACGACGAGAAGAGCCGACAGTTTCACGCTATGGGCGAAGCTACCATTATGCCGGGCATTCTCGGACTCATGGAGAAGATTCACCGCCAAGGACTCACCATCGGCGTGGTGACGGGCAGCGGGCAACGGCCACTTATCAACCGACTGCTGACCGACTTTGGTGAATACTTGGACGAGGGACACATCGTGACGGCCTACGACGTGCAGCGCGGCAAGCCCAACCCCGACCCTTACTTGATGGGAATGGAGAAAGCCGGCACGAAACCGTGGGAAACCATTGTCGTGGAGAACGCCCCGTTGGGCATCAGGGCAGGCGTGGCCTCAAGGGCCTTTACCATAGCCGTCAACACAGGGCCGCTGCCCGACAGCGTGCTGCTACAGCACAGCCCCGACCTGCTGCTGCAGAAGATGACTGACCTCAGAGACAAGTGGTCAGACCTCGTCGTCCCCGGCTTCGGCCTCGACAGCGTCACCGTAGGTGTCCATCTCTGAGTCGCGCTTGATAATGACGTTGCCGAAGTTGTTGATTCTCACTTCCAAGGGTATGTATTCGTCGGTCTGAGGCAGGCAGACGCTGGCTGCAAAGACCAGTTGCTGGTCGTCAACCTTGTCAAATACCAGTCCCTCGAGGATGCCCTGCTTACGGTAGGAGGCATCGATGTAATTCTCAAAAGCCGCCTTCGTGAAAGTCTTCTGAATGGCTATGCTGCCGTCGGTACGGCGCACGATGAGCGCAATGCGGTTGTCGACAAACTGCTGGCCCGTCTCGTCCTTCACCAAGCGCAGGCTGTCGTCGGGCGTGCGTTTCACCTCAATCTTATACTCCTTGCCCAGCCATTGTACGCTGCGCTGGTCGCTGTAGGTCTGCATGCGGATAGGGGCCGAGGGCTTCTTCACCTCCAGACGCGGGGCAATGATATCTTGTGACTGTTTCTTCTCTTTGCAACCAGCCAACACTACGAGGCCGGTGATGGCCAAAACGGCCAATTGTACGTTTCTCATCTTGCTTGTATTTTTAAGTTTGGCGGCAAAGGTAGAAAGAAAAAACGACATAGCCAAATATATTGTGTGTAAAAAACAGAAATGCCCGCCAACATCAGCTGGCGGGCACGTGTTATCCAATTATCTTTTACCAAATAATACTCATCGAAGGAGGCACGCTTGCCTTTCAAAAACACTATGTTAACCTAAATCACTATGATACGAATAAAATTACCTAAACTTATACTTATACTATTCTCTTTGAGCGTTAATTTCTTTGTCCACGGGGACCACCGCCACCACGACGGTTGCCAAAGTTGCGGCGCATCTCCTCCTGGTCAGCCTTGTAGGCCTTGTACTGGTCGGGAGTCATGATGGTCTGCAGTTCCTCGTCGTACTTCTTCTGAGACTCCTCGCGCTCCTTGCGCATCTTCTCCATCTGAGCTCTCATCTCGTCAGTCATCTCAGGACGCTGGCCCATGCCGCCGCCATTGTCGCCACCACCGAAATTGGGAGCGGGCCTTGCGCCGCCACGGCGTCCACCGCGCTGACCACCCATTCTGCGTCCCATTGTATCGGCATACTTGGTATTGAGCTGAAGCAGTTTGGCAGCCTGCTCCTCGTTAAGTCCATATTTCTTGACTGCGTCGTCAGTACGTCTCTTGAGCATTTCTGTCCTGTCAACCCTGGGGCGCTCGCCGTTACCTTGATTGTTGTCACCCTGTGCCTGTGCGGCTGTCATTGTCATTACGGCTACGAAAGCCAATATCAACTTTTTCATACTTTTTGTTTTAATAGTTTTACATTGAGTTTTTTCTCTCAGTTGCCGCTCAGCCTCCGGATGCTTAGCTGGCTAATAACTATTATTCAGATGCAAAAATAAGGAAAAAGTTTAATCTGGTAAAAATATTTTTGTGAATATTCGGCAGAATCACGTTTTTTTCGTACCTTTGGAGCCGATTTAAGCTTTTTAAACACGAACGATGACAAAAACGAGACTTATACCGCTATATTTCGTCTGCTCGGCACTCCTGGCCGGCTGTTCCTGTTCGGGCGAGCCTGAGCAGCAACAGGCTCAGTACCAAAGCATCGACACGGTGCCGATGCTCATTATGCAGATTCAGAAATGCTCGAAACTCTACACCACCGAATATCAGATTCACAAGATTGTGACTCACGACGACGTGGTGAAGCTGCAAGGGTCGCTGCTGAAGCAGAACATCAACATCAAGCTGCCGTTGGGCGACCGCAAGGTGGCCATCCCCATGGACGCCACGCTGAAAGCCTACATTGACTTCAGCAGTTTCTCGGAGAAGAACATTGAACGCGACGGGCAGAAAATAACCATCCTGCTGCCCGACCCGAAAGTGGAGCTGACCAGCACGAAAATCAACCAGAAGGAGATTAAGTCCTACGTGGGACTGGTTCGTGCCGGATTCACCGACGCAGAGCTGACCAACTACGAACAGCAGGGACGCGAGGCCATCATCCAGAGCATCCCACGGCTGGGTATCACGGAAATGGCCCGTGAGAACGCTGCACGTACCCTGGTGCCCATGATACAGCAGATGGGCTATCGGGAGGAGGACATCACCATCGCCTTCCGCAAAGAGTTCAAACCTTACGACGTACGCAAATTCTTAGAATTCAATGGCAATGAAAGATAGCAAGCAAATCCTCCAACTGGCAGTCAAGGCTCTGGTGCTGGCAGCCATCATCCTCGTATTGTGGTGGCTGCTGTTCACCGAGAAGGACAACCACCTGAGCCTCGAAGTGAACAGCGACATCAACGTGACACCCGAACAGATACAACGCATCAAGGCCATCGGCGAATGGGAGTTCCTGAGCATCAGCGACGAGGAACTGGTAGACACCGTCCGCAAAGGGCTGTTCAAGGACGACCAACTGGTGCGCATCTACTACGGCACGTTACGGATTGGGGTCAACCTGCAGCACGTGAAGGACGGCTGGATCAAGACGCAGGGCGACTCCGTCAGCGTGACGCTGCCAAAGGTGGGACTGCTCGACGAGCAATTCATCGACGAAGCCCGCACGAAGGCTTTCTACGAGTCGGGAAAGTGGACGCCCAATGACCGCGAGGCTCTCTACCACAAGGCGCGCCGCCAGATGAAGGCCCACTGTCTGACACCGCAGAACCTGAAAAGTGCCGAGAACAATGCCGACACGCAGTTCCGGCGTATGATGAAGGCGATGGGGTACAACAACATTATCATAAGGTTTGAACAATAATCCCCATGAATACCCTTAACGACATCTTAAACGAGGCGAGCAACCTGCTCTGGGGATGGCCAATGATCATTCTGCTCTTTGGTACGCACGTGTACCTTACTATTATATTACGCTTCCCCCAACGCCACATCTTCACCGCCATCCGACTATCGGTGCGCAAAGACCCAGGGGCCACAGGCGATGTGTCGCAGTTCGGCTCGCTGACCACCGCCCTCGCTGCCACCATCGGCACGGGCAACATTATCGGCGTGGCTACAGCCATCACCCTCGGAGGCCCTGGTGCCGTTCTGTGGTGCTGGCTGACGGGTGCTTTAGGCATCTCGACAAAGTATGCCGAGGGAGTGCTCGCCATCAAGTACCGCGTGAAGACCAAGCGAGGCCGCATGCTCGGCGGCCCCATGTACGCCTTGGAGCGCGGCCTTGGCTGGAAGTGGCTCGCCGTGCTCTTCGCTATATTCACAGCCCTGGCCGCACTCGGAATCGGCAGCACCGTACAGACCAATGCTATCGCCACCCTGGCCTACGACACCTACCACATTGACCATGCCGTCACCGGTGCCGTCATCTGCCTGTTAGCAGGCAGCGTCCTACTGGGCGGCATCCGCAGCATCGCCCGCGTCTGCAAGCTGTTAGTCCCGTTCATGGCCCTTTTCTACGTATTAGGCTGCTTATATATTCTCTGCCTCAATGCCGACTACCTGTGGCCAGCCATCAAGCTGATAGTCCACTCAGCCTTCTCACCCGAGGCCGCTGGCGGCGGCTTTGCCGGAACCACCATCATGATGACAGCCCGCTACGGCATAGCCCGCGGACTGTTCTCCAATGAGTCGGGCATGGGTTCGGCACCCATCGTGGCTGCCGCCGCCCAGACGCGCAACCCTGTGCGCCAGGCACTGGTCAGCAGCAGCGGCACCTTCTGGGACACCGTCATCATCTGCGCCATAACGGGCATTGTCATCGTCAGCAGCGTGCTGGCCCACCCCGACATCGACTTTACCGACGGTGCCACGCTCACCAACGCTGCATTCTCAAAAATTCCCTACGTGGGTCCGCACGTCCTCACCTTTGCACTACTCACATTCTCCTTCAGCACCATTCTTGGCTGGTGCTACTATGGCGAGCGGGCCATCGATTACCTGCGGGGCCACCGTTGGGTCATCTGCTACCGCATAATCTACATCGCCGTCGCCCTCTTAGGCAGCGTCGTCGAACTGGGCATCGTGTGGAACTTCGCCGACTGCATGAACGCCCTCATGGCCATCCCCAATCTTATCTCACTACTCTTCCTCAGCGGCATCATCGTCAGCGAAACCCGTAAGTACTTGTGGAGCGGACAGTTAGACCGCGAAATGGAGCAACAAGAATATCAAATAACAGCATGAAGGAAACTACGGCTGACCAGAAGGAAACGCTGAAGGAGAAGACGGCCAAGGGGCTGTTCTGGGGTGGCATGAGCAACGCTGCCCAGCAGCTGCTGAACTTAGGCTTCGGCATCATCCTGGCCCGCAAGCTGTCGCAGGCCGACTACGGACTGGTGGGCATGCTGACCATCTTCTCGCTGATTGCCGTCTCGCTGCAGGAGGGTGGGTTCATATCGGCCCTGAACCGCAAGAAGGAAGTGTCGCACCGCGACTACAATGCTGTCTTCTGGACTTGTTCGCTTGTCAGCCTTGGCATCTATGTGGTGCTGTTTTTCGCTGCCCCGCTCATAGCCGACTTCTATGGCGACCAGCGGCTTGTCAGCCTGTCGAGGGTGTTCTTCATTGGCTTCTTCATCACCAGCCTCGGCATAGCCCCGCGAGCTTTGCTGTTCCGCAACATGATGGTGCGCCAGGCGGCCATCGTCTCGTTTGTCAGCCTGCTGCTCTCAGGACTATTGGCCGTCGTTATGGCCATCAACGGATTTGCCTACTGGGGCATTGCCGCCCAGACCATAGCCAACGTGGCACTCATGTCGGGACTCAACTTCTGGTACGCCCGCTGGCACCCCACCCTACCCGTTGATTTCTCGCCCGTCAAGGAGATGTTTGCCTTCAGCAGCAAGCTGATTATCACCAGCATGGTGGTTATTGTCAACACCAACGTGTTCAGCGTCATCCTGGGCCGGAAGTACACGGCTCACGTCGTAGGCAACTACACCCAGGCCAACAAGTGGAACTACATGGGGTGGTCGCTCATCAGCAATATGCTCTACGGCATAGCCCAGCCCGTGTTTGCCAAGACCGACGAGGACCGCCAGCGCCAGAAGCAGATATTCCGCAAACTGCTGCGCTTCACAGCCTTCGTGACGTTTCCCGCCATGTTCGGCTTGGGGTTGGTAGCCCGCGAGTTTATCGTCATCCTGCTCGGAGCCAAGTGGTTGGAGAGCGCCCTGCTGCTGCAACTGCTGTGCGTCATGGGAGCCTTCTGCCCGTTTAGCAACCTCTTCTCCAGCCTGATTATCGGACGCGGCCATTCCTCGACCTATATGTGGTGCAACATCGGCCTTTGTGTCGTCCAGCTGTTGGGTGTCTATTTCTCTGTAGGCTACGGCATCGAGTGGATGATTGTGGTCTACGTTGCCATCAACGTCGGCTGGCTGTTGGTATGGCACTATTACGTCCGCCGCGAGATAGACATCAGTCTGATAGAGGTCGTGCGCGACCTGACACCCTATTTGGCCATCACCTTGGCGCTCTGCTACGCTGCCCATCTGCTGACGGCCGCTACAGACAACCTCTACTTCAGCTTTGCCGCCAAGGTGGTGTTCGTAGTTAGCGGCTACTGTCTGACGCTCTGGCTGCTGAAGTCGGTCATCTTCATGGAGGCGCTTGATTTCTTCAGGCATCGGCTAATTCATTTCAATACAAAGGAAAGGTGATGAGTAAAACGGTATCTGTCGTCCTGTGTACCTACAACGGTGCAAAGTACCTGCGAGAGCAATTAGAGTCGGTAGTCAACCAAACCTATCCGCTGCACGAGCTGCTTATCCAGGACGACGGTTCCACGGATGGCACCACGGACATAGCGGCCGAGTATGCGGCCAAGTATCCGTTCGTCAGGTGTCTGCAGAACGACGGCAAGCACGGTCTGAACCCCAACTTCTTCAGCGCCATGCGCAAAGCCACAGGCGACTATATCGCTATTTGCGACCAGGATGACATCTGGGAACTGGATAAGATTGAAAAGCAGGTGGCTGCCATTGGCGACCATCTGATGTGTACTCACCGCACGGTGCCGTTCTCGGAAGACGGCTCCAGCGTGAGGTACGACCAGCGCACGCCCAACATCGGACTGCTGCGCCTGCAGTATGCCTCGATAGCGGGCCATACCACCCTCTTCAAGCGTGAGTTGCTGGACTTGCTGCCCGACATCAGCCACACCTACTACGGCACCGTTTACGATGTCATCCTGGCCATCACGGCTGCTGCCTACTGTCCGCTGGTACTGATTGACGAGCCACTGGTGCACCAACGACGCTACACAACGGCAGCCTCCTATACGGGTGTCGACAGTCACCGCATACCGGGTTACTACAACGGATTATACATTATAGGCTGGTCGCTGGCTCACTTCCGGCAGGTAAAGCCGCTGATGGTGAAGCACTTCAAGACAAGGCTCAGCCTACTGGACAGCATTCACGCCAACACCAAGAGTTACCATGAAGCCGTAAAGATGCTGCGCCTGCAATCCTCGTCCAGCCTCTGGAGCCTGTTGCGTCTGCAGCGATTCTTCATCAGGCATCGCTCCGAGATTTTCTACACCAAAGGGAAGGACCCTCAGAACTTCATCCGTGCCTTCCTCTTCCCCGTCATGCAGGTCTATAACTACAAGTACCTGCTGCAGGCTTAATCTCTCGCCCACATCACGCAGCCCGCCTTAAAACTGGCCACGATGCTCCGCTTGGCCCGAATCGGCGCACAAAAGCCGTATCTGACCGCACGGTTCGAGCCATTGGCCGCTGGGGTACTGGAACTCTGCACCCGAGATTTTCGACCCCAAAGGTGCGTAAAGCAGGGGGTGTTCGGGCTGAAACATGTCTTTGCTCGTCTGTGAGAGCAGCAGTCGCTGGGTCTCCAAGCCCTTGCCGAGGGTTGGCATCTCGGGGGGCGTTGTCTTTGTAATGTCGTATATCATAATGAGTTACGTGCTTTTTAGTGAATAAACAAATTGCGAATTATTCCTATGATATTTCAGTTTTTCAGTTAGGTCTTGGGGGTATGCCATTCCTTCAGTTTTCCTATATATAATATATAACTAATTAATTATTAAGTAGTTACATATATATTGAAACGGAATTGACGAATAAACACCCCCCTTAAATATAACTGAAAAACTGAAATAACTGAAATAACGGCTGTTACCACTCTACGTCGAATGGCCTCCAGCTCTTCCCTACCAGGCCTTGCGCCTCCAGCTGCGTACACGCTTCTAGTACACACCGGAATCCCGTGTGTACATGTATCATATTGCATGAAAATTTAACTTCAGTAAGAGACTGCAAATGTACACATTTTCTTTGAATGAGCAAAATAATCACCTCGATTTCTTACACCTGACAGTCTGACAGTTGAAAACTATGCCCCAAGACAGTAAATAGGAATAACAAGAAATAAATAAATAGGAATTCTATTTTATTATTTATCTATCATCACTTCACACGGTTCTGTCTCCATAATGCCCGTTTTCCAACTGTAAGACTGTCAGATGTAAGATTCAACCAGTTCCCTCATTCTGTCATATTGTGAAAATTATTTACAACATAAAGATAGTTAATCAAGGCTCCAACTTTCCTCCGGGCAAACTCAGAGTTTAGGTAGGGTAAACCCAGGGTTTAAGTAGGGTAAACTCCGGGTTTACCTAGGGTAAACTCAAACCCCCGTTTTCAGGGCGTTTCAGAGTACTTTTTGTAACAAAAGGGCTATGCGAAAATAATTAACAAAGCGGAGAACCGTGACTTTCTGTTGTCATGATTCCCCGCTGATATTTTACGTAGGCAAGATTATTCTTCAACAATGTTTTTGAACTTATCCCAAGGATTTGTTCTCATATAAGCTTCGCGAGAACCCTTGGGGACGTACAATGTTGCAGAAGAATAGATATCACTATCAAATTGGGAAACGACCATGCAGTCTGAAGGATTCTCTATTTGGCTATGAATAGATGTCAGGCTACTACAGCCTTGGAAAGCATCCTGTCCGATATAAGTTACGCTACTTGGAATATTAATCGAAGTGAGACCTACGCAATTACGGAAGGCTTCATGGAAGATGCTTAGAACGTCGTCAGGAATCGTTGTATTCATACACCCTTGAATCAACCACCTTTTTGTCTTTAATTATAACCCTCCCCAGATTTTCTCATCTCTCATCGTCCGAAGAGCCACTTTTTGAGGAAGGGACTGACGCGCAGGATGTTGGACGTGATACAGCAGAAAGCGATGATGAGCAGGGCTATGAGCACCGCCATTGTGGAGTCGAGCACAAAGTTGTGACGATACTTGTCGAAGAATGAGCCTATGGTCGGTATGTTCGGCATGAAGAAGAAGTGGATGAGGTAGATGTCGAGCGTACGGCGGCCGATATACTGCAACGAACTGCCGATGACCGTGCGGCGCGAGAAGTACTGCTGATAGTAGCGGAAATACATAAAGGCAATGGTCAGCAGTCCGAACTTAGCCAGCGTCGAGGGCAGGTTAGTCCATGCGAACTTGAGGTTATGCCACTTGATGACATCGGCGGCAGAAAGGATGACGATGACAATGACTATCGGGTAGAACCAGCGGCTGTCCATCACACGCTGGGCCTGCTTCCAGTAACGGTGTACGATGTTGCCAAACAAGAAGAAGGGGAAGTGAAAGAACACCCGCTCTAAGCACAGGTCGTTCAACCATTGGATAGGAGGCATCTTATGTCCCTGCGCCCAAGGGAATATCTTGGGAAGGAAGCAGGTTTCGTAGAAGCCCAAGGAGATGATGAACAGCAGCGTGATGGGCAACCACGAGGGAATCTTTGGAAACAGCGCCAGCAACTTGCTCTCGGCGTACGAGAAAAGATAGTAGATGACGAACATCCAGAGCAAGGCGATGGTGAACCAGTAGCCGCCCTTCGTGGGAGAATGGAGGTTGCTGACGAGGCTGTCGGCAAAGTTATTGCAAACCAGCGCACAGAACAGCACGAAGAAAACGGCCGTTGGGATGAGCTGCACCCGCAACTTCTTGAGCAGCAACTGCCCGAGATTGTGGGCATCCCACACTTGTGCAGCCTTGTAGGCCAGGAATCCGCTGACGAAGAAGAACAGCGGCATGCGGAACAGCAAGAGGAAAGGCAACGACGACGACCACTTCCAATGCTGCCCGAAACCTATCTGGCTGACATGGTTGGCTACGACGAGAATCATGGTAAAGCCGCGCAACGCATCGAGCCATTCCAAGCGGGGTTTCTTGACGGGTATATCCATGTGAACGGGTAATTTTCTGCAAAGGTACGAAATAAATGGTAAATGGCAACTGATAATTGATATTTTTTTCGTAATTTTGCAAACCAATACGGCAAGGGCACTTGTCGACCCAAAGCAGAAGAAACAATGAAAAAGGGAAGTTTGATGTTTATACCCTCTGGCGGACTGGCCAACAGAATGCGGGCCATTGCCTCGGCCTACGCCTTGACACAAGAGACTGGGAGCGACCTGCAGATAGTTTGGTTCCAGGACTGGGCGCTGAACGCTCCGTTCCACTCTGTGTTCGTCCTCCCCGCCCAAATCAGGCTGAGGGAGGCCACGCTGACGGACAAGCTGCTCTACGACCGTGCCCGCCGCCGTAACCTGTGGCTGCCTGCCCTACCCCAGCGGTTGCTCTTCGAGCGGCATATCAAGGAGCAAATGGTGACACCGCTGAAGAAACAGGACTTCGACTTCAGCGCATGGGCCAAGGGATACCGTTGCTACATGAGCTGCTATCAGGTGTTCGGCACATTCCCCGACAGCCTCTACCGCGAGTTGTTCCAGCCCGTCAAGGAGGTGACTGAGCAGGTTGACGGCTACCGTTCACAATTCTCCGACCATACCATCGGGCTGCACATCCGCCGTACTGACCATGTTGAGTCGATAGAGCACAGCCCTGACAGGCTGTTTATAGAAAAGGTGGAAGCGGAAATAGCGGCCAACGCCGACACGAAGGTATTCTTAGCTACGGACAACGACGACGTGAAGCGAACCTTCCGCCAACGCTTCGGCAATCGCATCATCACGCCAACGGCAACTGCCGACCGCAACAGCGTGGAGGGCATCAGGGGTGGACTGGCCGATATGTACACATTGGCTGCCACCAGCAAAATCTACGGGTCGGCAAGCAGTTCATTCTCGCCGATGGCCGCCAAGATAGGAGGCACGCCGATAGAGGTGCTCAGCCTCTGAACGGTCAGCTGTACTTCTTCTTTCCCAATAGCTTCACAATGCGGTTTTTCACGGCTTTCCCGATGAAGGCGAAGTTGCCGTAGCGCAGGTTAAGCCACAATTCCTCCAACGAATACTGTATCTTACGCCAAGGGTGCCCGTATGCATTGACCAAGTAGAAGCGGTGCAGGTAGTCGACGTTCTCGATGACGTAGCGCGGATGCTTCAACGGAAACTGCATTTCGTAACGCTTCATGGTGAAGATGTGGCGCAAGCGGCGGGGCATCGTTTCGAGCGATCCGGCATAGTGGGTGGAGCTGCTGCCGGCCGTAATGCCCAGGTTGTTGACCAGATTCTTCGATGGCATGATAGCCAGCCCGTGGCCGAACATCATGGCCGCCCAGAATATGCTCTCGTAATACTCCTTGCCCAACGCACGGTGGTCGTAGCACATCTGCAGCATGGTGCGCCGATAACGGCGCTCGGCTACCAACTGGCGCAACTGGTGCATGTTGAAGTCGTCGTCAAGAAACGAGTACTTCCCGTCCCACTGGTCAATGACACGCCGCCACGATGCCCAGCCCCAGATGGAGAAAACGGTGGTGAAGAAGTAGTCGTAGGGCACGTCTGCCGTAACCTCATCGGTATTGAAACCTGCTATCATCGTCACCCGCTCGTCGTGCTCATAGCGGTCTAACATCTCCTTGCAGAAAGGGAAGAACGACTGCGACGGCACATCGTCATCCTCTAAGACGATGCACTTGTCGACCACAGAAAAGGCCCACTTCTGGGAAATGTACTCCGAAGGGTCGCAGCCGACGTTCTTTTCCTGATACATGCGGTAGACCTCACACTCCCAGTCAATGTCCTCGGCTATCTCACGGCAGGCCTTGATGCCGGCCATATCGCGATCGCCGCGAGGTCCGTCCTGATAAAGGAACAGCCGCGAGGGGCGGGCCTTCTTCACTTCGGCGAACACTTGCCCGAAGGTCGACGGACGATTAAAGAACAACAGCAATACGGCTACGTCATTCTTTGCAGGAAGTCTGTTTTCTGTCATCATAGAATTCAAGTTTACTTACATGGAGGTTCAGCTTGCTAAGGTCAGGCAACTGCATATAGTCGCCGTACAGGCGGCGCAGCAGGGCATCGGCATTGTAGGGAACGGGAAACTCCTTGTCCTCAAACTGGTGGGTAGTCAGCGGGAAGATGTCCTTGGCGTAGCGCGGATTGTGGAAGGGAATGCCCATGCCGCTGGTGATGGTCTTGTCGGGCAGCAGCTTGCACAGCAGGCGCAGCAGCGGATAGACCAACTGCTTGTTGAAGCGGAAGATGCGGCGCACCTGTCGCAAACTGCGGTTGTCATCCGTACTGGTACGCCATATCTTATAGGCATGTCCGAAACTTTTCTCAGTCAGCTTATGGAGCCAGATGGGGTGCCGCTCCATGGGAAAGATGTCGATGTAGATGCCCTGCTCCTTCCACATACGGTCGTAGCCGTTGTTCTCCAACATCAGGGAACGGCGGTCGCGCACCTTGGCATAGAAGAAAAAGTAGGCAGGGTCCGTCTCGTCACTTTGGAGGGCAAGCCAGTCGGGCAATTCCCTGGGCAACACTTCCAGCAATCGCAAGTAGTCCTTGCGCATCATCTCGATGTCCAGGTCGTCGTCCCAGGGTATGAAACCGTTGTGGCGCAGGGCGCCGATGAGGGTGCCGCTGCTGAGCCAGTACTCGATTTGGTGTTTCTTGCAGATGCGGTCTACCTCTATCAGAATGTCGAGCATCCGCAGCTGCTGGCGGCGCAGTTGCGAGCCGTCAGGGTTATACTGCTGTCGTAGTTGTTCGTGGTCTATCATCTCGTTCTATTTGATGCTATTCATGCCCCACTCCATCACGCGGTCGATGACGGGCGTTGGCGTCTGATGCTTGCGGGCCTGCTCTTGGATGATGCGTAGTCCGTAGGGGAAGTCCTCTGTGAAATAACGGCTCTCGAAGTCGGGCACAAATCCGCCGTCCACCGCTTTCATCGGCGACAGAATGTCCTTAAAGGCCTGGATAGAGCGCAGCTTGCGGGTCAGCGACGGAGCATCTGTGCTCTCGTAGTAGTCGAGAATGGTGGGGATGCTGCCCTCGCGAACGGGTAAGGCCCTCAGTAACTGGAAGAACTCGCGGTCCATTGCTATCAGCAACTCGGAGGCCTCGTCAGTCCACTCTTTATAAAAAAAGGTACGCGAAGGATACACTACGCCCTCGTGCCAGTCTTTCCACAGGGTATAGAGGCGGGAGGGGTGCAGGATGGGGTTGCTGTTAGTGAGGCTCACTTCGTAGTGGCTACCCAACAGGACGGTAGGCGTAGCTAACAGATGCTCAATGGACTGACGGAGCGGTTCTTTGTTTTCTGTCTGTTCGATGGCTATGTGGAGGGTGGGTTTGTAACCCAAGAGGGATGCCGAGTGGCCATATTCCACCGTGCGGGCTATGAAAGGCACACGCTGGAACCCAAACAGCGGCGTATCAGGCGGCAGCAGTTCCATCGCCTCGAAGAAGAACCCCGTGCTGCTGACGATGCTGCCAACGGCAGCACCAGGCTTCACGAAGGGACGGATATGCAGCAGTTCCTCGCGGATGGAGTAGCCTGGCAGGCAAAGCAGCACCATATCGGCATCGGCGACCACCTCATCAGGCCGGTTAGAGATGCGTCCGATGGTGCCTTTCAGCGTTTCGCCATCAGGCGTGCTGACGCTGATTTGCTGCTGCCAACGGTCAGGACGGCGCGTCAACAAACTGACATCAGCACCACGGGCTGCCATGAATCCCGTCACTACGTGGCCTAAGTTGCCACCTCCGCAAACACATATTTTCATGCCAGTTCCTTCAATGCTTGTATCAGTTGGTTGTTGTCTTCCGTACTACGGACGGAGATGCGGACGAAGTTGCGCCCCTTCAGACCGTTCTTCGAATCGCAGTCCTTCACCATGATGTTGTAGCGGGCCAGCAGCAGCTTGGTCAGTTCGGCCGACGTGTACTTGCCAGTCAGCTCTATGCAGAAGAAATTGGCCTGCGTGGGCAGCACTTTGATGTAGGGTATCTCATGAAGCAGCAACTCGAAGCGGCGGCGCTCGCTGATGAACTTGCGGCAGGCCTTTTTGTAGTCATTCTCGTACTTGCCGAATATCTGCATGTAGAACTCGGCGAAGGAATTGATGTTCCAGATGGCGACATCCTTTTTGATGCGCCTTATCAGCTCTACGTCGCTGCTGGCAAGAATGCCTAACCGCAGGCCTGGCACACCGTAGGACTTGGAGATGCTCTTCATGACGACCAAGTGAGGGTTGGACTCCAACGTCTCGTTGCACAGCAGCGTATTATTCTCGAAGTCGTCGCTAAAGTCCACAAACGACTCGTCCACAATCAGCGTGACTTGCTGCTCACGGCTCCAGGCTATCAGTTTTTGCAAGCCCTCCATGCCGATGAAGTTGCCCGAGGGGTTGTCGGGGTTGATAAGCAGCAGGCTCTCAATGTCCTTGCCTGTGAAGTAGTCAATAAGGTCGTCGGCTGTATATTTCAGGTCACGGTTATCGGGCTGGTACGCCACTATATTCTCTTGACAAAGGCGGTGCGGATATTCTTCAAATGTGGGATAGATGACGCCTATCCGGCCTGTCGTCAGTTCCATCAGGCTCTTGATCAGCTCAGCGGCTCCATTGCCCACCACCACGTAGTCCTGTCTGATGCCAAAGTACTTGCCCGCCAGCAACGAATTGACCAGCATGCCCGAGGGATATTCCGTCAGCAGCGTGTCGAAGTTGTAGCGCAGCTCGTCTTTCATGCGCTTGGTGGGGAAGTAGGGATTCACCAAGTAGCAGTAGTCCAGCATCTTGGGGAAGCGCCAGTGGCCACCATAGCGGTAATTGAAACGCCGCAGCATCTCGTCATCCTCGGCGAAGATAGTCTCGGCAATGTCCAAGTCCTGAATGTCGTCAATCTCGTACCACTTCTCGCTGCCTATGGGCACAGCCTTCAGCTCGGCATTGTCGAGCAGGGTGATGACGCGCAGCACCTGTTCGTAATATTCGTTGTTGCCTAAGGCGTGGCAGTAGGCCTCGAGGAAGGGCACATACTTCTGGCGGCTGAACTCACGCGAGAATTTATAGATGTTCACCGTCTTGTAATAATAGTCCACGTCCTCGTACTTGAACGCCTGTTTCGGCACGAAGTTCACAATGTTGTTCTCCTGGTCAATGCGCACCATCGTACCGTCCATCCACGTCTCGTACTTGGCTACCAATGCCAGGTTGGGATACGGATTGTCTATAATCATGGAGAACAGGCGGTCGCTGAAGATGAGGTCGCTCTCAATGAGCAGCGTATCGTCCTCCTGCATCTGTTCCTTCACCAATGAGAGCGAGTAGATGTTGTTCGTGCGGTCATAGATGGGGTTTTCGGCGTACTCTATCCTCAGCTTTCCATCGTAGCGGTGGCCAATGTAGTCGACAAGCCGCTGACCTTGATAGCCCACAACAATGATAACGCGGCTCAGTCCTAATTGCGACAACTGCCCCAACAGACGGTCAATCAGCTTGACGCCGTTCACCTCTACCATGCACTTAGTGTTCTCACGAGTTTTCTCGCCCAGCCTGCGACCCATGCCGGCCGCCAATATGATTGCTTGCATACTTTCCTGTTTTGGCTGCAAAGGTACGGCAAAATGCTGTAAGAGCCAAACAAAAACACGCCGCTTTAGTTAAATAATCATAAATATCGCCTCCACAGCTCTTCCGCCATCCTCTATAAGAAGAAAAAGCAGTACCTTTGCAGTCCGATTACAGGGGAGAGACTTAGAACCCCCATGAAATGACTGTGTGAATAGCGGCGTCTTTGGCCGGACGAAGCGGTTCGGGAATCAGCATTTCAGCATACGTTAGACTTGCAACCGGGAGTTAGACCTCGGAAGTGAGTTTGTATGCATAAATAAAATATGTATAACTGTTTTTTAGTAAACAACAAAAGAGAAATGAACACTTTAAGTTACAAGACTATTTCCGTCAACAAGGAAACAGCTAAGAAGGAGTGGGTGGTTATCGACGCCACAGACCAGGTCGTCGGACGACTCTGCTCAAAGGTAGCTAAGCTCATCCGCGGAAAGTACAAGCCAACTTTCACTCCGCACGTCGATTGCGGCGACAACGTTATCCTTATCAACGCCGATAAGGTGGTATTCACTGGTAAGAAAGAGACTGACAAGGTCTACACCCGCTACACGGGCTATCCTGGCGGTCAGCGTTTCAACACCCCTGCACAGCTGCGTCAGCGCAAGGACGGTATCGACAAGATGCTGCGCCACGCCGTGAAGGGTATGCTGCCCAAAGGCCCCCTCGGTCGCAGCCTGCTCAACAACCTCTACATCTATGAGGGCACAGAGCATCCCCATGAGGCACAGAAGCCCAAGACTATTGATATTAACCAGTATAAATAATAAGGTAAGATGGAAGTAATAAATGCAATCGGTCGTCGCAAGAGCTCGGTAGCTCGCGTGTATCTTCAGGAAGGTAACGGCAAGATTACGATCAACAAGAAAGATATCGAAGTTTATTTCCCCTCTGCCATCCTGCAGTACGTGGTTAAGCAGCCGCTGAACCTGCTCGAGGTGGCTGAGAAGTACGACATCAAGGTAAACCTCGACGGCGGTGGTTTCACTGGTCAGAGCCAGGCCCTGCGCATGGCTATCGCACGTGCCCTCGTCAAGGTGAACGAAGAGGACAAGAAGAAGCTGAAGGATGCTGGCTTCCTGACTCGCGACAGCCGCGAGGTAGAGCGTAAAAAGCCCGGTCAGCCCAAGGCTCGTCGTCGCTTCCAGTTCAGTAAGCGTTAATCATACTGGACTACGTTTAGCATCTAAACCGCTGAGACTTGAATTGTCAATTACTCAACGGCTGATTCTAACAAGAATTAAAAAAGAAAGTAAACAATTAAAAAAGTATTTAGCAAAATGTCAAGAACTAATTTTGATCAGTTGCTGCAGGCTGGCTGCCACTTCGGCCACCTGAAGCGTAAGTGGAACCCCGCTATGGCTCCCTACATCTACACCGAGCGCAACGGTATCCACATCATCGACCTGCATAAGACGGTTGCCAAGATTGACGAGGCTGCCGATGCCCTGAAGCAGATTGCCAAGAGCGGCAAGAAGATTCTCTTCGTAGGTACTAAGAAACAGACTAAGGACGTTATTGCCGAGAAGGCAACGAGCGTCAACATGCCTTACGTCATCGAACGTTGGCCGGGCGGCATGCTCACCAACTTCCCCACTATCCGCAAGGCAGTGAAGAAAATGGCCAATATCGACAAGCTGATGGCCGACGGTACATTCAGCAACCTGTCAAAGCGCGAGCTGCTCCAGGTTACCCGCCAGCGTGCCAAGCTTGAGAAGAACCTCGGTTCCATCGCCGACCTCACCCGTCTGCCCAGCGCTCTGTTCGTTGTAGACGTGCTGAAGGAGCAGATTGCCGTCCGCGAGGCTAACCGTCTGGGCATCCCCGTATTCGGTATCGTCGATACCAACAGCGAGCCCAAGAACATCGACTTCATCATCCCCGCCAACGACGATGCCAAGGACAGCGTTGAGGTTATACTGAACGCCTGCTGCACCGCTATTGCCGAGGGTATCGAGGAGCGCAAGGTCGAGAAAGCCGACGAGAAGGCTGCCGAGGCTCAGGACGAGGCCGAGGCTGAAGAGGCAAAGCCCAAGCGCGCTGCCCGCAAGGCCCGCAAGGAAGAGGATGCCGCTGAAGCTGCCGCTCCTGCCGAGGAAGAGGCTCCCGCCGCAGAATAATAAACAGTAAATAGTAAATAGTAAAATAGTAAATTACAATGGCAATTTCAATTGAAGATATCAAGAAGCTTCGCACAATGACTGGTGCTGGTCTGGCTGACGTAAAGAAGGCTCTGACCGAGGCTGAAGGCGACTTCGACAAGGCTAAGGAACTGCTCCGTGAGCGTGGACTGGCAATCGCTGCAAAGCGTAGCGACCGTGAGACTTCCAATGGTTGTGTACTCGTAAAGAGCGTTGACGGCTTCGCCGCCATGATCGCCCTGAAGTGTGAGACCGACTTCGTGGCCAATGGTGCCGACTTCATCGCTCTCACCCAGAGCATCCTCGACGCTGCCATCGCCGCCAAGGCTAAGGACATCGAGGCTGTGAAGGCTCTCGACATCAACGGTCAGAGTGCTCAGGACGCTGTCACCCAGCGTTCAGGTATCACCGGCGAGAAGATGGAGCTGGACGGCTACCTGACACTCGAAGGCGATAACATCGAGGTTTACGACCACATGGGCAAGCACATCCTCTGCACCATGGTTCAGACCAACAAGCCGGCCTCTGAGGCTGGTCACAAGCTGGCCATGCAGGTGGCTGCCATGAAGCCCGTAGCACTCGACGCTCAGAGCGTTGACCAGAAGATTCTGGACGAAGAGTACAAGACAGCCGTCGAGAAGACAAAGCTCGAGCAGGTTGAGAAGTTCGTCGAGATGAAGATCAAGAAGGCTGGCATCAACCCCAACCTCGTTGACTCGGAGGACCACATCGAGAGCAATATGGCCAAGGGCTGGCTCACCAAGGAGCAGGCCGACGAGGCTCGCAAAATCATTGCTGACGCAAAGGTCGAGGGCGAGGCTCAGCTCAAGATGCCTATGATCGAGAACATCGCCAAGGGTCGCGTCCAGAAGTTCCTCAAGGAAAACTGCCTCGTTGACCAGGAGTTCCAGTTCGGCGACGGCGACAAGGCTACAGTTGCCCAGTGGGTCGCCCAGCAGGACAAGGAGCTGAAGATTGTTGCTTTCAAGCGCTTCACGCTCGTTGCTGAGTAAACATATCTCATATCATTATGCTAAAGGTGCGACTTCCCCCGTTGGAGTCGCACCTTTTCTATTACACATTAGGGACTCCTTTTGTGTACTTTTCCCCCTTTAATTCACGTGTCAAAGTTGTTTTCAGGCATTTCGTATCTTCTTGTTATTCAACCAAATAGAATAATCTCGCGTGTCAATGGCAGTCGGGGTATTGCGGAAGTCGTTGTTTATTCCTAACTTTGCAGGCAGAAACCTATAAAAGCAATCAAGACTATGGTAAAAGGAAAATCAACTTGCAAGACGCTGAAGGCCATCCGTCGGCAAATAGCCGAGGCCAACGACATTAAGTATGAACCGCGCGAATGCCACTACGAGGGGCCGTGCCTCGGCACCTGTCCCGCCTGCGAGGCTGAGGTGCGCTATCTGGAAAGGCAGCTGGGGCTGCGGCGGCAGTTAGGCCGGGCGGTGACGCTGATTGGTGTGTCGGCCGGACTTCTCTCAGCATGTACTTCCGCTGGTACGAAAGCCGTCACCGAGAAACCCAACGGTGCGGAGAGCAACATGGAGGTTCACGAACCAGCTGCCAGCTGCGACTCGATGGTGGTGGGCAAGGTTGCCGTGCCCGAAGAGCCCGACACGGCCAGTTTTGTCAAGGAGCAACAGTCAAGGAAACCTTCCCCTGCCCCGAAGGCTCCGCTTGTGGCGCAGGAGGAAGACGAGCAGGTGTTAGGTGGGGTACAAGACCCTCGCATCATGGCCGAGTTGCAGATGATGGCGCCCGACACCACGAAAGTATTTGGCGACATAGCCGAGCAGATGCCGATGTTCCCGGGTGGTGACAGGAAGCTGATGGAGTATTTGGCGAGCAGCATACAGTACCCGCCGGAGTGCAAGGAGAGCTGCATTCAGGGCCGCGTCATCGTGACCTTCGTAGTAGAGCGCGACGGCAGCATCAGCCAGGCAAAGGTCGCCAAGAGCCTCGACCCGCTGCTCGATGCCGAGGCGCTGCGCGTGGTCAATGCCATGCCCAAATGGATTCCCGGCCGACAGAACGGCGTGACGGTGGCCGTGAAATACACCATCCCCGTAACCTTCCGCCTGAAATGACGAGAAAACTTTTGCTATCAAGGCATGGTGGCAGTGAAGACTATACCAATGGAACGAGTGGCGTGGTTGTAGGTGGGAAGGGCACTGACGGTAACATCGTTTTTGTCCCACCCGAAAAGGCGGCGCTCGTAGGGCAGCAGCCAATAGGCGAAGCGGGCGGAGAGCACACCGATGGCCGCACCGGCGGCCACATCGTGAAGGTAGTGGTGGTCACCTGCCACCCGTAAGGCAGCAACTCCGGTAGCAAAGGCGTATGCCCCGACTCCCCACTGCCAACCATATTCTGAGCGCACCAGTTCGGCCCCCATGAAGGCCCGTGCCGCATGGCCTGAGGGGAATGAGTGGCAGTCGCTGCCGTCGGGTCGCAGCTCACTGACGGTCAGCTTCAGCCCTCCCGTCACGGCAGTCATCGCAGCGTATGCAGTAGCCGTCAGGGCAATCCGTTCGCGCAATAATTCGTGACGAGCCTCCACGCCGCAAAAATCCAAGCCTACGGCAGCAGCCGCCGGCACGTATTGCAGGCCGTCGTCCAACGTCTGAGCCTGCACCTGCAGGCCTGTCAGCGCCAACAAGAGCAATAACTTTTTCATTATTTCAGAAGAACATGGTGGGCAATGTATTCTTACGCTTCTGGGCCAATTCGCCCTTCATCCGGTTGATGGCCGTTTTGAAGAAGAAAGTCACAAGGAACTCATCAGTCCCCTCAGTTCTTATCAGCTTGAGGGACGAGATGTATTCTGAACGGTCTTCCAGCCTGACAATCAGCAGTGGATGTCCAGCCCGTAGCAGGATAAAGTTTGAAAGCAGTCTTCCCGTCCTACCGTTACCGTCACGGAAAGGATGCAGATACTCATAGTATCCATGCCACTTGGCAGCAACCATCATCGGATGCTGCCCTGCATCAAGGGCCCTCTGCGTTGAATCCATCAGCTTCGGCACACGTGCTATCAGCGTCTCATGGTCGCCAAACACAGTATCGCCAGCAGCCATATCCTCAGTGGTATACGCTCCCGCAACAGCTCCAGGAACGCGATAGCCCAACGTATGTTCCGTCGCTAACCGATTTACCTCTTTCAACAAGGTCTCATCGAACATGCTGTCTAAATGGCTCACCATATAATCGAATGCCCGGAAGTGGTCAGCCATCTCCGTACATTCCAAAAGAGAACGCCCCACGGGAATCATGGCCATTCCCTTTTCACGAAGGATTCTGGTATCATCCACCGTAAACGAATTTCCCTCGATGGCACAAGAATGTGCAGAAAACAGAATCTCATTGTATTCCATCCACTGCATCGACCCCATCCTATCGGCAATCTTTTGCTGATACTCCTGACGGATGTTTTCGTATTCCTCAATCTCTTTTTCGAACATCGATGCAAAGATAGTGCAAAATCAGGAAAACGCCAAACATCTTCGCGTTTTTTTCACTCAACAACTTCTTGCAAAAGTTTGGAAAGCCACTGCTTCCACTTGTCCACCATTGTGAGCACATGAGGCCCCTCGGGTTCAGAAGGGGGCACCGGATCGGGTTCCTTAGCGGGTTCGGGTTCTGGTGCCTGCTCGACTTCGAATGGAGGGTCAGGGGTGAGCACCTCGCCTACCTTGATGTGCTTCACGGGCTTATAGAGTTTAGGTATCAGCTCTTCGTAGTAGTCATCTTCGTTGAGGTGGGTTTCCTGTTTCACTTCGTCTTGCAGGTCGTCCTCTAAGCCGGTGGCCAGGATGGTGACCTTGGCATCCTCGCCCAACGAGTCATCGGTGGCCGTACCCCAGATGACATCGATATTGGGATCGAGCTGGTCGAAGAAATCGTCAATCTGCAGCATCTCGTGGACGAAGATGGGGTGTTCGTCGCTGGAATAGATGTTGAAGAGGATGCGCTTTGCCTTGCCTATGTCGTTGCCGTAGAGCAGGGGCGAGTCGAGGGCATTGATGATGGCTTTCTCGACACGGTTCTCGCCGCTGGCCCGCCCCATAGCCATGATGGCGCCGCCACCGTTTTTCATTGTAGCTTCCACGTCGCGGAAGTCGCTCTTGATGCCTCCGTCGCTGGGTAGTGTGATGAGTTCGGCGATGCCCCTAACAGCATCCATCAGTATGCCATCGGCACGCCGGAAAGCCTCCTTCACCGTAATCTCCGAGTCGGCATAGACGTCGCACAGCCGCTCGTTGTTGACGATGAGCAGGGCATCGACGTTCTTGCGCAGTTCATCGACGCCCTTCAGAGCCTTGATGATTTTGCGCTTTTTCTCGAAGAAGAAAGGTATGGTCACGACACCCACTGTCAGCATGCCCATCTGACGGGCTACGCTGGCCACGACAGGGGCAGCACCGGTGCCTGTGCCGCCACCCATTCCCGCCGTGACGAACACCATCTTGGTGCCGTCGGACAGCAGTCGTTCGAAGTCATCCTTGCAGGACTCTGCCTCTGTGCGGCCAAGTTCTGGATTGCCGCCTGCCCCCAGTCCTGCGCCCAACTGAATCTTGAAGGGCACTGGCGAGCGTGACAGTGACTGGCTGTCGGTATTGCAGACTGCGTAGGTCACTCCATCGACCCCTTCGTTGTACATATTCCTGACGGCATTGCAGCCACCGCCACCAACGCCAATAACCTTGATGATGCCCCGCATCTTGTCCTCGATGGGCTGCACAAACTCAAAATCCACAGAGCCGTTCTCTTCCATATTTCTTGTTCTATTACCTATTTACGCTCATAAATCACCAATTCTCTGGGCAGCGTGATTACCTTCAGCCGCTCGTACCAGATGCGTCCACCAATGTGCTTCTTCGTATGAGAGCCAATGATGTAGTAGTTCGCACTGTACTCGTCCATCAGTTCGAGGAATACTTTCTTAATGCGCGAACACTTCTCGCAGATGGCATTGTCGAGGGGGTTTACCAGTTTGTCGATGCTCTCCACAATCTTCTCCTTGTCCATCAGCCGGGCCGTCTTCATGTAGTAGTCCTGCAGCTCATTACGATAGTCGGCTAACTGCTTGAACTCGATGCCCTCAGGATGGGCCAGAAACAGCAGGTAAACAGCTTTATGAACAGGCTGCAGTTCCACCTTTTTATTATAGTCGACCAGCAGGAAGTGGTAATTCTCTGTTATGACCAGTCGCGACAACTTGCCTCGCGCTGCCTCTATGCGCAACTCCTCAAGCAGCGGCACTCCGATGGCGTGCAGCAGCAAATCCTTCCTGCCTGCTGCCACTAACTGCTCCGTCAGTCGTCTCACCTCGAGAGCCAATTTCTCTGCCATACATCGTTCTGTTGCCATATTTTGGTTGCAAAGATAGCAAAGTTTTTCGAGATAGAAAAATCCCCGCAAGGCTTGCGAAGAAAAAAAGTGACTCGCTTGCACGCAAAACTGCCAAAAAGTTTTTGTATTTCAGCAATATTTCGTAACTTTGCGGGCACAAACGTTAACTTATGGTTGAAATACGCAAAGTCACTACGAAACGTGAACTAAAACAGTTCATTCAGTTTTACTACGACCTCTATCGTGGCAGCGAGCAGGCCGTGCCTTATTTGTTCTTTGACGAGATGGCCACACTGCAGCGCGACAAGAACCCGTCGTTCGAGTGTTGCGAGGCCGACTATTTCCTGGCTTTGCGTGGCAATAAAGTTGTAGGGCGAGTGGCCGCCATCATCAACCGCCGTGCCAACGAGCAATGGAAGGTACAGCTGGTGCGCTTCGGCTGGCTGGATTTCATCGACGATCTGGAAGTAAGCACCGCACTGCTCGACGCTGTGGAGCAGTGGGGGCGCGAACGCGGCATGACAGAGATGGCCGGGCCGCTGGGCTTTATCGATACCGACCGGGAGGGCATGCTCATCGACGGTTTCGATGAACTATCGACCATGTACGTGAACTACAACTACCCCTACTACGCCAAGCACATAGAGCAGCTGACGGGCTTCAAGAAGGACAACGACTACGTGGAGCTGCGCGTAAAAGTGCCTCAGGACGACAACTTCAAGTTCCACAAGATAGCCGAGATGGTGAAGAAGCGCTACGGTCTGAGGGTCCATAAGTTTACACGCGACGAGCTACTCAATCAGGGCATGGGCCGCGAAGTGTTCCGCCTGCTGAACGAAACCTACAAGGATTTGTACGGTTTCAGCCAGTTGTCGGCACAGCAGATTGACAAGCTGGTGAACGACTATATCAAGATAGCCGACCTGAATCTGGTGACAGCCATCATGGACGGTGACCGCATGATAGGTTTCGGCATTACATTCTCATCCTTCAGCCGTGCCTTGCAGAAGACGCGCGACGGACGCCTGTTCCCCTTCGGCTGGTGGCATATCCTGCAAATTCTGAAACGCCACAAGACCGACACCGTGGACCTGCTGCTCATCGGCGTGCTGCCCAACTACCGCTCAAAGGGTGCCAACGCCCTGATATTCGACGACCTGATTCACCAATTCCAACGCTACGGTTTCAGCTGGGCTGTGACAGGCCCGCAGATGGAGAGCAACGAGGGTGTGCTGGCGCAGTGGCAGTATCTGGAGAGCACACCCGTGCGCCGGCACCGTTGTTTCCGCAAACAGCTATAAGTCGAGCAGGTGTGACAGCAGCACTTTCACACCGATGAAGATAAGCACTAGGCCGCCTAACAGTTCTGGCTTCAGCCGCCGTGCTATCATACGGCCAAAGCGCACCCCTAACCAGTAGCCCAGCAGACTGAACAACAGCGACACCACCCCAATCATAAGCAGCGGCACTGCGAGTTGCGAGACATGGCGATAGCCCAGACAAGCCATCGAGATGCCAATGGCCAGCGCATCGATGCTGGTAGCTACGGCCAGCAACACCTGCGAGCGCAACTGTAGGGGATTGAACGACTGGTGCTCCTCGTCGTCGTCGAACGATTCCTTCAACATCTTTCCTCCGATAAAAGCCAGCAGGGCGAAGGCTATCCAATGGTCAACAGACTCGATGTACTGGCTGAAGTGGGCCGTACCAAGCCACCCCAAGAGGGGCATGGCTGCCTGGAACAAGCCGAAAAGCACCGCCATGCGCAGGATGGACATGCCGAGAGGGCGACGCAGAATGACGCCACTCATGATGCTCACCGTAAAACAATCCATAGCCAATGCCACCGACAGCAGCAGAAGATCAAACAGACTTATCATATCTCACAACAATTAAATAGACACAGACAAGGACGACATACACCATAGCCGTCTGCACCGCCGAGGGATGAAGCCCCTCGATGCTGGCACAGGGCAGGCTGACGGCAATAAATGTCAGGGCACGGTTCAGCCACCCGACGACCCAGAGCAGCAGCGTACCCGTCAACGGCAGCAGCAGTGCGACCAACGCCAAATAGAGAATCAGGGTGGCGGCAGGAATGGCGATGAAGTTGGTCAGCAGGAACCAAGTAGAGAAACGGCCGAAATAGTAGGCAATGAGCGGTGCCACTCCCACCTGGGCAGCTACCGACACCGTCGTAAGTCCCCATAGCCATCGCACGACGGGATGCTCGAACAGGAACTTGCGCCGTATCAGTTTCTCCAATACCGGCTGCAGCAGGAGGATAGACAACATGGCGAGGAACGACAACTGGAAGCCAACGTCGAAAAGGCTGTCGGGACTCACCAGCAGGATGCAGAAAGCAGCCAGCGACAAGGCATTGACCGACATGCGTCCCCTACCGGCTAACGACAGCAGGGCGTAGGTACTGATCATCAGTGCCGAGCGCACCACACTGGCCGGTAAGCCCACCAGCAGGGCAAAGGCCCAGATGGAAAATACGATGAGAACTTGAGACACGGCACGGAAGCGGCGACTCACCACCAACAGCGACAACAGCATATAGATGATGCCCAGATGCAGGCCGCTGAGCGCCAACACATGGGAGGCTCCGCTGACGGCATACACCTCACGCAGTTCCTTGGTCATGGCCGACTTGTCGCCCAACGTCATAGCGGCAAGCACGGCATACTGTTCAGACTCAGCCCCCAACTGCCGGTAACGCTCCAACAACGTATGCCGGTAACAAAGGAAACGGAGCCTCGTCTGCTGCCAAAAGGACAGTCCCTGCCACGAATCCGGCAACAGCTGCCAACGGCCGGCTCGGACAAACGTCCGCCCGTCACCGCCTATCCGTGAGCAGAGCTGCAAGCGGTCGCCGACTTTCAGTCCTAAGCTGCGCTCGTCCTTGGCCACATAGCACTTCAGCCGCCGTCCGCTGTCTGCTGTCACCACATCCATGCCCACTGTCTTCGGCTTCTCCGAGGGCTCCGATACGATGACGGCCTCGTAGCGAACGTCACCGTCGGGCCACCTCATCCGCTGTTGTTGCCAGCTTACTGTCGAGGAGCGCACGCCCCCGATGGCCGCCACACACAGCAAGATGGCCTGCGACTGCGCAACAGGCCAGCGACGAAGACACAGCGCAGCAACCAGCAACACACCCAGCCCACACCACCACGGCACGGGGGCCGACAGATGGTGACCAGCCACAATGCCAGCCATGAAAGCCAAGGCAGGCACAAACAGCGGGGCAGACTGTGACAGTTTGTTCATAGGCACGATACGACGGCAACAACCCCTTCGGCCACACGGAACCTGACATCCCGGCCGGCGTAGAGCATGCCGTACACACGTTCCGGGTCGTCGTGATAGCGGGGACGCGGATCCTGAGCCAGCACTTCCTTCAGGGCAGAAAGCTCATCGGCAGTAAACAGACAGGCCACCTCATCGGGCACCTCCACACTAAGGGGCTGCCATCCCCGCTGGTCTACAAAGCCGGAACGGGCTTCAGGGTGGGCATCGGCGTAGGCCACGTAGGGCTTCAAGTCGTAGATGGGCGTGCCGTCCATCAGGTCGGCTCCCCTGACGTGAATCACAGGTCCCTCGCTGGCCGTCAGCTCAACCTTATTTATATATACGCAGGAAAGCCCCAGATTGTTGGGCCTGAACGGAGAACGCGAGGCAAACACCCCCACCCGCTCATTACCGCCAAGCCTCGGCGGACGCACAGTGAGCGATTTCTCGCTGGTCCTGTTGGCAGAAAACTCCCAGATTATCCACAGATAGTCAAAGCCTTCCAGACCACGCACGGCCTCAGCACGGCGGTATTCGGGCGTGAAGACAATGCGTCCCGTCAACCCTGCGGCCAGTCCACTTTGGCGCGGGATACCGAACTTCGAGGTCAGCGGAGAGTGGAAAAATGCAATAGGTTCTATATTCATGGCGGCAAAAATACAAAAAATATTTGGAGAAAACAAAATTTATTCGTACTTTTGCAACCAATATATCAACAGACTATTAACCGCTATAGATATGACACGTACCATACTGGTCATTATACTGCTTTTGGGCATCGGTAGCGCCCATGCCGACAACGACTACAAAACATCGCCTGAGTATCAGGCGTTGCAAGATTCAATGCGCCACGCTTTCAACGCCTCCGACAGTGCCCGCTTTTTCCCTGCCCTGTCACGCTTAGAGGACTATCTGCTGAAACAGAACGACCTGCACGCCTACTACACCCAGCGCTGCAACGAGATAGTGTTCCAGATGAACCGTCAGCGCATCTTCGAAGCCTACAAACTGGCACGCCAGCTGTCCAGGGAACTGCAGGATCGCAAACTCGACAGCGAGATGTACATGGCCTACAACATGCTGGGCCACCTCAACCGCTACTGCGGCAACAAGGAAGCCGCCAAGCGCAACTTCAAGATGGTGATTGAGATGATGGAGAAAGCAGGCTACTACGAGAGTATGCCGCCCATCTACATGAACATGGTCAATGTGGAATTGAGCGACGACCCGGAAGAGGCACAGCGGCTGCTCGACCGTGCTGCCGAGATAGCTGCCCAGTATGCTCCCGAACGAGTTTTCGACATTGAGACCCGCAAGACCCTGAGCTACTTCAACGGCGGCGATATTCCTAAGTTCATGGAGGGATACAAGAAATACCGCGAAGGCGTGGCCGAGGGCAAGAGTTCCGTCCACGGCCGCAGCATGGATGTCTACTACGAGGCCTGTCAGGGAAACATCGACAAGGCCATTGACATGGCGAATGCGGAGTTTGGCGACGAACGGTCGGAAGTGATTACCAAAATCTATGAGATGGCAGGGCGTTGGAAGGAGGCTTTTGAGTCGCTGAAGAAAGAAAACGCTGCCAACGACTCCATCAACAACGTCGTGCTGAGCAACTCGATGGAAGAATACCGCTACGAGCTGCGGGTCTACGATGTAGAGCGTCAGGCTGCCAAGGCCCGTATCATCACGCTGGCCATTATCATCATACTGCTCCTGCTGCTGATCCTCGCCCTGGGCTACATCATGATCATGCACCGCCGCCACATGAAGGAACTGAAGAAAGCCTACGAACGTGCCTTGGACTCCGACAAGATGAAGACGGCGTTCATCAGGAACATGAGCCACGAGATACGCACCCCGTTGAACGTCATCTCTGGATTCTCGCAAGTACTGGCCAACCCCGATCTGGATGTGGATTCCACACGGCGTAAGGAGATGGCCCAGATGATGATAGAGAACACCAACATCATCACCACCCAGATTGACGATATCCTGGCACTATCGCAGAACGAGGCTATCATCTCGCCCCCCAAGGATGACACGGTATTCGTCGGCAAGCTGCTGACCGGTCTGCGCGACAGCAACAAGGCCAAGGTCGCACCTGGCGTCAACTTCCTCATCGACAACACACTGCCGGCCGATTTCAGCTTCAAGACCCACGAGGCCATGTTGAAACGGGCACTCAACGCCCTCATCGACAATGCCGCCAAGAACACCCGTCAGGGCAGCATCACGCTCAAGGCTGCTGCCAAGGACGACAGCCACATCAGTTTCACGGTGGAGGATACGGGCAGCGGCATTCCTGCCAATGAGGCCGAGCACATCTTTGAACGCTTCGTCAAGCTCGACTCCTTTAAGACGGGACTCGGTCTGGGACTGCCCCTATGCCGCATGATTGTCACACGGTTGGGTGGCGTCATCCGTCTCGACACCCACTACCAAAACGGTGCCCGCTTCGTCATCACGCTGAACCTTGAAGAAGATTGAGAAACCGGGTTAGCGAAAATTCTGAACCATCCACGTGACTTGCCAAAGTATTTCTTGACAAGAAAGGTTCGCCAGCATATTCACACACTTCCTTAACTCGCCTTCTTCCCATCCTTTATGGCACTACGATTCAAATCATCGAGCGTGGCATGTTCAAATGACAGATACCATCGGAAGTGATTAGATTGTCCATTTCCGGACACCATGAGTGTCCAGAAATGGACACTTCGTTTTATGCCGTTATTGATTATCAGCGAGTTACGAGTTTGGCACGGATATTGTATTGTAGATTGGCAGGAAAATAATCGTAAATGATATGAGATATTTCAGACAGGCCCTCGCCCTGATGCGCGAGGAGAAGCTCTACTCAGCAATGTATATCGCTGGTACGGCATTAGCCGTGGCCTTCGTGATGCTCATAGCCGAAGTGTATTACGTGAAGGTTGCCGACATTGCGCCGGAGGTGCGACGCAGCACGACGTACTACTTGGACGCCATGAGGATGCTGAACGAGAAAAGCGAATTGGAAGCCGTCCGCCATGAGACGTACCGCGACCTGTTCCAGAAGATGCAGACGCCGGAGTGCATAACGGGCGATATGGATATGTGGACAAACACCCCGTACTACATCACGCAGGCCGACAGCGTGCACGAGTATTCCATGAAAGGCAAACTGACGGACGCGGGGTTCTTCCGTCTCTACCAGTTCCACTTCATCGAAGGTGCGCCCTTCACACAGGACGACTTCGACAATGGACGAAACGTGGTGGTCATCACGGAGGAACTGCGCGACCAGCTCTTCGGCCACGGGCAGAAAGGCGTGAGCCAGACCCTCACCCTCAACCGCCTCGCCTTCCGCATCTGCGGCGTTGTCGAGACGCCCAGCGCCCTGACGGAGAAGTGCGCCGCCGACATCTGGATTCCCTACACCAACGAGGATTTCCTGAAAAGCGCTGGCGCCTCTTATCTGGAAATGCCCCTGAGTCTCACCTTCAGCGTGCCCGCCGCCAAGCGCCTCGCCTTCCTGCAGGAGATGAAAGCCGTGGAGGCCCGCTACAACGCCATGCACAAAGACGAGCCGGTTGATATGACCGCCCGCCTACAGTCGCACTACGAGGAAGTGTGGACGGGCATTGGCTCCGTGTTCAATGCCTGGGGCGGGAACCTCCTTTGGTACGTCACGCCCGCCATCCTGCTGCTCCTCTTAGTGCCCGCGCTGAACCTCAGCGGCATGGTGGCCAGCCGCATGGAGCGCCGACTGCCGGAGATGGCCGTGCGCAAGGCTTTCGGTGCAAAGCGGCGCACGCTGCTCGGCGAGGTCGTCATGGAGAATCTGGTGCTGACGCTTATCGGCGGCATCGTCGGCTTGTGCCTTGCGTGGGCGGCCCTCTACGGATGGCGCGACTGGGTGTTCAACGTCTTCTCCGACAGTTACAAGCTCTACGGCACGGTGCCGCTGCTGAAGGGCGAGATGTTCTTCGGCCCCGCCGTCTTCGCCATCGCCCTCCTCGTCTGCTGCGTGCTCAACGTCTTAGCGGCAACGCTGCCCGCGTGGCTCAGCCTCCGTAAACCTATTGTGGAATCCATGATGATTAAGAAATGAAACAGCTGAAAGACATATTCGGACGCAAGACGTCCATCTGGCTCACGCTCGAACTCGTGCTCGTCACTTTCGCCTGCTGGTGGGCCTTCGACCCCGTGCTCGTCACCGGCTACATCACCCACCTGCCGTTAGGCTACGACCCCGACCGGCTGGTGCAATTCCAAGTGGTCAGCAACTTCTCCAAGGAGGAGTTGTATAACAATTTCGGCGACACCCAAAGCGAGGAGGAGAGCCTGCTGAAGAAGGTGCAGGAGATGGACGGCGTGGAGATGGCCTACCGTGCCCATAGCATCCCCATCGGCTTCGGCAATGTCGGCTCGTTCCACGGTCTCATCCACAACGGCGACTCCATCCAGACTCATAGCTTCTATTTCATGAATGACGACAAGATGTTCGAGGTGCTCGGCATCGAGTCGCTGACGCCCGAGGTGCCCACCGCCGAGCTGACCCACGACTGCGAGTGGGAGCGCACCATCATCCTCACCCGCTCCTTGGCTATGGGCCTCTTCGGCACCATCGACGTGGCAGGGCGCACCGTCAAGGCCAACTTCTACGGTTGGGACGACGACAAGGAGGACTACGCCTGGCTGACCAAGGACCTGCCCATCCGCGCCGTGGTCGAGGACGTGCGCTACGACATCTACGACCGCGACTACGCCAACCTCTTTCTGTGCACGAACGGCCCGAGCACCAGCGTGCCCATCATTGCCCGATTGCGTGAGGGCGTCAACGCCGAGCGGTTCATCGAGGAACACCAGCAGGAGATGCAGCACGACCTCGTGACGGCGCATTGCTACGTCCGCCAGATGCAGACGGCCCGCCAGATTGAGGAAAAGGAAACAGGACGTTACCCCGTCAGCCGGCAGACGCGCCGCAACCTGCTTATCGCCGCCTTCTTCGCCATCAACCTCGCCTTCGGTGTATTCGGCACGCTGCTGATGTACACTCGCCAGCGCCGCGAGGAGGCCGGTGTAAGACGTGCTTTCGGCGCAACGAAGTGGAGCGTCTTCTTAGGATTCATCCGCGAGGCGTGGCTGTTGACTACGATTAGCGTCATCCTTGGCTGCATCATCTATTTCCAGTTTGCCGCCGCTCGTGGACTCTTTAAAGGTTTTGAGAGCCACAACCCCGCCGTCCGCTACTGGTTCGACGACTTCGGCACCCACTTCCTTGTGGTGTCCATCATCGTGTACCTTATCATATTGTGCGCCGTGCTCATCGCCACCGCCATTCCTGCGTGGCGCATCTGCAGGAGCGAAATTACCGAAGCATTAAAAGATGAATGATATGAGATATTTCAGACAGGCCCTCGCCCTGATACGCGAGGAACGACTTTTCTCCGGCATCTACATCGTGGGTACGGCGCTGGCCATTGCCTTTACGATGGTGATGGCCGTAGTGTATTACATCAAGCTGGCGCCCATCTACCCTGAGCGCAACCGGGCGCGGACGGTCTACTTTGAGGGGCTCCGCATTGAGGCCGAGAGCGGGGGCAAGGGGCAGACGGGATTCAGTTCCAAAGCCTTTGAGGAGTGGTTCAAGCGCAGCCCGAACATCGAGTACTGCTCGCCCACGCTGCTGGCGGCAGGAACGGGCAAGACCCAGGGCAAGTGCCACACCTTCGTGGTGCGAGGCAAGGACGACTACGTGGACGTCGTGCGCAACGAGGTCAATGCCGACTACTTTAAGATTTACGAGTACGACTTCGTGAGTGGCAGAGCTTTTACCAGTAAGGAAGTGGACGACAACGAAAAAGTCTGTGTCATCAGCGATGCCCTGGCGGAACGGCTCTTCGGCAAGGGGGTGGAAGCCGTGGGAAAGATGGTGGAGGTGGAAAGCGGACCTGAAGTGCGTGTGGTAGGCGTCTTCCGTGGCGGCAGTCAGCTGGCGCCCGACAGCTATGCCGACATCATCTATCCCCTCTTGAACGGTGTGGTGATGGGGATTCCCTATCAGGGCCTCTACTCCATCGTGGCCACCGTTAAGGACGACGACCACCTGCGGGCCTTGAAGCAGGAGCTAGACGACGTGGCCGCTCGCATACAGCAGGCGCATCCCGAGGTGCTGGATTTGTTCAGCTTTGGCGGTGATGCCAAAAAGAAGCTGGTGCTCACCCAGGATATGGATACCCACTCCATGCACGTGCTGAAGACCGAGAACCGCGAAGGCTCATTGAGCACGGTGACGGGCTGGCAGCTGGTGAAGCACTATGCCGGCATCATCTTCGTGTTGCTCTTCGTGCCCGCCCTGAACCTCTGCGGCATCGTGGCCGGGCGCATGGAGCGGCGCTCGGCAGAGATGGCCGTGCGTAAGACCTTCGGCGCACGCCGCTCGACGCTCCTCAGTCAGGTGGTGGCCGAGAACCTGGTGCTCACCACCATCGGCGGCATCATCGGCCTCGTGCTCTCGTGGCTTGCCATCTACGGTATGCGAAGGGAGATTCTCGGCATGTTCTTCGACAACAGCACGCTCAGCACGGCACCCATCGTGGAGGGCGAAATGCTCTTTGCCCCCACGCTCTTCTTCGGAGCCTTCGCCGCCATTCTGCTGCTCAACCTCTTGGCCGCCGTGGTGCCTGCCTGGTGGAGCCTCAGAAAACCGATAGTGGAGGCGATGATGGAGAAGAGGTAAAGACCCACCCCCTGCCCCTCCCGAGGGGAGGGGAGTTTAGATAGACAATAACAGAACAAGAATCATAAAGACAGAAATATGAAGAAAGAAACAAATACAGCGTATAGAACAAACCGATCCCCCCTCCCCTCGGGAGGGGCAGGGGGTGGGTTTGTGGGCCTTTTGTTCCTCGAACTCGTCATCATCACCGTCGTAGCATGGGCGGTGTTCGAACCCGCTATCGTCAACCTCTATTACCGCAGCCTGCCCTTGGGCTATGACAACGACCAACTGCTCTATGCTGAGACAGCGGTGAACGGCAGCTGGAATAAAGTCGTCGACGGCGTCCCGCAAGACCCCTACGAGATGACCGAAGAGCGCCGCGACCAGATGTTGCGCCAACTGATGGCCGTGGAGGGCGTGGAATCGGCCTATCTCTATGAGCAAGAATTTGGTGCTGTGGGCTATAGTCGTCCGGCTTTCAACGAGTGCGTTGTCGGCGGCGACACCCTGTATCTGGCCAACATCAACTTCTGTAGCGACGCCCACTTCTTCGAGACCTACGGGCTGAAGCCCTTGCCAGGGAGCCCGTCGGCAGCTGAGCTCTCGCGTCTGTCGTATCAAGAGCAGCAGGTGGTGCTGACACGCTCGGGCGCCATCGCCCTGTTTGGCACAGCCGACGTTGTGGGGCGTCACTTCACCATCTCCAGCAACGACCCTGCCATCGAGGCGACGGTGGCCGGTGTGGTAGAGGACTTCCGCATGTCGGTGTCCAACACGATACGCTCCATGATCATCAAGCCCCAAAAACCACAGTACACAACCTGTCGATACGTCATCCGTCTGAAGAAAGGGCTGAACGCTCATCGTTTCGTCGAAGAGCACGGAAAGGAGCTGACACGCAGCGGACAGATGGGCTTCAGCCGCATCAGCCGTCTGATGACCTTCGACGAGTATCTGCAACGGCTCGAACTCGACGACGGTCGCACGCAGGAGGTGAACCGCAGCCTGGCACTGGCGCTGTTCTTCCTCGTCAACCTGATGCTGGCCGTCATTGGCACCGTATGGCTCCATGCCAAGCGTCGCACAGAGGAATGCGGTGTGCGCCGTGCCTTCGGAGCCACCCGTGGACGGCTGCTCCTCGACTTCCTTTGGCGCAACGCCCTGCTGGCCACCGCCGCCGTCGCCGTGGGCCTCATCATCTATCTGAACTATGCCCACAGCGGGATCCAGGAATATGATGGTGGAGAATATTACGAAACGCTCTACACCATCGATGCAGCCATACTGCCCACGGACAAGGCGTGGCCCGAACACTTCTGGCCCCACTTCCTCATGGTCTCCGCCGTTGTCTACCTTATTATATTATGTACCGTGCTCATCGGCACCGCCATTCCGGCCCTGAAGATTATCGGGACGAGGATTACCGAGGCACTCAGGGAGGAGTAAAGGCCCTCCCCCGACCCCTCACTGAAGGGAGGGGAGTAATTACTTTAGCAATATAAACTTTAAAACAATATGATTATGAACAAGAACGAAAATGTAACAACCAATCAGAATTCACCAAGTCAGTCACTATCTACTCCCCTCCCTCATAGGGAGGGGTCGGGAGGAGGGTCTGTCATTATCCTCCGTGGCATCAACAAGATCTACCGAACAGAAGAAGTAGAAACCCAGGCCCTGGAGAACGTGAACATCGAAGTGCGCCGTGGCGAGTTCCTCAGCATCATGGGTCCGTCGGGCTGCGGCAAGTCGACGCTGCTCAACATCATGGGCCTGCTCGACGAACCGACGAGCGGCGAGATTGAATTGTGCGGACAGGTCATCGACCCGAAGATGAGCGACAACCGCCTGGCCGAACTGAGGAACAAGACATTAGGCTTCGTCTTCCAGTCGTTCCACCTCATCCCGACGCTCAACGTGATTGACAACGTGCAGCTGCCGTTGCTCTATCGGGGTGTGAGCAGCAGCGAGCGCATACGGCTGGCTAAAGAGGTGATTGCCCGTGTGGGATTGAGCCACCGTATGCGCCACCGCCCCACACAACTCTCCGGCGGACAGTGCCAGCGCGTCGCCATCGCCCGTGCCATCATCGGCAACCCCGAAATCCTCTTGGCTGACGAGCCCACGGGTAACCTCGACTCGAAGATGGGCGCCGAAATCATGGAACTGCTGCACCGCCTGAACAAGGAGGATGGCCGCACCATCGTCATGGTGACCCACAACGAGAAGCAGGCGGCAGAGACCGACAGGATTATTAAGTTCCTGGACGGGCGGCAGATACAGTGAACCCACCCCCTACCCCTCCCGAGGGGAGGGGAGTTAAATAGATAATAACATTGTAATGACTAAGAAAATAATAAATGATCAATAAGATATTATCAGCGTTCAAAACTATCCAATCTTCCCTCCCCTCGGGAGGGGTAGGGGGTGGGTTTCGTCACGCTTTTGCATTAATCCGCGAAGACAAACTGTTCTCCGCCATCTACATCGCGGGCACGGCGGTAGCCATCGCCTCGGCTATGGTGGTGGCCCTCGTCCTGCACATACGCATGGGCAACATCTACCCCGAGGAGCACCGCGACCGCACGGTGTATGTGAAGAGCAATTTCAAGGATGGCGACTCTTTCGTAGGCTACTCCGGCTATTCGCCCCTGGCCGTCGAGGAGATGTTCAGCCGCCTGAACTGTGCCGAGGTGGTCAGTGCTAACGTGAACGAAGAGTATGTCTTTCACTTCAGCGCCTGTGAGGAGATAGGCAAGCCCGAGGTGCCGGTGACGGTGAAGTTCACCGACGCCAACTTCTACCGCCTCTACGACTTCCGGTTTGTCGACGGCCGCCCCTATACCGATGAGCAGCTGCAGCATGCCGAGAAGTGCGTCGTCATCACCGACGCGCTGGCCCGCCGCGTGTTCGGACCGCGGGCGACCTCGCCCGCATCAGGAGCACACGCCGCGTCGGTGGTTGGCCGCCAGCTGCAGCTCAACTACCTGCCCTACCGCATTGTAGGTGTCGTCAGCGAGGTGAGTCCGCTGCTGTTCTCGTCCTCGGCCGATGTCTACCTGCCCTACACCGTAGGCGACTCCCGCGAACACTGGCGCAGTTCCGAGGTGAGCTATGCCGGCGGCCTGATGGTGACGGTGCTGCTGAAGGAGGGCTGCACCTACCAGATGCTGAAGGACGAGCTGGAGCCGCTGCGCGCAAAATATCTCTCCATGCTGCGGCAGGCGACGGGCCGGGACTACACCTTCGACATCGATGCCGAGCCGCACTGGGCCCGGACGCTCAACTTCGCCCCTTCCTACGACATGACCACGGGCGAAATGCTGCACAACCTGCAATATCCCGCCCTGCTCATGCTGCTGCTCCTGCTGTTGCCCGCCATCAATCTGAGCGGTCTGGTCAGCAACCGCATGGAGGCGCGCCGTGCCGAGATGGGCATCCGTAAGGCTTTCGGCGCCAAGCGGCGGTGGCTGCTGCAGCAGGTGATTCACGAGAACCTCGTGCTGACGCTCCTGGGCGGCATCGCGGGCTATGGGCTCTCATGGCTGTTCATCAGCGCCATGCGTAGCAACGCCATGTTCCTCGCCATGTTCGGCCGCGATAACGACCCCGTGGGCAGCGTGTCGCTGCAGCTCGATATGTTCTTTACGCCGACGCTCTTCCTCATTGCCTTCGCCTGCTGCGCCGTGCTCAACCTCATGGCCGCCCTCATTCCCGCCTGGTCGTCGCTGCGCAAGCCTATTGTTGAATCACTAAATCAGAAAAGATGAGCATGATACTGAAGAGTCTGTGGACTCACAAGAAGCAGAACGGCTGGATATTCGCCGAGATAGCCCTCATCGCCTGCCTGGGCTGGTTCATCGTCGACTTCCTCGTCGTCACGTTCTACGCCACCCACCTCTGCACACCGGCCGGCGAGTTCGAGAAAGACCATCTGTGCGTGGGGCAGATGGGTGTCATCCGTAGCGAGAGTGCCTCGGAGCAGATTGTCACCGACGCGGAAGCCCAGAGTGTCTACGTCATACGCGAAAAACTGGCCAGCCTGCCCGAGGTGGCGTCGGTCTGCCTTACGCCCGACTACCTTGGGGCCGACCTCAACAGCTACAGCTGGCGCACGCTGGCCCTGGCCGACGACACCACGCGCACCATCGGCTTCTCGCAGCTTTTCTACTACCAGAACGAACGGTTCTTCGAGACGCAGGGCCTCAGCGCCATCGAGGGCAGTCCCGACGCCGTGGCGCTCTCGCGCGAGATAGCCCCCGACGGCATCGTCGTCACCCGCAGCGTGGCGCGGATACTCTTCGGCCACGACCAGGTGGTGGGCAAGCGCGTGGCCATGGTGGACACCCGCTATGCCGACGGCAAGATTATACATGGGGTGGCGGGCTACCATATTATAGCCGGCGTGGTGGAGGACGTGAAGGGTGCCCCCAACGAGCGCTACCCCTACGTCGTCTTCTTTCCCCGCCCCGACAACAGTGCCAACCCTTACAGCAAACTGCTGGTGCGGCTGAAGTCCGATGCCGATGCCGAGGCCTTCGTGGCGCGGCTCATGCCCACACTGACCAAAGACTTCCGCGCCGGCATCTGCGTGCTGGACGGTCTTGAGACCTACCGGCAGCACTACGACAGTCAGGTGGCCCACGACTACTTGATGTACACCACGCTGGCCACCGTCCCCCTGGTGCTCTTCGCCATCATCGTCGTGCTGGGCACGCTGGGCACTTTCTGGCTGCAAATCCGCAAGCGCACCGAGGACATCGGCATCATGCGCAGTTTCGGCGCCAAGCGCCGCGACATCTTCCTGCAGATATGGGGCGAGGCGGCCATCCTCACCGTCGCGGCCTGTCTGGTGGGCTGTCTCGTCTGGTTTCAGTTTGCCATCCACTGGGACCTGCTCTCCAACGGCAACGCCTACGGCAGCTCCGGCCTCGAGCAAGACTGGGTGGTGCGGTTCTGGCCCCACTTCCTCATCGTCAGTGCCGTGCAGTGCCTGCTCATGCTCGCCGTCGTCACGCTCGGCATGGTCGTGCCCACGTTCATTGCCATGTTTAAACGTCCCGTAGAAGCGTTGCATCATGAATGATATAGTAGGTATAAAGTTCTTGCAGGTACGGGTTAAGTGCTGGAATGCTCCGTTCTTTTTGTGTGAAAGGCAGGGGGTAAAGTTAAAACTGCGACATCGGATGCTAAAACTGTGCCAATGGATGATAAAACCACGACGTGAGATGATAAAACGACGTCACCGTTTTAACTTTTTTGATGCCGTGAAGTTCTTATTGATAATTCTTGCCATATTTGGCGTTCTTCCCATGGCCGCACAGACGGATACGCTCCGGCTGACGCTCGATGACTGCATCACGATGGCGCGCCGCCAGAGCATCGACGCCGCCGTGGCATTGGACGAACTGCGCTCGGCCTACTGGCAGTGGCGCAGCTACAAGGCCGACCTGCTACCGGAGGCGTCGCTGCAGGGCACGGCCCCATCGTGGAACAAGCGCTACAGCTCGTACCAGCAGGCCGACGGCTCGCTGTCGTTCGTGCGCAACGACTACCTCGGACTCGACGGTGCGGTGAACATTACGCAGAAGCTATGGCCAACGGGCGGCACCTTGTCTATAAAAACATCCCTCGACTACCTGCACCAGTCTTCCAATGCCTCCCCTTCGGGGAGAGGTCGGGAGGGGGCTAACCAGTTCATGTCGCTCCCCGTAGCCGTCACCCTACAGCAGCCGCTCTTCGCCGTGAACCACCTGAAGTGGAACCGCCGCATAGAGCCGCTGCGCTACCGCGAGGCACAGGCCCGCTTCCTCACCGAGACCGAGCAGGTGGCCATGCAGGCCATCAGCCTCTACTTCTCGCTGCTGCTGGCCGGCGAACAGGTGAACATTGCCCGCCAGAACCTGCAGACAGCCGAAAAACTCTACGAGGTGGCGCAGGCCAAGCGCCGCATGGGCACCATCAGCGAGAACGACGTGCTGCAACTGCGCCTCGACGTGCTCACCGCCCGCAGTGCCCTGACCAACAGCGAGAGCACCCGCCAGGCCCGCCAGTTCGCCCTCCGCTCGTTCCTCGATGTGGAAGCCCCCATCGCCGCCACCGTTCCCGAAGCGTCGGCCTTGGGTCTCCATCTCGACTACGAGGACGTCCTTGCCCACGCCCTCCAGAACAACGCCCTCGCCACCACCATGCGCCGCCGCCAGATGGAGGCCGACTACGCCGTGGCCTCGGCTCGCGCCAACCGCCAGAGCATCAACCTCTACGCCCAACTGGGCTACACCGGCACGGGCGATAACATGAACAGCGCCTACCGCAACCTGCTGAGCAACGAGGTGGTCTCGGTGGGCATCACCGTGCCGCTGCTCGACTGGGGCAAGCGCAAGGGGCAGCGTCGCCTCGCCGAGAGCAACCGCGACATCATCCAGGGCCAGCTGCGCCAGCAGTCGCAGGACTTCCGCCAGGACATCTTTATCCTGACCGAGCAGTTCAACAACCAAGCCGAGCAACTGCGCATCGCCTGCGAGGCCGACACCATCGCCCGCCGCCGCTACCACACCAACGTCGAGACGTTCAAGATAGGCAGCATCTCGACCCTCGAACTCTCCAGCGCCCAGACTGCCAAGGACCAGGCCCGCCAGAACCGCATCCAGCAGCTCTTCAACTACTGGTACTATTACTATCAGCTCCGCAGCATCGCCCTCTGGGACTTCGAGCGCGGCTGCGAACTCAGCGCCGACTTGGAGAGACTGTGTCGGGAATGAAGAAGGCGTTGCGTTTTTACGGCTTTCTGATTAACAGTTGAATATGGGAACAGGCAGAATTCTGGAGGGCGCATCACTGCGGCCTCCAGAATCGCCCCGGGTACTACTATTTACTAACTTTACTACTCGTTTGAATTTAATTCAATCTGTAGGTTACAGGGATGACGTAGTGGCAGCGAACCACTTGCCCGTTCTGCATGGCTGGTTTCCATTTAGGCATGGCCTTGACCACACGGATAGCCTCGTCTATCAGTGCCTGTTTGCCGGCCCTGAACCCTTCCATCTGTGCCTTGGCGTCGCTGTGTTCCTGCTCTGCCTTGCCGTAGCTGACGACCGCAACAGTAGTAGCCGTGTCGGAAGGTTCGTCCAATCCCATTGTCTTCGCCACCTTCGCATTGCTCACGCTGCCGTCTTTCTCGACGATGAACTTCACCATCACACGACCCATCACGCCCCATTCCGTTGCAGCCGCAGGATACTTGATGTTGCGCGCAATGAACTCCATCAGCTTCGCATCGCCGCCGGGAAACTGTGGCATTTGCTCTACAATGTCGAACACGCCGTCTATCTGTTGTTGCGGAGCTTCCGAGACTGCTTGTCTTGTCTTTACCACCGTTGCGCCACGACTGCCTTTCTCTCCGTAGGCTTTCCTGGCAGGACCG
Source organism: uncultured Prevotellaceae bacterium (assembly GCA_947168395.1). Taxonomy (GTDB): domain Bacteria; phylum Bacteroidota; class Bacteroidia; order Bacteroidales; family Bacteroidaceae; genus Prevotella. Next base: position 7,381 of record CAMVLT010000014.1, on the reverse strand, counting down.
ACGTCCATCACCTTCGCCGAGGCAATGGCTTCGGGCGACAATTTGCAGAACTCTTCGCTTGACACTTCCTTGCCGTCGACGACAAACAAATAGCTTTTCTTGCTGCCATACACGCTGTTGAGATGGAGGATATGGGCGCGACTGATACCTCTGCCCTCATTGAGCATGAGCTGAGTGAGAGCACTGTTCGTCAGACCAGCAGCCTTTTGCTGCTTCACGTAGACGACAAACTCCGTGTCGCTCATCTTTGAACTGTACTTCACTGGCTCTGCTGTCACGAGGTTGCAGACGTAGTTGTCGGGACTGGTCTGGTCGAGGTGAATCTCTTGCAGGGCAGAGACGGGCAGGTCGGGGAGCGAGTTCTCGTCGAACTTCACACCATCGAGTTGCATGGCGGTATTCTTCACTGCGAGGGCTATGGAACGGTCGCTGGGAATGGTTTCCTCCTTGCCGTTGTTGTAGAACTTCACGCCAGATGCGGTGCGTATCTGGTAGCTTTCTCCCCTGCCGTTGGTCTTTTCATTGAACACGCGCACAGCGCGGTTGTCTTCTGTTACCTCGTAGTCGATGACGGTTCTGGCGGTCATGGCCAATGAGACTAACACTATGGGCACGATGTAGAGGGCCTTGAGCCATGTCGTGCGGTTTGATTTTGGTTTGAGCATCATAAAGATTCGCTTTTTGGTTTTCTGTGTGTGGATGCCGTTAGCGAGGGCACAGGCCTGAATGCCCGTCGCTTTCTGCATCAGCAAGTGGATGTACTGGCTTTCGTCGAAGCCGCGTGAGAGGACGGATGCGTCGGCTTCATACTCATGGAGGGTGCGCAGTTCCTGGCGCATGAACCACACCACGGGATTGAACCATTGCAGAGCCGTAAGCAATTCTACGACCACAACGTCGTAGCTATGACGATGGCGCACATGCGCCTCTTCGTGGGCAAGGATAGAATCAGGCTGCGACTTCCAATCGGCACGCGACAGCACCACCGTCTGCATCCATGAGAACGGAGCTATCGGAGCGTCGACCACACAGACGTGAGTATCCGAGGGCAGTGTATGCCTTTCACCGCATCGAATAATCCTATTCAGTTTCATAATACCTTTGGCAAGATATAGCAGCCGGATGCTCATACCCATCAAGAGAATGACGGCGAGAAGTTCCTCTAACCTCAGCCCCAGCCTCTCTCCGAAAGAGTTGGAAACAGGCAGACCTTCAGTTGGGGACTCCGATGGCAACAGCAGCCACTCCCCTCTCCCATCGTAGAGAGGCTGGGGTGAAGGCATCTTTGCGTGTATTGTAATAATACACAGCGGTAGTATCACCGACAGGACAATGCCTAAGAGCAGCACGAAGCGGTTCAGCTTGTGCGTGGTCTCGCGAGCTAACAGCAACATATAGAATAGGTAGAACACGGCAATCAGCGCCGCCACCTTCAGGTCGTAGTATATGAGGTCAGTCAGCATGGCTACGGTTCTTTAGCATCATCAGTATTTCGTTGATGTCGTCCTGCGACAGTTCGTCCTCCTCGGCAAAGAACGAGACGAGCGACTTCACCGAGCCGCCGAAGAAGGTGTCCTTCACGTCGTCTACCACCAGGCGGCGATAACGCTCACGGGTCAGCAGAGGCGAATAGACAAACGTCTTTCCCGTGCCGCTCTTGCGTTTCTCCACGAAACCCTTCTGTTCCATAATCTTTAGGAAGGTGGCAATAGTGGTGTAGGCCGGTTGCGGTTCGGGGTATCGCTTCTGTATGTCGGCTACACAGGCTCCTCGCTGCATGTCCCACAGGATGTTCATCACCTGTATCTCGCCTTTTGTCAGTGTCTGTTGTTTCATAATGTCCTTCTATTTTGATTCGTGAGGGCAAAATTACTAATAAGTTAGAAAACGAAATGATTAGTAGATGAAAAAAACACGAAGTGCGCGAATCTTTAACGTTCATTCTTAGTAATTGGCAGAAGATTATTAGTAATTAACCCTCACATCAAACCTTCACTTCTTCTTCGGTTGCCTGTTCAGCCTGTACACAACGTGCAGCAGGGCATAGCGTAGCAGAACGTTGGAGTAGGTCTTGGTGCGGCCTGTTTAAACTCCATTTTGGCATCATCATGTCCGGAAATGGACAGTCGAGTGTCCACTTTCGGACACTTGCATTAGGGATGTCTGTTGATTATCAGCGGTTTAGTGTTTTGGCATCATTTTTGTAGGTTGGTTTTTGCGTTTTACTTATTATAGCGCATGAACGAAATGAAGAACGACAATCAGACCATGGACAGGGCGATTCCAGTCAGTGAACAACGTCGGCGCAAACTCCGTCGCATCGCCGTGGCCGTTACCATCGCGGTAGCGGTGCTCGGCGCAGGTGCCTGGCTCGGCACGCAGATGATTCCGACCCTCGACCGCAAGGCACTCATCATCTCCGAGGTGGACCGCGGCACCATCGACGTCAGCGTCTCGGCCACGGGGCGCATCGTGCCCGCCTTCGAGGAAATCATCGTGTCGCCCATCAGCTCGAAGATTCTTGAGGTCTATGCCCACAGCGGCGACAGCGTGGACGTCGGCACGCCCCTGCTGCGCCTCGACTTGCAATCCGCTGAGACCGACTACTCCAAGGCCCTTGACGAGCGCGAGATACGCCGTCAGCAGACCGCCCAGCTGAAGGCCAACGTAGAGACACAGCTCTCCGACCGCCGGATGCAGATTGAGGTGAAGGAAATGGAACTCTCGCAACTCGAAGCCCAGCTGCGCAACGAACTCTACCTCGACAGCCTTGGCAGCGGCACCCGCGACCGCGTACGTCAGGCCGAGACGACCTTAAAAACCGCCCAGATGCAACTCTCGCAACTGCGCCAGCAGTATCAGAACGAGCAGCGCGTGCGCCAGGCCGACCTCCGTATGCAGCAACTGCAGAACAACATCTTCGAGAAGGGCATCGACGAGAAGCGCCGCACCCTCGACGATGCCAAGATACGCTCGCCACGACGCGCCACGCTCACCTACATCAACAGCGAGGTGGGCAGCACCATCGGCGCAGGCCAGAAGATTGCCGTGGTCAGCGACCTCACGCACTTCAAAGCCGAGTGCGAAATCTCCGACAGCCACAGCGAGCGTGTCCGCGTCGGTGGTCAGGTCATCCTCCGCATCGGCAAGGAGCGTCTGACGGGCATCATCAACACCGTCACGCCCCTCAGCCAGAGCGGTGCTATCACCTTCACCGTCGTGCCCGACAACATGTCGCACCCTCGCCTTCGTTCCGGCCTCAGAACGGAAGTGTTCGTCATCACCAGCATCAAGGACGACGTGCTCCGCATCCGCAACGGCTCGTTCTACAGCGGCCCCGGCGACTACACCCTCTTTGTCCTCGACGGCGACATGCTCCATCCCCGCCAAGTCCGCCTCGGCGAGTGCAACTACGACTACATCGAGGTCGTCAGCGGCCTGGAATCTGGCGAGCAGGTCATCGTCAGCGACATGACAAAGTACAAAGGAAAGGAGAAACTGAAAGTGGATTAAGAACATTTAACGCCCCACAGCGTCATATTTCCGCGATAATGGCGTATATATAATATAAGGTAACGACAAATAAGAAACAAATATGAACAAGAAAAACATCATCACCATCCTGCTCGCCCTCGTTGCATTGTCGGGGCAGGCACAGACCAAAAAGACAGCCACCATCAAAGGCTATTCACCCGCGTTGGAAGACAGCACGGTGGCAGAGTGTAGTATTGAAAATGTCCGCGTGGCATCTGACACAATCATTGGCGGACACTTCACCCTGACAGTTCCCGTGGAGGGACTTACGAAGAGTTATTTATTCCTTGCGGGAGAAGGATGCCCCAATTACCTGATGACCATCTGGCTGAAACCCGATGTGGACGTAAATTTATCGGGTACGGACTGTCTCTATCCCTTGTGGAAGGTGGATAGTCCACTGCCCGAACAGCAGACACTCAGCCATATGATGGAACATGGTCATGAGACGCTGGCAGAATTTTTGCGACTCGATCTTGCCAATGCATCGTGGGACGAAGAGAGGCCTGTCTATATGAAGTATTTGAAACAGAAGATGGACGTTCTTCCCTCATTGCCGGTAGATGCAGCATCGCTCGAAGAGTTAGAAGGAGTGGCCATGATGGCAAGAAACTATACGAAGGACTTCCCGTATATGGAGCAGTTGAAGGAATTGGAGGCATCCACCGCCGCCCGTGCGCCGAAAGGGTTTGAAGAGCAACTGGCACTGATACACAGTCAGGTTTATCCGCAGCATATCTTACAGGTAGGTGAAGAGGCCATCGATGCAGAACTCATTGACATGCAGGGTCAGAAACATCATCTTGCTGAGGTGCTGGGGCAGTCCGACCGATATGTGCTGCTCGACTTTTGGAGTCTGGGATGCGGCCCCTGCCGTATGGCTGAGCCAGAGATGAGAAGTGCCTACGAGCAATCGCAAGGGAAGTTGGAAATCATCGGCATCAATCAGGATAAACTCTCTGCATGGCAAGAGGATAATTTCAGCAAAAGCATCGCCTGGAAGAACTGGAATGACGGCAAAATGGGCAAGGCCGACATTGAAAATAGCTATTGTGATATGAAAGCCATACCCTATTATGTCTTGATTTCGCCCGACAAGCACATTCTCTGGAAGGGTGCTGGATATGGTATGGGATGGTTTATGGGTTTGCTTTCCGCCATCAACGGTCCCAAGCAAGACAACACTGCCAACCTCTCACTTACCATCCAGCAAGTGGATGCTGATGCCAGCGGTACCACCGTCAGTTTCCGCTATTATGGTCATAAGAACTTATGGTTCCGCATCGCCAAAGGTTCCTATCTTGAAGCAGATGGTAAGAAATACAAACTGACATCAGCCAACGGCATCACTCCCGACGCAGACATATATCCTCAAGTGAGAGCCACAGAAACCACAGAAGGCTATCTGAGCAACCTCTGCTACAGCAACTTCACGCTCACCTTCGAACCGTTCGAGACAATTCCCGAAGCCTTCGACTTCAAGGAAGGCGACGGCGAGGGTGCCTTCGTCATCCGCAATGTTTCTATAGAATAACAACGACATGACCCAATTCGTAATTCCGTATGGTTTATGGACAACGCCCCGTCATTACCTACCATCTGGCTGATGCCGCTGAGCAACGCCCCACAATACCCCGGATTCCAGGAATCGGAGCAGGAAACAGACCCAGCGACCTCGGATTTCAGGAATCAGACCTTGGCGGCACTCATGATGGTATTGGATTTCAGGAATCCAGACAAGAAAGGATAATAGTGTGGTCGGATTTCAGAAATCCAAGTAGGAAACGGACAAGATTTGGTTGGATTTCGAGAATCTGAGTTGTAACATAAAGAGGTTGAACGAGTTTTTCCCGAAAAATATAATAAAGGTATAACAATAAAACGAAACAAATATGAAGAAAACCATCATTACCATCCTGTTCGCCCTCGTCTCAATGGCAGGGCTAGCACAAAACTGGTCTCCTCTTGTGGAGGATAGCATCGACTTCATTATCACAGGCACGACGAATAGCACACAAGACAGTTTGATAATGTTTCCTTGCGCTCCGCTTGGAGTACGTGAGAAATACCCCATCCGCAATGGGAAGTTCACGGTAACAGGTCGTGTGCGCCGCCACACATTTATTCAGATTGATGACAATGTGAACAACAGCCTCCGCTTCATTGCCGAGGAAACGCCGACATACATTAACCTTGCCACAGGTGAGGTAAGAGGTAGCGAACTGCAAAAAAAGTTTATCAGCTGTCAGATGAGAGAACGAGACATTTATAATAAGACCGACAGGAATGCTGTCATCCAGCAGAACATCCGTGAAAACATGAATAATATCATTCCTGCATATTATCTCTATTCAGATTATCCTTCCTTCACACTCGAAGAGATGCAGGAGTTCATTCGTGAGGATGCACCCTACGCCCGCCACCCCGCTATGGAGTGGCCTTGGAGGGCATACTTGGCGAAACTAAAGCAGAAAGACATTACAGGCAAGCCGTTTATAGACTTCGAGGCAGAGGCTCCTGACAGTACCATACACCGTTTGTCGGAATTCGTGGGGCCTGGCCAGTACGTTCTGCTCGACTTATGGGCATTGCATCGTGGTCCTTATACTCCATCCTTCGATTTTATGAAACACCTTTATGCAACTTACAAAAGCCAAGGCTTCCGCATCATCAGCGTTTCATGCGAACAGAACCGCACATATTGGCTCAGAGGTAACGACAGGCTAAAACTCCCGTGGACGACTCTCAGCAGCCCTGCACGTAAGGGTTGCGCACTCGACCTTTATAGCATGATAGGTATCTCGGCCCTCATCCTCATTGACCGCGACGGCACCATCATTGCCGTGCCTAACAGCGTAGAAGAACTGAAAGCGAAGCTCGAAGAGATTTTCCCCAACAACAAATAAACCAAATCGAACAATGAACAAGCAAACCATCATCACCATCCTCCTCGCCATCGTCGCATTGGCGGGGCAGGCACAAAGTCCTATTCCCGAATCCATCGTAGATACTTATTGGCGCAATGAGGTAACGGGCGATTGGGAAATTGGATTCACAGAAAGTTGTGCCATCTATGACTGCAAAATATGGCAGTACGGCAATATAAACGAGAAGAATGGAAAAGTTGTTCTTGCGTTGAATAATGGCAACAAGACGCTCGGCGTGACCATTGGAAAACAAGAAGGAGGCAAGTGCAAGATGAGCATTGGCAAGCAGAAAAAACAGACATATAGCCTCATTACCACAAGGACGTTATCTTATTATCCGCAGCCAGACCAAACGCCGTTTATAGACAACGGCTTTCAGGAAGGCGATTCCGCTACAATTATTGGTTGGATAAAAGACTATCCTGAATCGAAAGGAAAGAGCCTCGCATTTGAAGCAAGGTTCGGAGGATTCGTACCTGGACAAAGTTCAACGCTCAAAGGACAGACCAATTCAAATGGACACTTCACGATAAAAGCTCCCGTGGAGAACACACAAGTGGTATTTGTTCACGCAGATCACCATTTCATGGATCCATGTGTGGAGCCTGGCGACACTATTTTTATCCTGAATGACGATAAGAACGACAAGCTGCTCTTTATGGGCAGGAACGCCCGTTTGCAGAATGAATTCTTCGCAGTAAGTGAAGAGTATTTCGCGAAAATGTATAACATGGAGTATAACGGTGTTTTTGACGAAAACAGTACTGAGGAACAAATGCGGACTTTCGCAAACCAGCGTTTGGATGTTTACCACAAGAATGAAGCAAAATTAGATTCTTTGTTAGCCCTTCACCCAACGCTTTCACGCAAGTTTGAGGAATCCGCTCGTATGCTGAACCTTAGCAGAATGCTTAGTGACA
>CAMVLT010000013.1 GCA_947168395.1 uncultured Prevotellaceae bacterium | reverse complement strand
CAGCAGCCGGAGATGGTCAGCGTGCAGGTGAACGAGGAGTTTGCCGAGCGCGAGGATTGGGAGCGTATCCAACTGGAAGAGGGTGACAAGGTTGATTTCCTGTATTTCATGGGAGGAGGGGGTGAATGATTGATAATTGAGAATTGACAATTGACAATTGACAATTGAGAATTGAGAATTATGATTGAGTTTACTGAAGAACAGATACAGCGGTACTCGCGACATATACTGCTGCAGGATGTGGGCGTTGAGGGACAAGAAAAGATAATGAACGCGCGCGTGCTCGTGGTGGGTGCCGGTGGACTGGGAGCCCCGGTAAGTCTCTACTTAGCGGCGGCTGGCATCGGGCGCATCGGCATCGTGGATGCGGATGTGGTGGACCTGAGTAATCTGCAACGCCAAGTGATTCACTTCACCAAAGACGTGGGCGTACCGAAGGTGAAGAGTGCTGAGGAGAAAATCAAGGCCATCAATCCTGACGTGAAGGTGGACACCTACTATGAGTTCCTCGACTCCTCGAACGCGCTGGATATCATCAGGGAATACGACTTCGTGGTGGATGGTACCGACAACTTCCCCGTGAAGTTCCTCATCAACGACGCTTGTGTGATGGCGGGCAAGGCATTCTCGCATGGTGGCATCCTGCGCTTCAACGGCCAGACCTTTACGCACCTGCCTGGTACGGCCTGCTACCGTTGCATGTTCAAGGAGCCGCCTCCCGTAGGTGCCGTTCCCACCTGTTCGCAGGCTGGTGTGTTAGGTGCCATCGCCGGTATGCTGGGGACTATCCAAGCCGCTGAGACGCTGAAATACTTTACAGGTGTGGGCGAGTTGCTGACCAACCGTCTGCTGACGTTTGATGCCAAGACAATGCTATTCCGCACAGTGCCCGTGAAGCACCGCGACTCGTGCGCCATCTGCGGCTCGAATCCCACCATCGACCATCTGATAGACTATGAACAGGCCGCGTGTGATTTGAAGAACCATTGATAATTGACAATTGATAATTGACGATTATGAAGATTCCACAGAACGTTATAGAAGAACTGATAGTCCAGGCTCAGAAGGACGCACCCGATGAGTCGTGCGGCTACCTGCTGGGCATAATTTCCCCCTCTACGGGAGGCGGACAGGGGGAGGCTCTTGTCACCGAGAACTACTGGATGGAGAACACCGACCACTCGTCGGAGCATTTCTCCTTCGCGCCGAAAGATCAGTTCGCCGCCCTGCGCTATGCCCGCGAGAAAGGCTTAAAGATACTCGCCAACTGGCACAGTCATCCCGCCTCGCCCTCGCGTCCCTCACAGGAGGACTTGCGCCTGGCTAACGATCCAACCATCCGCTATGCCATCCTCTCGCTGCTTGACGGTGAACCGAAACTCAACTCGTTCAAGATTCTGAACGGCGAGGTGGTGGACAAGGAGGTACACTTGTAAACCACTATATTCACGATGTTTACGATAACAAAACAAAAAAATATGAATAAGACAGCATTTACATTAGCGTTAGTACTGAGCATGGGACTGAGCAACGCCTGGGCAGAGGGTAACACCACAACCAGCAGCATACGCACCATCAAGGCACCGAGATTTGCCCGCCCGCTGGTAGAGAAGTGGATAACAGAATATGCAAAAACACAGCCCGGCGTAACGTTCCAGATAGCCAAGGGCAATCAGAATCAGGGTAACTCGCAAGCCGAGAGCATCGACCTGAATGTGGTATTCGACAATCAAGCCACCAAACCAGAAGACTTTAGCCATGCCATTGTTTATTTCGGAGAGTTCGCCGTGCTACCCATCACAGCAAGTGGCAGCGAGGCCGCGAAAGTGCTGGAAGGGAAGCACCTGAACTCGAAAAAGCTGAAGCAGCTTTACTTCTTCGATGATGATTTTGACGAGAATGTAAAGAAGGTAAAGCAGTTCGAGAAACTCGTCATCTACAGCGGCAGCAACGCCACATCGGTAGCAGCGTCGTTTGCCCGTAACTTTGGCGAAGAGAGCAGCAACTTCCGTGGCAAGCGCATCGCAGGCGATGATCTGTTTCTGAACACCGCCTTGCTGAAGGACCCATTAGGCGTATCGTTCAATGCGCTGCCAAACATTTACGACCTACAGAGCCGTCAGATAAAGGGTAACCTTACACTCATCGGCATCGATGTGAAGAAGAATCTCGAAGAGAGCTTCTCGGACAAGGCGACCCTTGACGAGGTGATTAACGCTTTGGAAAATGGCAAGGTCTCAGAGATTGCCGTCGGTAAAATCGGCGTAAGCTATCATCAAGCCGACGATGCCGTGAACCAGTTCCTGCATTGGGTGTTGACGAATGGGACAAAGTATAATCATGAATACGGACTGCTGAACCTGGACAGCAAGATGGTTCAGGCGCAGATTGAGAAGGTTAAGACCACGCTTACCGCACAGAAATAAACTGAAATCAAAAAAAATAGACTTATGGTAAAAAGATTGTTTATTGCAACACTCGTTGCGACAGGGTCCTTATTGGCTGTTGCGCAGAACGTAATTACAGGCCATATTAAGGACGTTCGTACTGGTGAGCCCCTGATTGGCGCATCGGTGATAGTAAAGAGTGAAAAGGGACAGGGTGTAGTGACTGACATTGACGGCAACTTCTCCCTCCTGACCAGGGTGGAAGCCCCGCTCACTCTCCGTGTGGAATATGTAGGCTACCGCCCACTTGATGTCGATGTCTATGACTTCGAGGAGCCAGTGGAGATTGCGCTGAAAGATGCGCCCAACTTTCTAAATGAAGTGGTGGTTACTGCCTTAGGAAAAGAGAAGGCTATTGATAAGATTGGAACCACCCAGTCGGTAATAGATGCCGACAAAATAGCACAGGCAGGAACATCGACACTGATTAATGCCCTATCAGGCAAAGCCAGTGGACTGACCATTTCCTCGCCCAACGGTGAACCTGGCATGGGTTCAAACATCATTATTCGCGGAGCCAACACATTTATTGGCGACAGTCAGCCCCTCATCATCCTCGATGGCACCCCCATCAGCAATGAGAACTCTGGCTCTACCAGCTACGCGCAACAGTCGCATCTGAACGACCTCAATCCCAACGATATAGAGTCGTTGCAAGTTCTGAAAGGAGCGTCGGCTGCCGCACTGTGGGGTTCACGTGCTGCTAATGGTGTCATCGTGATAACAACCAAGAACGGGGCTAATGCCTCGAAGCCTCATATAACCTATTCGTTCACCAAGAGTTTCGACTGGATTAGCGACCATCACCCGCTGCAGAGTACTTGGGGACAGGGCACGGGTGGAAAATACAACAAGAACACCAACTTCTCATGGGGTGATAAGATTTCCGAGCGTTCAGGGGCTGCCGACGAGGTGGATAACAACGGTGCCTACTTTGTGGGCTGTATCACTGGCAAAACCTATTACGCCATTACTAAGAAGAACTCCCAAGAGACATATATCGATTCAAATTTTGATGCTGTATTCCGCACAGGAGGCTATACCAAGCACGACGTATCTCTAAGTGGCGGTGGAGAGAAAGGCAGTTACTATCTTAGTTACGCAGGCCAGTTTCAGGACGGTATAGTAAGATCGGCCTATTACAACAAGCACAATATACGTCTGAATTCATCCTATCGTTTGGCTCCATGGTTGAAGGCATCAGCTAAGACGGCCTATATCTACACCACCACCAACCGCGTGGCCAGCAATGGTGACACGTCAAATGGTGTTTACCTGGGGCTACTGCGTACACCTGCCGATTTCGACAACACTGACTATATCGGTACCTACGTGGACAAGCAGGGCGTTTCGTATACTGACCGGCAGAGAATGTATCGTAACGAAATAGGTGCTAATGCCAATCCTACCTATAACAACCCCCTCTGGGCTGTTTACGAACAATCCAACACCCAGAAGACAGACCGTTTCATACTTACACCCCAGCTGGATGTCAATCCATTGGAGTGGCTGAACGTAACCCTACGAGGGGGACTGGATTATTACACAACGCTCACCGACGAGTTCTACCCCATCAACTCGCAGGGGGCTACAAACTCGCAGGGTTACTACAGCTCTGGCACGTCCACCCATAAAGAACTGACATTTGATGCCATCATACATGCCACGCATGCTTTTTCAAAACAACTGAAGTTGTCGGGTACGCTGGGATATAGCATTAACGACCGTCAGTCGTCAAGCAACTCAGGCAGTGTCACACCGTTCGATGTGCAGACCGACATCAAGTCTTCGTCATTAGCCTCCAGTACGTCTGCCGACAGCTGGTCGAAGAGCCTCAGCCACACCCGCAACAATCGTGGCTATGGTATTGCAGAACTTGAACTGTACGACCAGGTGTTCTTCTCGGCTACTGCCATGCAGGAGGCATCATCAACCGTTAGCGGCACTTACTTCTATCCCTCGGCCGACCTGGCCTGGCAGTTCTCGAAGGTGTGGCGTCCGTCGTGGCTCAGTTTTGGAAAACTGCGTGCTGCCTGGGGAAAAGTAGGCACCAGTCCTGCCGCCTACCGCACAGAGACGCTTGCCACCTCGACCAATGCCGCCTTCGGAGGCAGTTATGCCGTCAGTAGTTCTAAAGGTAATGCCGATATCAAGCCCGAGGTAAAGACCGAATGGGAAATTGGCGCCGACCTGCGCTTCTTCCATGACGTACTGAATTTGAACTTCACCTATTATCAGAATCACATCAAGGACCTGCTGTACAGCGTCACGCTCAATCCGTCGAGCGGTTACAGCAGCATCTATGCCAACGGTGGAGAGATGAAGAACTCGGGACTGGAGGTGGACGCCGTCTGGCGGGCCATAGACAAGAAGGACTTCGGATGGGATATCAACCTGAACTGGAGCCAGAACCGCAACAAGGTGACCAGGCTTAACGGCACGGGACTGCTGAAAATCAGCAGCACGTCGGTGGCCCTTGAGGGCTATGCCATGGGGGTGCTCTACCGTCCGGGCGTACTACGCGATGATGACGGACAGCCAATACTCGACAAGAACGGATTCCCTCAGTTGTCAACAGGCAATGTCGTTTTGGGTGACCCCAATCCCGACTGGCATGGAGGTTTTGGTATGGATTTCCGCTACAAGGATTTCAATTTCAGTTTCCTGTTCGAGCATTCTCAGGGTGGTAAATACATCAACCGTACTCAGTTGACACTCTACGGCTTTGGAACTCATGAGGACGTGGCCAAGGAGGTAACGCTGACCCAAGACATGGTCAACTACAATGGTCAGGTGTTCCACGCCGGTGAGACCGTCAGAGGCAATCTATACGATTTTGGTGCGGGAACAGTATTGCTCGACGAGGTATGGTACACTGGTATTGGTGGCGGACTGGGTATCAACAAAGTGCATGACTATTACATTCAAGACAATACCTGGACCAAGCTGCGCAACGTGACACTGAGTTACAACTGGCATAGTCTCTGGCTCAAGCGTCACACTCAGTTGCAGAACATCAGCTTCTCTGTTGTCGGACGCGATCTGCTGGTTTGGGACCATCTGGTTGGCATCGACCCTGAGAGCAATAATTACGGAGTAGGTCTGGCTCAGGGCATGGACTACTTCTCAAGCCCTGCCACACGTTCTATACTGTTTACTATTGAGGTTAACTATTAATTCGAGTATCGCATGTCAGGAGTTATCAGAAGTTGAATTACTAAAAATACAAATTGATATGAAAAAGTTATATACAGCGATTATAGGCACTGCCGTCTTACTGAGCAGTTGCGAGAGTATAGTAGAAGGACTGAATAAGAATCCTAATTCCATCGAGATAAACGATATCGATGCCGGCCTATACGTAAACACCCCGGAACTGGCACTTGTCAGTCTGGTGCGCGGACTCGACGGCCGCATGGCATCCTTGTGGACTGGCCAGATTGTAGGTGTCAACAATTTCCCTCTGGCGTATTATAACTACCAGTTGACGGAAAGTACCTTCGACTTCGGCGGTTATCAGAGTGTCATCACTCAGAGTAAACATATCCAGGAGTCAGCACCCGACAATCCGCTTTATCAGGGCCTGACACGTGTGCTTGAGGCTTACCTGTTCGGGTTCTACGCATCGGCTTTTGGCGATGTGCCGGCAACAGAAGTGTCTACCGATGTGGAATATCCCCGGTTCGAGAGCCAGAAGGCTGTATTCAACTATAGCCAGCAACTGCTCGACGAGGCCATCAGCCAACTGAGAACCGTTGGCCGTGCCTCCTACAAGCAGGACTATCTTTATCATGGTGATGCCCAGGGCTGGCTTGAGGCCGCCTATACACTGAAAGCCCGCCTCTATGTCATCACCAAAGAATATGACAAGGCTTATCAGGCAGCACAGAACGGTATCAGTTCGCCGGAGCGCTCTATGTTGTTCCGTCCCGTCAACGACAATCAGTCATCAAACAAGAACAACTGGTGGTCATACAGCCAGAATGCCTTCTTTGGTACCGAGGATGCCAATGGCAAGCAAAGTTTCCTGTTCGATGTGCTCGATGCCCGCCACAACGCAAAGACCGACGAAACAGCCCGCAAGGCATACTATTACATCGACCCGACGAATGCCACCGCCAAGCATGGCAAAATATCACAACTTGAGCCAGAGCCTCTGATTACCTATGAGGAAAACCTACTCATCCTGGCTGAGACGGCAGCACGTACACAAGGACTGAATGAAGGGCTACACTACCTGAACCAGCTAAGAGCCTATTATGATCAAGGAGGAGCCGTGAACGCCTATTTCGCCAACTACGATTATAATTATGATGCCTATACGACCGACGATTTCGAGAAAGGCGGTCTGCTGAATGCCGATGGCACCTTGCAGCCGCTGCGGGCCCTGCTGCGCGAGATAATACTTGAGCGTTACATCTCAGGTTTCACGGAGTTTACGCCATGGGACGATGCCCGTAGGCTGAGAGGTGCCGGTGAGAGCGATATTGCTGTAGCCATACCGCTGAACACACCTACGGCCACAGTCCATCCGGAGCGTTTCTATTATCCTGAGACAGAGATATTGGCCAACCCTAACGCGCCTTCTGATCCAGGCATCTACACACCTACGGAAGTAAACAGATAAACACCATAAAGTATTGACGGAGATGAAGAAACTGATTATCACTCTACTTGCAGGTGTACTTCTTCCTGCATACCACGCCGAAGCCTGCACATCTGTCATCGTTTCGGGCAAAGTGTCGCCAGACGGACGCCCCTATATTTTCAAGAACCGTGATACTGAGATGACAGACAACCTCACCGTTCTGGTCAAGGGCTCGCGTTTTCGCTACATCGCTGTAGTCTCTGCCAACGACTCGCTGCACAAGGGAGCCTGGTCAGGTCACAATGAGGTAGGTTTTGCGATTGTCAACACGGCGGCCTATAATCTGAACGGCAGGCAACAACCACAACGTACGTTCGCAGCCAATGAGGATCGCAAAGGGCCTAAGGACAATGATGCCACGATTATGCGTAAAGCGCTGGAGTGTTGTGCCACACTGCGCGACTTCGAACTATTCCTCGACAGTATGAAAGCCATTGGCCCAATTCCCACCAACTCTAATTTTGCGGTACTCGATGCACAGGGCGGCTGCGCCTATTACGAGACAGGCAATAAGGGTTATGTGAAATATGACGCCAACGATCCTGCCCAGGCACCATACGGCTATCTGGTACGTACCAACCACGGCATGTCTGGCGACAGGGAACTGGATAAAGGCGTGGAACGTTATCTGGCCATCAACGAGTGGATGACTAAAGCAAGTTTCTGTGGTCAACTTGGTTTCGGAAACATCATTCGCCATGTGACACGCTATCTGACACACGGACTGACACATATCAACCTCTATGACTATGCGCCACAAGACGATTGCGAACCTGTATTTGTGCCCTTCCGCGATTTCATCCCCAGGTATCAGACGGCTTCGGCACATCTGATCCAAGGCGTGCGTCAAGGTGAGAATCCGTTGCTGACGGTCAGCTGGATTATCCCAGGCTCTACACTTACCACTGTGGCCATTCCTGTATGGATTACAAAGCAGAATGAATTGCCTGCTGTAATCACCAGAAACACCAAAGGCCGTTCTACACTGGTCGATGCTGGATTCCAGTTGAAGAAGCAGCTGTTCCCCCTGGAGCGAGGGAATGGTAGCGACTACATAAATGTAGCCCGGCTTATTAACCATGCCGGCACAGGTATTCTACAACAGATTGAGCCCATCGAGACAGAGGTTTTCCGCCATGGTGAAGAGGTGCTGAAAATAGTACGCAGAAATGGTGTGGCCGGCAAGGAGACAACCGAGTTCTACCGATGGGTGGACCAATACTTACACGAACAATATCACCAACGTTTTAATATAGACATATAATGAACAGAAAAGTAATTCTCACTCTGGTCATTGTGGCTGGAGAGGTGTTAGTGGCTAATGCCCAGAAGATTTCCACCTTGAAACTGTCAGGCACGTTAGCCTCCAATCAGCACCAGAAGGTCTATTTGCAGAAGTATATAGACCGTTATTATGAAGTAATCGACTCGGCTGAAGTTGAAAACGGCAAGTTTAGTTTCAGTAACCAGGTCGCATTACCTGAAATCTATGGATTATCTGTCAGTCTGAAAGATACGCCTCTGCTGGTATTCCTCGACGAAGGCAACATCCACGTTGACCTGAACCCGGCCCGCGGCTATCAAGAATCGAAGATTACAGGATCGGCCACCCACGACCTGTATCTCGAGTTCCATGACAATCGTGACCGCAATCTTACAACTTTTATCCAACAACATCCTAATTCTATTGTGTCGCTGTATGTCCTCTATCGTGAATATGTCAGTCGGTTGTCATCGGCTGAAATCAAACAGAATATAAGTCTGCTTGATGCCCATCTACAGCAATTGAGTTATGCTGATATATTACGTCAAGTAATAGAAACGCGCAAGGTTACTGATATAGGGCAACAAGCACCAGACTTCAGCATTACTGACGTTGACGGCAAGACGGTTAAGTTAAGCGACTATATTGGTCAAGGCTATTTGCTGCTCGATTTCTGGGCATCGTGGTGTGGCCCATGCCGAAAAGAGAATCCCAACGTGGTAGAGGCCTATAACAAATATCACGACCAGGGCTTTGACGTGCTGGCAGTCTCGCTCGACAAGACTAAGGCGGCATGGTTGCGAGGCATCGAAGAAGACGGGTTGAAGTATCACCATGTGTCAGAGTTGAAATACTGGAATAGTGATGTGGCACGGCTTTACGGCATTCGTTCCATCCCATCGAATCTGCTCATCAACAGAGAAGGGAAAATCATAGCAAAAAATCTTCGAGGAAATGAACTTCAAGAATTTCTCTCTCAAATACCATAGCTTTGGTAGTCAGAATGCCATATTAGGGCGATTTCGTAATTGGAGAAATCGCACTAACTTTGCACCCAGAAATTAAACCGACAGAATTATGGCAGAACAGAAGAAACTAAGCATCATCGCCTTCAGCGGCGACTTCGACAAGCTGACGGCAGTATTCACATTAGGTACGGGCGCGGCGGCGGTAGGCTACGAGGTGAACATCTTCTTCACCTTCTGGGGGCTCGACGCCATCAAGCGCAAGCAGGGACGCTCGCTCACGGGCGGCAACTGGCTGACGAAGCTCTTCGGATTCATGATGGGCGGGCTGAAGGTGACGCCGACCAGCCGTTTCAACTTCCTTGGCGCTGGGCCGAAGATATTCCGCTACCTGATGCGCAAGAACAACGTGGCGACGCTCGAAGAACTGGTCGAGGCGGCCAAGGCGCTGGGCATCAACCTCTACGCCTGCGAGATGGCGATGCACGTGCTCGGCCTGAAGAGGGAGGACTTCATACCGGAGGTGAAGGACGTGCTCGGCGTGGCGACGTTCCTGAAGCTCTCAGAGGGGGGGGAGACATTATTTATATAAGAAACCCACCCCCTAACCCCCTCCCGAAGGGAGTGGGAACTATATAGTATATACATTACTAATTCTTAATTATTAATTCTTAAAAAATTATTGGAATATGAGTACAAGTAATAACAAAACTAATCAGTCTCCCCTCCCCTCGGGAGGGGCAGGGGGTGGGTTACTCCACTCTGAAGGGGCAGGGGGTGGGTTCCACGTCTTAGACATCACGAAGGAGCACTGCCCGATGACCTTCGTCAAGACGAAAATTGAGCTGTCAAGGCTGCAGCCGGGCGACACGCTCGAAGTATTGCTCGCTGAGGGCGAACCGCTGGACAACGTGCCCCGCAATGCCCGCGAGCAGGGCTACAACGTGCTCTCCGTAGAGCATGTGGAAGGCACTACCTATAAAGTGACGATAAAGAAGTAATACATTAATCATTCAAGTTTAAACTCAAACAATTATGGCTGAATCAAACTTACAGCGCAGTGTGACCACTGCAACCGCCAGAAGACTGGCTACGACAACGAAAACCGCCCCGCAGATGGGTTCTATCACCCCGAGACTGTTGCTGAAACTGCTGCCCTGGGTGCAGGTCAGCGGCGGAACGTTCCGCGTGAACCGCACGAAGGTGGAACTCCGTAAGAACGACCGCCTGCCGATACAATACGTCAACGGCGTGCCCTCGTTTACGGCGAAGAACCTGAAGGCCATCCCGCTGTTCTCGGAGTTCGACGACGAGATAGTGAACCGCCTCGTCAACTCGTTCGAGGCGAAGGAGGTGGACGTGGACCAGCTGTTCGTCGAGGAGGGCAAGGACAAGCAGCGCTTCTTCATCGTGGCCTCGGGTCAGGCCGAGGTCATCAGCCGTGGCCCTCACGGCGAGGACCTGCGGATTGCACTGCTGGGCGACGGCGAATACTTCGGCGAGGCCGACCTGCTGGACGAGCAGGAATCGACGGTCAGCGTGCGCGCCATCACCCCGACGGTGTTCCTCGGACTGAAGCTGAAGGAGCTCATCAAGTTCATCAAGGAGGTGCCCGACTTCCGCGAGACGTTCAACAAGGCCGTCGATAAGCAGTTGCGCCTGAAGGCATCGGTGAACGACAACGGCGAGAAGCACATCGACCTGGTGAGCGGTCACGAGGAGGACAACATCATCCCCGAGACCTACATCGACTACGAGGAGAATCCGACGGAGTACTCGCTGAACACGCTGCAGACGGTGGTGCGCGTGCATACCCGCGTGTCGGACCTCTACAACAATCCCTACAACCAGTTGGAGGAGCAGCTGCGGCTCTCGATCGAGAGCATCAAGGAGCGTCAGGAGTGGGAACTCATCAACAACCGGCAGTTCGGACTGCTGGCCGCCGCCAACCCCGCCTACCGCATCACCACGCGCTATGGTGCACCGACCCCCGACGACCTCGACGAACTGCTCAGCTTGGTGTGGAAGGAGCCGGCCTTCTTCATCGCCCACCCGCGAGCCATCGCCGCCTTCGAGCGCGAATGCACCTGGCGCGGCGTGCCGCCCGTGACCACCGACCTCTTCGGCACGAAGGTCATCCTGTGGCGCGGCGTACCCCTCATCCCGAGCGACAAGGTGGAGGTCGAGGGCCAGTATCTGACGGGCCGCGGCGTCGGCACGACGAAGATCATCCTCGTGCGGACGGGCGAGCAGAACCAGGGCGTCATCGGTCTGCACCAGAGCGGCATCCCCGGCGAGATTGCGCCCAGTCTGAGTGCCCGTCTGATGGGTCTCGACAAGTTCGGCGTGGCCTCATACCTGCTTACGAAGTACTTCTCGTTAGCCTCACTGACCGACGATGCCATCGCCGTGCTCGAGAACGTCGAGGTGGGCTATTATCACGACTATCAGAAGAGGAAATAGAATTGCTATTTATGACATACAACATTCAGAACGACTATGGACTCGAGGACCCGGGCTTCGCACTGCTCCGCGAGGTGGCGCAGAAGTACTGCCCCGAGGAACTGCAGGCGGAGCGGCAGGCGATAGTGCCCGACGAGGCGCTCGACCTCTCGGCCATCGACCTCTTCATCCGGTCGAATCCGTTCGAACAGCCATCGGCAGCAACCAACCTCCCCTCCCGCTTGGGAGGGGTCGGGGGTGGATTGCAATTGGAGAGTCTGGACCAAGGGCTTTCCACACTCCACTACGAGGAGACCGACACGCTGAACTCGGAGCAGATTAAGAAGGACTTCCCCGTGCTGCAGCAGAAGGTGAACGGCCACGACCTCGTCTGGCTCGACAACGGTGCGACGACGCAGAAGCCCAACCAGGTCATCGACAAGATTTCGCACTACTATCGCACGTACAACTCGAACATCCACCGCGGTGCCCACACGCTGGCCGCCCGTGCCACCGATGCCTACGAGGAGGCCCGCGAGAAGGTGCAGCGCTTCATCAACGCCGCCACGAGCGAGGAAATCATCTTCGTGCGCGGCACCACCGAGGGCATCAACCTCGTGGCGCAGACCTACGGCCGGCAGTACCTCACGCCGGGCGACGAGGTCATAGTCTCGGAGCTGGACCACCACGCCAACATCGTGCCCTGGCAGCGCGTCGCCCAGGAGCGCGGCGCCACCCTGCGCGCCATCCCGACCGACCAGAACGGCGACCTCATCCTCTCCGAGCTGGAGCGGCTCATCACGCCCCGCACCCGCTTCGTCAGCGTCGGCCATGTGAACAACACGTTCGGCACCATCAACGACGTGCGGCGCATCATCGACATCGCCCACTCGCACAACATCCCCGTGCTGATAGACGGCGCCCAGTCGATAGCCCACACGCCCGTCGATGTGCAGCAGCTCGGTGCCGACTTCTTCGTGTTCAGCGGCCACAAGATCTACGGCCCCAACGGCATCGGCGTGGTCTATGGACGCAAGGACCTGCTCGACAAGATGCAGCCCTGGCAGGGCGGCGGCAACATGATCAAGGACGTGACCATCGAGCGCACCGAGTACAACGTGCCGCCCGCCCGCTTCGAGGCCGGAACGCCCAACGTGGCCGACGCTATCGGCCTGGGTGCAGCCCTCGACTACGTCGCTCATCTCGGCATCCGCAACATCGAGGCGCATGAGCACAAGCTGACCGAGTACGCCCGCGAGCAGCTGGCCCAGATTCCCGGCCTGACGCTCATCGGCAATCCCAGGCAGCGCGTGTCGGTGGTGTCGTTCGTCCTCGACGGCATCCCCGTGCCCGAGGTCGGCACGCTATTAGACAAGGAGGGCATCGCCGTGCGTGCCGGTCACCACTGCGCCCAGCCCGCCCTGCGCGCACTGGGCTACGAGATGAGCGTCCGCCCCACCTTCGCCCTCTACAACACCCGCGAGGACGTGGACAAACTTGTGATAGCGGTTCGAAAAATTATAGGACAGAGATAATATGCAGTACGAAACGAAAATACTGACGACGAAGTATCAGAAGCCTGACGCATACGGGGCACTGTCGATGCCCGTCTACTATACGGCGGCGTTTGAGTTTGAGTCTGCCAAGGCCATGGGCGACGCATTCTGCGGTCGTTCCATGGCCCCGTCGTATGCCCGCATCGCCAACCCCACAGTAACCTATCTGGAGGAGCGCGTGCGCCAACTGACAGGGGCCACCAGCGTGACGGCACTCAACACGGGCATGGCGGCCATCGCCTACGCCCTGACGGCGGTGAGCAGCGCGGGACTCAACATCGTAGCCTCGAAGCATTTGTTTGGCAACAGCGTCTCATTGCTCCGCGACACCCTCGGCACCTTCAGTGTGGAAGTCCGTTTTGCGGACTTCACCAACCCCGGAGAGGTGGAGGCGCTGATTGACGGCAAGACCTGCGCCCTGTTCTTCGAGATCATCACTAATCCGCAGCTGTTCGTAGCCGACATCCGAAGGTTAGCCGACATCGCCCATCAGGCAGGTGTGCCCCTGATTGCCGATACCACCATCGTGCCGTTCTCCGCCTTCCGTGCCGCTGACTTCGGCGTGGATATCGAAGTGGTATCGAGCACGAAGTACATCTCGGGCGGCGGCACAGGCCTCGGCGGCTTGCTCATCGACTACGGACGCTTCGACTGGAGCCAGGCGCCCTCCCCAGCCCTGCAGGCCCGCACCAAACGAGTGGGGAAGACGCTGGCCTTCACGGCCCGTGTGAAGACAGAACTGGTGACGAACCTCGGTGCGCTGATGACGCCCCAGGTGGCGTATATGGAGACCCTCGGCCTCGACACGCTCGACATCCGCTTCCGTCGGCAGGCCGAGACCACGCGCTGGCTCGCCCGCCAGTGTCAGCAGCTGCCGGAAATCAAGCGCGTCAACTATACCGGCTTGGAGGATAACCCCTTCCACGAACTCTCACGCAAGCAGTTCGGCCCCTTGCCAGGCGCCGTCTTCACCATCGACCTCGCATCGAAGGAAGCCGCATGGGCGTTCATCGACAAACTCCAAATCATCCGTCGCGCCACCAACCTCTTCGACCGCAAGTCGCTGGCCATCCATCCCGCCTCCACCATCTTCGGCCTCTTCACGCCAGAGCAATGCGCCGCGATGTCCGTCCCCGATACGACGGTACGCCTCAGCATCGGCCTCGAAGCCGGCGAGGACCTGCTGGAGGACATCAAGACTGCGATAAAGTGAGAATAGAGTGATTACCCTTGAAGGATTTATTTGAATCACGATCTCCTAATTTGCGTTTTCATCGTGGGCACTCATGTTCTTGATAAACAGATTGACAAGATACTTCGTGATGAAGGTGTTCCTGACGGCATGGCGCACCCTGGCTGCTAATGTGCTCTTGTCGCCAGATGGCTTAGCCGCCTCTGCCTCTGCTGCTGCCACTTGCTGCTCGCGCTGGTCGATCTTAGCACGTAAGCTCTTTGAAGCGTGATTATAAAGTAACGTATAACATGGCACGGCAGCCTTCATAATATAAGGCGTGAGGAAGGTGGTCAGCACACTGGCTGCCACGATGATTGGATAGACGACAGGCTGGAGAACCCCCAAGCTGGTACCCAGTGAAGCGATGATAAACGAGAACTCGCCAATCTGCACAAACGAGAAGCTGGTAAGCATGGAGTCGCGCAGCGTCTCACCACCCCACCAGCAACCCAAGGTAGCAAAGACAATCATTCCGATGATAATGACCAAGCTGACATAGACGATGCTCACCCAGTATTCCGCCAATGAAGCCGGATTGATCAGCATACCCACAGATATGAAGAAGATGGCAGCAAAGACATTCTTCAGCGGCGTCATCAGTTTTTCGATTCGATGCGATTCCACTGTCTCGGCAAGGATGGAACCCATCACGAAGGCACCGAGTGCCTGCTGAACCCTGCTTCCTCTGCCGTCAGCACCATACCCAGGCATAGACCCAAGGCAAGGATGATAAGCGTCTCGTCGTTCAGATGCTTTTTCACTTTGCGTATAAGTGTCGGGATAACCAGTATCCCGCAGATGAACCAGGCTGCGAGCGTAATGGCCAGATCTACGACCTTGCTGGCCAACTCGGCGCCCTCGAACCGATGGCGGATGGCAATACTGGAGAGCAATACCATCAGTACCACAGCCACCACATCCTCAACGATGAGGATGCTGGTCGCTCCCTTGACGAAACGCTCCTTACTCAAGCCTGCCTCGTCAATGGCCTTCATCACGATAGTGGTACTCGACATACAGAGCATGCCTGCCAGAAACAGGGAGTTGACCATGTCAAAATCAGCATCCTTTCCTACGGCGTAGCCCAAGAGCATCATGCCCACGATGATTGTCAACGCACCTATTGCTGCCACCTTGCCGCTGCTGATGAGGTTCTTCAAGCGGAACTCCAGACCGATGCAGAACAATACGAACAGCACGCCGATGTCGCCCCATTGCTTCACGTTGTCCGGATTCACAAGGGTCTTGCCAAACAGATACGGACCAACCAAGACACCTGCAACGATATAACCCAGCACCACAGGCTGCTTTAACAACTTAAACAGAATACTGACTACAGCTGCTGTAATCATCAAAACGTATAAATCTTGTACCATACTTAATATTTATGTCTTGAAAGTGTATTAAAGACTGTCGTTTACGTTGCAAATATACTAAAAACCTCCGACTTATCTGCATTTCCACTCACCCTTTAATATTTTTTGTCTAAAGGACAAGTGAAAAATATCAGAAAAAAGTTGAGTAAATGTTGGTTGGCTATCGTTATTTCGCTAAAAATGCGTAACTTTGCACCGCATAAAGCAACATACGATGTGAACTAAACACAAATATCAACTAAAAACAAGAAAGCTATGAGGCATTTTATGACATCGGTTTTAATGGTTGCCATCGTGGGGAGCATCGCTACAACGGCACGGGCAGAGGGTGAGGAAAGCCAGTATCAGCTGAAGACGGGCGACCTGACCATGACCATCGACATCAGCAAGGGAGGTAAAATCCTGTCGCTGAAACACAAGGACACTGAGGTTATCTCGCAGTCGCGCTTCCCCGAGTCGTTCGGCAGCACGTTCTGGACCAGCCCACAGAAGGAGTGGAACTGGCCTCCTGTTCCTGAGTACGACAAGATGCCCTATACGGTGGTGGAGCGCGGCGAGGGGAAGCTGGTCATCAAGAGCCAGGTGTCGGAACGGCTGAAGTACCAGATAGGCAAGGAGTTCACCGTCGACGACAAGAGCCACGCCATAGTCATCAACTACACCATTCGCAACGAGGCCAGTGAGGCACGGCAGGTGGCACCGTGGGAGATTACCCGTGTGACCAACGACGGCGGCATCATCTTCTTCGATGCGCCCATCGACGGCATCACCCCAGCGGGACTGATGAACTTCAAGGAGCAGTACGGGGCCGTGTGTTATCAGACAGACGCCGCCAACGAGAACCGCAAAATCAATGCCGACGGCCACGGATGGCTGGCCTATTGCAACAAAGGGCTGCTGCTGGTCAAGCAGTTTGAAGACCTCGACGCCTCAGCCCCGGCTCCCGGTGAGGCCGAGATACAGGTGTACGTGAACAGAGGAAAGACGTACATTGAGCTGGAAAGCCAGGGCGCATACACCAAGTTGGAGCCTGGTCAGCAGCTCAGCTGGACGGTGCGCTGGTATCTGGTGCCCGTCACCGATGAGGCACAGCCTTCGGCAAAGCTCACGAAAATGATTAAGAAGGTATTAAAATAATAAGAGGTAAGAAGATATGAGAAGACTACTATTGATGCTAATGACCGTGGTCAGCATGTCGGCCTTTGCACAGAGTGCCGACAAACTGTATGATGAAGGCAAGAAACTCTACGACGACAAGAAATACCAGGCGGCATTTCCCAAGCTGAAGGCCGCTGCCGAGAAGGGACACAAGAAGGCACAATACCGACTTGGCCGCTGCTACGACAAGGGGCGTGGCACGGCTGAGAACGACCAGCTGGCCTTCCAGTGGTACCAGAAGTCGGCTAATCAGGGCTATGCCAAGGCACAGTACCAGTTAGGCCAGTGCTACAAGGACGGCGATGGCGTGGAAAAGGACAAGAAGAAAGCCTTCCAGCTGTTTATGCAGGCCGCCAAGCAGGAGAACGCCGATGGCGAATATGCCGTCGGCAAGGCCTACTACAAGGGCAAGGGCGTAGCCGCCGACAAGGCGCAAGCTAAGAAGTGGCTGTCGCGGGCCGTCAAGAATGAGAAAGGCGGCGACGAAGTGCTCGAAGACCTGCGCAAGGATGCTGCCGAAGGCGACGAGGACGCCAAGGGGATGCTTAGTCTTATAGGTAAGAGGTGAAAGTGAAAAGTGAAAAGTGAGAAGTGAGAGGTGAAGGCTTCAGAACAGGCTAAGCGTCGCGATGCGCTTAGCCTTTTCTGACGACTGAGGACTGAGCGCTCCCTTCAGGTATTGCTCTATCAGCAGCCCGGCCATCGGGGCTGCCAAGTCGGCACCGAAACCGCCATGCTCCACGTAGACGCTGACGGCAATCTTTGGTTCCGTCATCGGTGCAAAGCCGATGAACACCGAATGGTCGCGACCGGGATTCTCCACCGTCCCCGTCTTGCCGCAAATGGGGTAAGTGGTCTTGATGCCCACAGCCGTACCTTTCTCTACGGCGAGGCGCATACCCTCGACCACCGGCGGGTAGGCTTCAGCCGCCACCTTCGTCTGCCGACGTGTGAGGTAGCGCTTGTTCTTAGTTTCCTTATGGACGTGGGGCACATAGTACCAGCCCCTGTTGGCAATGGTCACTGCCAGGTTACACAGTTGCAGCGGCGTACAGGTCACATCGCCCTGCCCCATTCCTGCCCACCAGATGGTCTTGCCGTCCCAGCCCTCCTTGTAGCGGCGGTTCAGGTAGTCGGCACCGGCCAGCAGTCCGCCCTGCTCACCCACGATGTCGATGTGCATCGGGCCACCCAACCCCATCGACTGCATATAGCTGCGCCAGGTGTTGATGGCCTCCTCCTTGGTCTCGTACATGAAGTCGTCGTTAATCATCGAGGCAAAGGTCATCAGAAACCACGTGTTGCACGACTGTGCCAGTGCGTCCTTCAGCGTCAGCGGCGAACGGTGCTGATGACAGCCCACCTTGATGTTGCCGTCGGTGATGCCATTCTTACACTCCACCGCCGTCTGCTGGTCGACAATGCCTTCTGAAAGCAGCGTCAGCGCCTGTGCCGTCTTGAACGTCGAGCCTGGCGCGTAAGGTTTGCCGATGGCCAAGCGAACATCGCTGCCCTGCGGCGAGTTTGTGGCAAGGCACAGTATTTCGCCGTTGGCAGGATTGATAGCCACGACGCTGCCAGTCTTTCCCTTCAACAGCCGTTCTCCCAGCTTTTGCAGCAATGGTTTGATGCTCAGCGGCCCGTCAGTAGGCAGGCTTTGCGCCCCTGCGGTGCCAACGAATAATGCGAAATGTATCAAGAATAAAGTCAGGATTCTTCTCATAATTACTACATATTATTCAATGTTCAACGTTTCCGAGCCACTCCTCGGCAAAAGGTCTGAAGTGCTCGAAGAACTGCCGATAGCCCTCGCACAGGTAGTTAAGTCCCGGCTCGCCATAGCAGTCGCGCCCGGTGCGATTTTTCGGGCACTCGCCATAACAGGCAAACAGCCACCGGCACTCACGGCACTGGCGCGGCAGCCCGCCCAGCTTCATCCGGGCAAAGCGTGCCTGCTGTTCACCGTAGAGCAGCTCGGTCAGTGTCTGCTGACAGATGTTGCCTAAGCGGTATTCAGGGAAAACGAAGTGGTCGCAGGAATAGACATCGCCGTTGAACTCCATCACCGCCACATGGCCGCAATAGGCAGACAACGAGCAAACGCCCGGCGTCACCCCGGCCCAGTTGGCCAGCGTGGCCTCAAACGTCTGCACAAACACGGTGCCCACATCGCGGCTCACCCATTCGTCGTAAACCCCGCAAAGGAAAGGCCCCCACTGGTCAGGTCTCACCGAATGGTCGTGGGGAGGTGCCACCGGCGTAAACTGCAGATACTGGCAACCTATGTCGCGGAAGAAGTGGTAGAACTCCTGCGGCCGCCCGGCATTGGCAGCATTCACCGTCGCCATGGCGTTCCACTCCACCCCATGCTTCTGAAGCAATTTCAAGCCGCGCATCACGTCGGCAAATGACGGACGGCCTACCCTATCGTGCCGGTAACAGTCGTGCAACGGCTCAGGCCCATCGATGGAGATGCCCACCAGAAAGTGGTTCTCACGCAGAAACTCACACCATTCGTCGGTGAGCAGCGTGCCGTTGGTCTGCAGGCAATTGTCCACCTGGCGGCCTCGGGCATACTGGTGCTGCAACTCCAGCGCCCGCCGGTAGAAGCTCAAAGGACGCAGCAACGGTTCACCGCCGTGCCATGTGAAGAGCACCTGCGGCATGGTCTGCACCTCCATATACTGGCGCACGAATTTCTCTAACAGCTCTTCCGTCATCACGCAACTGTTGGCGTGGCGGTAGAGTTGCCGTTTTTCCGTATAGTAACAGTAGTCGCACGCCAAGTTGCAGCTTGCCCCGGCGGGTTTCAGCATGACGTAAAGCGGACGTGCAAACGGTGTGGCAGTATTCATCTCCCCTGCTTAAGTGAATGCAAAGTTACTCAAATTTTCCCAAATGCAGATGATTTGTGGGTGTTTTTTTCGGTTATTCAAAGAAAAAGTGGTAATTTTGCAGCGATGAAACGACTATTGTATATCTTTTCGGCCATACTCTTGTTGGCCGGATGTGGCCAATCATACGAAGAGAAGCGGAAACTGTCGCACAAGAAGCGGATGCAACTGCTGAGAGAGGACTCGGCGGCCCTGAAGGTGGCCGTGATGCCTACCCTGGACTGCCTGCCACTATTTGTGGCGAAGGAGGAACACCTGTTCGACTCGTTAGGTGCCGACGTGCGCCTGAAGATGTTTACGGCACAGATGGACTGCGACACAGCGGTGGTAGGAGGCAGCGTGGAAGGCGCGGTGACCGACGTGGTGAGGGCTGAGCGCATGATTAAGAAAGGTACGCCGCTACGCTACGTGACATCGACGAATGCTTATTGGCAGCTGTTCACCAACAAGATGGCCCGCATCAGGGATTTGTCAAAGCTTGACGACAAGATGCTGGCGATGACACGCTACTCGGCCACCGACCTGTTGGCCGACTATGCCGTTGACAGTGCCAAGCTGAAGTCGGAGCAGGTGTTCAAGATTCAGGTGAACGATGTCAACATCCGTCTGAAGATGCTGCTGAACAACGAGATTGACGCTGTGCTACTGACGGAGCCACAGGCCACTATGGCCCGTCTAGCTCGTCATCCTATACTGTTGGACAGTCGCAAGATACCCTTGCAATTGGGCGTGATAGCCTTCCGTGAGAAGCCGCTGAAGAACCAGAAGCGCCAACAGCAGCTTGAGGTGTTCAAGCGGGGTTACAACATGGCATGCGACTCGTTGTCACGCTACGGCATGGGCCGCTACCGCGATGTCGTTGCCAAGTATTGTAAGATAAGACCTGAGCAAGTGGACTCTCTGCCGCCCACGGTCAAGTTTGTCCACATGGCAGAGCCGGCAGCCGCAGATGTTGAGCGAGCCAAGAAATGGTTGAAATGAGAAGTGAGAAGTGAAAGAGATGAAAAACGAGGCTTTGCAGACCATCATTGAGTGTGTACTGAACCAGCAGTTAGGCAAGGCGATTGCCCAACTGGAGAATTATCTATATACGTTCACGCAGCCGCAGGCCACTGAGCAGCTGGCGCAGATAAAGGCCGACTACGCCCTGATGACGGGCTACTGGCGCAAGGGTTATGAGGACGGGCAGCGTGAACAGCTGTACGGACAACTGCTGCGCCGGATGTACGTGCTGACGGTGAACGTGATGATACGCTACTACATACGCAACAGTTCCTACGTCATAGGCATCTACAACCAAGCCCGGGCAGGGAGGCAGGAATGGTCGGCAGCATCGCTGCGCCGCGACATGGAGACCTTTGTCTCGGAGGTGGCTCTCTTGGAACTGGAGCCTGAGCATACCAGGCAGCAGAAGCGCAGAACCCTCTACGAGAACCATCAGCGCATGATGGCCAGCTTGTTTGACTATATCTGGACGTCGAGGCTGTGGACGGACAACTTGTCGGAGGCATTCGAGGACATACTGCTGTCGCCGACCATCGACAGTGTCGACCAGCAACTCATCGTGAGTGCCATCACCGTATCGCTGCTCAACTTCTTCGGCATCAACAAGTTCCGCCTGCTGCTGCACGTCTATCAGAAGTCGGTCGACGAGCGGGTACGCCAGCGTGCCCTCATTGGATGGGTGCTGGGCCTCAACGAAAATGCGAGCCGGCTCTACACCGAGATACACGACATGGTCAGGGAGGCCGCCGAGGACGAACGCTGCCGCAACGAACTGGCCGAACTGCAGATGCAGATGATTTACTGTCTGAGGGCCGAGAGCGACAACCGCATCATACAGAGCGAGATTATGCCGGAACTGATGAAGAACAACAACATCAGGGTGACACGCAACGGGATAGAAGAGGTGGAGGACGACCCCATGGAGGACGTGCTACACCCCGAACTGGCCGAGCAGCGCATGGAGAAGCTTGAGGAGAGCATGCACCGCATGCTGGACATGCAGAAGCAGGGGTCGGACATCTACTTCGGCGGCTTCAAGCAGATGAAGCGTTTCCCGTTCTTCAGCGGCGTAGGCAACTGGTTCCTGCCCTTCTTCCTCCAGCATCCCGTGGTAGAGAATGTGCTGCAAAACATAAGGGGCCGTAAGTTCCTGCTGTCGCTGCTCAAGTACGGGCCTTTCTGCGACAGCGACAAGTACTCCTTCGTGCTGGCCTACCAGACGGCGGTGCACGCAATGCCGGAAAACCTGCTGTCGATGATGGACCGCGGAGAGGCCACCGTAGTGGGGAGTGAGCTCGGTGCCACCGACTTGGAGACACCAGCCTTCATCCGCCGCTCCTACCTGCAGAATCTCTACCGTTTCTTCCGTGTCTATCCCATGCGCAGCGAGTTTGTCAATCCCTTCGAGGCAACCGACAGTCCGCGCTACTATTTCTTTGCCAACCGTCTGTTCCAGCACACCCGCTTGGAGGAGAAGTTCGGCGAGGTGGTGTCGTTCTTCGTCAAGCAAAAGGCCTACGATGCTGCCAAGATGACCTTGCAGAACTATCGGGAAGAGGCGCGTGACGACCAGTTCTACCTGCTGAACGGCGGTGTAATGATGCGGACGCACAGCGAACAGAACGCCGGACTGACGGTTCGTGAGAACTACGCCCGCCTACTGGAACTGGATCCTGAGAACGAGCGGGGTTGGGCAGGCTATGCCAGGGCATTGTTTGGCGACAACGACTACAAACTGGCCTTTGAGTACTACCAGAAACTGGTGGACAAGCACCCCGACAATCAGAACTATCAGCTCAATGCAGCCGTCTGCCTGACGAACATGGGTGAGCACGAAGAAGCCCTGAAGATACTGTACAAACTGAACTACGAGGCTCCCGACAATACCAACATCAACCGCGTGCTGGCATGGACGCTGGTCGGGGCCAGGAAATACGAACAGGCAGAGAAGATGTACAGTGAGCTGCTGAACGTGGAGAAGCCTGAGGCCGACGACCTGCTGAACGCTGCCTACTGCCACTGGTTCGGCGGCAGGATTGACGATGCTGCCTATATGTTCAGGCAATATGCCCAGACGGACGGCGTCACGTTCGACGCTGCCACGGAATTCTTTACCAACGAAGCGGCCATGATTCGCTCGCATGGAGTGAGCGATGTGGAAGTACGGCTGATGGCCGACATGCTGCTATAGCCAAGGCCGCAGCAAGTAGCCAAACCATCCGCGGAACTTCTGCCAAGATGTGCGGAACTCATTCCAGCTTTCCTTTGTCAAGTAGAAGCTGTCCTTTTTGTCACGGTTGAACATGGCATCCAGTTCCTGCGTGGTCTCCGGGCTGAGTATGGCGGCATTCTCCTCGTAGTCGAACCGCATGCTGCGGGCATCGAGGTTGGTAGAGCCGACGGTGCAGAACTTGCCATCGACCATCAGAATCTTGGAATGATGGAAGCCCGGCTCGTAGAGCCACACATGGGCACCACGCTTCATCAGCTTGTGAACGGTATAGAACACCGCGTCGGGGGTCAGGGGAATGTCGCTCTTTGCCGAAACCATAATCTCCACCCTTACACCACGGTCGATGGCACGCTCAATAGCGCGCTTGATGCAAGGAATGGGCACGAAGTAGGGATTGATAATCTTCAAGGAATCGCGGGCTGCATCGAGGGCTTCGATATAGAGCCGGCGCACAGCATCGTTCTTGCCAAGTACGTGGCCATCGGTCGAGTAGACGGAGCCTGGCTCACGGTTGACGATGCCAAGTGGCGTATTGCCTGCTGGCGCTCCCTTATAATACTTGCCGTCGTTGATGATGTCCTCCTTGGTGACCTTCTTCCAGATGCGGCAGAAGATGTGCTGCAATTCGTTCACGGCAGGGCCTTCGATGCGGCAGTGCATGTCACGCCACGAGCCCACCTGCTCCGTACCTTTTATATAATAGTCGGCCACATTCATGCCGCCCGTGTAGCCTATCTTGCCGTCGATGACCACAATCTTGCGATGGTCGCGAGGCCAGATGTGGTTCACCCAGGGGAAACGGATGGGGTCGAACTCGTAAATGTCGACGCTGTCGTTGCGAAGCGATTCCAAGTGGTGCTTCTTCAGCGGTTGGTTGTTGGAGTCGTTGCCGAAACCGTCGAACAATGCCCTGACCTCGACACCCTCGCGGCGCTTTTCGCGCAGGATGTCGAACAGCAGCGAGGCGATGGAGTCGTTGCGGAAGTTGAAGTACTCCAAATGGACGCTGCTCTTGGCCTGACGGATGGCTTTGAACATGTCGTCGAACTTCTCCTGACCGCTCTTCAGCAACTTCACACGGTTACCCTCCGTGAACTTGATGCCATATTCCTCCATCTGATGGCGGAAGATGGCATCACTGGTCTGTTGTCCAAAAATGCTTAATGGAAAGGAGGCGAGAATAGCCAATGCTATTCCCGCCCATTTGCTCGTTAATCTCATCTCCGATGCTTTAATCTGTATTCCAACGGCGACAGGCCAAACTTCTCCTTGAAGACCTTGATGAAGTTCTCGGCTGTCATGAAGCCTATGTTCGTGGCCAGCTCGCTCATGTTGATGTTGGTACGTTTCAGGAGGATACATGCGTGCTTCAGCCGCAGGTCTCTTACCAGCTCGGCCGGGGTCTTGTTGGTAAGGTTCCTGATCTTGTGGAAGAAGGGCACGCGGCCCATACCCATGGCATTGGCCATTTCCTCAAGACTAATCTGACCGCGGCTCATGTTCTGCAGCACATACTGCTCGATGTTCTTGAGCAGCTGGCGGTCCATGGTGTCGGCCATAGAGTAGACGCCCGAGGTTTCTTCATCGTTCTCCTCATTGATAATCTGTATCAGCTGGTTTCCCTTCTCGGACGGCTTGTTCTTGCCACGCAGCGTAGTCTCCACCAACCTCATCTCGTCGTCGCTGTCGGCAGCTCCCTGCTGTACAGGCATGTACGACTGCATGTCCATCGTCTCGGTGGCGGTGGTCATACTGGCGTTGCGGCCTTCCAAGCGGCGTGTCTCGGCACCTTCAATGAGGTTGTCGTCGAGTAAGACGTTGCCAAGGCCGAGCAGGTGGTTGAAGCGCATGACGGCCTCCTGCATGTTGAAGGGCTTGGCTAAGTAGTCGTCGGCTGCCAGCGTGATGTTCATGCTCTTCATGTCCTGCGGCGTCAGCGTGCCTTCGGTCATCAGCACGAACTTCACCTTCTCGGTGGCAATGCTCATCTTCAGTTCATTGCACAACTCGCTACCTGTCATGCCCGGCATGGCCTGCTTGCAGACCACGATGTCGGCAGGCAACGACTTGAGATCTTCCATAGCCTTACGGGTATTGTTGTAGGCATGGAAGTCGTAGACGTTGTACAGATGGGCCTTCGTGAACTTGAGGAACTCTTCGCTGTCGTCGATGAAGAACAGCACGTACTGGCTGGTGGGCGAGTCGTTGCGACGCACGGGGGCTATCTCCGACGTCAGCTCCTTGGTATCGACGACGGGCAGCTCCAGTTCGCCCTTGTTGTTCAGCTCGTAGCGGCTGTGTACGTTCTGGCGGGCTTTCTCCTCGGGATGCTCTAACGACGTCTGCATGTCCGAGACGCGGGTGATAATCTGCAGCATCTGCGAGTGCAGGGCGTTCAGCTGTTCACGTTCCTCGAGCGAACTGTCTTTCTCCGACAGGTTGCCTATAATCGAGGTCATGCGGGCCATGGGCTGGCGCAGTTCCTCGCTGGTAGCCTTGATTTCCTCGCGCTGCTGCTTCAGCTCCTGGATGACGGCTTCCTTCTTGCGCTTGATTTCCTTCAGCTGGTCGATACCTATCTTCCAGATATAGAGGATGATAATGACAGCGGCAGCGTAGATGAGCATCATCCACCACGTGAAGTACCACGGCTGCTGGATGACAATCTCCAGCGTTCGCTCCTGGTTACTGACGGCCCCCTCGGCACTGACTGCCTTCACATGCAGTTTATAGGTGCCACTGCCTAAGTTCTGGAAGGTTACACCGTGCTTGATGGCATCGCCGTTGCGCCAGTCCTGGTCGAGTCCCTCCATCCAGTACATGAACTGCAGTCGTTCACTCTGGTTGTAGTTACCAGCGGCAAACTTGATGGTGATGGTGTTCTGTGTGCTTTCCAACTCTATGTGGGTGCTCTCGTTGAGTGCCTGTGTCAGCACCACATTGTTTCCGTAAACGTGGCCTATCTGTATCTCCTCCTCGCCGATGAACAGCTGGGTCAGCATCACCTTAGGCAGCGACTCGGTGCTCTCGCTGATGTCGTGGCGGGTCCAGTTTACACCGTACAGGTTGCCGAACAGCACGTCGCCGTCTTTCTTGGTCATAATGGCCCCGAGGTTGAACTCGTTGCTGAGCAGACCGTCCGACATGTCGTAGTTGTAGAGTCCGTAGCCTATGGAGCCGTCGTCGGCATTGCGCTGCACCACCACACGGGTGATGCCGTTGCTGGTGGTCACCCACATGTTCTGCTTCTTGTCCTCCGTGATGCCGCAGATGTTGTTGTTACGCAATCCCTGCTTCTCGGTGATGTAGTTCAGGCTGTCGTTCTCTAAGTTCAGGATGTTGATGCCCTCGCGCGTACCTATCCATATTAGTCCACGGGAGTCCTCATAGACCTGGGTGATGTAGTTGTTGGTGAACGTCTTCAGATTGGTGGTGTTACCCGTCAGATGGCTTACCTCGGTCGACGAGAGGTCCAGAATGGTCAGTCCCTCACCCGTACCGATGAGCATTTTGTTCTTCTTGGTGTAGAACAGGGCGGTAATGTTGTTGGTCGTCAGCTTGCCGTTCTCCCTTGTGTACGACGAGAAGGTGTTCATCTTGGGGTTAAACACCTGCATGCCGCCATTGGTGGCAATCCACAGGTTGCCCACCCGGTCGGTACACAGGGCGTTGATGTGGTCGTCAATCAGCGATGACTGTCCGCCGTCAGCTGCCGAGTAGATGGTGGCACGTCCGTCCTTGATGCGGGTCAGTCCGTTCTGCTTGGAGCCTACCCACAGGCTGCCGTCCTGGGTGTACTGCATGGCCGACACCTTGTAGCTGGCAATGGGGCCGTCGTAGCCCTCGACGCCGTGGTTGCTCGTTCCGTACCACACCCGTCCGCTATTGTCCTGGGTAATGGCGGTGACATCCTTCAGCTGTGTGGAGAAGAACCGGTAGATGTTCTTACCATAGTAGGCCACGCCCGACTTCTCGGTACCCACCCACAGCAGGTCGGTATCGTCAATGTAGATGCTCTGCACCCTGATAATGTCGGTGTTCAGCAGGCCGGTGTTCATGTTCTTGGTCTCGGCTGCCTCCATCTCGTGGGTGTTAACGTTCATGCGTATCAGTCCGGCACGGTCGGTTCCCACCCAGATGTTGCCGTTGCGGTCACCACCCATGCCGTTCACGGAGTTGTCAACACCGATGCCCGTCAGGCCTATACGGTCGCCTACACTTGTATTCCACACCTTGGTGTTCTTGTCGTAGACGAAGAGCGTGCCCTGACCGTAGAGCCAGATGTTGTCCATCTGGTCGGCAAAGGCCTTCAGCGTGCTCGACCGCCTCAGCTTGCGCTCGGCAATCTCGTAGGTACGCCACACCGTGTGCTGCTGGTGCATCACGTCGCAGCACACCACGCGGCCATCGTCGTAGACTATCAGCGCACCGTCGCGGCACTCACTGATGGAGCAAACGGTACCCTGGGGTATGCCCACACCTTTCGAGTCGTCCGTATTGGGGAACTCATAGAGCAACTGCTGCTGCATGTTGTAGCAGACGACACCCTTGTTGGGAATGGAGCCCCAGACGTTCTTGTGCTTGTCGATGTAAACAATCTTGGGAATGCTCTCGATACCCATGCGGGCAAAGGTCTGCTTCATGTCGCGCTCGAACGTCTCAGTCTGCGGGTGATAGACGCAGTAGCCTGCCGGGGTGTGTATCCACAACGTGCCGTCTAAGGCCTCCTGAATGCTATAGATGTAACTGTCGGGCAGCGAGGAGCCGTCCTGAGAGTCGCACTGGAAATTCTTGAACGTATAGCCGTCAAAGCGATACAGGCCGGCAGCCGTGCCAAACCAGATGTAGCCTCGTCCGTCCTTCAGTATGCAGTTAATCTGGCTACTCGTCAAGCCGTCCTTGGCATCGAGCGTCTTGAACAAGTAAATGTTGTCTTGCGCACCAGCGGTGCCAATGAATAATGAACAAGGAATAATGAGCAATGACAAAACCGCCATCGCCATCCATCGCCTGCTCCTTACTTTCAACAATATCCGTTTACACATATATCATTCTCCTTATATTCATTCTTACATCATACATCACACATCACACCTCGCAAGAATAATGGTCAACCACGCCCAGCAGTCTGTGCTCGTTGTCGACCACCAGGACGCTGTGAATCTTGTATTTGTTCATGATGCGCTGTATCTCCGAGATTCGCGTTTGCGGATGCACCGTCTTCGGCGTTGTCGTCATGATGTCGGCCACCGTACGGTCGAAGAACTTGGCCCGCCACTTCTCCATAGCGCGGCGTATGTCGCCGTCGGTAATCAGGCCCACTACCCTACCCTCCGACTCGGCCACACCCAGTCCTAACTTTCCCTTGCTCACCAGGATAATGGCGTCGCCCAAGTGCATGTCGGGACTGATGATGGGCATGTCGACCGTCCTCATGACGTCCTGCGCCGTAGTGAGCAGCCGCCGGCCCAGCTCGCCACCGGGATGGAACTGCGCAAAGTCCTGCGGCTGAAAGTTGCGCTTCTTGATAAGGGCTACAGCCAGAGCGTCGCCCATCGCCATCTCGGCTATGGCACTGCTGGTGGGTGCCAGGTTCATGGGGTCGGCCTCGTGGCGCACGCTGACGTTCAAGTGGCAGGTGGCATACTTGGCCAGCAGCGACTGCGGGTTGCCGCTCATGGCAATGATGGGAATCTCCATCTGCAGCACCAGCGGGATAAAGCGCAGCAGCTCGTCCGTCTGGCCTGAGTTCGAGATGGCCAGCACCACGTCATCGCTCGTCATCACGCCCAGGTCGCCGTGAAACACGTCCAACGGGTTGATGAAGAACGACGGCGTGCCTGTCGACGACAGCGTGGCTGCTATCTTGGCTCCTACGTGTCCGCTCTTGCCGACACCCGTGACAATAATCTTGCCGTGGCAGCGGTACATCAGTTCTACGGCACGGTCGAAGCCCTCGTCCATCTTAGGTATCAGCTCCAACAGCGCCTCTGCCTCGTCCTTGATACATTGTATGCCTAATTCCTTTATACTCATCAGTGTTCAATGTTCAACGTTCAATGTTCAACGTTCAACGTTCAATGTTCAACGTCTTCACCAACTCGTAAAGCTTATCCAGCTCCAGCATGTTCGCAGCGTCACTCAGACCCCTGTCAGGGTCAGGATGAACCTCGAAAAACCAGCCCGTGGCACCGAAAGCCTTCGCAGCCAGAGCCATCTGAGGCACAAAGCGGCGGTCGCCGCCAGTTTTTCCGTCACTGCCGCCGGGCCGTTGCACGCTGTGCGTACAGTCCATGATGACCGTCGGCACAATCTGCAGCATGTCGCTGATGTTGCGGAAGTCAACCACCAGGTTGTTATACCCCATCATGTTGCCACGCTCCGTCAGCCACACCTCTTTGGCGCCTGCCTCGCGTGCCTTCTCTACAGGGTACCACATATCGCGGCCACTCAGGAACTGCGCCTTCTTGATGTTCACCGTCCGGCCCGTCCGCGCTGCCGCTGTCAGCAAGTCCGTCTGACGGCACAGGAAGGCGGGTATCTGTATCACGTCGCACACCTGACCCACAGCCTCAGCCTGCCAACTTTCGTGGATGTCCGTCAGCAGCCGCAGTCCGTACTTCTGTTTCACGTCGGCCAGCATCTGCAGCCCACGCTCTAAGCCTGGTCCGCGAAAGGAATGGATACTGGTACGGTTAGCCTTGTCGAACGAGGCCTTGAAGATAATGTCAGTGCCCAGCTCGCCATTGATGCGCATCAGTTCACGCGCCACCGTGTCGAGCAGCTCTGCCGACTCTATCACGCACGGCCCCGCTATGAAAACCTTATTGTCCGTCATTTTTGCTGCAAATTTACGAAATTATTTCTAAACGCCAAAAAAAAGGGACGAAAAACGTCCATTGCCTAACTTTTTTGTACGAATTTCGCACATCGCCTGCCCTCACCTTCATGGTTAGTATAAAACTATGCTGCAACCCTGCTGCAACCGTGCACCCATCAAAAATATTGTACTTTGATTTTGCGTATAGGCGAACAGTCGTTTGCGCATACGCGAACGGTTGTTTGGGTATAGGCGAACGGTTGTTTGAGTATAGGCAAACGGCACTTACCCCTACCCTGAGTACCAATTACCCCTACCCTTAGCACCAGTTACCCCTACCCTTTCTCGCAGCAAGCAAGCACCTGCATACAGCTACTATCTACAGCTGAAAAAGGTCTCCACCCCCCAACCCTGCTGCCACTACTGCGCTAAGTATCAACATGATACAAATAAAGCAGCAAGGGCAGCAGGGCTTCATGTCATCTCTACTCGCACATCCCGGTGATGTATTTGTCGAGGTCGGCGCCGGAGCCGTCGTGCCCAGTGAGTTTCTGATAGAGTCGGCGGCGCAGGTTGCTGACGTTGCTCTTGGTGCAGACGAGGAGGACGGACATCTGCAAAGGGCTGCACTTGATGACTATGAGGCCGACGACGTGGCGCTCCTGTTCGGTCATGGTCTGGTCGGGCTGGTGCTCAGCGTACTGCTGCTGGAGGGTAGCGAAGAGCTGGGGATGCTGACGGTCAATCTCGCTGCGGAGAGCCTGCCACTCCTCGGCCGTCGGGTGGGCATCCTGTGAGGAGAGGTCGTGGAAGCGGCGGGCGATGTCTGTGTCAAGGATGCTGGGGCGTGCCTGTTGCTTCAGCAAACGGAGCATATCGGCATACTCTCGGTTCTGCTCCAGCGTCTCGCGGTGTTCACGCCGCAGTCGGTAG
Source organism: uncultured Prevotellaceae bacterium (assembly GCA_947168395.1). GTDB lineage: Bacteria > Bacteroidota > Bacteroidia > Bacteroidales > Bacteroidaceae > Prevotella. The sequence goes on along the minus strand of CAMVLT010000013.1, from coordinate 46,311 downwards.
AGGTAGTAAGCCGAAAAACCGACGACCGCTAATAGCAGCAATAGTCCGCAAGCGAGCAAGGTTCGTTCATGTTCCAGCTCCAGCTCGTGATTGATGAGCACATTACGCTGGCGGTACTCGTCCTCATTCTCCAGGAAGCGGTCTTTCTTCACGTCCATATAGCCCTCAACGTATTTGGAGTCGAACTTGGCGCGCAGTTCATAATCTGGGTCGCGGTCGGGAAACTTGTTGTAGAGGTTCATCAGTCTTTCGTAGCCCTGCAAGTGGACATAGTTCCACGGATGGTCGAGCTTCATGTAGTAATAGTGGGCGGAGTCGAAATTTCCCAGTCGCAGGTGGTAGTCACCACACAACTCCCAGTACTGTATGGCGGCATACGACCCCACATGCTCCAAATCCTCGCGGGTGAAGCGTTCGTAACGCTGCATCCAAAGCTTCATCGAGTCGGGTAAATTGGCATCCTTGCGGTCGTCGTTCAAGAGATAGAATAAATAGGGAACGAAGGCATCGACGGCCCAGTCTTTCCGACCCCGCTGCCACAGCTCGCTGAAAGCCTGGTAGGCGGTGGGCATGAAGTGCTCATCTCTGTTCACTGTCAGCGCCACGTCTGCCTCCCGTCCCATACACCTATAATATAATAATGTGTCACCCGCCTGCTGTGCCAATTCCATGCCTCGCCGTGCCGTCTGCTTTGCTAACTCATCGTCAAAGGAGAACTGCTGGTTGATGCTCCACTCATAGCAAATCTCGGCCAGGGCACGCGGGTCGAAGTCTGCACTCAGCGAGTCCACGCAGTCGGCGGCCATCTCGTATGCGAAGCCCTCGTACATCAGTGCCCCGTGGCGGCGGTACATCTTAGCCATCATGCGCCACGCCTGCTGCAGTTCGCGAGGTGAACCATGCCGCTCCATATAGAAGAGCACGGCACGGGCGTCGGAATCGTTAGGCATCACTTCGTAATTGTCCGTGGCCTCTAATAGGTCATTCAGCATCTGCACCTGCCGCTCATGCTCCGACTGGCAGGATGTCAGTATCGCCATCAACAGGCAAAGAATTGTAGCTGTTTGTCTCATAACTGCTGCAAAATTACGAAAAAAGCCTGAAAAAGGCTTGTAAACTGAGTTTACAAATCACTTTTATACCAAATAAACGCTTTTTTGCGTTATAGTTAGGTTAGGAAAACGAAGCATTCGTTTGTCTCTAAGATAAAACGTAAGCAACGAAAGATGAATCAGAGTACACTGGAGAAGCTGTTCAGACAACACCATGGCCGACTGCTGGCCGAGGCTCGTGCCATGCTCTACGACGCCGCCGAAGCGGAGGACGTGGTGAGCGAAGTCTTTGCCGAGCTGCTGAGGCGCTTGCCCGAGGTGGAGACTGGCCGCGAACTGGCTTACCTCTGTGAGAGCGTGCGCAACCGCTGTCGAAACGTGCTTGCCCGCAAGACGCTGACGGAACGGGTGACGCATCTCTATGCCCTCGACCAACCTACGGCGACAGAAGATGAGGAGAAGGAGCGGCTCGACCGTCTGCAGGCTTTCATCCGGACAGGACTGACCGAGGCTCAGCGTCGCGTGTTCCAGCTCCGCTTCGGCGAGGAACTGAAGTATCGTGAGATAGCTGCCGAGCTTGGCATCAGCGAGGTGGCGGTGTACAAGCATCTTGTTGCTGCGATAACACGAATCAAAAACCATTTCAACTATTAACGACATGGAGACGAACGACAAACTATTGAAGCTGCTGCGGCTGATGGACGAGCCGGAAGCCATGACCGAGGCACAGTTGCAGGAACTGCTCTCGGACGAAGAAGTGCGAAAGGCCTACGACGTGATGGCCGACTGCAAGAAGCTTTACCAGAAGCCTCAGCAAGAACCCTCGAGCGTGAAGTGGCTACAGCTGAGGCAGAGATTCCGAATTGCCGCTGTCTTTCTCGGTGCAGTCCTACTTTGTGGATTGGCTTGGGCAATCATTCCACGTATCATATCTTCCCATACGGATTCGCCCCAATCGGCACAGGTAACTGCTCCCCTCCCTCACAGGGAGGGGCAAGGGGGTGGGTCGTCCCTCCGTTTCGACGACGTGCGCCTCGACAGCATCCTCACCGTCGTCTCGGCCCACTACGGCAAGGCTGTCAGCTTCCGCGACGAGGAGGCCAAAGGCATGAAGTTCATCATGACGTGGGATCCTGACAGGCCGCTCTCCGACTTCATCGACGGTCTGAACCTGTTCGACGGACTTAGCCTGACCTTGCAGCGCGACACCATCTTCGTAGAGACCGCTGAAGATAAAGTTAGTATGTGATAGTTATGAAACGGCTACTCTTATTTATTCTTTTATATTTGTCATTCAGCGGCGCACGAGCACAGGTCAGCCACGATTTCCACAACACCGTGCTCACCGAGGCCCTGCGCACTATTGAGCTGGGACAGCAGGAGTACACCATCACCATCCTCTCCGACGGTCTCGACAAGCTACAAACCTCCGCTAAGGTGAGAAACCTCACCGTGCCCGAAGCCGTGAGAAAGGTTTGCAAGAAGCTGCCCGTCAAGGTGAAACAGCAGGGACGCCTCATCACCGTTCAGGCCAAGCGGGGCTGGCGGCCTGCCGTGGAAAAGGTAAGCCTCGTGGGACCGGTGGAAGACGGCTTCCTGAAGATGCCGCTGCCCGACGCACGGGTGTCGGTATTCACGACGGACAGCGCGGTGGTCGTTGACTCAGCATCTATGATACGTTTTTACAATGGCAGCGAGCGCCTCGTGATGTCACAGTTCGTTGCGCCGGTGCGACCGGGCCGTGAGTACTTGGTGCGGGCCCGGCTGAAGGGCTACGACGATGTGTGGAAGCGGGTGAGCGTTGCGGCCACGGAGAGAGAGGACGTACAGATGCCTACGCTAAAGATGCACAAGATGAGGAACATCAACCTGAAGGAGGTGGTGGTGACGGCCACCAGGGTAAAGTTCTTCTGGCGAGGTGACACACTGGTCTACGATGCCACGGCCTTCAACCTGCCTGAAGGCTCGATGCTCGACGACCTGATACGCCAGCTGCCGGGCGTGACGATGAACGACCAGGGCGAGATATTCGTCAACGGACGCAAGGTGGACGAACTGCTGCTTGGCTCACGCACGTTCTTCGGCGGCAATAAAAAGGTGCTGATGGAGAATCTGCCCTACTACACGGTGAAGAACCTGAAGGTATATGAGAAGCAGACAGACAGGAGTGCGGCCTTGGGATATGACGTGGAGCCGCGAAGCTATGTCATGGACGTGAACCTGAAAAACGAATACAATCAGGGCTATATCGGTAATGTGGAAGGGGCCGCTGGCACCCACGACCGGTGGCTGGGGCGCGGGTTCCTCCTCGGCTTCACCGATCGGCTGCGACTGACCTTGGTGGGCAATGCCAACAACGTGAACGAGCAGCGCCACATAGGGCAGTCGGGCCAGTGGAGTCCGGCCCGCCAGCCTCAGTCGCTGACCACGACGCGCAGCGTGGGGGCGGAAATCAACTACCACTCCGCAGGCGACGTCATAAAAGAGACGCTGCGGGCGGACTACGCGTCCTCCGCCGACGAGCAGACCATGAGCCAGCGCCGGGAGCGGTTTCTCGAAGGTCTCAAGCCCACGTCGCTTTCGGAATCGTTCCACCGAACGGGCAACCGGAAGCTGACGCTGAACAACGCCTTCACGCTGACCAAACCGATGTATCTGTATGCCGTTGCCCATTTCGACTACGCCAAGCGTGACGGCTCGTTCAACACTGCCTTCGACGAATGGAACGATTCGTTGACCGTTTCGCAGCGCACCGTCGGAATGAGCGAGGGCAGAGCCTGGAGCGGCTATGTAGAGGTACAGGGTTCGTTCAACATCAACAAAGAGAAGAAACAAAACATTTCGTTCTACGCCAAGGCAGAGCACGACAACGACGAAACCCGGCAAGCCCACCGCTACACCTCAGCCACCCAGTCGCCGTGCTCGACGGTTACCCCGTCGAGCCAAACCCAGCATAACTCCAACGACCTCTTCAACCGCAGCACGTGGGGCGTGGCACATGTGGGCAGTGCCAAAGAGATAGCCAAGGACTTCTACGTCAACCTCACCGACTTCTTCGACATCCGCAGTCAGCACAACCGCGATTACCTCTATCATCCTGACACACTGCTGCTCCCCTCGCAGATAGATGCCCTTACGGCCATCACCGACCCAAGGAACTCCTACGACAGCCGAGGCTTTGACTGGACCAACAACCTCGTCGTCATGCTAGTGAAGAAAGCCTACTATACGCACCCTGACTTTCACATGAAGGTGGACTATGCGCCGTGGCAGCTCTATTTGCGCCTGCCCGTGCAATATGAGCGGCTACACTATAAGCGTGGTGTGCTCGACACGTTGGCCCGCCAGACCGTGTTTGTGCCAAACTTCAGCTTTGACTACCGCAACGTGTGGAAAGGCGGACTGCGCGACGTTAGGTTCCATACCGAATTTCATCAGGAGCGCACCCTCTTGATGGATCGCATCAACATCTACGATAATAGCCAGCCGCTCATCGTGAAGTTAGGCAACCCCGACCTGAAACCCTCGGCTGTCACCAAAGTCAGTGCCGAGTACTACGACCACGCGGGGCGGAACAAAGCGATGTATCACCTCTCTGCCTCCTTCAACTACCATCACCGCGACGTGGCGCAGTCGTTGACCTACAACCCTGCCACTGGCGTCTATACCTACAAACCGATGAACGTCAGTGGAGCCTGGGGGGCCTTCGCCAACGCCGGTATCGACCGAAGCATCGGCGAGAAGCGCTACTGGACATGGCACGTCAGCGCAGGTGCCCTGTGGGACCACGCCAAGGACCACGCTATGCTGGAGGGCGATACGGAGAGCCGCGTCAACACCGTGAACACCCTCGGACTCAACAGTGGTGCCAACATCCGTTTCAACCGCAAAAGCCTCAACATCCGTGCCGTGGGCTATATTAACTGGCGGCGCAGTGAGGGCAACATGATGAATCATTCTACCCTCAACGCCCTCGAATACCACTATGGCTTAGAAGGCTACTACACGCTGTCGCCCACCAAGACTTCCTTTGTAGCCGACGGCACTATGTACAGCCGTCGCGGATATGGCAGCAGCGAACTGAACACCGACGACTTCGTGCTGAACGCCTCCGTCAGCCAGCCCCTGTTCAAGGGCAAGCTCATCGCCCGCATCGAAGCCTTCGACCTGCTGCACCAGCTGTCCTCCACACAGTACGACATCAACGCCCAGGGACGAATCGTAACCAGGTACCGCTCCCTGCCGCACTACGTCATGGCGCATCTGGTGTATCACTTCAATAAGAACCCGAAAAAGAAATAACAGGAACATGAAGAGACAAATCATCATCATAGCCTTGCTCTGGGTAGCGCAGATTGTCGTAGCACAGAACGCCATCCCACTTATCTCTGCCTTGAAGACCATAGAACAGAGCCAGTCGGAATACGCTATCAATATCGAGAGCAACGGCCTCGACAGCCTGTACACGGCGGAAAAGACTGACGGCCTTCATACCGTCGATGCCGTCCGCAAGGTGTGCAAGGGCCTGCCCGTGAAAGTAAAGGTACACGGAAAGCGCATCAATGTGCAGTACAAAAGGGGGAAGGCGGTACGTAGGTTGGCGCTAAAAGGCGAGGTGCAGGACATCCGCGCCCATAAGCCCCTCATCGGCGCTAACGTGACGCTGCTCAGTGCCGACAGCACCGTCATCGCACAGAAGGAAGCCCGCCAGCACTGGTATGCTGAAGGGTTTGACTGGGAGACCAGTGAGTTCTCTTTCGACGTGCCGGCAATGCCCGCCAAGTATATCTTCCGCATCAGCCATGTCGGTTTCAAGACTACATACGTGGACTACAAGCTGGATCGCATCGGCAGGCGCGAGCACGAGCGGGGACTGCCACCGTTCTACTTAGCACCGCAGTCCACCATGCTACAGGAGGTGGTGGTTACGGCCTCGAAGGTGAAGTTCTACTACCGTGGCGATACCTTAATATATAATGCCGATGCCTTCATCCTGGCCGAGGGGTCGATGCTCGACGCCCTCATCGGTCAGCTGCCGGGCGTGGAACTGAAGCGCGACGGGCGCATTTACCACAACGGCAAGTTCGTCGATGACCTGCTGCTCAACGGCAAGCAGTTCTTCAGCCACGACCGCAAGCTGATGCTCGAGAACCTGCCCGCCTACACCGTGAAGGACATCGCCATCTACAATAAGCAGACCGACGAGAACGAGTGGCTCGGCATCAAGGACGAGCACTCGCAGCGCTATGTCATCGACGTGCGGCTGAAGAAGGAGTACATGATAGGATGGATAGCCAACGTGGAGGCAGGAGCCTCCCCTATGGGGGGAGGTTCGGAGGGGGCTCGCTACATAGCCCGCCTCTTCGCCATGCGCCACACCGACTTCTCGCAGCTGGGCATCTCGGCCAATGCCAACAATTTGGACGATGACAGCCGACCGGGAGACAACGACAGCTGGCAGCGCGGCGCGACCAACAACCTGCGCCGCACGGAGAGGGCCGACATCTACTTCAACGTCAGCGACCGCAACAAGCGGTGGGAGTTTCATGCCGATGCCGCCGTCAACCACCAGCACACGGAGGGCGAGACGCGCACCGTGCGACAGAACTACCTGCCGACGGGCGACACCTACGACCACAGCTTCAGCAGCCGACGCAACGACGACCTGCGGCTCACTACCTATCAGGACTTCTACCGCAACCACAAGAACGTGCGCTGGCACATCAGCCCCAACCTGAAGTATCACCGCTTCGACCATACCTCCGACCTGGCATCGGCCACCTTCAACGCGCCCGTCGCCGACGTCAGCCGCCAGCTGCTCGACCAGCTCTACAGTCCCACGTCCTCACGCCTCAACCTGCGCGACACGCTGGTCAACAGCATCCTGCGGCAGGGCGTCGGCAACGGCCATTCGCTGGAGGGCACGTTCGGCGGTGGCGCCACCATCAAGATTCCGCACTCTAACGAGAACCTGCGCCTCGGAGCCTACATCACCTACAACGACCGCAACGAGCACCTCTTCAACCGCCAGTCTGTCCAGTATGCTGCTGTATCACAGCAGCCCTCCACCTCCCTCCACCACTTCACCGACAACCACCCCGACCGCAGCGGCAGCATCAACGCCACCGTGGGCTACAACATCCCCTTGGGCAAAGGTTGGCGCTCGCTCTTCACCACCTACGAGTTTGCACACGACTGGCGCCACCGCCGTTCGACGCTCTATCTCCTCGACCACCTCGACCGTCAGCCCGAGGACATCGCCCAACTTCCCTCCGTCAGCGAATACCAGCAGGTGATGGACAGCCGCAACAGCTTCGACAGCCGCTCCACCGAAGACCGCCATAAGCTGGACGTCAACCTCGGCTACGCGTTCGATGAAAAGAGCTACGGAAAGATATGGACGCTCCTTAACGGCAATGTCAGCCTGCGCAGCCAACATCTCGACTATCAGCGTGGCCGCATCGACACCACCCTCTGCCGAACTGCCTTCACCATCTCTATGGCCGACTGGACTTATCTCGACCTCAAAGGCGGCCATCAGATTGGCTTGACCTTAGGCGTGCAGACGGACTTGCCCGACTTGGAGCAACGCATCGACCTGCGCGACGATACCGACCCAATGAACATCCGGCTGGGTAACCCCAACCTGCGCACAGCCGTCACCCCTGAGTTCAAAATCAATGGCGTCTACAGAAAGAAGCTCTCCTATCACTACCTGGAATGGGGCTACCAGCGCACCTACAACGCCATTGCCATGGGCTACGTCTACGACCCGCAGACTGGCGTGCGCACCTACCGCCCGGAGAACGTCGACGGCAACTGGACCACCGACGGCGGCTACACCTTCCACTGCAGCCTCGACTCCACAAAGAAGCTGAACCTCGACATCCCCTTCCACATCACCTACGCCCAAAGCGTCGACCTGATAGGGATAGTTGGAGGGGATTTGAAATCCCCAACCCCAGAAGTAACTGCTCCCTCCCTCACAGGGAGGGCGAGGGGAGAGTCTATAGTCCGCCGCCTTGCCCTCTCCCTCACCCCCACCTTCAAGGCCGACATCGGCCGTCATCACCTCGAACTCACCTGTCAGCCCACATGGGAACGCCTCACCGGCACACGCCCCGACTTCCAAGACTTCCACGCCTTCACCTGTCGCACCTCTCTCTCAGCCATCCTGAAGCTACCGTGGAAGCTCGACCTCAGCACCGACCTCGGCCTCTACAGCCGCACCGGCTATGCCGACGAAAACCTGAACACCAGCGACCTCGTCTGGAATGCTCGCCTCTCGCGACCCTTCTTCAAGGGTAATCTCCTCTTTGTCGTCGACGGCTTCGACCTCCTTGGTCAGCTCAGCAACGTCACCCGAACCCTCAATGCCCAGGGGCGCACTGAGACCTACACCAACGTCATGCCCCGCTATACATTGTTCCATATCATCTACCGGCTGAACAAGCAGCCGAAGAGTAAAGTTAGTAAAAAGTAGTAGACCCGGGTAAGGCTGGAGGCCGCAGCGATGCGCCCTCCAACTATTTCTAAAGGCACCAATTGTCCTTCAGGCAGCGTGTAAACTGGGTTTACAAATCATTTGTAAACCGTTTGTAAACCGAAAGGTGCTGTGACTATGGCCCTTTTCCCCTACCTTTGCAGTAAACTTTTCGAATAGACGAAAGCGAACATGAATAATAACAATACTGACCCCCACCCCCGGCCCCTCCCCTACAAGGGAGGGGAGAGAGGCAGCGGCCTTTCTGTGGTTCTCCCCTCTCTTGTAGGGGAGGGGCCGGGGGTGGGGTCAGTAACCTTAGTTATAAAGAAGTGTATTAACCCTATAAACATTTATCGACATGCAAAAGATTATAGTGACAATGATGGCCTTTGCGCTGACGGTGCCGACGCAGGTGCAGGCGCAAGGCGACGGACTTGCCGACTTGAAGGCAGCGATGATTGCGGCCAAGATCCATCAAGACAGCATCGACACGTCGAGCCTCGTGGCGGTGTACGACTACGAATGTCAGACGCAGGACGCCGACGGCAAGGCAGTAACGGACAGGATGAAGCTGTGCCTGCAGGTGGGGCAGCACTGCACGCGCAGCTATCCCTACAGGAAGTTCCGCGAAGATACGGAGGGCTACGACTGCCTGACGCCCGACGAGCTGCCCCTGCTGAGGGCTGAGTCATTCTGCTTCATGCCAGAGGTGTGGACGAACTACCCCGATGGCAGGGTGACGGTGCGCGATGCCATCGTGCCTACGCCCTACGAGACTTGCGAGGAGCGGAAATCTATCAAGTGGACGCTCCTTGACGATACGCTGACCGTCGGCGGCTACCTGTGTAAGACAGCTACCTGCCAGCTGTACGGAAGGAAGTGGACGGCATTCTACAGCGAGGACATCCCCACGTCGGCAGGCCCGTGGAAACTCTGCGGACTGCCGGGGCTGGTGCTAAAAGCAGAGGCTGATGGCGGCATCCACCGTTTCACGCTAGCCAACCTTGAGCGCATTGCCTCGCCCATCTACTACGAGACCAACGCTATCACCGTGAAGACATCCGAAGCAAAGCTGATTAAGAACCGCATCAAGACATTCGGCAACAGACTTTATTTGAAGAATCCAACATATTATGTGGGAGACCTTAGTACCGCCGACGTGACCCACGACACCGAGGGAATGATTGTCAACAACGTGTATGTGAATAATAAGGCACATGTGTACCAACCCCTGGAATTGAAATAAAATATGAAACGACACATCATCACCACCATTATCGCCCTCGTTTTGGGCGTAGCAAATGCGCAGGCCGATGTAATCAAAGGCCGAGTATTAGATGCCGATACAGGCGAACCGCTGGAAGGAGCGGAAGTAGTGTTTATCGAGAAGGACACCAGATGGGGCGACGTACTCCAAACTACGATCAGAACCGACTCGGTAGGCAGGTTTCAGCGTGCCTGCGAGATGGAAATGTCGAAACTGACCATCACCGCGAGTTATTTCGGCTATCACAGCCAGACAGTGCAGCGGATGGGCAACAATGACCGCGACACGGTGACAATTGACGACTTCCGCCTGAAGATGGACGAACACCTGCTGAGCGAAGTGACCGTGGAAGGCCGTGCCCGTCGTTTCTATATGCGAGGCGACACGGTGGTATTCAACCCCAGTGCATTCAAAACACAAGATGGCGCACGGTTGTTGGAACTGATAGAACAACTGCCGGGTGTGAGCATCAATAACGGCAAACTGCTCTGGAACGGTGAACCGCTGAAATTGATGATGAACGGACAGCAAGCGTTCAGCGAAGCCTTGCTGACGAACTTGCTGCCCGTAGAGGCCGTAAAAGACATCAAGGCCTACGACAAGAAAAGCGACTTCGAGCAACAGACGGGTGTGGCTGACGGCAAGGAGGAGCACGTGCTCGACGTGACCATCAAGCCAGGATTCATGGACAAAATCTATGGCGATGCGGAACTGAAGGGGCTTACGAGCAAGAACTACGCAGCCCACCTGCGAGCCATGCGTCTGAGCGAGACCGACCCGCTGATGCTGTATGGTCGTGTGGCTGATGACCCGACGAAAATAGACGCGATGACGATAAATGGTTCAAGCACAAACGGAAGCAGCACTCCTATTCGTCAGCAAATGGGAGCAGTGGGCTACAGCCATCTTTGGAAACCCGCGTTCAAGGTCGATAGGCCGAACAACTGGAGCATCAGCGGTGGAGCCAGCCACACCGACGAACGGAGAGACAGTTGGGAAAACCGACAAACCTTCTTGTCCGGCACAATGGCGACCGAATCCGACCAGACAAGCAGAAACTATCAGCACGACATGAAAATCCCCGTTGACATCGGTTCCTTTTTCAACCTCTCTACGAACACAAAGCTGGATATTGATGCCAACATCACTTTCAATCGCGGGCGCACCATGACTGAAAACAAACAGCAGACGTATGAGCTGGCCACCCCCGATGCCGTGACAAACTCCTCCGACTACCACTCAATAGCTACAGAGGAAGGCTTTTCGACAAATGTCAAAGCCAGATTAGGCTCATTGCTCGGCAAGACCGAATTCGGAGCGTCAGTATCCTTGACATACGACAACATGAAGAGAGACGGTGAATCGACAGGCATCTATCAGTACTTCCAGAGTGGCACGACGCAAACCGACCGCCAGCACTATCACGCTCCCACCCACCGTCTCACTGCTGATGCCAGTTTACAAGCCCGCCATGCTTTTGGCAAGAATCTGTCTGTGATGGCCAGTTGGCAGACCACCTACAACAATAACTTCCGCGACGAGCAGCGCCATCGTGCCGATACGCTCGACACGGCCAACAGCCTTCGGCGAGATGATGACTCCTGGCGAAACACGCTCTGTTTGGAAGCGAATCTGACACAAGGCAAATTCAGCGCAAAGCCCATGCTTGACCTCACCCATTGGCATGAGCAGACCAACTACCAGCGCGGGCGGCTCGACACCCTCGCCCGTCGCAACCTCCTGCTCGTCACGCCCGAACTGGAACTGACCTACCGCTTGCAGAAACAGACCCGTCTCAGCAGTCGCATCGCTTACTCGTCCAATCGTCCCGACCTCATCGACTGCATCGGCTACCGCGACGACACAAATCCGCTCTACGTCACAATGGGCAATCCCAGTCTCAAGACCTCTCACACGCTGAGTGCCAGCCTCGGCCTTTCTTCGATGCTCGCCCACGCGAACCAAGTGTTGAACTTCTCCGTGGACTATAGCAAGAACTACGACCCCATCGGCACCATCCTCCACTACAATTCCCAAACAGGAGCCTACCGTGCCCAGAACCAGAATGTGCGTGGCGGTGAGCGTTGGGGGGCCAGCTTCAGCTACGAGCGCGACCTTGGCAGCGGCTTCCACTTCAGGAACTACCTATCTGAGGGCTACGGCCAGTCATACGGAATCATGACACTGGTGGACGAGGCCACGGGCATCACCTATAACCGTCAGCGCAGCTCTGACCTTTCCGAGCAATTGAATCTGCAATACTCCAACGGCCCATTCTTCCTGTTCCTTGGACAGAACTTCGCCTGGCACCACTACACCTACAGCGATGCCACCCAGCCAAGGCAGAACATCTATAACTATCGGGCCTCATTCACCTTTAGCTACAAACTGAAGACTTGGGAATTTCAGTTCATTCCCGACTTCTTCATCGACCGCGGCTACATGTCCGACGCGATGAACACCAACCGATTCCTGTGCAATGCCCGCGTCAGCTACAAGTTCCTAAAGAACAAGGCGAGCCTCATTCTCTATGCCAAAGACCTCTTCAACCGCGATACCCGCTACCACAGCGATGTCACCGCCACCACCCGCATCGAGGGCGGCTCCTCGTTCCTCCACCATTACGTGTCCCTCACGTTCAACTATAAGTTTGATGCAAAGAAGAAGTAATAACCCCATAAAACATCAAGAACTATGCAAAAGATTTTAGTAACCATGATGGCTTTCGCGCTGACGATAGGAGCGCAGGGACAGCAGGATGATGACATGGATGCAATGCTGGCAGCGATGATTGCGGCCAAGATTCATCAGGACAGTATCGACACGTCGAGTCTCGTGGCAGTCTATGACTACGAGTGTCAGACGCAGGACGCGGACGGCACAGCGGTGACGGACAGGATGAAGCTGTGCCTGCAGGTGGGACAGCACTGCACGCGCAGCTATCCTTACAGGAAGTTCCGCGAAGATACGGAGGGCTATGAAAGTCTGGCACCCGACAATCTGCCCCTGTTGAGGGCTGAATCGTTCTGCTTCGTGCCAGAGGTGTGGACAGGATACCCCGACGGCATGATGACGGTACGCGATGCCATTGTGCCGACTCCATACGAGACGTGCGAAGAGCGGAAGCCCATCAAGTGGACGCTCAGCGACGATACACTGACCGTCGGTGGCTACCTATGCAAGACGGCAACGTGTCAGTTGCACGGAAGGAAATGGACGGTACGCTACAGCGAGGACATCCCTACGTCAGCTGGTCCGTGGAAACTATGCGGACTACCGGGGCTGATTCTTGAAGCAGAGACTGACGGCGGCATCCATCGCTTCACGATAGCCGACATTCAGCGCATTGCCTCGCCCATCTACTACGAGACGAATGCCATCACCGTGAAGACTACTGAGGCGAAGCTTATCAAGAACCGCATCAGGACATTTGGCAACAGACTCTACTTGAAGAATCCCAAGTATTACGTTGGCGACCTCAGTACCGCCGACGTCACCCACGATACCGAGGGAATACTTGTCAACAACGTGTATGTGAATAACAAGGCGCATGTGTATCAGCCATTGGAACTGAAATAGAACATAATGCAACGACTCCTATACATTATATTATATGTAGTGCTGGCAGCGTCGGCATCGGCGCAGGTGAAAGTGACGGGGCGGGTGATAGACCTGCAGCAGAAGCCCGTGAGTGACGTGATTGTGAAATTGGTGAGCGGCAGCAAGACGCTGGCGTTCACCAGCACGAATGCGAAGGGTGAGTATGCGCTGGAACTAAAGAGTGCGCCCAGCGGGGAGGTGTCGCTACAGTTCACTCACATCAGCTATGAGAAGGAGTCGGAACGATTGACGCTAAAGGAACGGACGATGAAGGTGGACATGGTGCTGACTCCGAAGGTTGTTTCGCTGAAGGAGGTGACGGTGAAGCCTGACCCGCTGCGGCAGAGGGGCGACACGCTGAGCCATAACCTGGCATCGTTTCTGGGCAAGGGCGACGTGACGCTGGAGGACGGACTGAAACGGCTGCCAGGCGTGGACGTGGCACAGAGCGGTGCCATCAGCTACATGGGCAAGCCAATCTCGCAGTTCAACATCGAGGGGCTGGACATGCTGGGTGGCAAGTATAACCTGGCGACGAGGAACATCCCGGCGGACTACGTGACGCAGGTGGAGATAGTGCGCAATCACCACAGCCGACGGGTGGAGAAGGACGTGCCGAGCAACGAGGTGTCGATGAACATCAAACTGTCGAACAAGGCGAAGTTCAAGCCGTTCGGACAGGAGGAAGCGGGAGCGGGCTATATGGAGGACGGCGATGACAGACTGCAAGCCCTGCTGGGACTGACGGGCATGATGTTCACGAACAAGTTCCAGACCATCTGCTCGGTGAAGGGCGGCAACTACAAAGGCTTTGCACGGGCCGACATGTACGACCACTTCGGCGGCTCGGATGTGAGCACCCGCGCCACGAGCCTGTTTGGTGGATTCGACGGCGGTGCGCCTCCGCAGGGCGAATACCTCTACCAGCGCAACGGCATGGCGACGGTGAACGGCATCCTGCGCACGGACTCGTTCACGACCATGAAGGTGAATGCCGACTACAGTTACCACCGCGCCACGCACGACATCAGCCAGAGCACGACGTACCTTGCCGAGGGTGGGAACTATGTGACCGTGAGCGAACAGACATCGCCAATAACAAAAATTCACCTGCCGAAGCTGTCGGTGAACTACCTGAAGAACGCCGACCGCGTGTATCTCAGCGAGACGTTTGTCCTCAAAGGGAAGTTTGAGGAGAATGAGGGGGATGTGGTTGCTAACGGCTCTTTAGTGGAGCAGCGACGGAAGACTTCATCGTTTGAGGTGGGCAACGAACTTTTCTGGATGGGCAGGACGGAGAAGAGCGCACGGCGACACGTCCATGCGTCGGTGTCGTTCAGGCGGACACCGACGCTAAGGCTCTCGTTCAGCCAAGACGGTACGGACTACGGGCAGACAGCGCAGTCCTCGACGCTCAGCATGAATGTCGGCTCGTCGTTCCAAATCCCCATCGGCAAGTCGTTCCGGCTGAACCTTCCCGTCAGCGTGTCAGCAATGTATGACGACTTGGAAACCTATCGCACGGCGACTGGCGAGATGAATGACATTCGCGGCTGGGCCTTCACGCCGACCCTCAACCCCGGCTTCGAGATTCATTCCAGGAACCGCCGCTTCTACCTGAGTGCAGGCATCGGGGCAGCGCTGAAGGGGCTGTACTATAATAAACTGAACTACACCAAGCCCGTGCTCAATCCCTCGATGAGCATCAATTATACCTTCTCGGCCAACAGCAAACTGTCGTTCTCGACGGGCTACACGACTTCCATCGGCGACATGATGACGCTGCTGACGGAGCCGATGCAGGTGGACTACCGCTCGGTGCGCACCTCGTCGGGCATCATCGGCGAGTCCAACACGTGGCACACGTCGGGCGACTGGAAGTGGCAACTGCCCATGCAGTACTTCACGCTGAGCCTCGCGGCCAGCCACAGCGAAGGCAAGCAGAACACGCTCACGTCGCAGTCGGTCAGCGGCATCGACGTGAGCAGCACGGCCCTGCTCCGCGACTCCCGCAGCCGCTCCACCAGTTTCTCCGCTTCCGTCACGAAGAACATCCCCACGCTCTTTGCCAAGCTCGGTGCCGACGGCAGCTACAGCTTCGGCAGCGGCGAACAGGCAATTTCCTCCTCTATGGGGGGAGGTCAGGAGGAGGCCACCGTCATCGACACCCGCACGAACAGCTACGCCCTACATGGCAACGCCACCATCACCCCCGTCCCATGGCTCGAACTGCGGTACGACATCAATTACGGGTGGTCGCGCTCGCGTTACTCCGAAGAGAGCAACACAACCACCTCCCTCACCCACAGCGGCGCCGTCCACATCTTCCCCATCGCCGCCCTCGACCTCTCCCTGGACTATGACCACGTGCGCCGCCAGCTCACCGCCGACCAGTACAAGCACATGTCCCTCTTCAACGCCTCCGCCCAGTACAAGTGGAAGCAGTGCGTCCTCCGTCTGGAACTCTGCAATCTTCTAAACCAGCGCCACTACGCCTACACCATCTTCAACGGCATCAATACCTACACCTACGACTACGGCCTCTGTGGTCGCACCGTCATGCTCCGTGCCACGTTTAAACTGTAATGAATATGAAGTTATAGACAAAGTCGCTTGGATCGTCAGGTTACTTTCCTGCACTTCCTGCACTGACTACTGATTATAAGGCAGTTAGGCAGAATTTTTCGTTGATTTTCCTGCACTGGTTCAGGCTGTTTCCTGCAAACGCAGAGCCTGCCGCGAGAGTCAGTGCAGGTTCTGTGCAGGTTTCAGTGCAGGATTTAGAAGCCTCAGAGGCTCGTAAGCGACTGAAAGCCAGTGGTCAGTGCAGGAAGTGCAGCTTTAGTAATCAGCACTATTTCATCCTTTCCAATAGTCCGGCCACGGCTTCTATGTCTAATGGGAAGTCGAGGACTGTGTGCAACTTGCCATCGCGCCCGAAGACAATGTTGGTGGGGAAACCCTGAACGCCAAGGTATTCCTCGACGGCCTTTTGCTGGTGCTCGGGCAGGTTGTAGTGCACCACATTCTTGCCAGCTACTTGATACTCCTTGACGACGTTCTTCCAGCCTTGGTCGCTGCTGCGGTTGGCGAGATAGAGATAGACGACGTCGTAGTCTTTCAGTCGCTCGTATTCTTCCTGGCAGTGTGAGAGCTGGGCCTTGCAGGGGCCGCACCACGTACCCCACACGTCGACGAGGATGACCCGGCCCCTGTACGGCTCGATGATCTTTTGGAATATCGCCTCGCCGTCGCTCATGCCCTTCACGATGTCGTTCGACTTGAAACAGTCCTCGTTGTCCAGCATGAAATGGGTCAGTAGCTCATACTTGTCGCTCAAGGCTCGCACGGCGCTCAGCGCAGCGGGCGCATGGATATGCTCTTCGGCAAAGTCGAGAAGAGACTTGTCGAGCGGCTTGCAGTCGCCTCTTAATAAGTGGCAGAAATAGCGGCTGAGGAAGATGTCCTGCGTGGTCTGGCTCCATCCCTGCGCGTTCATCTCGGGCAGCAGATACGCCAGGTCGCGTTGCGTGAACTTGGTGTTGGCATAATCATTATAGCCCTCACGACTGATTATCTCGTTGACGACAGCCACGAAGTCGTTCTGCTCGAACTCAGCGTTGATGGCTTCCCTCAGACTATCGGGGGCGCTCTTCAACTTCTCATTATATGCAGGGAAAGCGGCGTCATACTGCGCAACCGCTTCCCGCTCCCTGGCCGAGAGGCTGACGATGCCGTCCTTCTCAGCCTGGTTCACGATCCATTTCAGCGTGTAGTCAATCTTGCTCCGGGCCTTCTGCTGCAGCTGCTCACTATAGTCGTTGAAGAAGTAGGTGAAGGTGTAGGCTTCCAGCGTGTACGGCTCAGCGAGTTTCTGCCAGTACTCCTCTTCGACAGCCTTCATGTAAGCCTCTGGTAATTCATAGTTCGGTGCCATGAACTTGGCTCGCATTAAGTTCGACATGCCGTTGGTCAATATGCTGTTGCGATAGTACGTGCGATACCTTCCTGACAGCGTGGGATGCTCATAGCACACAACGTCCAGTTCCCTCATCGCCGCTTTTGTCTGTGTCCTGATGCTGTCGAGAATGGCCGTGAAGTCGCCGATGGCTTCCAGCTGGTCCGACCCGTATCCGTTCATTCGGATATGGTGTGCCCTGATCTCGTTCTGCAGTCGGGCGTTCCTGCCCATGAAGAGCACCTTGCCCTGCAGCTCGTCGATGGTGAGGAAATACGTCTCGTTTGGTTCTGCCACCACGCTCACGTTCTTTCTGCCGCAATCCAGAAGGAATGACGTCGTGTTTACTATCGGCATCCGTAGTGAGAAATGGCCAACGCTGTCTATCGGAGCAGTAAACTCCTGCACCTCATCGGTCATGATGTTGGCCATCATGTTCACGGTCACCTTCTTGGTGTTCTTCTCATCTTTGCCAAGCATCTTTCCTATCCTGTTGACGATGCCCGGCAGACGGTTCACTATCCATCCTTCGATGGTCACGCTGTCGCCTGCGGCATAGTGGTTGTCGGCAATCGTGTCGCAGGGGTCTTTCTTTAGGTAGTCGGGCAGGCACCAGCCATCAATGAGACTGCAGTCATACTGCTTGCCGCCGATGGTGACGGTCTGCTTGCCGTCCTGCTCCGTGCCGAAGCCGATGTCGAGTTTGTCCTTTCCGTCATTCGCCAGAATAGCGAACGTACCGTTGCTTTCGTCCTTCGACACGATGTCCCACGCCTTGCAGTCGTAGAACAGCTTGTCCTCCGTCAGTCCTATCAGCCACTCGCCCGTCTTGTCGTCGCACCAATAGGTGTCCGTGATGCCGTCGCCGCTGCAGGCGCAGAGGACAAAGGTCAGCACCGATAAAAAGATGGTGATAATCGTCTGTTTCATATTCTTATTTTTGGTTATATTATACCTCAGCGCTTCACGGGATTTATGGCATAGCCTTCCCGCCGCAGCAAGGCTATCAGCCCGCTGCTGCCCATCAGATGGCGGCAGCCGACGGCTATCATGCTGCGGCGCTGGGTGATGTTCTCCTTGATGACGGGAATCCACAGGAGGTTGCGATCATACGAAATCTCATGGTTGGCGTCGTCCTCAGATTCTGCACCAGGAACGGCACCCATGCTCCTTAGATAGTCACTAAACTTGCACGTGTCGTTTTCCAAATATGCCTTGGCAAAACCTCCGCGTATGATGAGCAGACTGCCATTATTCAGCACATCGTGGATATAGTGGTAGAGCATGTTAGCCTGGCGCTTCATGGGAATGGTGTCGAGGCTTGTCACGTCTGTCAGCATTGAGAACAGGGAACCGCTGGCCTCTGCAGTCTTTTCAACCGAGCCTACCACGATGCCTCGCTTCTCCACTTCCTGCTTCAGGAGCCCGTCGAGGGTTATCTCGTCTTTTCTACGCTGAAAACCATCGTAGAAAGACAACATGGAGAACCAGTATCCGGGATTCTTCTTCCAATACTCAGGATCTTTCATTTTATAGTATAGGAACTTGTTGACCTCGTTGAAGTGTGCCACCGTGTCGTAGAGCGGCTTATAGTACGTGCCCTCCGGCATCAAGCAATCAGGACTCTTGAGCCACTTCCCAAGCTTTTCCATTTCTTCCCTGACCACCTTTGTAATGTTAGTCGTGTCCATTCCGCCTTCGAACAGGACTGCCTCGACATTCCCCAAGGCATTCTCCAGTCCACTGATGCTGAACATTTCGTCCTTCGTGAACTGATGACCGTCACCATGACAGGTGCCGAAGAGGTAGGACTTCTGCCGAAGCCCGTTGCCACTGATTTCCCACAGCCAGCCGGGGCCGCCCGCTGACTCGGTTTGTGCCGTCGACGTGAGGGCAAAGAGGGCGAGGATAGTTGTGATAATCGTCTGTTTCATTCTTGTGCAACTATTTATTTGACTATGGTGTGGTGACGGGGCTAAACTATCTGCGACAGGCTTGCCTGCCATCACTGCACGATATGCACATCGCGCTGCGGGAACGGGATTTGAATGCCGTTGGCGCCGAGGGTGTCGTAAACGCACTTCAGGACATCGCTCACGACATAGGACTTCTTGGGAGCATCGGCCCACACAAAGAGGTTGAAGTCGATGCTGGAGTCGTTCATCTGAGCGACTACCGACTTAACCGGCTTCGTGGGATCCATCCACTGGTGGTGCAGGTCGTTGACGGCATTCTCCACCAAAGTGGAGACCTGGCGCAGGTTCGAGCCATAAGCAACGCCGAAGGGTACGACGGCAAGGACGTAGCCGTGGTTGCGAGTCAGGTTCTTGTAGTTCTTGGTGAACAGCTGGGAGTTCTGGAAGGTGATGATCTCGCCATAGAGCGACTCCACGACGGTGGAGGTGTAACTGATACTGGTGACCCGACCCATAGTGCCATCGACCTGTATCCAGTCGCCCACCTTCACTCGGCCTGCCATGAGCGAGGCACCGTAGTAGATGTTCTCGATGATGTCCTTAGAAGCAAAACCGACACCTGTTGACAGACCGCCCGAGATGGCAACCAGCCACGTGACACTAATGTTGAGGATGCTGAGCGAGAGTAGCAACCAGATGCCCCAGACGAGTACTTGGATAACGTTGCGCCCCATGACCTCGCGGCTCTGCGCGGTGGTGGGGTCCTGCTGCTCATAATGCATCCGCATAAGCTGGAGTATGGTTTTAGAAAGGTAGCGGAACAGGAACCAGAAGTTGATGACCATCGATAGCTTGGTGATGCTGACTGTAAGGTTGCGGGTATCGATGAACCGGCGGCGAAAGAGCTGCATACAGAGGTCGCTCAGGTTGAAAACATCGGCGGCCCAGTAGATGCTGAGCATCACCGACAGCACGCCCATGACGGGCAGCGACACGGTGTAGAGCAGCTGATAGAACCAGCTGCGGGTAACGGGGGCTGACTCCAGCCCGTGACGACTACCGTAAAGATGGACGTACTGGCTGACGCAGGTGATAGTGAGTATGCAGGTGAGCTGCATAATCCACCAGATGAGAATCTGCACGCTGAGCAGCGTATAACCCGTCCAGGAAAGGCAGACCGAGGCGATAAACACGGTAAGCGAGATGTAGGTATAGAGCATGTCCGACCTCGGCACGTTGCGGCTCAGACGGCGGATGACACTCCACTGCCACAACGTACAAGCAAACAGCACAGGCGGGAAAATGAGGTCTACCAGTTCGTTGGGAATCAGGATAATGCGGAACGCAATGACGGTGAAGCCGATGATGATGAGCGGGGCATAGATGCGGAAGGCACTGCGAATCTGACTACCATCCACACGCAGTAATAGCGAGATGAGGATGACACCCAGCAGCCAGGCGTACTCTATAAGCAGGTCGCTGGCCATGATGAAGAAGTTTTGGTGCAACGTGGCCCGCAACACGCCCATGATGATTGCAAAAGTGATGGTGGTGGTAGCAAAGATGATGCAGGTGCGCTTCTTGAGAAACTCCTCAGTCTGCAGCCGACGAGGCAGCAAGAAACGGAAGGTCAGCAGGTTGAGGGCTATGGCAATGATGACATATACGGCGATGACACCGAACAGGCCGAAGATGACGCTGCTGTCCCACTGCGACCCGGTAGCAGTAGACTTGTATTTGTCGGCTACAGTTTCCTTGGCCTGCCGCAGGTTCAAGCGCCACTGACGGAGGATGGAGAAGTAGTTCTGGCCGCCATTCTTGAAGATGCTGGTCTGTATGTCGTTATAGCGCTGGTTGGCATAGTCGTTGAGGTTGCTTAACCGGGTTTCGGTCAGTTCGTAATAATGAATGTAGTCGGCTATCTGAGCACGGTTCTCGGTCAGGGTGTTACGAATGTTGACCGCCAGCGTCAGACAGACGTTGCGGTTCACGCGGGAACGGTCATTAAGCATGGATTCGGGCATGGACTTCAGGCAGGTCACCAGACTGTCATACTTTGCTATGTCAGCATCGGTGTTGGCAAGGAAGGTCTTGAACGGTATCTGCGAACGCTTGAACTCATGATACTGTCCGGTGGCCTGGTGGCAGGCGTAGGTCATGTCGAACACGTGGTTCTGCTTCTGCGAGTAGAGCATCAGCTGGTTCTGCCCGCTTTGCTTCATCGTCTCAACCAGCTGACTTCGTATCTGCTCGTTCTGTTCCTTCCGCTCGGCGGTCATGCTTGTCAGGTTGCGACGATACTCGGTCAGTTCCGCCCGCAGTATCTCTAACGTCTGGTCAAGGTCACGCTCTTTCAAGACAGCGTGACCCTCGGTGAGGCACGCCGTCAGGATGACAATCATCAAAAATAGTCTCTTCATCATGACTCTTTATTGGTTTCTGGGTGCAAAGGTAGTTAAAAAAATTGAGAAAAGGCTCAGTTCTCAAATAAATATCGTATCTTTGCACCGAGAATGATACTTATAGCAGACAGCGGAAGCACCAAGACAGACTGGGTGCTGACCAGAGACAACGGCTGCATAGAAGGCCGTTTCAAGACAGAGGGTATTAACCCCTTCCATCAGTCGGAGGATGACATTCTGACCATCCTGCAGACCCTTCCCCTACCCTTCACTGTAGAGGGCGAGGAACTTAGACTCTGTTTCTATGGAAGCGGGGTACGCCCGGAACTGGAGCCGAAGATGGCAAGACTGCTGCAGACGGTATTGCCCAAGGCAACGGTGGAGGCTCACAACGACCTGCTGGGGGCTGCACGGGCGGTATGCGGCCAATCGCCAGGCATTGCCTGTATACTTGGTACGGGAGCCAATTCATGCTTGTATGATGGCGACGATATCGTACAAAACACGCCACCATTGGGTTACATCTTGGGCGACGAAGGCAGCGGTGCCGTCCTCGGACGACGCTTTCTGAACGCGCTGTACAAAGGCTTTATGCCAGATTCAGTAATTGCAGATTTTCAAAAGGATATAAACATGACGATGGGCGAAGTCATAACTCATGTGTACCGTCATCCTATGGCAAACCGTTTTCTGGCTTCGCTGTCACCATTCATCAGCAGCCACTTGCATGAGCCGACGGTCAGACAGCTGGTGATTGACAGCTTCCGCGATTTTTTCCGTCGCAACCTCGTGCAATACGGCCGCAATGACTTGCCCGTAGGCTTTGTGGGCAGTGTGGCATTCC
Source organism: uncultured Prevotellaceae bacterium (assembly GCA_947168395.1). Lineage (GTDB taxonomy): Bacteria > Bacteroidota > Bacteroidia > Bacteroidales > Bacteroidaceae > Prevotella. Next base: position 23,786 of record CAMVLT010000013.1, on the reverse strand, counting down.
ACTACGAAGCACAATTGAAAGAGGCTGCCGCCAGCGAAGGCTACACAGTAGGGCGCATTCTGAAAAGCCCCATCGATGGACTGGTGACTTACCATAGCAAAACTGAGAACCAAAAACAAATACGACAATGAAACGAATCCTATTCTCCCTAACGACTATTGCCCTATTGGCTGCATGTGCCCCAACGGCGCAGCAGCAGTCGCCATTCGTCACCGTCAAGGACGGCCATTTCGAGCGAGATGGTAAGCCCTATTATTACGTTGGCACCAATTTCTGGTATGGTGCCATTCTTGGCTCCGAGGGCCAAGGAGGCAACAGACAACGACTTTGTCGTGAGCTCGACGAAATGAAGCGCATGGGCATCGACAATCTGCGCATCCTCGTTGGCAGCGATGGCGAGCGGGGCGTAGCAACCAAGGTGGAGCCTACGTTACAAGTGGCACCGGGGGTGTACAACGACACCATCCTTGCCGGACTTGACTTCCTGCTGGCCGAGATGCAGAAACGCCAAATGGTGGCCGTGCTCTACCTAAACAACTCTTGGGAGTGGAGTGGCGGATATGGGTTCTACTTAGAGCATGCCGGAGCCGGCAAGCAGCCGCGTCCCGATGCCGACGGCTACCCGGCCTACATGCAGGCCATGAGCAAGTATGCCACTAACGAGCAGGCACACCAGCTGTTCTACGACTACGTGCGCTTCATCATAGGCCGCACCAATCGCTACACAGGGCTGAAGTACACGGAAGACCCCGCCATTATGTCGTGGCAGATAGGCAACGAGCCGCGCGCCTTTGCCAAGGAGTCGTTGCCCGCCTTTGAGAAATGGCTGGCAGAAGCCTCGGCACTCATCCGAAGCCTCGATTCCCGGCATCTTATCTCCATCGGCAGCGAAGGATCGTGGGGATGTGAGAATGACTACGACTGCTACGAACGCATTTGTGCCGACAAGAACATAGACTACTGCAATGTACACCTGTGGCCCTATAACTGGGGATGGGCAAAGCCCGACTCGCTGATAGAGAACCTGGAACGGGCCTGCCAGAACACCAAAGACTACATTGACCGCCACTTAGCCATCTGCGACCGACTGAACAAGCCGCTGGTCATGGAGGAATTCGGCTATCCCCGCGACGGTTTCAAGTTCACCCTTGACACCCCGACCCAAGGACGCGACGGCTATTACAAGTACGTGTTCTCACTGGTTGCCGACAATGCCGAACAGGGTGGCAAGTTTGCCGGCTGCAACTTCTGGGGTTGGGGCGGATTTGCTCATCCACGCCACGAACAATGGCAAGTGGGCGACGACTATACAGGCGACCCGGCCCAGGAGGCACAGGGGCTCAACTCGGTCTTTGACACTGACACCACCACCCTACAAGTCGTCAGGCAACAAGTCAGCAGGATGAACGAAGTGAGGAACAAGCAATAAGCAAGATGAAGCGAATGATAACCATACTCGGCCCGACGGCCAGCGGAAAGACACCGATAGCGGCAGCACTGGCAACCCGAATCGGCGGCGAGATTATTTCGGCAGACTCGCGACAGGTGTACCGGCGGATGGACATCGGAACGGGTAAGGACCTGGGCGACTATGGAGACATCCCATATCATCTGATTGACATCTGCGAACCAGGAACGAAATACAACCTTTTCCAATATCAGCAGGATTTCTTCGATGTCTATAATAATATAATAGGTAGAAAGGTGAAGCCGATACTCTGCGGCGGCACGGGCCTCTACATCGAAGCGGTGCTGAAGGGCTACAAACTGTCGCCAGTACCCCAGAACCAAAAACTGCGCGACAGACTGGAGGGCAAGTCGTTAGAGGAACTGACACAGATGCTCGTCAGCCTGAAAGAGCGTAACGGCTCGAACATGCACAACAAGACGGACGTTGACTCGGCACAACGGGCTATCCGTGCCATCGAGATAGAGACATACAACGCTGAGCACCCGGTTCCGAGGCGAGAGCTGCCGCCGGTGCCGTCATTGATTATCGGTGTGGATATAGACCGCGAACTGCGCCGGCAGAAAATCACCCGACGGCTGAAGGCCCGATTGGAGGAAGGTATGGTGGACGAGGTGAAGGCTTTGTTGGACAGCGGCATACCTGCCGAAGACCTGATATACTATGGTCTGGAATACAAGTTCGTGACGGAATACATCATCGGACGGACGACGTATGACGAGATGTTCAACCGTTTAGAGATTGCCATCCACCAGTTTGCCAAGCGGCAGATGACGTGGTTCAGGGGCATGGAGCGACGCGGCTTTGAGATAAACTGGATTGACGCAACCCTTCCAATGGAAGAAAAAATAGAGAGGATACTAAGACTATGGTAGAGACAACGAGGTGGGGCGTGCTGTATTGCCCCAAGACGGGAATCAACAGCAAGCGGAAACGCTGGGAGAAGATAGAATCGGTGCTCAAGGAGCGCGGTGTCGTGTTCGACATGGTGCAGAGTGAAAACAGCGACAGCGTGGAGCGGCTGATGACCATGCTGATCAACAACGGCTACAAGACCATCGTCATTGTGGGCGGCGACTCGGCACTGAACGATGCCGTGAACTGCCTGATGAAAGTGGAAAAGCAGGAACGTGACAGCATCGCCCTTGGGCTGATTCCCAATGGCGTGATGAACGACTTTGCCAGGTTCTGGGACCTCGACGAGGACAACGTGGAGCAGACCGTCGACTGGTTGCTGAAACATCGTGTCCGCAAAGTTGACCTCGGCTGTATTCGCTACACCAACAAGAATCAGGAACGGTGTCACCGCTATTTCCTGAACTGTGTGAACATCGGCATGACGGCTGACATCATGAACCTGCGCCGCCAGACAAGGCGACTGTTTGGCAGCCGGACGCTGTCGTTCATTTCGTCGCTCTTTGTCATGCTGTTCCACCGTATGGAGTATAAAATGAATCTGCGCATCAACAACGACGTGATTGACCGCAAGATAATGACCGTCTGCATAGGCAGCGGTCCCGGGTACGGCCAGACGCCTAACGCTGTGCCCTACAACGGTATGCTCGACGTGTCGGTAGTCTATCACCCCGAGGTGGTGCAATTGATAGAAGGACTGTGGCTGCTCATTTCGGGACGTTTCCTGAACCATCGAAGCGTACACCCTTTCCGTACAACAGAAATTATTGTGAATGAGGCCAAAAAGGCAATGGTAGGCATTGACGGCAGGCTGATGAAAACACCTGTCGGTCCGTTCCGTATCGATATCGAGCAGGAAGTCATCAGTTTTCTGATACCCGATTAAAGATAAGCAAGGCGGCAAATGTGAAATAATTCACTATTTGCCGCATATTTTTTGTATTATTTCTATGATGTTTGCCTTTTTTTTATTACCTTTGCAGTCGAATTCAGAAAAACAAATTGTTATAACATTATAAAACTTTTATGAATTTCACTTTGTTTATTACCGTCTTGCTGACGGCATTTACATTGGTGGCGGCAGCTTACCTTGTGGCTAAGCTTATAGGTCCACGCTCATACGCAAAGGTGAAAGGCGAACCCTACGAGAGTGGTATTCCCACCCGGGGTACGTCGTGGATACCTGTGAGTATAGGCTTCTACCTGTTCGCCATCTTGTTCCTCATGTTCGATGTGGAAACGGTGTTTCTGTATCCATGGGCAGTCGTAGTGAAAGACTTCGGTGTGATGGCTCTGCTGTCCATCGGGTTCTTCCTTGTAGTATTAGTGCTGGGTCTGGCCTACGCCTGGCGGAAAGGAGCGTTGGAATGGAATTGAAACCGAAAATCAAGAGCATTCCTTACGACGAGTGGAACGATAACGAGTCGTTGGAGAAGATTGTCGACGAGCTGCACGAGGGTGGCGTGAACGTCATCACGGGTTCGCTTGACAAGCTGATTAACTGGGGACGCGCCAACTCGCTGTGGTCGCTGACGTTTGCCACGTCGTGCTGCGGCATCGAGTTCATGGCCTGCGGCTGTGCCCGTTACGACTTCGCCCGCTTTGGATTCGAGGTAACGCGTAACTCCCCCCGTCAGGCCGACCTCATCATGTGTGCCGGCACCATCACTCACAAAATGGCTCCTGCCATGAAGCGTCTGTACGACCAGATGGCTGAGCCAAAGTATGTCATTGCCGTCGGCGGCTGCGCCATCAGCGGTGGTCCGTTCAAGTCGAGCTACCACGTGGTGAAGGGCATCGAGGAGATAGTGCCCGTCGATGTGTTCATCCCTGGCTGTCCGCCGCGCCCTGAGGCCATCATGTATGGCATGATGCAACTGCAGCGTAAGGTGAAGGCCGAGAAGTTCTTCGGCGGTGCCAACCACAAGCAGAGTGCCGAAGAGGCAGCATTAGGCGTATCGAACGAGGAGCTGACATTCCGCTCGAAGCTCGACGACCATCGCCGTGAGCCAATGGTTATCACCGATGTTCCTCAGGAGTTTGTTGACAAATTAAAGAAAGAACAGGAGGCAGCCGTATGAAGTTAGAATTCCTATCATTTGAGTTTGACAAGTTCGCACAGGAAATGCAGAACTTGAAGAAGAAGAAGGGCTTCGACTATCTCGTTACTATCGTCGGCGAGGACTTCGGAGCTGAGGAAGGTTTAGGCTGTATCTACATCCTCGAGAACACCACGACCCATGAGCGTTGCAGCGTGAAGATGCTGGCCAAATGCCAAGTATGCGGCGATGGTATCGCCGCAAACGGGACTGGAGATACCGACGGGCAGACGTTGGCCTATATTCCTTCCGTGATTAACATCTGGAAGGTTGCCGACCTGCTGGAACGCGAGGTCTACGATTTCTACGGCATCGTGTTCTTGGGTCATCCTGATATGCGCCGCCTCTTCCTGCGTACCGATTTCAAGGGCCACCCCTTCCGCAAGGACTGGAAGTTTAACGACGAGTATTCGTTGGAAGACGATGTCGAACCCGACTACGGTTTGGAGTACTATCTTGACAAGGACGGCAACCTGCAGTCGAAGCAAAACAGCCTCTTCGGTCCTAACGACTACGTCATCAACATTGGCCCGCAGCACCCTGCTACCCACGGCGTGCTCCGTCTGCAGACAGTACTTGACGGGGAAACCGTCAAGCGCGTGTATCCTCACCTCGGCTATATCCACCGTGCCATTGAGAAGATGTGGGAAGGCATGACCTATCCTCAGACTCTTGCTTTAACCGATCGTCTTAACTACCTGGGAGCCATGCAGCATCGCCATGCGCTGGTTGGCGTTATTGAGGAAGGAATGGGCGTGGAACTGACCGACCGCATCAAGTACATCCGCACCATTATGGATGAGCTTCAGCGTCTCGACTCCCACCTGCTTTACACCTCGTGTGTGGCTCAGGACTTGGGTGCTCTGACCGGTATGCTTTATGGTATGCGTGACCGTGAGCACGTACTGAACGTTATGGAGGAGACCACCGGTGGTCGTCTGATTCAGAACTACTACCGTATCGGTGGTCTGCAGGATGACATCGATCCGAACTTCGTGAAGAATTGTAAGGACTTGGTGAAGTATCTGCGTCCTACGATTCAGGAATATATGGACATCTTCGGTGATAACATCATTACGCACAACCGCTTGGAGAACTGTGGTCCGATGAGTCTCGAGGATTGTATCAGCTATGCCGTGACCGGTCCTGCCGGCCGTGCTTCGGGTTGGAAGAACGACGTGCGCAAGAACCACCCCTACGACATGTACGACAAGGTGGAGTGGGAACAGTGCACGCTCAACGGCTGTGACTCTATGGACCGTTACCTCGTCCACATCAACGAGATGTACCAGAGCCTGAACATCATCGAACAGCTGATAGACAACATTCCCGAGGGTGACTTCTACGTGAAGCAGAAGCCTATTATCAAGGTGCCCGAGGGTCAGTGGTACTATTCGGTCGAAGGTGTGGCAGGTGAGTTCGGCGTATATCTCGACTCTCGTGGCGACAAGAGTCCGTACCGCATGAAGATGCGTCCGATGGGTCTCTCGTTAGTTGGTGCCTTCGACCCGATGCTCCGTGGCCAGAAGATTGCCGACCTGATTGCCACTTGTGCCGCTATTGATGTAGTTATTCCTGATATTGACAGATAAAAGCGAAGGATTATGTTTGATTTTAGTATTGTTACACAATGGTTCGACGCTCTCCTGCGAGAAACCCTCGGATTGGGAGATTTTCTGTCGATATTGATTGAGTGCGTGCTGGTGGGCGTTGCTATCCTCGTGGGATATGCCCTCATCGCCATCGTACTGATATTCATGGAGCGTAAGGTCTGCGCCTACTTCCAGTGCCGTCTCGGCCCGATGCGCGTAGGCTACTGGGGCTTGCTGCAGGTGTTTGCCGACGTGCTGAAGATGCTCGTCAAGGAAATATTCTTCGTTGACAAGGCCGATAAGGTGCTCTACCTCGTTGCTCCGTTCTTGGTAATTGTCGGTTCTGTGGGTGCTTTCTCGTTCCTGCCTTGGAACAACGGCGCCACGGTGCTCGACTTCAACGTGGGCATCTTCCTGCTGACAGCCATCTCGTCGATTGGCGTGGTGGGTATCTTCCTCGCCGGATGGGGCTCTAACAACAAGTACTCGGTGGTTTCGGCCATGCGTGGTGCCGTGCAGATGATTTCCTATGAGATGTCGCTCTGCCTGTGTCTCATCACCGCCGTCATCCTGACGGGCACAATGCAGATGTCGGGCATTTGCGAGGCTCAGACGGGTCCATGGAAGTGGCTCATCTTCCAGGGACACATCCCCGCGCTGATAGCCTTCTTCGTGTTTCTCATTGCCGGTAATGCTGAGGCCAACCGTGGCCCGTTCGATATGGCTGAGGCCGAGAGCGAGCTGACTGCCGGTCACCATACGGAGTATTCGGGTATGGGCTTCGGCTTCTTCTATCTGGCCGAGTTCCTCAACCTGTTTATCATCGCTGGTATCGCCGCTACGGTGTTCCTCGGCGGCTGGGCTCCCGTGAACATCGGCATCGAGGCCTTCGATACGGTGATGAACTACATCCCCGGTATCGTCTGGTTCCTCGGCAAGACTTTTGCGCTGGTGTGGCTGCTCATGTGGATCAAGTGGACATTCCCACGTCTGCGTATCGACCAGATTCTGAAGTTAGAGTGGAAGTATCTCATGCCGCTGGCACTCATCAACCTCGTGCTGATGACCGTCGTGGTGGCTCTTGGCTTATATATTAAATAAGGTATAGCAATGGAAGACAATAAAACATATTTCGGAGAAATCGGGCACGGGCTCAAGACGCTGGCCGTTGGCATGAAGACCTCTTGGAAGGAATACTTCAAGGACTTCTTCACCAACAAGTCAACAGAGCAGTACCCTGAGAACCGCAAGACTACGCTACACGTGGCTAAGCGCCACCGTGGCCGTCTCGTCTTCAAGCGCGACGAGAACGGCGCCTACAAGTGTACGGCTTGCACCCTGTGCGAGAAAGCTTGTCCGAACGGCACCATCAAGATTACGGCCCACATGGCTGAAGACCCGGAGACAGGCAAGAAGAAGAAGGTGCTCGACGACTATCAGTACGACCTTGGCGACTGCATGTTCTGCCAGCTTTGTACGAACGCCTGCAACTTCGACGCAATTGAGTTTACAAACGACTTTGAGAACGCCACCTTCGACCGTGGTAAGCTGGTGCTCCACCTCGACAAGGAGGTCTATCAAGGCGGTTCGCTGCCTAACCTCATAGACGGCGGTGCTCCCTTCGAAGTCGGTAAGTTTAACACCAAAACCAAGTAAGGACTATGGCTAATATCGTAATGTTTGCAATTCTTGCCGTCATCATCCTCGGCTCGGCCGTGATGTGTGTGACGACGAAGCGGATTATGCGAGCCGCAACGTTCATGTTGTTCGTGCTCTTTGGCGTAGCAGGTCTTTACTTCCTGCTCGACTACACTTACTTAGGCGCTGCTCAGATTTCGGTCTATGCTGGCGGCGTGACGATGATTTACGTTTTCGCCATCCAGCTTGTTTCGAAGCGCACCCTGCAGGGCATGGTCGAAAAGATCAAGTGCTCGCGAGCCATCGGTGCAGCCCTGCTCGCTGTGGTGGGCCTGGCTACCGTCGCCTTCGTATTCCTGAAGAATGAGTTAATATGTCGTGCTGCCGACGTGGTCGACGCCGAGGTGCCAATGGCTACCATCGGTCAGGCCCTCGTAGGCTCCGAGAAGTACCAGTATGTGCTCCCCTTCGAGTTCATCAGTATTTTCCTGCTGGCCTGCATCATCGGCGCACTGGTTGTTTCACGTAAAGTTAAGGAGGATTAAGCTATGGTACCCGTACAATGTTATTTCGTGCTCTCAGCACTCCTGTTCTTTATCGGTGTCTATGGTTTTGTGACTCGTCGCAACCTCATCGCCATGCTCATTTCTATCGAGCTGGTTCTGAACGCCGTCGACATCAACTTTGCGGCCTTCAACCGCCTGCTGTATCCCGGTCTGAACGAGGGTTTCTTCATGACCCTCTTCTCTATCGGTGTCTCGGCAGCTGAGTCGGCTGTGGCCATCGCGATTATCCTGAACGTCTATCGCAACTTCAAGAGCGATACAGTAGACAGCATTACTAACATGAAAAGATAAGTAAGTGATTATGGATTACGGATATACAATTTTCATTCTTCTGCTGCCGCTGTTCTCCTTCTTAGTGTTGGGATTGGCGGGCATGAAGATGTCGCATAAGGCAGCAGGCCTCATCGGTACCTGCTCATTGGCTCTGGTCACGATACTCTCTTATTACTGCGCTTTCCAGTACTTCGGTGCCGACCGCGTGGACGGAGTTTATCAGACTATCGTGCCCTATAACTTTACGTGGTTGCCTTTGGGCGCCCTGCACTTCGACATGGGTATCATGCTCGACCCCATCTCGGTGATGATGCTTATTGTCATCTCCACGGTGTCGTTCATGGTCCACATCTATTCCTTCGGCTACATGCACGGTGAGAAGGGCTTCCAGCGTTACTACGCTTTCCTGAGCCTGTTCACCATGTCGATGCTCGGACTGGTGCTCGCCACCAATATCTTCCAGATGTATATGTTCTGGGAGCTGGTAGGTGTGTCGTCATACCTGCTCATCGGCTTCTACTATCCGCTGCATGCCGCTGTGGCAGCCTCCAAGAAGGCATTCATCGTCACGCGCTTTGCCGACGGTTTCTTCCTGGTGGGTATCCTCATCTTCGGATTCTATACCGATTCGTTCTCGTTCTCGTTTGCCGGACAGGGTGCCGACATCGTGATGGGAGCCGGTACGACGCCGTTCATTGCCGACAATGCCGCCAAGGCCGTTGCTGCCGGAGGTTTCATCCTGCCTACAGCATTGACGCTGATGTTCATCGGTGGTGCCGGTAAGTCGGCTATGTTCCCGTTGCACATCTGGCTGCCCGACGCTATGGAAGGCCCGACGCCCGTGTCGGCCCTTATCCATGCCGCTACAATGGTGGTCGCCGGTGTCTATCAGGTGGCCCGTATGTTCCCCTTGTGGATTCAGTATGCCCCCGAGGCTATGAGCATCATCGTCTGGATAGGTGTCATTACCGCCTTCTATGCTGCTGCCGTAGCTTGTGCCCAGACCGACATCAAGCGCGTGCTCGCCTTCTCTACCATTTCGCAGATTGCGTTCATGATGGTGGCACTTGGCGTATGTACGGAGGCTGTCACGGGTCATGAGCATCCGGGTAGTGTGGGTTACTTGGCTGGTATGTTCCACCTCTTCACCCACGCTATGTTCAAGGCTTGCCTGTTCCTCGGTGCCGGTTGTATCATCCACGCCGTCCACTCCAACGAGATGGCGCTGATGGGTGGCCTTCGCAAGTACATGCCTGTGACCCACGTCACGTTCCTCATTTCCTGCTTGGCCATTGCCGGTATTCCCTTCTTCTCGGGCTTCAGCTCGAAGGATGAGATTATCTCGGCCTGCATGAACTACAGTCCTGTGGTGGGCTGGATTATGACCGGCATTGCCGCCATGACCGCCTTCTACATGTTCCGCCTGTACTACGGCATCTTCTGGGGCACGGAGAACGTGGAGGCTCACGAGCACCACACGCCGCACGAGGCTCCGCTGACGATGACCGTTCCCCTGATTGTGCTGTCGGTCATTACCGTCGGTGTGGGTATCTACACCACGCTGGCTGGCTTCCTCGGCTGGGGCGGTTCGTTCGGCTCGTTCGTATCGGCCGACGGTCACGACTACACCATCCACTTCGATGCTACCGTAGCCGCCGTGAGTACCGTCATCGCTATTTGCAGTATCTGTCTCGCCACCTATATATATAAAGGTGAGGAGCAGCCCATTGCCGACCGTCTGAAGCAGACGATGCCCAGACTGTGGCAGGCTGCCTACAAGCGCTTCTATCAGGACGAAATCTGGCAGTTTGTCACTCATAAGATTATCTTCCGTTGCGTCTCGCGTCCTATTGCCTGGTTCGACCGTCACATCATCGACGGCACGTTCAACTTCGCAGCTTGGGGCACCAACGAGGCCGGCGAGTCCATCCGTGTTTGGCAGAGCGGCGATGTCCGCCAGTATGCCGTCTGGTTCCTCACTGGTGCTGTGGCATTAACATTAATCCTTTTAGCAATCTAAAGATATGAATATATTAAGTTTATTTGTATTGATTCCCGTCCTGATGCTTTTAGGATTGTGGATTGCCCGCAACCTGGGTCAGGTGCGTGGCGTGATGGTGGCAGGCTCAACGGCTTTGCTCGCCCTCTCCATTTGGCTGACATTTTATTTCATCGAGCAACGTTCGGCAGGCAATACCGACGTGATGCTGCTGACGGCCTCGACCCCGTGGTTCAAGCCGCTGAATATCGCTTACTCCGTCGGTGTCGACGGCATCTCGGTGGTCATGCTGCTGCTGTCGAGCATCATCGTGTTCACCGGCACGTTTGCCTCCTGGCAGCTGAAGCCGCTCACCAAGGAGTACTTCCTGTGGTTCACCCTCCTCTCGACGGGTGTGTTCGGCTTCTTCATCTGCACCGACATGTTCACCATGTTCATGTTCTACGAGGTGGCCCTTATCCCCATGTACCTGCTGATAGGTGTCTGGGGTAGCGGTGCCAAGGAGTATGCCGCCATGAAGCTGACGCTAATGCTGATGGGAGGCTCTGCCCTCTTGATTCTCGGCATCCTCGGTATCTACTACTTCAGTGGTGCCACGACGATGAACGTCAACGAGATTGCCGCCCTGCACAACATTCCCGTTGATATGCAGAAGGTGTTCTTCCCCTTCATCTTCATCGGTTTCGGTGTATTAGGAGCTCTCTTCCCGTTCCACACATGGTCTCCTGACGGTCATGCTTCGGCCCCGACGGCTGTCTCCATGCTGCACGCCGGCGTGCTGATGAAGCTCGGAGGCTACGGCTGCTTCCGCGTGGCAATGTATCTGCTGCCTGAGGCTGCCCAGGAGCTGTCATGGATATTCCTTATCCTCACCACCATCTCGGTAGTCTACGGTGCCCTCTCGGCCTGCGTACAAACCGACCTGAAGTACATCAACGCCTACTCGTCAGTATCGCATTGCGGCCTGGTGCTCTTTGCCCTGCTGATGATGACCAAGACGGCCTGCACGGGTGCTATCCTGCAGATGCTGTCACACGGTCTGATGACGGCTCTCTTCTTTGCCCTCATCGGTATGATTTACGGTCGTACCCACACCCGTGACGTCCGCCGTTTGGGTGGTCTGATGAAGATTATGCCGTTCCTTGCCGTTGGTTACGTGCTCGCCGGTCTGGCCAACCTCGGCTTGCCGGGCTTCTCAGGCTTTATTGCCGAGATGACCATCTTCGTCGGTTCGTTCGAGAATCCCGATATGTTCCACCGCGTCTGCACCATTGTGGCCTGCACCTCAGTGGTCGTCACCGCCGTCTACATCCTGCGCCTTGTGGGTAAGATTCTGTACGGCGAGGTCAGCGACCCCCACTACCTGCAGCTCACCGATGCTACGTGGGACGAGCGTCTCTCCGTGGCCTGCCTCATCTTCTGTGTGGCTGGTCTCGGCACGTTCCCCTTCTGGGCTTCCAACGTCATCAACGATGCCGTCATTCCCATTCTCAACAATATTAACATGTAAACGATAGGAGGATAAACAATGAATTACGGACAATTCCTGAATATGATTCCCGAGTTTTATCTCGTTATCATCTTGTTGGCTGTTTTTGCGGTTGACTTCATCGTTCATCGTAGTGAGAAGAAGGGCGACATCCTTTATGCTGTGACCGTTGCCCTGATGGCCGTGCTGCCATTCCGCATCGCATTGTTGGGCGAACCCGCCGAGGCTTTCGGCGGCATGTATGTCGCTTCGCAGGCTGCTAATGTCATGAAGGTCATCCTGAGCTTTGGTACAATCATCGTGCTGATTATGGCCGAGCCTTGGCTGAAGAACGAGGCTTCCAAGTATCGCGGAGAGTTCTACATGTTGACTATTAGCACGCTCCTCGGCATGTTCATCATGGTGTCCAGCGGCAACTTCCTCTTGTTCTTCCTCGGTCTTGAGACGGCTTCGGTGCCTATGGCCTGCATGGTCGCCCTCGACAAGATGAAGAAGCAGAGCGCCGAGGCTGCTGCCAAGTACATCCTCACGGCTACGTTCTCCAGCGGCGTCATGCTCTACGGCATCTCGTTTGTCTATGCTGCCGCCGGAACGCTCTACTTCAACGACATCGCCACCGCGTTGGCTGGCATCAACCCGTTCTCCGAGCAGATACTGCTGCCCGTCGCCGGACTGGTGTTCTTCTTCAGCGGCCTGGGCTTCAAACTCTCGCTGGTGCCCTTCCACTTCTGGACGGCCGACACCTATCAGGGTGCACCGACGCCCGTAACTGGTTACCTGAGCGTTGTCTCGAAGGGTGCCGCCGCACTGGCTGCATTCATCATCCTGACCAAGGTCTTCGGCCCGCTGGTAGAGCAGTGGGAACTGATGCTCGGCATCATCATCATGCTCACCATCACCGTCGGTAACCTCTTCGCCATCCGCCAGACGGAGCTCAAGCGATTCATGGCCTTCTCCAGTATCTCGCAGGCAGGTTACATCATGCTTGCTGCCCTCGGCGGTTCGCAGTTAGGTGCCACAGCCCTGACGTTCTACGTACTCGTCTACGTCGTTGCCAACATGGCTGTCTTCACCGTCATCAGCGTCGTAGAGCAGAACAATGGAGGCCGTACCGACATGGACGCCTACAACGGATTCTACACCACCAACCCCAAGCTCTCGTTCCTCATGACGCTGGCTTTGTTCTCGTTGGCAGGTATTCCCCCGTTTGCAGGTATGTTCTCGAAGTTCTTCGTGTTCATGGCCGCCGTCGCTGGTCACGAGAGTGCTCCCTTCTGGGTCTACCTCGTCGTCTTCGTCGCCTTGATCAACACGGTAGTGTCACTCTACTACTACCTGCTCATCGTCAAGGCCATGTACATCAAGAAGACCACCACGCCGCTGCCCACATTCCAGAGCGATGTCAACAGCAAGCTGGCCCTCGCCCTGTGTACCCTCGGCATCGTAGCCTTCGGCATATTCTCGTGCATCTACAACTGGATTGCCGCAGCTGCCGTCTGATTCCAGTAAATCCTACTCATAAGTATCCCCGATATTCGCAAGAGTATCGGGGATATTGTTCAAGTTTTCCCGTCATTTGTTTGGAGTATCACATAAAATTTGTGTATAACGACGAGGGTTATTCGCCTGGAAACGGCTTGTAAACACCGAACATAATCTCACTATTAGCGGGGAACTGTGCTGCGTCAGAAAGCCACGGTTTCCCGCTTTGTCAATTATTTTCGCATCAACGGAAAACTGCGGAAAACGCCTTGAAACGCCATGAAAACGGGCTTCCGAGTTTAGGTAGGGTAAAGTCGGGGTTTACCGTAAGCAAAACCTCGGTTTACCCTACCCAAACTTGGAGTTTGCTCGGAGCGGAGTTGGAGGGCAATTTGCGGTGCTTAGTAATGTAAACTATTTTTACCACATTTCTGATTATAGTGCCATGCACCTATACCATTCAAAAATTGCAAAATTGCATTGCATTTACTTTTAGCCGCAATGAGAAAAGAGATGGATAAAGGTATATATTAGTATAAGTATTTATATATCAATAAGTTATATTATAATTTAATATTATATTATACACTTTCTGCTTCCTTCAATTTCCACAAAAATGAAATGCAATGCAATTTTGCAATTTTTAGGGTTGGGAAAGTGTTTGGTGAGTAGAGTACGCGAGGCGGTGACATGCGTTAAAACTTCAAAAACGTTCGTTTATATCAACGATTCTTCGTAACTTTGCAGTCCATAACTAATAACAAGGAAGGAAAATGAGGAAACTACATCTGCTGACACTTACTATGCTCTGCGCTACATTCCTGCAGGCTGCCCCGAGGCTGGAGGCGGGAAAACGCTACCACATTGTATGCCAACAGTTTACGCAGGGCTGCGTGACCGATGGTGCCACGGCGGGGCAGAACACGCCGGTGTACTATCAGCCGCAGGCCACGACGGGGGACGAGACCTGGTGGTACTTCACGCAGGAGGACGAGGGCGTGTACAGCATCAAGAACGCCAAGACGGGCCAATACGTCACCTACGACGGGGTGCGCAGCGACTCACCGCAGTTACGCCGCTATGTGAGCATGACCGACAGGAAGGACGGCAACAACTCGCTCTGGCAGATTGTACGGCAGGAGAGCGGCATCTACGTCATACGCAGCGTCTCGCATAACGACCACCTCTGGGATGTCCGCGTCAGCAGCTATTGCGTCGGCACCTACAGCAACGGCGGCTACGGGAGCAGCAACCAGCGGTTCTACTTTGCCGACGAGCAGGGGCACCGCGTAGCGGAAGAGTTGCCGGCGAAGACCGACCCGCTGACGAATGCCACCGGCCGTATTACCATCGACGGCCGCGACCTGGCCTACGCCGAGTCTATGGGCATTTACTTATGCCCACTGCCGCAGAAAAGCTTCGGCGGCAGCATGACGGCCAAGATAGCGTACACGCAGAAGCCAGGCTGCTCACTGCTCAGCATCAACGGGACGGACGTGGAACCCGACGCAAGCTATACTTTCAGCGACATACGTGGCGGCAAGACGTGGCACTTCGCCGTCACCACAGCCGACGGGCAGAAGACCAACAGGGCCGTCACCTTCACGACGCTGCCTGTGGTCGTGCTGCAAGGCTCGTTCGGCTACGACTACTCCGAGGGCTACATCATAGTCAACGAGACCGACAAAGCCTCGTCGGGAGTGCTGAACATGAAGGCCAAGTGGCGCGGCGGCATCACCAACGGTGACGACAAGCACAAGCGCAACTACCACGTGAAGCTGGTGGACGACGAGGGCAACAAACTGGACAAGAAGTTCTTCGGACTGCGCGAGGACAACTCATGGATTCTGGAATCGTGCCAGGTAGACATGCTCCGCATACGCAACAGGACGCTGACCGACCTGTGGAACGACTTCGCTGCCCCACCCTACTACATCGACCAGGAGAAGAAGGCCAAGACGGGCTCGCGGGGACAATTCGTGGAACTGATACTGAACGGCGAGTACCGGGGCATCTACTGCATGACCGAGGCGATAGACCGCAAGCAGATGAAGCTGATGAAATATGACGAGGAAAAGGGCGTCGTACACGGTCAGCTCTGGAAGTCGAAGGACTGGAGTTACGCCGTCTTCATGGGGCACCATCCAGACAATGCCTCCTATCCGGGCACCAAGCCGAGGAACTACAGCAATACCAGCGAGTCGTGGGACGAGTATTACGTGAAGTACCCCGACTTCGAGGACTACGGCTACACCACCGACTGGAGCACGCTCTACGACGCCGTCAACTTCGTCTGCACTTCGTCCAACCTGAACTTCTCCAATCACTTTGCCGAGTACTTCGACCTGCCCGTCGTCATGGACTACTACATACTGATGGAAACCATCCTGGCCACCGACAACCACGGCAAGAACATGTACTTCGGCGTCTACGACAAACAGACCGACAAGAAAATAACCTTCGCCGTGTGGGACCTGGACGCCACCTGCGGACAGCGGTGGGACGACGGCTACTACCACTGGAACGGCATGCGACCGGAGCAGAACTACGCCACCTACATTATCAACAATGAGCACGGCGACTACAACATCTTCCGCCGGCTGCGCAACACCAATGCCAACGACTTCAAGATGCAGGTGAGGCTGCGCTACCGGGACCTGCGACAGTCGTATCTCAACACGGAAAGCATACTCAACCGCTTCAGGGCCTACCTCGAACTGTTCAAGACGGGAGGTGCCGACCTGCGTGAATATGGCCGATGGAGCTACGACAGCGACGTGGCAGGACACGCTTTGGACTTCGACACGGAGATGGCGTACTTGGAGGACTGGTTCACGCGCCGCATGAATTACCTCGACAAAACACGCTTCCAGATATCCGACTTGCCCCCTACCGGCATGGAATACGTTACGCAGTCCGAGCCAGAGTCCCAACGCTCGACGGGTGTCTATACCCTAAGCGGCCAGCACGTCACCGACGACACCAGCGAGCAGTCGCTGCACGCGCTGCCGTCGGGCATTTACATCGTCAACGGCGAGAAAGTAGCAGTCGGAAGATAGTGTTACTGCGTTAAAACTTCAAAAAGTCTCGTTTATATCAGCGATTATTCGTAACTTTGCAGCCCATAGAAACATTGACCATTCAAATATAAGGTAAAAATGAAAAGAGACAACCAAATCTTTGAGTTGATTGAGAAAGAGCATCAGCGCCAGTTGAAAGGCATCGAGCTGATTGCCAGTGAGAACTTCGTTAGCGACCAGGTGATGGAGGCCATGGGCTCGTACCTGACCAACAAGTACGCCGAGGGCTATCCCGGCAAGCGCTACTACGGCGGCTGCCAGGTGGTGGACGAGGTCGAGAAGCTGGCCATCGAGCGCGTCTGCAAGCTGTTCGATGCCGAGTATGCCAACGTGCAGCCCCACTCAGGCGCACAGGCCAACGCCGCCGTGCTGCTGGCTGTGCTGCAGCCGGGCGACACGTTCATGGGCCTGAACCTGGCTCACGGCGGTCATCTCTCACACGGCTCCTTAGTGAACACGAGCGGTATTCTGTACAAGCCCGTAGGCTACAACCTGAACAAGGAGACGGGCCGCGTGGACTACGACGAGATGGAGCAGCTGGCCGTGGAGCACAAGCCGAAGCTGATTATCGGCGGCGGCTCGGCCTACAGCCGCGAGTGGGACTACAAGCGCATGCGCGAGATTGCCGACAAGGTGGGTGCCCTGCTGATGATTGACATGGCTCACCCCGCCGGTCTGATTGCCGCCGGACTGCTTGAGAACCCCGTGAAGTGGGCACACATCGTCACCTCGACCACTCATAAGACGCTGCGCGGTCCGCGTGGCGGTATCATCCTGATGGGTAAGGACTTCGACAACCCCTGGGGACTGAAGACCCCGAAGGGCGAAATCAAGAAGATGTCGGCTCTGCTCAACTCTGCCGTCTTCCCCGGACAGCAGGGTGGCCCGTTGGAGCACGTCATCGCCGCCAAGGCCGTAGCCTTCGGCGAGGCTCTGCAGCCCGAGTTCAAGGAGTGGGCCGCACAGGTGCAGAAGAACGCCAAGGTGCTGGCCGACGAGCTGGTGAAGCGCGGCTTCGGCATCGTCAGCGGCGGCACCGACAACCACTCGATGCTGGTCGACCTGCGCTCGAAGTACCCCGACCTGACGGGTAAGGTAGCTGAGAACGCCCTCGTCGCTGCCGACATCACCGTGAACAAGAACATGGTGCCGTTCGATTCGCGCTCTGCCTTCCAGACCTCTGGTATCCGTCTCGGTACGCCTGCCATCACCACCCGTGGTGCCAAGGAAGACCTGATGGTGCAGATTGCCGCCTGGATTGAAGAAGTTCTCAACGCCCCTGAAGACGAGCAAGTGATTGCCTCCGTGCGTCAGCGTGTAAACGAGAAGATGAAGGAATATCCGCTCTTTGCATACTGATTGTAGAAATAAGGATTGAAATTTGAGATTTCATCAAGTGAAGAACCTAAGACTTATTACATTCGTGGCTGCCTGCTTCATGGTAGCCACGATGTGTACTGCAGAGACAGTATGGACGGACGTCACCAAGCGATTCGTCACCAACGCGGCTTTCGACGACGACTCGAACGAAGGATGGACGTGGGATGCCACCACGGGCACCGTAGGAGTCAGCGCCGGCTGCCTGCGTTTCTACAGCGGCACCTGTACCTTCAGCTACCAGTTGAGCAACTTGCCCAAGGGTACCTACCGGCTGAGCGTGCAGGGCTTCTACCGTTCCAGCTACGACTCGTATGAAAGTTACAGGAACGGCACGGAGGACATCACCGCCTACCTGTATGCCAACGACAAAGCCACGCCACTGGTCAGCGTCTACTCCGAGGGACTCGCCGAGCCGGGTGTAGGCAACTGGCAACAGCACGACGGGCGTTACTACCCCGACAACAGCAGCAGTTCGAATGCTGCCTTCGTGGCCGGACTTTACAAGGGCAACGCCATAGAGTTTGAAGCCCAGGGCAATGTGACCATCGGCGTGAGGTGCGAGGCGGGCGAAAGCGGCAACTACTGCGTGCTCGACAACTTCAAGCTGGAGTATGCCACTCCCACTGACGAAGAAGGCAACTCGTGGATTGACATCACCAGCATGATGGTCAAGAGCCCCGGATTCGACCGTAACAGAACCGACGGATGGGAATGGGACAGCGATGCCTCGTCGCAGTCAGCCAACCTGAACTGCATGGAGTTCTGGTACGGGCATTTCGACTTCTGGCAGCAGATAAAGGGTGCCCCCAAGGGCAAGTACCGCCTCAGCGTGCAGGCCTTCTACCGTGTCTATGAGAACGACTGGGCCTACGAGGACTACCTCAGCGGCAACGAGAACATAACCGCCGTCATGTATGCCGGCGAGTCGGAGAAGCCGCTTGCCAGCATCTACTCGGAATCGATGAACCGCAACGTCGGCGGATGCTGGGGCAGCGGCGGCAAGTATTACCCCAACGACATGTCGTCGGGCCGCAAGTTCTTCGAGAACGACCTGTACTGGAACACGATGGAGTTTGAGGCCGAGGGCGACTTCCGCATCGGACTGCGCAACCCTGCCGACGGATGGTACTACTCCAACTGGTGCATGTTCGACAACTTCCGTTTAGAGTACTACGGCAAGATAGTCAAGGCCACCGCCATCCAGCTCACGGCCGATGCCACAGAGCTGGTGGCTGGCGAGCAGACCACCGTGAATGCCGTCGTACAGCCCGCCACTGCCATCATGACGCTGTTGAGCTGGTCGTCAAGCGATGAGCAGGTGGCCACGGTCGATGCCAACGGCACAGTCACCACGCTGGGCCCGGGCACGGTCACCATCACGGCCACCACCTCGGACGGTTCGGACGTCAAAGGCACCATCACCCTGACGGTGACCCGCAATCCCGCCACCGAAGGCTCACTTGTCATCAACGAGATTATGGCCTCGAACATTGACGAATACATCAGCCCGGCCTTCAACTTCGACGGATGGATTGAGCTTTACAACCCCACCGACCGCTCCGTGGAGCTGGGCGGAGTGATGGTGAGCGACCCCACAAACGGCGAAGGTCCCTGGCACATGCCGAAAGAAATAGGCGTGGTGCCACCCAAGGGCTACCGACTGGTGTGGTTCGACTCCAACAACATAGCTCCCGTCAACGCTCCTTTCAAGCTCGATACCGAGGGCGGCACCATCGTCCTAACCACGGCTGACGGCAAGGAGATTGCGAGCCAGTCGTACCCCGCATCGATGGAGCGCGTCAGCTATGCCCGCAATGCCGACGGCAACGGCGAATGGGGCCACACCGACACGCCGACACCTGGAGCGTCGAACAACGGCATCAAACTGTACCAGAAGCAGCTGGCAGCACCTGTCATCGACCAGCCCTCGCAGTTGTACACGGGAAAGCTGACGGCAAAGGTCACCATTCCCGAGGGCTGCACGCTGCGCTACACCTACGACGGCAGTCTGCCCACCTTGGAATACGGCATGACCAGTACCAACGGCGTATTCAACTTCGACGAGAACGACTACGCCGTCAACTTGCGCCTGCGTCTCTTTGCCGACGGCATGCTGCCCTCGCGCGTCACCTCACGTTCCTATATTTACAAATCGGACGACTACTACCTGCCCGTAATATCGGTGATTACCGACCCCGAATTCCTCTACAGCCGCGAGATAGGTGTCTTCGAACAAGGTCCCAACGGCCGGCCCGGCAACGGACAGTCGTCGAAGTGCAACTGGAACATGGACTGGGAGCGCCCCGTCAACTTCTCCTATTTAGACGGGAACGGCAAGATGGTGCTCAACCAGGACGTCAACCTCGAGATGTGCGGCGGATGGAGCCGTGCATGGTATCCCCACGCCTTCAAGCTGAAGGGCAACAAGGAGCTGGGTGGCGAAAAGGACCTGCTCTACCCCTTCTTCGAGCAGAAGCCCTACATCCGCAACCGCACGCTCCAGATACGCAACGGCGGCAACGACAACAATGCCCGCTTCAAGGACCCTGCCCTGCAGTACATCGTGCAGTCGGCGGGCATGAACCTCGACTGCCAGAGCTACCAGCCCGTGCATGAGTTCATCAACGGCTCCTACATTGGCGTGCTCAACATGCGCGAGCCTAACAACAAGCACTATGTCTATGCCAACTACGGATGGGACGACGACGAGATTGACCAGTTCGAGATGTCGCCCGACTCAGGCTACGTGCAGAAGTGCGGAACGCCCGATGCCTTCAACGAACTGGTGGACGTGCTATCGCCCAACGCCGACAACAGCGAGACCTACGCCGAGATATGCCGCATGCTCGACATCGATGCCTACGCCAACTACATGGCCGCAGTCATGTTCCTCGGCAACTGGGACTGGCCCCAGAACAACGTCAAGGGATTCCGTCACCGCGACGGCGGCAAGTTCCGCTTCGTGCTGTTCGACCTCGACGGCTCGTTCAACACCGACAGCCCCTTCAATCTCTTCTTTGGCAAGGAGAACTACACCTTCGACCAGCTCTACCCCACGTCGTTAGGACGTCGCAGCGGACAGATACGCTTTGTCACGCTGTTCAAGAACTTGCTGAAGAACGCCGACTTCTGCCGCCGGTTCATCGATGCCTACTGCATCATGAGCGGCAGCGTCTATCAGAAGGACCGTTCGCGCCAGATTATCAACGAGCTGGTAGGTCGCGTAGCACCGGCCATGAGTCTGGAATGGAGCGGAGAATGGTACCTTAACTCAACGGCTACCGAAATACTGGACAAGCTCAACAGCCGTCTCGCACCCTCCAGCAGCGCCCTGAAGAACTACGCCGCCTTCGGACTGCGCAACACTGCGCGCCAGACCGTGACGCTGAACAGCGACACCGAGGGAGCCAAAATCCTGATTAACGGTCAGGAAGTGCCTACAGGTAGGTTCGACGGCCATCTCTTTGCTCCCGTCACACTCCGTGCAGAGGCTCCCGCCGGCTGTACGTTCAAGGCGTGGGTCAACGCATCGGGAGCCGTACAAAGCACCGACGAGGAAATCAGTCTGCCTACGGGTACCGTCAAGCTGACGGCCACCTTCAACCGTCTCTCCGACAGCGAGGCACGCGCACAGGGCATCACCCCCGTCCGCATCAACGAGGTCAGCGGTTCGAACGACAGCTACATCGACGAGTACGGCAAGAAGGGCGACTGGATTGAGCTGTACAACACGACGGACAAGGAAATAGACGTCGAGGGAATGTATCTGACGGACAACATTGAGAAGCCAACGAAGTACCAGATTACCAAGGGCGACACCCGGGCGAACACCAAGATTCCCGCCCACGGCTTCCTCGTCATCTGGTGCGACAACAAGCGTGCCACTACCGACAACGGACTGCATGCCTCGTTCAAGATTGACGGCGACGGCGGACAGATAGCCCTGCTGGCTGCCGACCAGTCGTGGGGCGACGTCATCACATACGGTGCCCACGACGCCCGCACCACCGTAGGCCGCTATCCCGACGGCGCCAACGACGTCTATGCCATGAACGTGGCCACCATCGGGGCCAGGAACCTCATGACATACTACGTGACGAAGATCGACCAGCAGGACATCGACGTGGCTGTACGTCCCATCGCGTCGGCAAATGGTCTGCGCCTCTGCTACGCCAGTCGCCAGTTGCTCGTCAAGAGCGAGGGCAGCCAGCAGGTTGGCATCAGCATCTACCGCACCGACGGCACGCTCGTTGAGCAGGCCGAGGTCAGCGTCAACAACGGTTCAGCCCGTCTGAACGTTGAAACGCTGGCTCCGGGCTTCTATGTGGCACGAGCCACCGATAGCAACGGAACCAGCGTCAGCTGTAAATTCATTCAGAAGTAATACCTACCTCTTACCTTTACAAGGGATAATCTTCGAAGGCATAGAGGATGGTGCTGAGGTAACGCTCACCAGTATCGGGCAGGAGGACTACAATCCTCTTGCCCTTATTTTCTGGACGAAGGGCAATCTCAGAGGCAGCATAGAGGGCAGCACCAGCCGAAATACCAACAAGCAGACCCTCCTGCTGGGCTATCTCACGGCCTGTGCGGACGGCAGCGTCGTTCTCAACGTCAAACACCTCGTCGATAACCGCTGCGTCGTATGTCTTGGGCACGAAGCCGGCACCGATGCCCTGAATCTTGTGGGGGCCACTCTGCCCGCCGTTCAGCACGGGACTCGACTTCGGCTCCACGGCTATCACCTTGACGTTGGGATTCTGCTCCTTCAGGTACTTGCTTACACCCGAGATGGTACCACCAGTACCCACACCGGCCACAAAGATGTCGACCTGTCCGTCCGTCTGCGCCCAAATCTCGGGTCCAGTGGTAGCATAGTGCTTGGCAGGGTTGGCGGGGTTCTCAAACTGCTGCAGTATGACGCTACCCGGGGTGGCGTCGCGCAGCTCCTCGGCAGCACGGATGGCTCCAGGCATACCGTCCTTTCCCGAAGTCAGACGCACCTCTGCACCATAGGCCTTCACCAGGTTGCGACGCTCAATGCTCATCGTTTCGGGCATGGTAAGAATGAGGTGGTAGCCCTTGACGGCGCTGACCAGCGCCAGACCCACTCCCGTGTTGCCGCTGGTAGGCTCGATGATGGTGGCACCAGGCTTCAGGATGCCCTTCTGCTCGGCATCTTCAATCATCGCCAGCGCAATGCGGTCTTTCACAGAACCGCCAGGGTTGAAATACTCTACTTTGGCTATCAGAGGTGTCTCGATGCCCTTTAACGTTGAATACTTGTTGAGTTCCAGTAACGGGGTGTTGCCGATAAGCTCGGTCAACTGTTTTGCAATCTTTGTCATAATCCTTAATTTTTTAGCGGTTTCACTTTGTTGTTGTTTATGGGTGCAAAGGTACGGTGATTTTCCCAATCCCACAATACCAATAGCAAGTTATTCGTCATACCATAAATATGGTATATCCATAGACCAGGGTTGACAACGTTTTCCGCTATCAGCACTTCTCTATCCTACAAGAATGCTGTTTAGTCTCGCGGTCATAGCTAATGCCTACAAACAAAAGACGCCCTGTGTATGGAAGCACATAACATATTGGAAATCAACAGATTTGCACAATTTTGAGATTTCAGAAAAATGTTATAACTTTGCACCCGCATTTGGGAAACTCCTAGAGGCGTTTCACGCTGACCGTCATAGGTCATTACCCTCAATACAATTATATTAAGCTTATAACAATAAACATTAATAAACCTAAAATCCGCAACTAATAGTCATGCGGACTAATTTTGCCGTCTTGCCC